>NZ_LMKU01000001.1:0-1561 GCF_001421635.1 Sphingomonas sp. Leaf25
CTAAGCCCACCCCGCCAAACCGTCAACAACTCTTTTCACTTTTATGGCCACTCCGTTGCAGTTTTGCGGAATCATAGGGGTTTACGCCCCGGCAACCGCGCTTGCGCTAGGGTGCGGCGATGACACCCACGCCCGAATCAACCATCCCCCCGGCCGAATCCCGCACCGCCTGGGCCGATCAGGTGCGCAACGCGGTGCTGTGGCGCTCGGGAAGCCAGATCGTCGGGCAGTTGATCGCATGGGGATCGACCTTCGTCGTCATCCGCATGCTGACCCCGGCCGACTATGGGCTGGCGGCGATGACCGGGGTCGTGCTGCTGCTGCTCAACATGCTGAACGGTCATGGCCTGGCAAACGCGCTGATCCAGCATGGCGAGGTTTCGCGGCGCGAACAGCGGCAGGTGTTCGGGATGCTGCTGCTGCTGAACCTCGCGCTAGCGCTGCTCCAGTTCGCCGCCGCGCCGTGGATCGCCGCCTATTACCACGAACCGATGGTGGCGCGGCTGCTGCGCGTGCAGACATTGCTCTATCTCGCCACGCCGTTCAGTTCGCTGGCCTATGCGTTGCTCGCGCGGCGGATGGAGTTCCACCTTCAGGCACGGGTCAACCTGTTGTCCTCGGTTGCCGGCGCATTGGCCGCAATCGGCGGGGCGCTTGGCGGGCTGGGCGTGTGGACATTGGTGCTGGCGCCCGCCGTGTTGTTCGCGACGCGCGCCGTCGGGCTGACGATCGCGGCGCGGGCGTGGATGTGGCCGAGCTTCGACTTTCGCGGCGCGGGGCATCTGGCGCGCTATGGCGGCATCGTTGCCGGCGCGAGCATGCTGGGCTTCGTCCAGTCGCAGGCCGATGTGCTGATCGCCGGGCGCTGGTTCGATGCACACGGCGTCGGTGTCTATACCACCGCGCTGTTCCTGACGCAGATCTTCACCAACAAGGTCGTGCCGCCGCTCAACGAGGTCGCCTTCTCCGCCTATGCGCGGATGAAGCATGACCGAACGGCGGTGGCGAGCGGGTTCGTGCGGTCGGTGCGGCTGGTGATGCTGGTCGCGGTGCCGTTCTTCCTCGGACTGGCGGTGAGCGCGCAGCCGGTCGTCACGCTGGCGCTGGGCGACCAGTGGCGCGAGGCCGCGCCGCTGGTCGTGCTGCTCGGCATCGCGATGCCGTTCATGGCGCTCCAGACGCTGTTCCCGCCGGCGGTCGACGCGATGGGCCGGCCGGGAATCACCGCGCGGACGACGGCGATCGGCGCGGTGCTGTTGCCAGTCGCGTTTCTGGTCGGCGTGCGCTTCGGAATCGCCGGATTGGCGGCGGCGTGGATCGTCGCCCATCCGCTTCTGCTGGGGATCGTGCTGACCCAAGCGCTGCCGGTGATCGGGCTGTCGTTGGGGACGTTCCTCGGCGCGGTGCGACCGGCGTTCGCCGCCGGGCTGGCGATGGCCGGTGCGGTGGTGCTGGCGCAGGCGATCGTCGCGCCGCAGTCGCCGGTCGGCACGCTGGCACTGTCGGTCGTCGTCGGCGGTGGGGTCTATGCCGGGATGCTGCTGCTGTTCGCCCGGCCGGC
>NZ_LMKU01000001.1:1606-1671 GCF_001421635.1 Sphingomonas sp. Leaf25
GCTGGCCGATGCGATCGCGATGATCCGGCGGCGGGGTTGATCCGCTCGCGCAGCAGATGCGGTGC
>NZ_LMKU01000001.1:1825-1929 GCF_001421635.1 Sphingomonas sp. Leaf25
ACCGCGCTGATCCAGCATCGCTGGATCAGACATCAGGCCCCGCGGTGCAACTGGCGGATCGCGTCGCGGGTCGCGCGGAGATAGGCGGTGCCGTGGAAGCGGTA
>NZ_LMKU01000001.1:2002-48064 GCF_001421635.1 Sphingomonas sp. Leaf25
TCGTTCCAGAAATTGAAATAACGCGCATAAGGCAGCAGCACCGGATCGGGATCGTTGGCGACGACGAAATTCGCCGCGACCTGCTCGCTGCCCCAGCGCCGCCACTGCGACACGCCGATGATCCGGTCCATTTCCAGCGACAGCGATTCGGCCAGCCCCCGGCCGTCGTCACTCCGCGCGAAACCGGCGAAACCGGCGCAGCCGCGCACATAGCGCAGCGATTCGCGCCCCGGCACGTCGATCCGGCCGAGCACCGCTTCCGACGCATCCTGCACATGGGTCGCGGGCGAGCGCGGATCGACCGGCCGCCTTGTCGCGACGAATGCCGCCACCGGCATCAACCGCGCATCGCCTTCGCCGAGCAGGGTGAAGCTGCGCCCGGCATCGATCGCCGCCGCGACCTCCGCCACCGGCCCCAGCGTTACCGTGTCCGAATCGAGCTGGATCACATAGTCGCGCACGCGCAGGTCGAGGATGGTCAGCAACCGCTCCCATACGTCGCGGCGCGGGCAGGGATCGGTCGCGACATCGTCGATCGCGACGATCCGGGGGTTGCCCAGATGCGCCGCCAGCACCGCCTTGTCCTCCGGCGTCAGCGTCCCGTCGTCGAGGATCACCACCCGCCCGCGCCCCAGATGATGGAGCAGCGATTTGACCGCGACGAGATAGGGCAGCAGCACCGCCCCGCCGATCATCGAGAAGATCACGACTCCGTCGTCGCGCACGACCGCCGGCGGCGTCGTCAGGATGCCGCGCGCCAGCCGGCGGTGTCGCCACTGTTTCCAGTGCCAGTTGAGATGTTCGCCGAGCGAGGCCATGTCCGGGTCCTATCGGCCGACGATTAAGGCGGCGTCAACGGGGTGGCCGGATCAGACTGGCGCTGGCCCCATCCCCTACCCCTGCTGGATATAGTCGCGCATCGCCGACGCCTCGGCCTCGATCCCGTCGATGCGATATTTGACGAGGTCGCCGATCGAGACGAAGCCGATCAGCGCACTACCCTCCACCACCGGCAGGTGACGGATGCGCCGGTCGGTCATCAGCGCCAGCGCGCCGAGCACCGACTGGTCGCGGGTCACGGTGACGACCGGCGTCGTCATCCGTTGTCCGACCACCGTATCGAGCGCCTCGCCACCGCCGTCCGCCAGCGATCGGATGACATCGCGTTCCGAAAAGATGCCGACGACCTCCCCGCCCCGCAGCACCGGCACCGCGCCGATCCGGTGCCGCGCCAGCAGCGCGATGACCTCGGTCACGGCCATATCGGCGTCGACCGCCACTATCGCGCGGTCCTGAATGATTCGTCCGATCGTCATCTGCCTGTTCCCTCTCCTGTGCCCCGCTTCGTCGCGTTCCGGTGCGCGAGCGGGTTCCCGAGTTGAGACTTTCACGGTTCGCGCGCATTGGAAAGCCATGGAACAGGATCTGGACGATCCCGCCTATGCCGCCTTCGCATGGGGGCGGTTCCGGCGGATGCTGGCATGGATGGCGCTGCTGTCGCTGATCGCGGCGCTCGCCGCGCTGGCTGGCATCTGGTGGTGGATCGGCGGCATGAACTGGGTGATCGCGCTCGCGACGATCGCTGGGGTCGGGCTGTCGGTGCTGCTCGGCACCGCGCTCATGGGGCTGGTGTTCCTGAGCAACGGATCGGGCCACGACGCGGCGGTCGATTCGTTCAATGCCCCGCGTGATCCGGGGCGCGATGTGGAGCGCTAGGGATTGATCCATCCACCTTCAAACAAGCATCATCCCGGCGAAGGCTGGGATCTCCCGGTGGCGGAGAGGCGACAGGAGCCGCTTGAGGCCCCAGCCTTCGCTGGGGCGACGGCTAGACGCGATGGATCGGACACGAGGTTCGATCCGGTTCGCCCGGTCGGCCTCAAAACGACAAGGCCCGCCGGTCGCACCCATGGCGACCGGCGGGCCTTGGCCAAAGCGGCACCCCCGTCACCGGGGGCGCAGGCGCTTACTTGATCTTCGCTTCCTTGAAGTCGACATGCTTGCGCACGACCGGGTCGTACTTGCGGAAGGTCAGCTTCTCGGTCTGGTTGCGCGGGTTCTTCTTGGTGACATAGAAGAAGCCGGTGTCGGCCGAGCTGACGAGCTTGATCTTGACGGTGGTCGGCTTTGCCATGACCCAAAAACCCCTTGGGCCTGACGCCCCAAAATTGACAACGAAAAGCGGCCCGCCATGCGCGGACCGCTGCATGACCGGAGCGCATGGTCCAACCGGTCGGCGAAGTCAAGACCAAGCACCTTCACGCCCCCGTAACCAATCATCCTTAGGTTGTAAAACAACAGCTTCGGGAGAGACGGTGATGCGAATCGAAAGCGCCCATATCGACGCGGAACATGCGTTCGCGCGCGGCGGCCATAGCGAACTGGACGCGATTCGGGCGATCGCCCATGCGCGCGACAACCTGCCCGCGCTGTCGGTGCTGGCGGTGGTCGACGCCGCACTGGCGCGGGGCGAGCGGCGCTCGATCGCCGAATGGACCGCGCTGGCGCGCGAGGCGGTGCGCTGCGGCCGGAGCGATCCGGCGACTGCGCAGAGCTTCGCCGCCGCCTGCGCCGTCCGCATGGCCGACTGATTCGGGGTTGGACCCGCTCGTTCCCGCGTTCGTCGCGGTGTTGCTCGCCGGCTGGACCGACAAGCCGGCGGCGCTAGCGGCGGTGCTCGCCGACCGGTTCGGCGCGCGCGCGGTGTGGCCCGGCGCGGTGCTGGCGCTGGCCGGGGGATTCGCGCTGGCCGTCGTCGGCGGCGTACTGGTCGCGCCGATGCTCGCCCCAAACGCCCGCGCGCTGTTGCTCGCGCTGGCGCTGCTGTCGGCCGGGGCGGCGGCGATGTGGCGCGGCGGGCGGTTCGACCGGCTGGAGGGGTGGAAGCTTCCCGGCAGCCTCACGTCGCTGCTCGGGCTGTTCATCCTGACGCTGGGCGATCGCAGCCAGTTCCTCGTCTTTGCGCTGACTGCGCGGACGCCCGAACCATGGCTGGCGGTGATCGGCGGCACGCTGGCCGCCACGATCCCGATCGTCGCAGCGGCGATCCTCGGCGAGCGCGACTGGCAGCGGCTGCCGCACCGCGCGATCGGCGTCGGCGCGGGCGGGCTGTTACTGATAACCGGCGCGGTGATCGGCCTTTCCGCGCTACGGCTGCTCTGATCCGGTCTGATCCAGCGCGTCGATCACCGCATCCGGAATTTCCGCCACGCCTCCACGGGAAAGATTCGCCACCGCGATCGTTGCCCACGCGACCCCATCATGGAGAACGCCCCGTGACCAATCCTGCGCTCGACACGCCGACCGATCTGCCCAACAACAAGACCGTGACGGTCGCCGACGGCCTCAACGCCGCGCTGTCGGACTGTTTCACTTTGTATCTCAAGACCAAGAACTTCCACTGGCACGTCTCCGGCCCGCATTTCCGCGACTATCACCTGATGCTCGACGATCAGGCGTCGCAGATTCTCGCCGTCACCGACGTGATCGCCGAGCGGGTGCGCAAGACCGGCAACACCACGTTGCGCTCGATCGGCGACATCGCGCGGCGCAGCGCGATCAAGGACAATGACAAGGACTTCGTGAAGCCCGACGACATGCTCGCCGAGCTGCGCGACGACAATCTCAAGCTGGTCGAGCGCTTCCGCGAAGCGCGCGAAGCCGCCGAAGACGCTGGCGACACCGCCACCAGCAGCCTTGCCGACGACTGGATCGACCAGGCCGAGGAACGCGCCTGGTTCCTATTCGAAGCCGCGCGCAAGGGCTGATCGACCGGCGGGGCGGGCGGCATTACCCCCGCCCCGCAGCTCGCGCCGCCCATGCGCGCCTTCGCCGACCTTCTCGACCGACTGGTCTATACCCGGTCGCGCAACGCCAAGCTGGCGCTGATCGGCACCTATCTGCGCGCGACGCCCGACCCCGACCGGGGCTGGGCGATCGCCGCATTGACCGGCGACCTCGATCTGCCCGCCGTCAAATCCGCCGCGATCCGCGCGCTGATCGTCGAACGGGTCGACCCGGTGCTGTTCGCGCTCAGCCGTGATTTCGTCGGCGACACCGCCGAGACGGTCGCGCTGCTGTGGCCCGATCCGCCTGCGGGCACCGCGACCCCCGGCGACTCGCTCAGTCTCGACAGCGTCGTCACCCGTCTCGCCACCCTGCCCCGTGCGCAGGCGCCGGCGGCACTCGCCGGGATGCTCGACCGGCTCGATTCGGACGAACGCTATGCGCTGCTGAAACTCGCCACCGGGGGCCTGCGCGTCGGCGTGTCCGCCCGTCTCGCCAAGACCGCGTTGGCGCAGGCGTTCGCCCTCGACGTCGATGCGGTCGAGGAGGTGTGGCACGGCATCGCCCCGCCCTATGCCGAACTGTTCGACTGGGCCGAGGGGCGCGCGGAACAGCCGCATGCCGCCGACCTGCCGGTGTTCCGCCCGTTCATGCTGGCGCATCCGCTCGACGATCTGGTCGTCGACCTCGCCGACTATGCCGCCGAATGGAAATGGGACGGCATTCGCGTGCAACTGGTCCATGTCGGCGGCGAGACGCGGCTCTACAGCCGCGCGGGCGACGACATCACCGCCGCCTTTCCCGAAGTCGCCGCCGCCTTCCGCACGCCGGGCGTCCTCGATGGCGAGTTGCTGGTGCGCGGCGACGGTCAGGGCGCGGCGCTCCATGCCGAGGACAGCGGCGCGGCCAGCTTCAACGCGCTGCAACAGCGGCTGGGGCGGAAGGTCGTGCCGAAGGCGATGCTGGCCGATTATCCCGCCTTCGTCCGCCTCTACGACATCCTGTTCGACGGCGGCGAGGATCTGCGCGAGCTGCCGTGGGACCAGCGGCGGGCGCGGCTTGAAACGTTCGTGCCGCGGCTCGATCCCGTCACCTTCGATCTCTCCCGCCTGATCGACGCCGCCGATTTCGCCGCGCTCACCAGCTTGCGCGCCGGCGCGCGCGATGCGGCGATCGAGGGGGTCATGCTCAAACGGCGCACCTCGCCCTACGTGTCGGGGCGGCGCGTCGGGCTGTGGTATAAATGGAAGCGCGATCCGTTGGTCGCCGATTGCGTGCTGATGTATGCGCAGCGTGGCAGCGGCAAGCGATCGTCGTTCTACAGCGACTATACCTTCGGCTGCTGGACCGCCGATCCGGCCGATGGCGGCGAATTGTTGCCCGTCGGCAAGGCCTATTCGGGGTTCACCGATGCCGAGCTGAAGGACCTCGACCGCTTCGTGCGCCAGCACACGACCACCCGCTTCGGCCCCGTCCGCGAGGTGGAGAAGTCGCTGGTGTTCGAGGTGGCGTTCGATTCGATCCACGCCTCCAAACGCCACAAATCGGGAGTCGCGATGCGCTTCCCCCGCATCAGCCGCATCCGCCGCGACAAACCGGCCGCCGAAGCGGACCAGATCGCGACGTTGCTCAAACTGGTGAGTTGACCAGACACCCCGTCACCCGGGACGCGTTCCAGGGTGACGATCGCGGTCAACCGGCCGCCACCGGCTCCAGCGCGATCTCGAACAGCGTCGGCCACCATTTGCCCGTCACGAACAATCGCTTGGCCCCGGCATCCCATGCGATGCCGTTCAGCACCGCTTCGGGGTCGAGCGGCCCCAGTTCGGCGCGGAGCGGCGCCAGATCGACCAGCGCATCGACCACCCCGGTCGCGGGATCGATCCGCACGATATAGTCGCGGTGCCAGATATTGCCCCACAGCTTGCCGTCGATCATCTCCAGCTCGTTGAGATTATGCACCGGCCGCCCGTTCGCCGTCACCGTCACCCGGCGCTGCTCGGCAAAGGTCGTGGGGTCCATGAAGCGCAGCTCGGGCGTCCCGTCCGACAGGATCAGCGATCGGCCGTCGCTCGCCAGCCCCCAGCCCTCGCCCGGATAGCGCGCATTGCCGCGCAGCTTGAGCGTCTTCGCGTCCCAGCGATGCGCGATCCCGTCCTGCCACGTCAGGCTGACCAACGTATCGCCCTGTAGCGCCAGCCCCTCGCCGAACTGCCGCCCCGGCAGCTTCGCGCGCGCCAGCACCTTGCCATCGGCCAGCCGCACCCGGCGCACGTCGGAGACGCCGGGCTGGCCGGTACTCTCGAACAACTGCCCGTCGTGCCATACCAGCCCCTGGGTGAACGCGGTGCGATCATGCGGATAGCGCGCGACGATCCGCGCGGCGATCCCCTCGACCGCGACCGGCGCGGTGACGGCCGGCGGCGGGGTCTGCGCGCTTGACCCGGTCGCGATCAGGAGGGCGGGCGCCAGCCAGCGCAGGAAACTCGTCATCGCCATGGCTTGGTCGCTCCTCGCTTGCCGCTCGCTGAACCGTTCAGAACGGCACCGCCGGCCCGGCCGGCACGATGCCGCTGGGATTGATGCCGGGATGGCTACGATAATAATGCTGCTTGATCTGGTCGAGGTCGATCGTCGCGGCGACTCCGGGCAACGCCGCGATCCGCTCCGTCAGCGCGCGCAGCCGGGGATAGTCGACCAACCGGCGGATGTTGCACTTGAAATGCCCGTGATAGACCGGGTCGAACCGCACCAGCGTAGTGAACAGGCGGATGTCGGCCTCGGTCAGCCGCCCACCGACCAGCCAGTCGCCCGTCAGCCGCGTCTCCAGCCAGTCGAGCGAGTCGAACAGGCCATGGACCGCCTCGTCATAGGCTTCCTGCGATTGGGCGAAGCCCGCGCGGTACACGCCGTTGTTGACGCTGTGATAGACCCGGTCGTTCATCGGATCGATCTCGTCGCGCAGCTCGGGCGGATAATAATCGCCCGGCTTGGCCCCCAGATCGTCGAACGCGGTGTTCAGCATGCGGATGATCTCGGCCGATTCGTTGTTGACGATCCGCCGCTCGCGCTTGTCCCACAACACCGGCACCGTGACCTTGCCGGTCATGCCGGAATCGGCAATCGCATAAAGCTGGTGGAGGTGCTCCACCCCCTCCACCGGATCGCCGCTCCCGCCGAACCGTTCGGCGAAGCTCCAGCCGCATTCGCCCATGATCGGCCCGACCACCGTCACCGGCAGCAGCTCCTCCAGCCCTTTGAGCGCACGCACCACCAATGTGCGATGCGCCCATGGACAGGCGAGGCTGACATAGAGGTGATAGCGATCTGCCTCCGCCGCATATCGGCTGGACCCGTCGGCGCTCAGCCGGTCGCGAAAGCCGCTGTCGGCGCGCTGGAACCGGCCCTTGTCGTCGGTCGGCGCGACCGGCGTTTCGTTGGTCCAGCGTCCGTCCTGCAACATGCCCATCGCGTAATTCCCTGTAGCCGAAGCGCTGCAACGCGCCTCAGGGGGTGTCGGGTTCCCGCGCCGCGCGCGCCGCCGCGCTCTCGCGCTTGAGCGGACGGCCGACCGGACAGACTTCCTGCACGAAGCCGTTCAGCGTGTTGGTGAGATTGTCGGGCACCAGCGCATAGAACACGAACTGCCCGCGCTTCTCGCTGCGCACCAGCCCCGCCGCCTCCAGCACCGACAGATGCTGCGAGATCGACGGCTTGGACATCTCGAACCGCGCAGCGATCTCGCCCGCGCTCATCTCGGCATGGGCGAGATAGGCGAGGATCTTGCGTCGCGGCACCGACGCCAGGGCTTCGAACACACGTTGCATGGCGCATGATCTAGGCGTTCGCACCGCGCTTGACAAACATGCTTCGCTATTTAGGTATATACCTAATTACCGAAAGGACGCCTTATGGCGATGTCAACAGCACGGATGAAGGCGGACCCCGACACCTCGGCAACCGACGGCCGGGTGCGCTGGGCACCGGTCCGCTCGCTGTGGATCGGGGGCATGACGCTGGCGGCACTCACCGCCGCGCCGTTCCACACGACCTGGGGCAGCGTGGCGCTGTTCCTCGTCACCAGCGGCGTGACCTTGTGCGCGGGCCATTCGGTCGGGCTGCACCGGCTGCTGATCCATCGCAGCTTCGTCGCCCCGCGCTGGCTCGAACGGCTGCTGGTCTATCTCGGCACGCTCGTGGGCATGGCCGCGCCGCTCGGCATGGTGCGGCTGCACGACACGCGCGACTGGGCGCAGCGGCAGACCGACTGCCATCCGCTCCACGCCCATCGCGCCCGCCCGTTGCGCGATGCGTGGTGGCAGATGCACTGCCGGCTCGACCTCGCGCATCCGCCGCGCTTCGTCCCCGAAGCCTATCTGCGCGACGATCGCTTCCTGCGCTGGCTGGAGGCGAGCTGGATGGCGCAGCAACTGCCATGGGCGCTGGTCTTCCTCGCGATCGGCGGCTGGCCGTGGGTCGTGTGGGGGGTGCCGGTGCGAGTCGCGGTGAGCGTCACCGGCCACTGGCTGGTCGGCCACATCACCCACCGCCACGGCCCGCAGGGCTGGGCGGTCGACGGCGTCGCGGTGCAGGGCCACGACCTGCCCGCCGCCGCGCTCCTCACCTTCGGCGAGGCGTGGCACGGCAACCACCACGCCTTTCCCGACTCGGCCCGGCTGGGGATCGAACCCGGCCAGCATGATCCGGGCTGGTGGCTGCTGCTGGCGCTGCGCCGCGTGGGGCTGGTGCACGACCTCAACGAACCGGCGCACCTGCCGCCACGCGCAGGGGTGCGGCGGGTGGGGCCGGTCGAGCTGCGGGCGGGAGGGATCGCGTGAATAGTGTCGCAGCGCCTTCCGTCTGCCTGCGTATCGGCTCGCTGATCGTCGCCACCGTTGCCGGAGTCGTGATCGTCATCGCGCTGTGGCTGGTGCGCGGGATTCTCGCCACCGGAGGTCGACTTGCATTTAGCTGGTGGAGGATGTTCGACTTCCTGCCGCTGACCATCATCGTCGGGTCGCTCATCGCCATCCCCTTCTGCCTGATGATCGGCCTGCCATTATGGCATCTGGCCGTGGGATCGGGCCGGCAGAGTCGCCGCGACGCGCTTCGCTTCGGGCTGATCGTCGGCGCGATCATCGGGCTGGCGATGGCCGTCTTCGGCGTGAACGATGGCGCATGGTATGACGAGCCACTCGATTTTCTCGGCTATTGCCTTGCCGGCCGCTGCGCCGGGTCCATCACCCACCGCGCCGCCTATCCACCCGGCTGATGTTTCGTGGCGCAACCGTTGCCTTGACGAATCGCTCGAACCGGAGCCGCCTGATGACCGAACAACCCGATCGATTCTTGTCGCTTGAGCGCAAGCTCACCGCACTTTCGCTTGCCGCCGTGGTCGGCGTCATCGTCAACCTTGCGTTCGACTATGCGCGCGCCGTGATCATCAGCACGGGCCAGAACGGGATAGCGGATGCGCTGCCTCCGGCTTTCTGGGCGTTCTACATCGCCTTCGGGTCCTTAATCGCGGTGCCGGTCTGCCTCGTCATCGGCATGCCGCTCTGGTATTTCGCCGAGCGCGCCGGATGGCGCAGCCGGCACAAGGCCATACAATTGGGCACGCTTGCCGGCGCGATCGTCAGTATCGGCTTTGTGCTGCTGGCCGGCCCACAACAGCTTGTCCGCGCCGGCTACGCCGGACTGTGGGAATTCGCAGGATTCTGCATTGCGGGTGCGGCTGGCGGCCTGGTCGCACACTTCGTCGCATCCGGCGTCGACCGGTGACGGACACAGCATGGACCCGTCGCGCTACCGGCTCACGCCTTTCCTTACCCGCCATCGAAAGCCAGACGCCATGATCGACCATTCCGACCTCACGCCCGGCCATCGCGCATGCGCGTTGTCGCTCGCCGCCGTCGTCGGTGTCATGGTCGACGTGTTTCTGTGGCAACTGCGCCCCGCGCTCGCCAACTGGCAGGGCGGCCTTGGCTTCACCCTGCCGCCGTTCGGCTTCTTTGCCCTGTGCATCGTCGTCGGATCGTTCGTCGCGATCCCGCTCTGCCTCGCCATAGGCATGCCGCTGTGGCACCTCGCCGCGCGCGCCGGGCGGCGGCGCAGGCGGGATGCGCTGGGGTTCGGCGTGCTGACCGGGGCGGTCGTCGGCGCGTTGATGCTTGCGACAAGCCTGTCCCGCGAAGACGCAGTCGGCGGGATCGACCGCGACGCGCTCCTCGACTTCCTCGATTATTGCGCCGCCGGTGCCTGCGCCGGACTGGTCGTCCACCGCGCGGCCTTTTCCCGCGAATAGCGGCCAACCGCTCTGATCCGACGACCGCTCAAGGGTTCTGGATTAGCCGGAGCAACGACCCGTCGGGATCGAGCAGCGCGCCGATGCGCAAACCGTGCTGCATCGTCGGCGGGTGCAGCCGGGGAAAGCCGATGGTCGCCTCCGGGATGCCCGCCGCCAATGCCATGCGGTACAACCCGTCGAGATCGTCGAGCCGCAGGCAACTGCCGAAGCTGCTCGTCGCCGGATCGAGGTCGGGGTACGGGAAAAACTCCAGCAGCAGGTCGCCCCGGCGCAGGATCATCCAGCCGCCATCGCGCCATTCCTCCGCGAAGCCCAGCGCCGCATAGAAACCGGCGGTCGCCGCGAAATCGCGCGACGGCAGGTTCGGGGTCGCCTGATCCATCGGACATTGCCTCCCGTCTCACGAACAAGAAAAAGGCCGGCCACCCTTTCGAGTGACCGGCCCCTTGTCTTCGCGATCGCGAGACCCTCAAAGCTTGTTGAGGTTCACCGCTGCGTGCTTGCCGCGACGATCGACTTCGAGCTCGAATTCGAGCTTGTCGCCTTCGTTGAGCGTCGGGAGACCCGCGCGCTCGACGGCCGAGATGTGCACGAACGCATCGGGCTGTCCGTCGTCGCGCTGAATGAAGCCGAAGCCCTTCATCGCATTAAAGAACTTGACCGTCCCGGTCGCGCGCTCGCCGGTGAGCTGACGCTGCGGGCCACCCATGCCACCGGCACTGCCGCCGGCGCGGGGTTCACGCGGTTCGCGCGGCGCGCCACCACCACCGGTGGCAGCCATCGGCTCGCCATCGATCTTCAGGTCGGTCGCCGAGATGCGGCCGCCACGATCGACGAGCGTGAAGCCCATCGGCTGACCTTCGGCCAGCGCGCTGAGGCCCGCCTGTTCGACCGCCGAGATGTGGACGAACACGTCTTCGCCGCCGTCATCACGCACGACGAAGCCGAAACCCTTCTGCGCGTTGAAGAACTTGACCACGCCCGTCGCCTCGCCGACGACCTGCGGGGGCATGCCGCGGCCACCGCCGCCGCCGCCGCCACCACCGAAGCCGCCACCGCCGCCGCCGCGGAAACCACCGCCGCCGCCGCCGAAGCCGCCACCGCCGCCACGATCACCGTAGCTGCTGCCGCCGCCGCCGAACCCGCCGCTGCTGCCGCCGCCGAAGCCACCGCCGCCGCCGAACCCGCCGCCGCCGAAGCCACCACGATCGCCGCCGCCGAAGCCGCCGCCACCGAAGCTGCTGCCGCTGCTGCTGCCGCCTTCGTCACCAAAACCGTCGCGCTTGTCCCTGCCGCGCCCACCGCGCTCGCCGCGCCGTCCTCGATCGAAACTCATTGCCCTGTTCGTCTTCCCGGTTCGCCCAAATTCATCCTAAACCCAAGCGCCGAGCGAAAAACGCAGGTGTTCGGGCACCACCAGACCGGGTGCCACTTCCCTGCCATAACCGAAAAGTCGGTGCGCCCAAACGAATTTCGCGGACGCAATCGTTTCGCACCCCCGATCCACGACGAGTTGTGGCGAAAGCGGCACAGAACTACGGCGCATCGGGCGCAATTCCCGTGCGATCGCTTGGACCTGCCCGGTACGAATCGACGATCGCGCCATTGAGCCGCACCCGCGAAGCCGCTAGGCGCAGGCGATGACCGTCCATTTCCATGAAGAAGACCTGCCCGAAGGCGTGTTCGCGCCCGGCACCGACATCGCCGTCGATACCGAGACGATGGGCCTCATCACCCCGCGCGACCGGCTCTGCGTCGTCCAGCTATCCGACGGCGGGCAGGACCAGCATCTCGTCCGCTTCAACCCGGGCAGCGATTATGCCGCGCCGAACCTGAAGGCGGTGCTCGCCGATCCGGCGCGGGTGAAGCTCTATCATTTCGGCCGGTTCGATCTGGCGGCGATCGACCATTATCTGGGCGTCACCGCCGGCCCGGTGTTCTGCACCAAGATCGCGTCGCGACTCGTGCGCACCTACACCGACCGCCACGGGTTGAAGGAACTGGTGCGCGAACTGCTCGGCCAGGATATTTCCAAGCAGCAACAGTCGTCCGACTGGGGCGGCCCGGTGCTGTCGGACGCGCAGCGCGACTATGCCGCCTCCGACGTGCGCTTCCTCCACGCGCTGCGCGAGGAACTGAGCAAGCGGCTAGCGCGCGAGGGGCGTACCGCGCTGGCGCAGGCGTGTTTCGACTTCCTGCCGCACCGCGCGCGGCTCGATCTGGCGGGCTGGCCGGAGACGGACATCTTCGCCCATGTCTGAGGTCGCCCGCCTGGAGCGGAGCCGGCGGCAACGCCGCGCCGCGCCGGGCAGCGCCCACGACCGGCGCATCGCCTTCCTGCTGGTGGCGCTCCCGATCGCGATCGGGGTGCTCGCCGCATTCCTCGTCATGGCCCCGCTGTTCATGCGCGGCGATACCAGCTTCATGCTCGACAAGAACAAGGTCGACATCGCGCAGGAACGCATGCGGCTGCGCGCCGCCGAATATCGCGGACAGGATGCCAAGGGGCAGCCGTTCGTCATCGACGCCCGTTCGGCGGTGCAGAAAAGCTCGGCCGAACCGGTCGTGCAGTTGCAGGAACTGGCCGCCGCGATCCGCCTGCCCGACGGGCCGGCGCGCCTCACCGCGCCGCGCGGCCGCTATGACATGGCCTCCGAACAGGTCGACGTGCTGGGGCCGATCCGCTTCCGCGCCGCCGACGGCTATTCGCTCGATACGACCAACGCGACGGTCGATCTCAAGACCCGGAAATTGCAGAGCGGCAGCGCCGTCACCGGCACGACGTCGATGGGCGTCTTCAGCGGCGACCGGCTCGACGCCGATCTCGAGTCGCGCACCGTGCGCCTCACCGGCAATGCGCGCTTGCGTATCGACCCGGCACGCACGAAATAGCCGCGATGATTCGCACCGCGCTTCCGAGCTTCGTCGTCACCGCCGCGCTGCTGGCGCTGGCCGGCCCCGTGCTCGCGCAGGCGCGCCACGACTCGAACGCGCCGATCGATTTCTCGGCCAACGCCATCGAATTGCAGGACAAGGCAAATCGCGCGGTGCTGACCGGCGGTGTCACCATCCGCCAGTCGACGATGACGATGACCGCCGACCGCGTCACCGTCGCCTATACCGGTCAGGTGACGGCCGGCGCCTCGCCGCAGGCATCGCGGATGGACGCGACCGGCAATGTCGTCGTCACCCGTCCCGATCAGACCGCACGGTCGCGCTTCGCCGTCTATGACGTGGGCGCGCGCGTCGTGACGATGATCGGCGGCGTGCGGCTGACACAGGGGGCCAATACGCTGACCGGCGGACGGCTGTCGATCAACCTCGACACCGGCCGCGCGACGATCGACGGATCGGGCGTCGGCAGTCCCGCGACGCCGGGCGGCACCGTTACCCAGGGCGGCGGGCGCGTGACCGGACGATTCTCGGTGCCCAAGCGCAACTGATCGCGGTTTCCGGGCACGTCGCGGCGGTGCGATCTTTCCTTTCGCGTGCCCGTGATGCAACAATCCTGCCAAATCACCGGTGGTAAGCACCTGCTAACCACCGACATGCGATCAGGACGCCGCCGATGACCGACACGACCCTCCTCAGCCCGGCGGCCAACACGCCGCCGATCGCCGAACCGCCGAGCGACCATGGCCTGTCGGTCGTGTCGATCGCCAAATCCTATGACAAGCGGGTCGTGCTGTCCGACGTGTCGATGTCGGTCGGGCGCGGCGAGGTCGTCGGCCTGCTCGGCCCCAATGGCGCGGGCAAGACGACCAGCTTCTATTCCGCCATGGGGCTGGTGAAGCCCGACGCCGGCCGCATCCTGCTCGACGGCGAGGACATCACCGCACTGCCGATGTATCGCCGCGCGATCCTCGGCCTCGGCTATCTGCCGCAGGAAACGTCGATCTTTCGCGGATTGTCGGTCGAAAAGAACATCCTCGCCGTGCTCGAACTGGCCGAGCCGGACAAGGCGCGGCGCGCCGCGCGGCTCGAACAGTTGCTCGAGGAATTCGGCCTCACCCGCCTGCGCACCGCCGCCGCGATGGCGCTGTCGGGCGGCGAGCGCCGCCGCGCCGAAATCGCCCGCGCGCTGGCCGCCAATCCGACGATCATCCTGCTCGACGAACCCTTCGCCGGGATCGACCCGATCTCGATCGCCGACATCCGCGACCTCGTCATCCAACTCAAGTCGCGCGGCATCGGCGTGCTCATCACCGACCACAATGTCCGCGAGACGCTGGAAATCGTCGACCGCGCCTACATCATCTACGACGGGCGCGTGCTGTTCGCCGGATCGCCCGCCGAACTGGTCGCCGACGCCAACGTCCGCCGCCTCTATCTTGGCGAAGGGTTCGAACTCTAAAGTGAGTCTCGCCCCGCGCCTCGACCTGCGCCAGTCGCAATCGCTGGTGATGACGCCGCAGTTGCAGCAGGCGATTCGCCTGCTCGCGCTGTCGAATCTCGAGGTCGAGGGATTCATCGCCGAGGAGATCGAGAAGAACCCGCTGCTCGATTCGGGCGGTGGCGACGACGACGGCGGCCCGGCCGAACCGGTCGAGATCGCCCCCTCCGGCGAACCGGCCGGATCGGACGAACTGCTGATGGGTGGGAGCGGCAGCGAATCGCTCGACGTCGATCCGGGCGACACCTTCCACCACGACGGCCCGTCCGACGGCGTCGGCAGCCTCGACGGCGGCCTCGGGCTGGCCGCGACCGGCAGCGGCGGGTTCGACGACGCGCCCGATCTCGACGCGCTGGCCGGCGACGACCTCTCGCTGATCGACTATCTGCTGCAACAGGCCGGGACCAGCGTCGCCGGCAGCGACCTGTTCATCGCCAGCGCGATCATCGACCAGATCGACGAGTGCGGCTATCTCTCCGCCTCGCTGCTCGACATCGCGACCCGCCTCGGCGTCCCGCTCGCCCGCGTGGAAGCGGTGCTCGGCATCGTCCAGACCTTCGATCCCAGCGGCGTCGGCGCGCGCAGCCTGGCGGAATGCCTGACGATCCAGGCGAAGGAGGCCGATCGCTACGATCCGTGCATGGCGCGGCTGATCGACAATCTCGATCTCGTCGCGCGCGGCGCGCTGCCGCAACTGCGCCGCATCTGCGACGTCGACGACGAAGACCTCGCCGACATGATCCGCGAGTTGCGCGGCTATGATCCCAAACCCGGCTGCCGCTTCGGCGGCGAACGCACCCAGTCGGTCGTCCCCGACCTGTTCGTCGCGCCGCGCGCGGCGGGCTGGGCGGTCGAGATCAACGGCGCGACGCTGCCGCGCGTCCTCGTCAATCGCGGCTATTATGCCGAACTGTCGACCGGCGGGACCAAGGCGTCGAAGGCATGGCTGTCCGACTGCCTCGCCAGCGCCAACTGGCTGGTCAAGGCGCTCGACCAGCGCCAGCGCACCATCCTGAAGGTCGCGACCGAGATCGTGAAGCAGCAGGAGGCCTTCTTCCGCCACGGCGTCGCGCACCTGCGCCCGCTGACGCTGGCGAAAGTGGCGGAGGCGATCGAGATGCACGAATCGACCGTCAGCCGCGTGACCTCGAACAAATATCTCTCCTGCCCGCGCGGCCTGTTCGAGCTGAAATATTTCTTCACCTCGGCGATCCAGTCGGCCGACGGCGGCGAGGCGGTGTCGGCGCTGGCGGTCAAGGACGCGATCCGTACCCTGATCGCGCAGGAGGATGCCAAGAAGATCCTCTCCGACGACACGCTGGTCGAACTGTTGCAGGCGAAAGGCTTCGACATCGCGCGGCGGACCGTCGCCAAGTATCGCGAGTCGCTCGGGCTGGGATCGTCGGTGCAACGCCGCCGGCAGAAGGCGCTGGGGCATTAGGCGCGACTGACTTCCCGAGGCAACAGGTGGAAGCCGGTTGTAACGGGCCGACGGGCGTTGTTGTGAGGATGTCGACCTTCGTCCAGTTGCGGACGTTGGCCTGCGATGCGAAGCTGCGCAGGCCAACGAGGAGGACGACCCATTCCCATCCTGCTACGATCTTTCGTGCTTGCCGCCATCCTGCCGACGCTTCCGGTCGGTGCGGACGCCGCTGTGCCTGCCGCTGATCGCGCTTTCGCCGCCGCGCTCAACGGTTCGCCTGTCCGGGTCCTGCAAGCCAAGGACTTCAAGGAACTGAAGCGCGGCACGATAGCCGGCGTCGAATTGCCTGATCGCTGCACACTGCGATTGACGCTGCAGGGACTGACCCAACTGGAAACAGTGTCCCTGGGAGAGCTGCATTTCGTGCAAGGCGACGGCGTAAGCATCGACATTGCCTCGCGCACGGGTGAGCAGCGCGAGTACGTCATCCAGATTGGCCAAAAGCGATACGCGCAAGCCTCCCGGCTGCTGACGTCGCGCGCGACTAGCTGCGGCGCCAAGCTTGTCGGTCCGCCACCCATCGTGACGAAAGGCGGCTGACGTTCGGTTCGTCCGGATTTCGTCCTGCGTCCGCTTTCCACCCTGATCGCGACAATCGCTGTCCGCATCCTCTAACTACCCGGTTCCCTCTACCTTCGCGATGCGGCTATCAAGTGGCGACCGGCACCTTCCCTCGCCAGCTGCCCGCCACTCGTTCCGGGCAGGAAAATGGCAGATCGCCGTTCGATCTACCCGAAACGGATCGATCTTCTCCGCCAATCCCGGCTCACGCCCTCACTCCGTCCAATCCGGTGCCAGTCGCCGAAGCGTCGCCCGCCCTCGTCCAGTAGGACCGGGGCGGGGCGTTCTTTCCGGGTTTGCGATCATCGAACGACGGGGGGAACCGATGCGAACCTATCTGCTCGCGGCGCTCGGCGCGCTGCTGCCGGCGACGGCATTTTGTCAGGAAACACCGGCGATCTTGGCGCAGCCCGCCGCCACTGCCGACACGAAGGTGGCCGCCGACAAGGCCGCCGCCGGATCGGGCAAACAGAATTTCAGCGGCGTCGATTTCGGCATCGGCCTGTCGATGTCCTATGATCTCGGCAACAACGACCGGGTGCTCGATGCGTCGATCGTCGACGGCGTGGTCCGGGTGAACCGGACGGAGAATATCCGGGCGCGGGTCGTCCTCGAACTCCATCATTTCTGGACCCCGACGTTCAGCGCGTCACAGCGCGCCGCCGATCATGGCTATTGCCAGGACTTCGGCACCGGTTCGCGCGAATACAAGAATTGCCGCTCGGCGCTCGCCGATTTTGGCATCGGGCCGTTCATCGCATTCCAGCCGGGCAGCGACAAGGTGATCGACGCGATCGGTGCGGGCGTGCTGGTCGGCCTGCGCCGTGGCGACGATCGCAAGTCGAGCTTCAATCTCGGCATCGGCGTGTTCTACGACGTCGATGCGCAAATCCTCGGCAAGGGCTTCGTCGAGAACCAGCCGCCGCCCGGCAACGAAACCGAGGTCCGCTTCCGCCGCCAGTCGCAAAGCGGGCTGCTGTTCCTCTCGTCCTATTCGTTCTGAACCGGGCTGTCCTACAGGGCGGCGGCCTGTCAGGATTGGTGACGCTCTTCGACAATTGAATCAACGACGTACCCGGTCCGGCCGATGCCGGGGTGCGCTGCAGTGCCAAACCCGCCGCGAGTGTAAACTTTGTAAACTTTGGGGGGAATTACTCCGGTCAGGACCCGCCCCGCCCCGCCGCAACGCGCCAACCCTGCCGCCCCTATCGTCATTCCGGCGAAGGCCGGAATCCATACACGCTGACGATGCGACTCCTGACCGGGAGCCGTTCCGATCGACCTAACACCCGCCACGGGCAGAGCCCGTGTCGTCGGACGGCGCCGTCAGCGCCGCCGGCCGGGCGCGCCTCGGGCGGCTTGGCGTAGCTTCGCTACGCCTTGCCCGGCGCGCCATCGTCATTCCGGCGAAGGCCGGAATCCATACACGCTGACGGTGCGCTTCCTGACCGGTAGCTGTTCCAAGCGACCCAACACCCGCCACGGGCAAAGCCCGTGTCGTCGGACGGCGCTGGCAGCGCCGCCGGCCGGGCGCGCCTACTGCGGCTCGGTCCAGCTACGCTGGACCTTGCCCGGCGCGCCTACACATCCAATTTCTCGTAATCCGCCGGCGGTGGCACCCCCTCCATCCGCTCGGCAAGCAGCGGCCGGAAGCTCGGGCGGCTCTTCATGCCGATGTACCACCGCTTGGCGAGGTCATGGGTCTTGAAGTCGATGCCCCCCAGATAATCGGCGATCGAGATCTGCGCCGCCGCCGCCAGATCGGCCAGACTCATCGTCGATCCCCCCAGCCATTGCCGGTGGTCGAGCAGATAATCGATATAGTCGAGATGCTCGACCGCCGCCTTCATCGCCTCGCGCAGCGCTTTCGTGTCGGGCGACTGGCGATGGACGATGCGCTTCTCCATCCGCTCCATCAGCAACGGGCCGGTGATCTCGCGGTAGAATTGCGTGTCGAACCACGTCACCAGCCGCCGCTGCTCGGCACGGTCGGCGGCGCTGCCGTTCAGCATCGCCGGGCGGTCGCCGGTCTCCTCGATGAACTCGCAGATCGCCATCGAATCGATCAGCCGGATGCCCAGCGCCTCATCGATCATCACCGGGGTCTGTCCGGCGGGGTTGAGGTGAAGGAACTCGTCGCGCCTGGCCCATGGCGATTCGCGCACCGGCTGATAGCCGATGCTCTTTTCGGCCAGCAGCAGGCGGACCTTCCGCGAGAAGGGACAAAGCGGGAATTGCAGGAGCTGCCACATACTCTCGTGTTAGGCGGGGCAATTGCTCGGTGGAAGGGGGTTCGGTGGGTTTGCTCGTATCGCTGCTGTGGCTGGTCGCGGCGCTGCTGGTCGCGCGCTTCGCCACGCGGCCGTGGGTGGAGGGGGTGGCGGCGGTGCTGGCGGGGGTTGCCGGTACGACGCTGCCCGATCTCGACCTGCTGCTGCCGCTCGGCCATCGCAGCGGCCTGACCCATTCGCTGCTGCCGTTGCTGCTCGCCTTCACCGTGCGCAACTGGCGGCCGGTGCTGGGCGGCCTCGCGATCGGGATCGGGCTGCATCTGGCCGCCGACGTGTTCCCCAATGCGATGCGCGGCTTCGCGACGGTCAAGCTGCCGGGCATCGGATCGATCGGGGCCGGGGCGTCCTACGGCTGGCTCGGGGTACAGGCGTTGCTGGCGACGCTCGTCGGCGTCGCCCTGCTCGTCACCCGGCTGCCGGTACGGATCGCAGGCGTGGGGGCGGTGCTGCTGATCGCGATCGGCGTCGCCTATCTCCACGCCACCGACGGCGGCTGGCCGGCGCTGTGCGTTTATGCGGCATTTGGCTGGGCGGCGGTACGGCGACGCTCGACATCCGATAGGATGAATGGATAGGATAGCGCGGTGTGTCGAGCGGCCCAATGCCCTCGACGTCTCCGGGGGGCGGCGAAGTGGGTCGCACCGGCCATGCGTATGCAACCATCGCCCGCCCTGTGGAGAGTATCCCCATGCCTGCCGCTTCCGTGTCCCGTCGTATCGGCCAGTTGCTCAGCGCGACCGTCGTGGTGCTGCTGCTGATCGATGGGGCGGTACAATTGTTCCAGCCCGCGCTGGTCGCCCAGGAGATGATCCGCAGCGGCTGGCCGATGGAGATGGCCCCGGTGGTCGGCGGCATCGCGCTCCTGTGCGCGCTGCTCTACGCCATTCCGCAGACGGCGGTGATCGGCGCGATCCTCATCACCGGCTTCGTCGGTGGCGCGATCGCGACGCATCTCCGCCTGAACGAGATCGGATCGCCCGACGAACTGATCTGCGCCGCGATCGGCATCGCGGCATGGGCCGGCCTGTGGCTGCGCGGCCGGATCAGCCGCGAACCCGAAACGATGCAGCCCAACACCCGCCTCAGCAGCCGCGCACCGAACCGCCGCCCGGTATAGGCCGGATCGACCTTCACGCTCCCATCGTCACCCCGGACTTGTTCCGGGGTCCACCTGGCCCCAAACGCTGCCGATACAGCCTCAGGGCGCACCGATTGCCGGGCCGTGGACCCCGGAACAGGTCCGGGGTGACGAAAGGGATAGCTGTTTCGGCCGAAAATGACGAAGACTGGCCGGAAATGCTGAATGTCGATCCCGCCTAGCGCCCGGACCGGCATCCCTTCTGTTGGGAAGGGATGCCGGTCCGGGCCTTCAGGCCGCCGCGACCGCCTGACCGGGTTCGCCGGCGGCATCGTCGAGCAACGGGTGCGCCAGGCGGGTCAGCATTTCCTTTGGCACCACCTGCCAGAAGCGGCCCTTGGTCCGCTCCCAATCCTCGAGGATCGCGCCCGACCAGCGGCTGTCGGTCGCCTTGTGGTGCTGTTCGATCAGGTCGCGCAGGCTCGCTTCCCAATGCGCCGATCCCAGCCGGTGGAGCGTGATGCTTTCCGGGTTGTGATGCCGCTCGAAGCTCGCGTCATGGTCATAGACGAACGCCATGCCGCCGGTCATGCCCGCGCCGAAGTTCGTACCGGTCCGCCCCAGCACCACCGCGACGCCGCCGGTCATGTACTCGCAGCCATTGGCCCCGCAGCCCTCGACCACCACGGTCGCGCCCGAATTGCGCACCGCGAATCGCTCGCCCGCCTGCCCCGCCGCGAACAGCTTGCCGCTGGTCGCACCATAGAGGACGGTGTTGCCGAGGATCGTGTTCTCGTGGCTCCTGAGCGGTGACGACACCATCGGCCGCACCACGATCGTGCCGCCCGACAACCCCTTGCCGACATAGTCGTTGGCGTCGCCGAACACCTCCAGCTTCAACCCCTTGCACAGGAACGCGCCGAGGCTCTGCCCCGCCGACCCACGCAGCCGCACCGTGACATGCCCGTCGGCCAGCTTCGACATGCCGAACGTCCGGGTGATCTCGGAAGACAACCGGGTGCCGACCGCGCGGTGGGTGTTGCGCACCGAATAGGTGAGCTGCATCTTCTCGCCACGCGAGAACACCGCCGCCGCATCCTTTATCATCTGCGCATCGAGGCTGTCGGGCACCGCATTGCGGAACGTCGACAGGCTGAACCGCCGCTCGCTCTCCTCGGCATCGACCTTCGCCAGAATCGGGTTGAGGTCGAGATCGTCGAGATGCTCGGCCCCGCGGCTGACCTGCCGCAGAAACTCGGTCCGCCCGACCACCTCGTTCAGCGACCGCACGCCGAGCCGCGACAGGATCTCGCGCACTTCCTCGGCGATGAAGGTCATCAGGTTGATGACCTTTTCGGGCGTGCCGGTGAACTTGGCCCGCAGCCGCTCATCCTGCACGCACACGCCGACCGGACAGGTGTTGCTATGGCACTGGCGCACCATGATGCAGCCCATCGCCACCAGCGACAGCGTGCCGATGCCGAACTCCTCGGCCCCGAGGATCGCGGCGGCGACGATGTCGCGCCCGGTCTTGAGGCCCCCGTCGGTGCGCAGCACCACCCGCCCGCGCAGGCCGTTGAGCGTCAGCGTCTGGTTGACTTCGCTCAGCCCCATTTCCCACGGCGTGCCGGCATATTTGATCGACGTTTGTGGGCTGGCCCCGGTGCCGCCGACATGGCCCGACACGAGGATGACGTCGGCATGCGCCTTCGCCACGCCCGCCGCGACGGTGCCGATGCCCGCCGAACTGACCAGCTTCACGCAGACCCGCGCCTTGGGATTGATCTGCTTGAGGTCGTAGATGAGCTGCGCCAGATCCTCGATCGAATAGATGTCGTGGTGCGGCGGCGGCGAGATGAGCGTGACGCCCGGCGTCGCATGGCGCAGCTTGGCGATGAACTCCGTGACCTTGAAGCCGGGCAACTGCCCGCCCTCACCGGGCTTGGCACCCTGCGCGACCTTGATCTCGATCTCGTCGCAGGCGTTGAGATATTCGGCGGTGACGCCGAAGCGGCCCGACGCCACCTGCTTGATGACCGAGTTGCCGTTGTCGCCATTCTCGTACGGCTGATAGCGGATGCTGTCCTCGCCGCCCTCGCCCGACACTGCCTTGGCGCCGATGCGGTTCATCGCGATCGCCAGCGTCTCGTGCGCTTCGGGGCTGAGCGCACCGAGCGACATGCCCGGCGTCACGAACCGCTTGCGAATCTCGGTGATCGCCTCGACCTGATCGATCGCCACGCCGGTCTCGGGGAAGTTGAACTCGAGCACGTCGCGCAGATAGACCGGCGGCAGGTCGCGCACCCCGCGCGAGAACTGCATATAGGTCGAATAGCTGTCGGTCGCGACCGCCGTCTGCAACAGGTGCATGAGCTGCGCCGAATAGGCATGCGCCTCGCCACCGTTGCGCTGGCGATAGAAGCCGCCGATCGGCAGGTTCACGACGGCACTGTCGAACGCCGCGTCATGCCGCTGCGTCGCGTTGACGTGGAGCGAATGATAGCCCTCGCCCGAAATCTTGGCGGGCATGCCGGGGAAGAAGTCGTTGACCAGCGCGCGGCTCAAACCGACCGCCTCGAAATTATAGCCGCCGCGATAGCTGGAGATCACCGCGATCCCCATCTTCGACATGATCTTGAGCAGCCCCTCGTCGATCGCGGTGCGATGGCGCGTCAACGCCTCGTCGATCGAGATGTCGCCGAACAGCCCGCGTGCATGGCGATCGGCGATCGCCGCCTCGGCCAGATAGGCGTTCACCGTCGTCGCGCCGACGCCAATCAGCACCGCATAATAATGGGTGTCGAGACACTCCGACGAGCGCACGTTGATCGACGCATAGGACCGCAGACCCTTGCGCACCAGATGCGTATGCACCGCCGCCGCCGCCAGCACGCCGGCGATCGGGACCTTGGTCGCGTCCAGATGCTCGTCGGTCAGGAACAGCTCGCTGCGCCCTTCGCGCACCGCCTGTTCGGCCTGCGCACGAACGCGGGCGATGGCGGCACGCAGCGCTTCCGGCCCTTCGCCCGCCGGGAAGGTGCAGTCGATCTCCGCCGTCTGCGCGCCGAAATGGCTTTTGAGCCGAAGCCAGTCGGTGTTGGTCAGCACCGGGCTGTCGAGGACCAGCACCTTGCTCGACCGGTCGCCGGTGTCGAGGATGTTGGCGAGGTTGCCGAAGCGCGTCTTGAGCGACATGACGTAGCGCTCGCGCAGCGGATCGATCGGCGGGTTCGTCACCTGCGAGAAATTCTGGCGGAAGAAATGGCTGATGAGCCGCGGCTTGTCGGAGATGACCGCCAGCGGCGTATCGTCACCCATCGATCCGATCGCTTCCTTGGCCCCTTCGACCATCGGTGATAGGATCAGCTCCATGTCCTCCAGCGTCTGCCCGGCACACACCTGCCGCCGCGCCAGCTCGGCACGGTCGTAGCGCAGCGGATCGGCGGTGGCGGCGGGAAGATCCCCGATCGTCAGGAACTTGGCGGTCATGGCGGCATAGTCCGCCTCGCCCGCGATCTTGTCCTTGATCGCGCGGTCCTTGTAGAGTTTGCCTTCGGTCAGGTCGACCGCGAGCATTTCGCCCGGCCCAAGGCGGCCCTTCTCGACCACCGTCGATTCCGACACCGGCACCATGCCCGCTTCCGACCCGACGATCAGCAGCCCGTCGCCGGTGATGGTATAGCGCAACGGGCGCAGCGCGTTGCGATCCAGCCCGGCGACCGCCCAGCGGCCGTCGGTCATCGCGAGCGCGGCGGGACCGTCCCACGGCTCCATGACGCTCGCGAGATAATCATACATCGCGGTATGCGCCGGCGGCATGTCGGCGGCACCCTGCCACGCCTCGGGCACCAGCATCAGCTTGGCGGTCGGCGCGTCGCGGCCCGACCGGCAGATCGTCTCGAACACTGCATCCAGCGCCGCCGTGTCCGACGCGCCCGCCGGGATCACCGGCTTGATGTCCTCGGAGCGCTCGCCGAACGCGATGCTCGCCATCTTGATCTCGTGGCTGAGCATCCAGTTCTTGTTGCCGCGGATCGTGTTGACCTCGCCATTGTGCGCGAGGCAGCGGAACGGCTGCGCCAGCCACCATTGCGGGAAGGTGTTGGTCGAATAGCGCTGGTGGAAGATCGCGACGCGCGATTCGAACCGCTCGTCGTTCAGGTCGGGATAGAAGTCCGACAGCGATTCGGCGAGGAACAGCCCCTTGTAGATGATCGAGCGACACGACAGCGAACAGAAGTAGAAGCCGGTGATCTGCGCGGCGATGATCCGCTTCTCGATCCGGCGACGGACGAGATAGAGGTGCTTCTCGAACTCGGCCTCGTCCATGTCCTCGGGCGCGGGGCCGGCGATCATGATCTGCTCGATCTCGGGGCGGGTCGCCTGCGCCTTCATGCCGATGACCGACACGTCGACCGGCACCTGCCGCCAGCCGTAGATCGACCAGCCGGCCTCGATGATTTCCGATTCGACGAGCGTGCGGCACGTCTCCTGCGCGCCAAGGTCGGTGCGCGGCATGAACACCATGCCGACCGCGAGGCGGGCGTGCATCGGCTTGTGCCCCGATCCGGCGATCGCATCGTCGAAGAAGCGGTGCGGCAGGTCGACATGGATACCCGCGCCGTCGCCGGTCTTGCCATCGGCATCGACCGCGCCGCGATGCCATACAGCGCGCAGCGCATCGATCGCCGACTGCACGACGCGGCGCGACGGCTTGCCATCGGTCGCGGCGACGAGGCCGACGCCGCAGGCATCGCCTTCGTATTCGGGGCGGTACATGCCTTCGGTGGCGAGGCGGAGGCGTTCGGTTTCGAGGGTCATGACAGAGTTTCCTCAGGCAACAGCATGGAAGTCCGCTTGGGCGGAAAAGATACGTTCAACGCGGCACAATCAGCCGCGATCGAGATGGGATCGCGCGTAACCTCGTAGTTTTTCGGGTCCGCCAGCGAAGCACACCAATTCGATAACAGGGTCAGTTCAATACAGCTTCGCAAACCGATCAGCTCCCGCATCGACCAATCACGAGCCAATGATTTGATGCGGGCCTCGTCTGCGTACATCGCATCGATCGAAGAAGACGCGACCCATAATCGCAGCGCGTCAGATTCCCTAACGGTCCCACGATGAACCAGCGTCCAAGGTGTCGCCTTGCAGTCAGGCTCATCGGCGTCGATCAAAACCATCATCATCGACCGAGCTTCGCGTGCTTGGCCAGCACGATACAGCACGCCCGCCGCCTGAAGCTTGCCCACCTCTTGACTGGCGATTCGCGAATAACGAAGCCAATCGGCAGCGAACAAGGCCGTCGGCGGCAGCGCAAGTGCGACGAGGACAGCGATCACGACGGTTCGCAATATGCGAACCGCCTTAATCACGCCGCCACCCTCGCCGCCTTGGCCTTCGCCTTGAGATAGGTGTGCATCCGCTCGGTCACGTCGCGGCCGTCGCGGATCGCCCACACGACCAGCGATGCGCCGCGCACGATGTCGCCGGCAGCGAAGACGCCGTCGAGCGAGGTCATCATCGACTTGCCGTCGACGCGGACCGTGCCCCAGCGCGTCACGCCCAGTTCGGGCGCGTCGAACAGCGTCGGCAGGTCCTCGGCATCGAAGCCCAGCGCCTTCACCACCAGATCGGCGTCGAGCAGGAATTCGTTGCCCGGATCGGTTTCCGGGGCGCGGCGGCCCGAGGCGTCGGGCGCACCGAGGCGCATACCCGTCGCGCGGACCTGCACCACCTGTCCGTCGCGGTCGTCGAAGGCGGCGGGGGCGGAGAGCCAGACGAACTCGACGCCCTCTTCCTCGGCATTGGCGACTTCGCGCTGCGATCCGGGCATGTTCGCGCGGTCGCGGCGGTAGAGACACTTCACCGACTTCGCCCCCTGGCGGATCGCGGTGCGGACGCAGTCCATCGCGGTGTCGCCGCCGCCCACGACGACAACGTTCTTGCCCGCCGCATTGAGCGATCCGTCGTCATAGGCCGGCACGGTGTCGCCGAAGCCGATCTTGTTCGACGTGGTCAGATAGTCGAGCGCATCGACCACGCCGCCGCTGCCGACGCCGGGTGCCTTGATCGCACGCGGCTTGTAGACGCCGGTGGCGATCAGCACCGCGTCATGCTGCTGGCGCAACTGGTCGAGGGTCGCGTCGCGGCCGACCTCGAACCCTTCGTGAAAGACGATGCCGCCTTCCTTCAACCGCTCGACGCGGCGCATGACAACCGGCTTCTCCAGCTTGAAGCCGGGGATGCCATAAGTCAGCAACCCGCCGGCACGGTCGTAGCGATCATAGACATGGATGTCGTAACCGAGGTTGCGGAGCCATTCCGCCGCCGCCAGCCCGGCCGGGCCGGCCCCGACGATCCCGACCGACTGGCCGCGCGCCGGGCCGACCGCCACGGGCTCGACCCAGCCGTTTTCCCATGCGGTGTCGGTGATGAACTTCTCGACCGATCCGATCGTGACCGCGCCGTGCCCTGAAAATTCGATGACGCAATTGCCCTCGCACAGCCGGTCCTGCGGGCAGATGCGGCCGCAGATCTCGGGCATGGTCGAGGTACTGTTGGAAAGCTGATACGCCTCCTGCAACCGCCCTTCGGCGGTCAGGCGGAGCCAGTCGGGGATATGGTTGTGCAGCGGGCAATGTACCGAGCAATAGGGCACGCCGCATTGCGAGCAGCGCCCGGCCTGATCCTCGGCCGCCGGCGGCGCATAGCGCTCGGCGATTTCGCGAAAGTCGTCCGCGCGCAATTCGGCTTCGCGCTTGGCCGGATAGGCCTGCGGACGCGCGACGAACTTCAACATTGCTTGATCGGCCATGGTGCCCTCCGATCGTCCGAAAAGCATATCCGGGCGACGGAGTCACGCAACAAACTACCGATAGGTCAGCTTTGGTGTCCCATTTATCTTAATGCGAACGGTTTGCAGAATTTTCAGAACCGTTCGTCATACGGTTGAGGCCGATCCGGCCCTATCGCGCAAGCAACCAGATTAACGCCATGCTGCCGGCGACGATCCGATACCATGCGAACGGCGCGAAACCGAAGCGGCCGACGATCCTGACGAAACCCTTGACCACCAGCAGCGCCACCACGAACGCCGCGCCGAAGCCGATTGCGATTCCCGTCAGATCGTCGAGCGTCAGCAGCGCGCGATCCTTGTAGAGCGAATAGGCGGTCGCGCCGATCATCGTCGGCACGGCGAGGAAGAAGCTGAACTCCGCCGCCGTCCGCCGCTCGACGCCGAGCAGCAGCGCACCCATGATCGTCGCCCCCGAACGGCTGACGCCCGGCAGCATCGCGATACACTGCATCGCCCCGACCGAGATAGCGTTGCCGACGCTCATGTCCTCGACCGCGTGGATGCGCACCCGCTTCACCATGCGTTCGATCAGCAGGATCAGCATCCCGCCGACGATCAGCGCGACGGCGACGATCACCGGTTTCTGCATCACCGCGCGGATCGCGTCATAGAACAGCGCACCCGCGACCATCGCCGGCAGAAAGCCGATCAGGATGTTGCGGGTGAACGCGATCGCTTGGCGGTCCATCCGGGTCAGCCCCAGCGCCACGCCGGTGAAGCGCGCGCGATAGGCGACGAGCACCGCGAGGATCGCGCCCAACTGGATCGCGATCTTGAACACGATCGAGCTTTCGTCGGTATAGCCGAACAGCTCGCCCGCAAGGATCAGGTGCCCGGTCGAGGACACCGGCAGGAATTCGGTCAGCCCCTCGATGATGCCGAGGACGACGTAGGTGATCCACTCCACTTACGCGCCCTTCAGTTCGGCGATGCGACCGAAGCGCCCGCTCTTGCGATATTGCACCAGCCAGTCGGGGGCGACGGTGGCCATCGGCACCGGGCGATGGTCGAACGCCTCGATTCCCGGAACGCCGCTGCCCACGACATTGTCCTGCGAGAGCATCGCCCATTGATCCTTCGAGATCGGGGTGAGCGGCATCGCCGCGATCACCCCGCCCAGCTCGTTCGGGATTTCGAGGAAGCGCACGTCGCGGCCGATCGCCTGCGCGATCCAGCGGTTGAGCCCGCCCATCGTCACCACGTCGGGGCCGCCGATCGCATAGGTCTGTCCACCGAACCGGTCGGGATCGCCGAGCGCCTTGACGATCACCTGCGCCAGATCGACGACATAGACCGGCTGGAACTTCGCCGAAGCCGCCATCACCGGCACGATCGGGCGACCGATCAGCGCGGGGGCGCCCGCGATCATGCCGGCGAAGCGGTTGACGAAGCCGTCCTCGCGCCCGAACACGATCGAGGGGCGCAGGATGGTGGCGCCGGGAAACGCCTGACGTACCGCCTCCTCACCGCCCGCCTTCGAGCGGCCATAGGCCGAGGGCGAGTTCGCATCGGCACCAATCGCCGAAATCTGCACGAACGACGTGGCACCCGCCGCCTGCGCGGCTTCGGCGACCGTGCGGGCACCGGCGACATGCACCTTGTCGAAATCGCCCGCCAGCACGCCGACGAGGTTCACGACCCCGTCCGACCCGGCGACCGCGCGCGCGACCGTTTCCGGCTTCGACAGGTCGGCGGCGACGAACTGCGTCTGGCCCAGCCCGCCTTGCGTCTTGAGGTAGAGCGCCTGGCGCGGATCGCGCTGGGCGATGCGGACGCGGGCGCCGGCCTTGAGCAATTCCTGCACGACATAGCGGCCGACAAAGCCGCCACCGCCGAACAGCGTGATCAACTGGTTCTTCATCGTGCCTGCCTTCTGCTTCGCGGGGCGGTGATCGGTTCGAATGCGGGAACCCCATGCCGTTCCGCCACGCAAACGGCAAGGACCGCAATTATTCGCAACAACGTTGTTGACACCCCCGGCGACCCCCCGTAGAGGCGCCCTCCTACCCCGTGCCCAGATGGCGGAATTGGTAGACGCACCAGCTTCAGGTGCTGGCGATCGCAAGGTCGTGGAGGTTCGAGTCCTCTTCTGGGCACCATTTTCCCGAGACCAATTTCACACCGCCCAGGCGTCGATCGCGGCCCAGCCGTGGATCGCCCGGCCCGTGAGGCTGCGCGCGCGTGGCGCGTCCATGCCGCCGAGCGCGATGGTCGGGAGGCGGTTGTCGCGCAGCAGCAGGCCGAGGCGGACCCGCCCGAGCGCGCGGGCGCCGGGGTGCGAGCGGGTGGCGAAGACCGGCGAGACGAAGATCGCGTCCACCCCGGCGCGCTCTGCGGCGATCCGTTCGCGCAGCGTGTGGACCGGGCGGGTGGCGAGGCCCCTGCCCGGTCGCGCGGTGCGGCCGTGGATGCCATCGGCGCGGGGCAACGCCGGCCCCGCCACCAGCAGCACCAGCCGGCGGGCGCGGGCGATGCGGCGGACCTTCGTGAACAGCGCGCGGCGCTCGACCGGCGGCGTCGCATAGTGGCGGAACACGATGCCGCTCCCCTTCGGCATCCGGGCGACGATCGCGGGCAGCGCCGCGCCCAGCCGTTCGTCGGTCATCAGCCAGCGGCGCGGCAAAGGGTGGCGGGAGCGCATATGCGCCCCTATAGCGCGCGCCATGCACGAACCCGAGCCCCAAGCACGCCTGTCCGCCATCCGCGACGCCATTGCCCGTGCCGAGACGATCGCGCGGCGCGAGCACGGATCGACCACGCTGATCGCGGTCAGCAAGACGCACGACGCCGCGACGATCCAGCCGCTGATCGATGCCGGACAGCGGACGTTCGGCGAGAACCGGGTGCAGGAGGCGCAGGGCAAATGGCCCGCGCTGCGCGAGGCGACGCCGGGGATCGACCTCCACCTGATCGGGCAGTTGCAGTCGAACAAGGCCGAGGATGCGGTGCGGTTGTTCGATGCGATCCATTCGGTCGACCGGCCCTCGCTCGTCACCGCGCTGGCGAGGGCGATCGACAAGGTCGGGCGGGCGCCGGCCTGTTTCCTTCAGGTCGATATCGGCGACGAGCCGCAGAAAGGCGGCTGTGCGCTGGCCGATCTGCCCGCGCTGCTGGATCAGGCGAAGGCGGCGGGGCTGCCGGTTGCCGGGTTGATGTGCGTGCCGCCGTTCGACGTCGAGGCCGCGCCCTATTTCGCGCTGACCGCGAAGCTGGCGCGCGACCATGGCCTTGCCGGGCTCAGCATGGGCATGTCGGGCGATTACGAGGTGGCGGTGACGCTGGGCGCTACGCATGTGCGCGTCGGATCGGCGTTGTTCGGGCAGCGCCGGACGGTTTAAGGACAGGATGATGACGCGACCCAAGGCCCTGCTGTTCGATTTCGACGGGGTGCTGATCGAGAGCGAGTTCGCCGGCAACCGGCATATCGCCGAGGTGCTGACCGCCGCCGGCCATCCGACGACGGCAGCCGATTCGATGGCCCATTTCATGGGACTGTCGGGCAGGCAGTTCACCGATGCGATCGAACGCTGGGTCGGCGGCCCGCTGCCCGCCGGATTCGCCGAGGCGCGGGCGATCGAGGATGCGCGGGTGCTGGCCGAGGGGGTCGAGGCGGTGGCGGGGGCGGTCGCGTTCGTCCGCTCGCTGCCCGCCGATCTGCCGAAGGCGATCGTCTCGTCGAGCACGACGCACTGGATCCGCACCCACCTCGACCATATCGGGCTGGGCGATGTGTTCGGCGAGCATGTGTATAGCGGCAAGGAGCATGTCGCCAACGGCAAGCCCGCGCCCGACCTGTACTGGTATGGGGCCGAGCGGCTGGGGGTCGCAATCGAGGATTGTGTGATCCTCGAGGACTCGCCGGTCGGGGTGCGCGGCGCGGTCGCGTCCGGCGCGCGGGTGATCGGGCTGTGCGCGGGGTCGCACTGCGCGGTGGGCCATGATGCGCGGTTGCGCGAGCTGGGCGTAAGCGAAATCGCGCATGGGTTTGATGCGGTGGCGGAATTGATCGGCGGCGCGCCGGGCGAGGCGTAGCGCAGCTACGCCGCGCCGAACAAGGCGCGCCCGGCCGACGGCGCTGGCAGCGCCGTTCGACGGCACGGGCTTTGCCCGTGGCGGGGCCTGTCGCACGCTTCGATTCCCCCCAAAGTTTACATTTACCGCGCGTTTCGTCGGCACGCGGCAGAATGGGTTCACGCGGAGGCGCGGAGACGCGGAGGGGGCGTGGACGCCGTGGGGTCACGCTTCCGCACGGCCGTGTTGCAGGTTTGCCGGCGCGCCGGGCAAGGTGCAGCGAAGCAGCACCGCGCCGCACAAGGCGCGCCCGGCCCGCGGCGCTGGCAGCGCCGTTCGACGGCACGGGCTTTGCCCGTGGGGTGGCGCAATCCCCGCCAAAGTTTACAAAGTTTACACTAACGGCGCGCCGGGCAAGGCGCAGCGTAGCTGCACCGCGCCGCACAAGGCGCGCCCGGCCGGGGGCGCTGGCAGCGCCGTCCGACGGCACGGGCTTTGCCCGTGGCGTGGCGTAATCCCCGCCGAAGTTTACAAAGTTTACACTAACGGCGCGCCGGGCAAGGCGCAGCGTAGCTGCACCGAGCCGCACAGGGCGCGCCCGGCAGGGGGCGCTGGCAGCGCCGTCCGACGACACGGGCTTTGCCCGTGGCGTGGCGTAATCCCCGCCGAAGTTTACAAAGTTTACACTAACGACGCATTTGTTGTGAAGCGTTCGCAGCATCGGACGGCGTATCGTCGATCGGGTCGGCACGCGGGGGCCCCGCCGGTCAGGAATGTTGCGTATCTCCACCACCCGCCCCCCGCATCGCGACCCGGCGGACTCTGACAGCGACCGGCGCTGTAGGACAGCGCGTTGACCAGCCATGATACGAACCATATATGATCCGTATGCTGCACAGGAAACCGACATGGGTATCGTGAAGATCGACGACGCGCTGCACGAGGCGGCGCGGCGCTCCAGTACCGTGCTGTGCCGGTCGATCAATGCGCAGGCCGAATTCTGGATGAAGATCGGGATGCTGGCCGAAGCCAGCCCGACGCTGTCGTTCAACGCCATCGTCGCGCGCGAGATCGCAGCCGCGCACCCGCCGGTCGCGGACGCCGCCTGACCATGGTCAAGACGATGGAGGAACTGGCGGCGATGCGCCGGTCGGGCAAGCTCCTGGCGCAGGTATTCGCGATGCTCGACCGGACCGTGCTGGAGGGCTTGTCGACGCTGGCGATCAACGATCTGGTCGAGCGGTTCATCACCGATGATCTGGCGAGCCGGCCGGCGAGCAAGGGGCAATATGGCTTCGCCTATGTGCTCAACAGCTCGATCAACGACGTAGTGTGCCATGGCGTGCCCTCGGCCGGGGCGATCGTGCGGGGCGGCGACATCGTGAACCTCGACATCACGCTGGAGAAGGACGGGTTCATCGCCGATTCGAGCAAGACCTATACGGTCGGCACGGTCAGCCCGCAGGCGCGGCGGCTGGTGGAGGTGACGCAGGGCGCGATGTGGCAGGGCATCGCCGCGGTACGGCCCGGCGCGCGGCTGGGCGACATCGGCCATGCGATCGAACGCCACGCCAAGCAGCATGGCTATAGCGTGGTGCGCGAATTCTGCGGCCACGGCATCGGGCGGGAGATGCACGAGGAGCCGAACGTGCTGCATTTCGGGCGGCGCGGCAGCGGCATGCTGCTGCGCGAGGGGATGACCTTCACCATCGAACCGATGCTCAACCAGGGCAGCCGGCGGATCGAGCAGAGCGACGACGGCTGGACGGTGACGACCGCCGACGGGAAGCTGTCGGCACAGTTCGAACATACCGTCGCGGTGACGGCCACCGGGGTCGAGGTGCTGACGCTGCGCGAGGGCGAGCGGCTGGCGGCTTGAAGGGTCGCGCCGGGGCTTGCCCCCTCGGCGCGGAACCGTTGCCCCGACGCAGGTTGGGTCTGATCTCCCCACCCTGAAACAGACGTCATCCCGGCGAAGGCCGGGATTTCCCGGGGTTGATGCGCGACAAAAGCCGCTTGAGGCCCCAGCCTTCGCTGGGGCGACGTTCGTTTCCGGGTCGATGGGTCGGACCTTGGCGCGCCTTGCTTGGCGCGCCCCCTTTCGACGAGGGTTGCATCGGCGCGGCGGGTGGCGATGATCGTGGCACCAGCGACTCGGGCGAAGGTGGGCGAGCATGACGCGGATGATCTTCGTGAACCTGCCGGTGAACGACGTGGCGCGGGCGACCGCCTTCTACCAAAGCGTCGGCTTCGTGCGCGATCCGCGCTTTTCGGGCGACGACAGCGCGTCGATGCAATGGTCCGAGCATATCGTCGTGATGCTGCTCCACCGTGATCGCTTCGCCGGTTTCGCACCGCTGCCGGTCGCCGACGAACGGACCGCGACGGCACATCTGATCGCGCTGTCGCTGGACGACCGCGCGGGCGTGGATAGCTTCGTCGCGGCGGGCGCGGCGGCGGGCGGGACCGCCGATGTCCGGCCGCCACAGGATCACGGCTTCCTGTACGGCCGCACGATCGCCGATCCCGACGGCCATGTCCTCGAACCGATGTGGATGGATCTTGCCGCGTTCGAGGCAATGCAGGCGGCGGCGTGAGCGGCCGGCCGGTCGTCACCGCCTATGACTGGGTGCCCGATTTCGCGCGGGGGCAGGTGCGCGACCTGCGCGTGCGCTGGGCACTGGAAGAGATCGGCCAGCCCTATGACGTCGCCTATCTGGCGCAGGGTACGCAGAAACGCGAGGCGCACCGCGCGCTCAACCCCTACGGCCAGGTGCCGACCTATGCCGAGGGCGAGCTGGTGCTGTTCGAATCGGGGGCGATCGTGCTGCATCTCGCGCGCACCCATGGCCGGTTGCTGCCCGACGATCCGGGCGGCGCGGCGCGGGCGAGCGAATGGCTGTTCGCGGCGCTCAACACGGTCGAGCCGCCGATCGCCGATCATGCGACGGCGACGATCTTCGAGGCGCACGAACCATGGTCGCGTGCCCGGCTGCCCGGCATCGAGGCGCGGGTGCGCCAGCGGCTGGCCGAGACGGCGGCGCGGCTGGGCGAGCGCGAATGGTATGACGGCGATTTCTCGGTCGGCGACCTGATGATGATTTCGGTGCTGCGGCTGCTGCGCGACGATGTGCTGCTGGCCGGGGAGCCGACGCTGGCCGCCTATGTCGCGCGGGGGCAGGCGCGCCCGGCGTTCGCGCGGGCGCTGGCGGGGCAGATGGCGGGGTTCACCGGTGCGCCGCCGCCGAGGTTCGACCGATGGCGCGCCCGGCTGGCCGCCGCACAGGGAGCAGACACATGAGCTATGTCAGCGGATTCGTGACCCCGGTGGCCGATGCCGACCGCGACGCCTATCGCGCGTCGGCCGAGGCGGCGTGGGCGATCTTTCGCGATTATGGCGCGACCGGCCAGATGGAGGCGTGGGGCGACGACGTGCCGCCGGGCAAGCAGACCGACTTCGCCCGCGCGGTGGCGCTGAAGGACGGCGAGAGCGTGGCGCTCGGCTGGGTGCTTTGGCCCGACAAGGCGACGGCGGAGCGGTGTTTCGCGGCGATGCCCGACGATCCGCGCTTCGCGGAACTGCCGATGCCGTTCGACGGATCGCGGATGATTTATGGCGGGTTCGTGCCGATTTTTAGCGGTGGGGTAGTGGGGTAGCGGCTCTTTGGTGTCTCCCCTCCCTGACAAGGGAGGGGAGCAGGTTGTCATGGCATCGCGTCGGGGGCCGTCATGGGAGTTAATCCCATGACGTCGGTCGCCGTTGTACGGCGCCGGCCGGTCTGGCGCGTGCGCTTTGCGCACCGGCGAATAACGTTGTTATTCGCCTCGCTTGGTCCTTAGACCCTCATCGGCATCAAGACATACAGTGCCGGCGACGCATCATTCTCGCGGATCAGCGTCGGGGCGGCGGCGTCGGCGAGGTGGACTTCGCAGATGTCGCTGTCGATCTGGCCGAGGATGTCGAGCAGATAGCGGCTGTTGAAGCCGATCTCGAACGGCAGCGCGCTATAATCGCCGGGCACTTCCTCCGCCGCCGCGCCGTTTTCGGGGCTCGTGACCGACAGGGTGATTTTGTCGCGGTCGAGCGCCATCTTGACCGCGCGGGTCTTTTCGGTGGCGATCGTCGAGACGCGGTCGACGCCGGCCATGAAGCTCTTGGGGTCGAGTTTGAGCAGTTTGTCGTTCGCGGTCGGGATGACGCGCGAATAATCGGGGAAGGTGCCGTCGATCAGCTTGCTGGTCAAGATCGCCTGCCCCAGATCGAAGCGGATCTTGCTGGGCGAGAGCGACACGCCGACCGACCCGTCGACCTCGTCGAGCAATTTGCGCAGTTCGGCGACGCATTTGCGCGGCACGATGACGTCGGGCATCTTTTCCGCACCCTCCGGCCGGTCGACCGTCATCCGCGCGAGGCGGTGGCCGTCGGTCGCGGCGGCCTTCAGCACCGGTTTACCGTCGTTCTCGGCGACGTGGAAGAAGATGCCGTTCAGATAATAGCGCGTCTCTTCGGTCGAGATGGCGAAGCGGGTCTTGTCGATGATGTCTTTCAGCGTCTTGGCCGGCAACTCGAACTGGGTCGGCAGTTCGCCTTCCGCGATCACCGGGAAGTCGTCGCGCGGCAGCGTGGCGAGGCTGAAGCGGGCACGACCCGCGATCACGGTCAGCCGGCCTTCGGCGGCGGCGAGCTGGACCTGCGATCCTTCGGGCAGCTTGCGGGCGATGTCGAACAGGGTGTGCGCCGATACGGTGATCGCACCCTGTTGATCGACAGCGGCGGGCACCGTCTCGTCGATCTGCAGGTCGAGGTCGGTCGCCATCAGGCGGATGGTCGATTCGCGCGCATCGATCAGGACGTTCGACAGGATCGGAATGGTGTTGCGCCGCTCGACCACCGACTGGACATGGCTCAGCCCTTTCAGGAGGGTCGCGCGTTCGATCGTCGCCTTCATGAATATCCCCCGCGCGGATGCGCTCGCAGCTCGGCCGGCGGGCTGGATTCGCCGGCAACGTATGAAACCTGAACGATACCCCTAGCGCAAAGAAAGGCCGGCGCAAACCGCCCCGGCCTTTCTTGCCATGGCAATATTCGACCCATTTTCGTCATTCCCGCGCAGGCGGGGACCCATTGCCGCAGCGGCTGCGATCCTGCCGAAGCCTCGGCGGCCATGGATTCCCGCCTGCACGGGAATGACGAGCGTCAGGGCTTTAGAACCGGATGCCGACGCCGGCGACGACCTGATGCCGGTCGGTGTCGATGTCGTAACGCGGCGAGGTTGCGCCGTTGCCGAGCTGGAAATCGGCGTTCGAATAGTTCGAATAGCGATATTCGAGCTTGGCATAGGCGCGCGTGCCGATCGCCTGTTCGACGCCCGCGCCCAGGCGATAGCCGTTCAGTTCGAAATTCTCGCGGCTGTCGGTGGTGCCGTCGCTGGCCAGCACGTTGAGGCGCGCGTTGGTGTAGCCGCCCTTCACATAGACCAAAGTTTCAGGGGCGGCGAGGATGCCGGCGCGCGCGCCGACGTACAGGTCGCGGCCGGTCTTGACGTTGCCGAAGCCGAAGAAATTGGGATCGGTGCGCGCGGTTTCGACCTTGCCGGTCGATCCGGTATATTCGCCCTCGACACCGACGAGGAAGTTGCTGAGCGCGAAGTCGTAACCGGCCTCGACGCCATAGAGCAGGCCGTTGACCGTCTCGTCGTCGCCGTCGAGGTCGCTGTCCTCGGTGCTGCCCGGGCGGATGCCGTCATAGCCGGCGAGCGCGCCGACGCGGAAGCCGGTGAACGCGGGGTTCACGTCCTGCGCCAGCGCCGGGGTGGCGAGCGCGGTGCCGGCAGCGAGGCCAAGAGCGATCAGGGTGGTACGCATGGTGTTACTCCGTCAACAAGTGCCCGCACGTCACATCCGGCCGGCGCACGGCTCCAATGGACGGTTTGGGCGGGCGTTGCATGAACCTCACCTAAACAGCGAAATGCGTTGCAATCGGGCAACATCCCCTTGAAAGCGGGGCCATGACGAACCAGCGCAAGGGGCGAGACTTCATCGCCCGTCACGGCGAGACGGTGTACAATATCGCGCAGCGGATGCAGGGCGACCACCCGCACACCCCGCTGACCCGCGCCGGCTTCGCGCAGGCCGATGCGATGGGCGCGGCGCTGCGCGGGATATTGGGCGTTCGCCCCAAAATCACGCTCTGGGCGTCGAGCGCGGGGCGCGCGCTCCAGACGCTGGCGATCATCGCCGAGCATCTCGACCTCGACTGGCACGGCGCGCACCGCGACGACCGGCTGGTCGAGATCGGCATGGGCGAGTGGTCGGGGCGCTATTATCATGAACTGACCGGTCCGCACGCCGACTTCCTCGATGTCGAGGCCAGGCTGTATCGCCGGCCGGCGCCAGGCGGCGAATGGTATGACGCGATCGCCGCGCGCGTCGGTGGCTGGGCGGCGGATACCCATGACGATCCCGGCGACCGGCTGGTCATCATGCACGGCATGTCGAGCCGGGTGTTGCGCGGGGTGCTGACCGGGGCCGAGGTGCTGCCGCCATTCGATGCGCCGGTCGCCCCCGATCTGCCGCAAGGGTCGATCGTGCGGATCGAGGGCGGTCGCGAGACGGTGGTGCATACCGGCAGCGGCCGGGCGTCGGTTTCGGCCCCGGCGTGATCGCGCTGCTGCTGGCGGTCGCCGCGCCGCCGCAGGCGATCGGCATCTACCGGCGCTGGGGTGCGTTCAGGGGCACCGGGCCCAGCCGCTGCTACGCCATCGCCCAGCCGGTCGAGCCCAAGGGCGGCCGCGCGTTCGCGAGCGTCGCCAACTGGCCGGGCGCAGGCGTGCGGGCGCAGGTCCATGTGCGGCTCAGCCGCGCGCGGGCCGAGCGCGCGCGGGTCGTGCTGGCGATCGGCGAGCGGCGCTTCGAGCTGACCGCGGGGGCGAGCGACGCCTGGGCACCCGATGCCGCCGCCGACCGGGCGATCGTGGCGGCGATGCGCGGCGGCCGGTCGATGAGCGTCGAGAGCGTGAGCGCCGCCGGCGCGCCGTTCGTCGACGTCTATACACTCGGCGGCGCGGCGAGCGCGATCGACGCGGCGCGGCTGGGGTGCCTGCGCGGTTGATTTCTGCGCATCTATACGTTATGTATAGATCATCCTGCCCCCGGCATGCCGTCTTGAGGCGCTCGCAAGAGCAGACATCAGCTCAAGGCCGATCCCGGGGGCAACCTTTTTCCGGTATCCTCCATGTCGACTGCTATAGTGATCGATGGTGCGTATTTTCTGCGCCGCTTCGGTTACAGCTTTCCTCATCTGGATCGCAATGATCCGGCGCAGGTCGCATGGGCCGTGCCGTATCTTGCCGGTTGGCATCTGGCCATCCGGCATCGATCCGAACCGCATGCGTTGGGCGATGTGACGCAAGGCTATCGGCCGGGCGAATCGTCGGACCTGTATCGCATCTTTTTCTATGATTGTCCGCCGCTGACCAAGCGGCTGCACTATCCCATCTCGCGCAAGTCCCTAGACTTGGCCAAAACGTCGACCGCGTTGCAACGGCAGGCGATCCACCGCCGGTTGCTCGACGCGCGCAAGGTAGCGCTGCGTCTGGGACGGCTGAACGACGACGTGGTCTGGGTTCCCAAACCCGAAGCGATGCGCCGCTGGCTGGACGAACAGTTCGTCGCCAGCGACGAGGATTTCGAGATAAAGACCGTCCAGAAGGGCGTCGACATGCGACTCGGACTCGATGTCGCGGCAATGGCCTTCAAACGGCAGGTCGATCAGATCATCCTTGTCGCCGGTGATGCCGATTTCGTGCCGGCGGCGAAACTGGCCCGGAGGGAAGGCATCGATGTCGTGCTCGACCCGATGGGCGGCCGGGCGGCGCGTGACCTGCTCGACCATGTCGATGGCGTTCGGATGTGCCGGATGCTCGAACCCTCCAGCGATACCGAATGGCGGATAGAATGAACGTTGCCCTCGCCTCCCCGCCCATGCCGATCCCCGGCCATGTCGATCCCGTGCCGGTGCCGCGGCCTGCCGTGCCGCGTGCCGATGGGCGTACCGACCTGATCGGGCTCTCGCGCCCCGAGATCCGCGACGCGCTGGCCGCCGCCGGGCTGGATGCGCGTCAGGCGAAGCTGCGCACCAAGCAGCTCTGGCACTGGATCTACAATCGCGGCGTGACCGAATTCGCCGCGATGACCGATATTGCCAAGGCGCAGCATCCGTTGTTCGAACGCCATTTCGTGATCGGCCGGCCCGACGTGAAAGAGGCGCAGGTGTCGAACGACGGCACGCGCAAGTGGCTGCTGACCTCGCCCGACGGGCAGGACTACGAGATGGTGTTCATCCCCGACGCCGATCGGGGGACGCTGTGCGTGTCGAGCCAGGTCGGCTGCACGCTCAACTGCACCTTCTGTCACACCGGCACGATGCGGCTGGTGCGCAACCTGACGCCGGGCGAGATCGTCGGGCAGGTAATGCTGGCACGCGATGCGCTGGGCGAATGGCCGAGCCAGCCCGAGGGGCGGATGCTGACCAACATCGTGATGATGGGCATGGGCGAGCCGCTGTATAATTTCGATGCGGTGCGCGATGCGCTGGGCGTGGTGATGGACGGTGATGGCCTTGCGCTGTCCAAGCGGCGGATCACCCTCAGCACGTCGGGCGTGGTGCCGATGATGGCGCGCGCGGGCGCGGAGATCGGTGTGAACCTTGCCGTGTCGCTCCATGCCGTGACCAAGGAAGTGCGCGACGAGATCGTGCCCTTGAACCGCAAATACGGCATCGAGGAGCTGTTGCAGGCGTGCGCCGATTATCCCGGTGCCAACAACGCGCGGCGGATCACCTTCGAGTACGTCATGCTCAGGGACAAGAACGACAGCGACGCCGATGCGCGCGAGTTGGTGCGGTTGCTGCGCAAGTACCAGTTGCCGGCGAAGGTCAATCTAATCCCGTTCAATCCGTGGCCGGGGACGGTGTACGAATGCTCGACGCCCGAGCGGATCCGCGCGTTCAGCGAGATCGTGTTCGAGGGCGGGATTTCCGCTCCGGTGCGCCGCACGCGCGGGCAGGACATCGGCGCGGCGTGCGGTCAGTTGAAGACCAGCGCCGAGAAGAAAAGCCGGGCGGAGCGCGATCGCGAGGCGGCGGGGGTGGCGTAAGGCGGTCCGATCGACATTCCGTCGGAACGCCGCCAGATCTGCTCCCCTCCCTGACAAGAGTTTCGGGTCGGTCATGCCCCCGGCATGACCTGAACAGTNNNNTCCGCGAGGAAACCTACGCGCTCCACAACCGGCCTACCCACCCCCGCCCCCTCCCTTGTCAGGGAGGGGAGAAATCGAACCTCTCGCCGAAATGCTGATCTGCCCTAATCATCCTCGTCCTCGAAGCCGACGAGGTCGAGCGCGCGGGCCTTGATCTGGCGGGTCATGCACCAGTGGACCAGCGCGTCCTCGCGGCCGTGCGTCACCCAAACTTCGCGCGGGGCGATTTCGGTGAGCGTCGTCGTCAGTTCGTCCCAGTCGGCGTGATCGGACAGGATCAGCGGCAGTTCGACGCCGCGCTGGCGGGCGCGCTGGCGCACCCGCATCCAGCCGCTGGCCATCGCCGTAATCGGATCGGGCAGCCGCCGCGACCAGCGATCGCCCAGCGCCGAGGGCGGGGCCATGACGATATGGCCCTGTAGATCGGCCTTGTCCGCGTCCATCACGGCACGCAGCTCGCCCAGATCGACGCCGAGTTCGACATAAAGATCGCACAGCCGTTGCAGCGCGCCGTGCAGATAGATGGGTTCGTGATAGCCCAGCGCCCGGACCTCGGCGATCACCCGCTGCGCCTTGCCGAGCGCATAGGCGCCGACCAACACGCAGCGCTCGGGCTCGGTGGTGAGCGCGGCGAGCAGCTTGCGCATCTCGTCGCGGGTATCGGGGTGGCGGAACACGGGGAGGCCGAAGGTCGCCTCGGTCACGAACACGTCGCACTTCACCGGTTGAAACGGCGCGCAGGTCGGGTCGGCACGACGCTTGTAGTCGCCCGATACGACGACCCGCTCGCCGGCATGGTCGAGGACGATCTGCGCCGATCCCAGCACATGGCCGGCGGGGACGAACGACACGTCGATGCCGTCCATCGCGATGCTTTCGCCGTACGCGACGGGGACGCCGTTCTGCGGGCCGTAGCGGACGGCCATGATCGCCAATGTCTCGGGCGTCGCCCACACCTGGCCATGGCCGCCGCGCGCGTGATCGGCATGGCCATGCGTCACCAGCGCGCGGGCGACGGGTTGCGACGGATCGATCCACGTATCGATCGCGGGAAGATAGATGCCGGTCGGCTGCGGCGAGATCCAGCGGGCAAGGGCCATGGTGGACAAGATGGGACGCCCCGCCCCCGCTGCCAACCGGTCACGGAACCGACATGGTAACGGTTCAATACAGCGTGCGTCGTGCCGGCCCCCTCCCCCACTAGTCGCCAGCTCCTGACCGCCGGGCTGGCCGCGTTCGCCGTCTATTTCGCGATGTACGCCTTTCGCAAGCCGGTGACGGCGGTCGGCTTCGCCGATCAGGCGGCGCTGTGGCCGGGGCTGGACTATAAGGCGACGATCGTGATCGCGCAGGCGATCGGCTATGCGCTGTCCAAGATGCTGGGGGTGCGGGTGGTCGCCGCCCACCGTGCGGGCGGGCGCGGGCGGTTGATCCTCGCGCTGGTCGCGCTGGCGTGGGGGGCGCTGATCGGCTTCGCGCTGCTGCCGGCGCGGTTCGGGCCGCTCTGCCTGTTCCTGAACGGATTGCCGCTGGGGATGATCTGGGGGCTCGTGTTCCGCTATCTGGAGGGACGGCGGGCGTCCGACCTGCTGGCGGCGATGCTGACCGCCAGCTTCATCCTGTCGTCGGGCGTGACCAAGAGCGTCGGGGCGCTGCTGGTCGCAGGCGGGGTGTCGCCGTTCGTCATGCCGGCGCTGACCGGCGTGTTGTTCGCGCCGGTGCTGGTCGTCGCGCTGGCAGTGCTCGGCCGGCTGCCCCCGCCCGATGCGGCGGACGAGGCGGCACGCGGCGTCCGCCTGGCGATGGATGGGCCGGCGCGGCGGGCCTATGTCCGCGCGCATGCCGTGCCGCTGATCGTGCTGATCCCCGGCTATGTGATCCTGACCGCGCTGCGCGATTTCCGCGACAATTTCGCCCCCGAACTATGGGCGGCGCTCGGCCACGCCGCCTCGCCCGCGATCTTTGCGGTGTCGGAGGTGCCGGTGACGATCGTCGTGCTGGCGGCGATGGCGCTGCTGACGCTGGTGCGCAGCAATCTGGGCGCGCTGCTGACGATCCATGCGGCGGTGTTCGCCGGCGCGGTGCTGCTGGTCGTGGCGACGTTGCTGTTCCGCTCGGGGGTGCTCGGCTCGGTCGGCTGGGTGATCTGGACCGGAATCGGCATCTACATCGCCTATGCCCCGTTCAGCGCGGTGCTGTTCGACCGGATGATGTCGCTGTCGCGGATGCCGGGCAATGCCGCGTTCCTGATCTATCTCGCCGATTCGTTCGGCTATGCCGGCAGCGTCGCGCTGCTGGTGCTGCGCACGCTGACGCAGGGGCATGGCGCATGGCTCGGCTTCTTCGAGCGTGCGGTGCTGGCGACCGGGGTCGTGCTGGCGGTGGCGAGCGCGGTGTCGGCGGCGTGGTTCGTGCGGCGGCATGGCGGCACATCATCGACGCGGTAGGAAACTGGTGCACCCGACTGGATTCGAACCAGTGGCCTCTGCCTTCGGAGGGCAGCGCTCTATCCAGCTGAGCTACGGGTGCATCGCCGGGACGCAGGCACCTAGCAAAGCGTGATGGCTTATGCCAGCCGTTTCGCCGGTTTTTCGGGCGGAGCCGGCGTTTTCGGGCGGAAGGCGCACAGATCGGCGACCGGGCAGCGCCAGCATTCGGGCCGCCGCGCCTTGCAGACATAGCGGCCGTGGAGGATCAGCCAGTGGTGCGCGTGGAGCCGGAACGGCTGCGGCACGACGCGGTCGAGCACCGCTTCCACCGCGTTCGGCGTCTTGCCGCGCGCGAGGCCGGTGCGGTTGCCGACGCGAAAGATATGGGTGTCGACCGCGAAGGTTTCCGCGCCGAACGCGACGTTCATCACGACGTTCGCGGTCTTGCGCCCGACGCCGGGCAGCGTTTCCAGCGCGGCACGGTCCGCCGGGACCTGTCCGCCGTAATTGGCGACCAGCGACTCGCTGAGCGCGATCACGTTCTTCGCCTTGGCATTGAACAAGCCGATGGTGCGGATGTGCGCCTTCAGGCCATCCTCGCCCAGCGCGATCATCTTTTCGGGCGTGTCGACGGTGGCGAACAGCGCGCGCGTCGCCTTGTTCACGCCGACGTCGGTCGCCTGCGCCGAGAGGACGACCGCGACCAGCAGCGTATAGTCGTTGACCGATTCGAGTTCGGTTTCGGGGTGCGGATTGTCCGATGCCAGCCGTTCGAAAAAGGCAAAGACGTCCGCCTTCCTCAAACGCCGACCACCGCGTCCATGCCGTGGCGACCGACGGGAGCCTGCGTCAGCCACTGGGCGGCACGCACCGCGCCGCGTGCGAACAGCGCGCGGTCGTCGGCGCGGTGCGACAGTTCGATCCGCTCGCCCTCACCCGCGAACACCACCTGATGATCGCCGATGACGGTGCCGCCGCGCAGCGATGCGAAGCCGATCGTGCCGCCCGCGCGCGCGCCGACGAGTCCCGCGCGGCCGATCACCCCGCTGTCGGCGAGCGTGGTGCCCAGACCCTCGGCGGCGGCATCGCCCAGCATCAGCGCGGTGCCCGACGGCGCGTCGACCTTCAGCCGGTGGTGCGACTCGACGATCTCGATGTCCCAGTCGGGACCCAGCCGCCGCGCGGCGTCGCGCACCAGCCGCGACAAGAGCGCGATGCCGAGCGAGGTGTTGCCGGTCTGGAGCACGGCAATGTCCTGCGCGGCGGCATCGATCATCGCCTGGTGACGGTCGCTCAGGCCGGTGGTGCCGATCAGGATCGGGGTGGCGTGCGCGCGCGCCGCCGCCAGATTGGCCTCGAGCGCCAGTGGCGAGGAGAAGTCGACCAGCACGTCGGCCTTGGCCGCGAGCGCCGCGGGATCGTCGCCCTGATCGGTGCCGCCGGCGAAGCCTTCGCCGATCCGTTCGATCTCGCGTTCGATCGCGTGCCCCATTCGGCCCTGCCGGCCGAAGATGCCGATGCTGGTCATTGATCTTCGTCCGCCATGATTCCGCCCAGGGGCTCCATGGCCCCGCGTGCGACGGGGTGCAAGCGGATCAGCGCCCGACGTGCGCGATCGGGGCCTCGGCATATTTGGGATCGGCGGAGTTGAAATCGGTCTGCGGCACGAAGGTGCGCGACGTGAGCGCGACATTGCCGAGGCCGAGCAGCTTGAACGTGCCAAGCTTCGTCACCTTGGGCGCGCTGCCGGCACGTTCGACCGTCACCGCATCGACGTGCAGGTCGCCGTGCCGGGTCCACAGCATGTGCGGGGCGAGCAGCATGTCCATGTTGTTGTAGCGGACCGAGATGCAGATCTTCTGCATCAGCGCGAAGCGAATGATGTCGCTGATCGACGCGCGCAGTTCCTCGGTGGCGGAATCGGTCGCAGGGTCGCGATCCTGCGTGGAGGCGGTGACGTTGTGCATTGCAGCATAATGTAACGGTTGTGACCGCCATCGGCAAGAGGCGCGGCCTCATCCAAAAGCCCAAGTCCACATGACCCGCCCCGGCGCGAAGGCGAACATCCCCGGAATGACCAGCGCGCCGACATACATGCCGATCAGCCGGTTGCGATGCTTGGCGATCCGGCCGGCGCGGGCCGCGGCGATCGCGGCCCATGCGGCGAGGAGCGTGACCGGCACGAAGATGTGAATCCACGAGAAACCGCCATGGTTGAGCTGGCGGATGAAGAGCGCGCTCAAGGCGGTCGACACCATCAACCCCATCCAGACGCGGCCGAGCAGGCGGTGGCGTGCCCCGCCCTTGCGCGTGAGCAGGACATAGAGGCCGAGCGGGATCGCGGGCAGCACGCTCATCAGGTGGATCGCGACCGCCACGTCATGCGCGCCGGGCGCGACGGGGGCGAGCCCGACGAGCGCGCGCAGCAGCGCATAGATGCTGCCAAGGCCGAGCAACCCGCCGCCGACAATCGCCACGATCCGCGCGGCGAGCGGCACGTCGGGGGTGACGGGGGGGCGGGAAAGCGTGGCGGCGGTCATCGATCGGCTCCGGTAGCTGGTGTCGGCCCCGGTGATGGCGTGCCGCGCTTCGCGGGCAAGCGGGGTTACGCGAAACCGGCACGTGCCATCGTGAAAGCGGCGCCCTGCCCCTTCACGAAGCGTGAAATGGCAGGGTATTGGACGCCCGTCCTGTCCCTTTGCGAGCGAACCGCCGATGCCCGATGCCCGCCGACTGCTGATCGATCTTGCCATCATCGGCGGCGTGGGCGTCGTGCTGGCGGTGCTGGGGCCGTTCGGCAGCTTCGCCGCGCCGTTCGCGTGGCGGCTGGTGTATTGGGTGGCGGTCGTGCTGGCGGGATACCTTTGCTACCGACCGGCGACGGTGGCGGCGTGCCGGGTGGCGGACGCGCTCGACCTGCCCGAAGCGGCGCTGTGGGTCGTCGCCTGCCTTATCGCGACGGTGCCGATGACGGTGCTGACCTGGGCGGCGAACGGCGTGTGGCAGCCGCTGGTCCTGCCCTCGGCAAGCGGGTGGCTTGCCACCTATGCCAATGTGCTGGTGCTGGGGTCGGCGATCACGCTGATCTTCTGGCTCGGGCACCGGCGGGTGCTGCGCACGGCGCCGGTGGTGGAACGGATCGAGCCGCCGGCCCCGCCGGTCGCACCGGTGGTGGTCGAGGCGCTGGCGGCCCCGGCGTTTCTCGACCGGTTGCCGCCGCATCTGGGGCGCGAGCTGATCGCGCTGGAGATGGAAGATCATTATGTCCGGGCGCATACCCCGGCGGGATCGACACTGATCCTGATGCGGATGCGCGACGCGGCCGCCGAGCTGGAGGGGATCGACGGACGGCTGGTCCACCGGAGCTGGTGGGTGGCGCGCGGCCATGTGCGGGGGATGACCCGCGACGGGCGCAACCTCCGCCTGACGCTGACCGGCGGGATCGAGGCACCTGTCGCGCGTGGACAGGTGGAGGTATTGCAGGGCGAGGGGTGGTTTTAGGGCGGATCGACGTTCAACGAAATGCCGTCCCAATCTGCTCCCCTCCCTGACAAGGGAGGGGCAGGGGGTGGGGCGGCCCGCGAGGAAACGTAAGCGCTCCACAAC
>NZ_LMKU01000001.1:48072-91635 GCF_001421635.1 Sphingomonas sp. Leaf25
ACCCCCAGCCCCTCCCTTGTCAGGGAGGGGAGCCGCCAAGCGCCATCGTCTGGCTGAATGTCGATCGGCCCCAGGGCGGATCGACATTCGGTCGATGCCACCCCTTTTCGTCGTTCCCGCGCAGGCGGGAGTCCATGGACGCAGCGGATTTGGTTCGATCACCGGCGTCAGCGTGTATGAATCCCCGCCTGCGCTGGGATGACGCTTGTATCAAGGCGGCGGGATCATGCGCCAGACCGGTTCCCCCCGGCGGCCTTATCGGGTAACGGCTGTCCGATCATGGGCAATTTATTTTTCGTCATGGCCGGCGGTGCTGTCGGCTCGGGGCTGCGTTACCTGTTCGGTCGCGTCATGCTGTCGCTGTCGGGGCCGGGCTATCCGTGGGGGACGCTGGGGGTGAACCTGATCGGCGGCCTCGCCATGGGGCTGTTGATGGGCACGCTCGCGCGGACCGGCGGGAGCGAGCCGGTGCGGCTGCTGCTCGGCGTCGGCGTGCTGGGCGGGTTCACGACCTTTTCGGCGTTCTCGCTCGACATGGTGACGATGATCGAGCGGGGGCAGCCGGCGCTGGCGCTGGGCTATGTATTGCTATCGGTCGTGGGTGCGGCGGTGGCGCTGTTCGCGGGCCTTACGATCACGCGGGGAGTGGCGGCATGAGCGGCAACGATGTGCGCCAGTTCACCGTCGGGGCGGACGACGACGGCATCCGGCTCGACCGCTGGTTCAAGCGGCATCTGCCCGACACGACCTTCAACGTCGTGTCGCGCTGGGCGCGCACCGGGCAGTTGCGCGTCGATGGCGCACGGGTGCAGCCGGGCGGCCGGCTGAGCGCCGGGCAGGTGCTGCGCGTGCCGCCGCCTGAGTCGGCGGTGGTGGCGCAACCGCGTGCCAAGGCCGAACGCCCGCCGCTGACCGCCGAGCAGACCGAGTTGGCGCAGTCGATGGTGATCCACCGCGATGCGCAGGCGATCGTGCTGAACAAGCCGCCGGGTCTGGCGACGCAGGGCGGGACCAAGACCCACGACCATGTCGACGGGCTGCTCGACGCGCTGCAATTCGATGGCGAGGGGCGGCCCAAGCTGGTCCACCGGCTCGACAAGGATACGTCGGGCGCGCTGCTGATCGCGCGGACGTCGCGCGCCGCCGCGTTCTTCGCCAAGTCGTTTTCGGGGCGGACCGCCAAGAAGGTCTATTGGGCGCTGGTGGTCGGCGTGCCCGACATCGCCGACGGGATCGTCGACCTGCCGATCGCCAAGCAGCCGGGCACCGGCGGCGAGAAGATGCACGTCGACGAGGACGAGGGCCAGCCAGCCCGGTCGCGCTACCGCGTGATCGAACGGGTCGGCAACCGCGCCGCATGGGTCGAGTTGCAGCCGTTCACCGGGCGGACGCATCAATTGCGCGTCCATATGGCGGCGATCGGCCATCCGATCGTCGGCGACGGCAAATACGGCGGCCAGGCCGCGTTCCTGACCGGCGGGGTCAGCCGCAAGATGCACCTGCACGCACGGCGTATCCGCATCGACCATCCCGATGGCGGGCAGTTGGACATCACCGCCGAGCTGCCGCCGCATATCGCCGAGAGTATCGACCTGCTGGGCTTCGACCTGTCGCTGGGGCAGGCGATGATCGACGACGGTCCGCCGCCCGTCACCCGCGCCGACCTGAAGGCCAAGGCCAAGGCGCATGCCAAAACGTATCGCAAGGAACGGCGCGGCGAGCGGCGGTCGCGGGGCAGCCGCGACTGATGCACCCCAATGCCGCGTTCCACATGGACGAGGCCGCCGCGCGGGACTTCGTCGCCGGGGAAGGCTTCGGGGCGTTGTTCGCGGTAACGCCCGACGGGCCGCGCGTGGCGCAGGTGCCGGTGGTGCTGGGCGACGACGGGACGCTGCGCTTTCATCTGGCGCGCACCAATGCGCTGACGCCGCATCTGGCCGGCACCCGCGCGCTGTTCGTGGCGGGCGGGCCGCATGCCTATGTCTCGCCGACATGGTATGCCGCCGGGCCGGACGAGGTGCCGACGTGGAATTACTTGTCGGTCGAGGTTCAGGGGACGATAGCGCCGATCGACCGTGCCGCGCTGATCGGACAGATCGGGGCGATGGCCGCGACCTATGAGGCCGAGCCGCGCTGGCGGCTCGACCAGATGGCGACGCACAAGGCCGAGGCGATGCTGGGCGCGATCGCCGGGTTCGCGCTGGTGCCCGACGCATGGCGCGGCACCGCCAAACTCAGCCAGAACAAGCCGCCGGCGGTGCGCGCGCGGGTGATCGCGGCACTGGGCGATCATCCCCTGGCAAGCCGGATGCGCGCGGCATGACGAAGCTGGCGGTGTTCGATTGTGACGGGACGCTGGCCGACGGGCAGGCGAACATCTGTCAGGCGATGGCGCTGGCGTTCGCCGATGCGGCGCTGCCCGCGCCCGATCCGCGCGCGGTGCGGCGGATCGTGGGGTTGAGCTTGCCGCAGGCGGTGGCGCTGCTGGCCCCGGCGATCGGCGAGGCGGGACATCAAGCGGTGGCCGAGGGGTACAAGCGCCATTTCCGGGCGATGCGGATCGACGGGCGGCTGCTGGAGGAACCGTTGTTTCCGGGGATCGCCGAATTGCTCGACCGGTTGATCGATGCGGGCTGGCGGCTGGGGGTGGCGACGGGCAAGTCCGATCGCGGCCTCGCGCTGCTGCTGGCGCATCATGGCATCGCGCGGCATTTCGTCACGCTCCAGACCGCCGACCGGCATCCATCGAAGCCCGATCCGGCGATGCTGCTGGCGGCGATCGCCGAAGCGCGCGCGACGCGCGAGACGACGGTGATGATCGGCGATACCGGGTTCGACATGGCGATGGCGCGCGCGGGCGGCACCCGCGCGATCGGGGTGGAATGGGGCTATCATCCCCCGGCCGAACTGATCGCGGCGGGAGCAGATGCGCTCGCGCACGATGCGGTGGCGCTTGGACGGTTGCTGGAGGTGGCATGAGTGCGAACGATCCCGCGCGGAACCGCTGGCTGGTGCTGGTCGGTGTCCGCATCGCGACCGCGATCGGCGCGGTGTTCGGCGTGGTGCTGATCGCGCGGGCGGGCGATACGCCGGGCAAGGTGCTGGGCACCGCGATCGTGCTGTCGGCGCTGTACGCGATGGCGGTGGTGCCGCGCGGGCTGGCCGCGAAGTGGCGCAGCAAGTGAGGCGGTTCTGGAAGGACGTGACGGTCACGCCGGAGGGCGGGATCGCGCTCGACGGGAAGCCGGTGCGCACGCCGGGGCGGCTGCCGCTGGTCGTGCCCTTCCCCGCGCTGGCCGAGGCGATCGCGGCGGAATGGCGCGCGGTCGGCGAGACGATCGATCCGCGGGCGATGCCGCTCACCGGCCTCGCCAATGCCGCGATCGAGCGGGTCGCGCCCGATCCGGTCGCGTTCGGTTCGGGCATCGCCGTCTATGGCGCGAGCGACCTCACCTGCTACCGCGCCGGGGACGAGCCGCTCGCCGGACGGCAGGCGGCGGCGTGGGACCCGGTGCTGGATTGGGCAGCGAAGCGGTACGACGTCGCGTTCGTCGTGACCGACGGGGTGATGCCGGTCGAGCAGCCGCCGCGCACGCTTGCCCGGTTGCGCGAGGCGGTGGTCGGACTGTCGCCATGGGTGCTGGCACCGCTGTCGCCGATCGTGAGCCTGACCGGATCGTTGCTGCTCGGGCTGATGCTGGTCGAGCGGGCGATTTCGCCGGAGGCGGCGTGGGATGCGGCGCATGTCGACGAGGACTGGCAGGCCGAGCAATGGGGCGAGGATGAACTGGCGGCCGAGGCTCGGGCGGTGCGGTTGCGGGAGTATGGGGCGGCTGTGGGAGCGCTTGGCGCGCCGGGCGAGGCGTAGCGAAGCTACGTCGAGCCGCACGAGGCGCGCCCGGCCGGCGGCGCGGAAAGCGCCGTCCGACGGCATGGGCTTTGCCCGTGGCGGGTGTCGGGGGCACCCGGAACGGCTTCCGGTCAGGAACCGCATCGTCGGCGTGTATGGATTCCGGCCTTCGCCGGAATGACGAAGGGGGGCGTGGTCGGGCGCGTTGCGGCGGCGGTAATTCCCCCCAAAGTTTACAAAGTTTACACTTGCGGCGCGTTTTGGGGGGCGTGTTGGTGTCTCGATCCGTCACCCCTAACCGTCGCCCCAGCGAAGGCAGGGGCCTCATGCGGCTCCTGCTGCGCGCTATCAACGGGAGATCCCAGCCTGCGCTGGGATGGCGTTGATGGGGTGGGCCAGAGAAGAAGTTTTGGTTCGCGCGGAGGCGCGGAGGGGTTGCGCATGGGGGCACGCCGCGTGTTGCAACATGGTGGAGGGGCTGCTTGCGCAGCCGGGGGCGGGACGGTCCATGCTGTCCACGCTGCATCAACGACCACCCTGTAGGACAGCGCCTATCGCGGCGGCGCGGTCGAGCCGTGGAGGTCGAGGTCGAGCGTGACGCCCGGTTCGGCGTCGGCGGGGCGGCCCTCGATGCGGTCGATCAGGCGGCGGGTGATGGTGGCGGCCATGTCGGCGATCGGGCGGCGGACGGTGGTGAGCGCGGGCGTCAGCATCATTGCCAGGATGCTGCCGTCGAAGCCGACCACCGACAGGTCGCCCGGCACCGACAGGCCGTGGCCGGCGGCGACCTTCAGCACGGCGGCGGCCATCACGTCGTTGCCGGCGAAGATCGCGGTCGGGCGCGGATCGTGGCGCAGCACCGCCTGCGCGCCGGCCACGCCCGAATCGAAGCCGTAATCGCCGATCGCCTCGGTCAGCAGCGCGATGCCCCGCTGCGCCAGCGCGGCGACGAAGCCGGCGCGGCGTTCGAGCGCGCTGTGCGCGTCGGCGGGACCCGAGATCAGCGCGACGCGGGTATGGCCGAGGTCGAGCAGATGCGCGGCGACGGCGGCGGCGGCACCACGCTCGTCAGCCACCAGCATCGCGTCATAGCCCTCCAGCCGGACCGAGGAGAGTGCTACCGCCGGCACGCCGACCTGCGCCAGCCGGTAGGGCAGCGCGGCGATGCCCGACACCGGCGGCACGACGACGACCCCGTCGACGCGCGAGCGCTGGACGAATTCGATCACGTCCTCGGCCGGATCGCCGCCATCGGCGCGGACCGGGTGGACGACCAGTTCATAGCCGCGCACCGACGCTTCGCGCACCATGCCGCGTTGCAGGGGATCGAGCACCAGCGCGTTGCGATCGTTGTGGACGAGGCCCAGCAGGAACGAGCGCCCGGTGGCGAGGCCGCGCGCGCGGGCGCTGGGGCGGAACTGGAGCGCGGCGATGACCGCCTCGACCTTTTCGCGCGTCTCGGCATTCACCAGCGGCGAGCGGTTGAGCACGCGCGAGACGGTGCGGATCGACACCTGCGCGCGCGCCGCGACGTCGGCGATGGTGGTTCCGCTCTGGGGGGTGTCGTGCATCAGACGATGGGTATCGCCCGACGGGGCGGTCGGGCGCAAGGGGCGGCACGCGGACACCCACTTCGTCACCCCCGCGCAGGCGGGGGTCCATAGACGCAACGGCAACGCTTCTATCAGAAGCGTCAGCGTTTATGGATTCCCGCCTGCGCGGGAATGACGGGTTTAGTCGAACACCCCGCCCTTCGCGCGCAGCGCGCGGCTCGCGCGGCTCGCGCGGCTCGCGCGGCGGCCGTAGGCGAGGTAGATCGCGAGGCCGATCGCGTTCCAGATCAGGAAGCGGACCAGCGTCGCGCCGGGCAGGCTGTGGAGCAGATAGAGACAGCCGAGGATCGCCCCCGTCCCCACCACCATCGGCGCGGGGCAGCGGAACAGGCGTTTGGCGGTCGGCGCGGTGCGACGCAGCACCATCAGGCAGGCACCGACCGCGACGAAGGCGACGAGCGTGCCGGCATTGGCCAGCTCGGCGATCTCGTCGAGGCGGAACAGCCCGGCGACGACCGCGATCGACAGGCCGGTCAGCACGGTGATCCGCGTCGGCGCGCCGCTGCGCTTGCTGACCGTCGCCAGCGATGCCGGGAGCAGCCCGTCACGCGCCATGACGAAGAAGATGCGGCTCTGCCCGTACATCATCACGAGGATCACCGAGGGGAGCGCGATGACGGCGGCGAGCGCGATCAGATAGGCGGCGGTCGGTTGATTGAGGGTGCGCAGCACCAGCGCGAGCGGCTCGGACGAATTGGCCAGCGTCTGGAACGGCACCGCGCCGATCGCCGCCACCGCGACGCCCATGTAGATCGCGGTACACAGCAGCATCGACCCGACGATGCCGATCGTCAGGTCGCGCCCCGGATTCTTCGCTTCCTCGGCCGAGGTCGCGACCGCGTCGAAGCCGTAGAATGCGAAGAACACGATCGCCGCCGCTGCCATCACTCCGCGCTTGGTCCCCTCCACCTCGGTACTGCCAAAGCCATAGGGCATGAACGGGTGGAGGTTGTTGGCGTCGAACGCGGGCATGGCGAAGGCGATGAACACGCCCAATGCCACCAGCTTGATGACGACCAGCACGATGTTGAGCGTCGCGCTCTCGCGCGTGCCCGCCACCAGCATCCCCATCACCGCCAGTGCGACCAGCACGGCGGGCAGGTTGACGATGCCGCCGCCATGCGGCCCGGCGAGCAGTTCGGGCGGGAGCGTGACGCCGATCGCCTGAATCCACCCGACCAGATAGCCCGACCAGCCGACCGCGACCGTCGAGCAGGCCAGCGAATATTCGAGGATCAGCGACCAGCCGACGACCCATGCCGCCGTTTCGCCCAGCGCCACATAGCTGAAGGTATAGGCGCTGCCCGCCGCCGGGATCATCGTCGCCAGTTCGGCATAGGCAAGCGCGGCGCAGGCGCACACTGCGCCGGCAATGGCGAAGGCGAGGATGACGGCGGGGCCGGCGCGCTCCGCCCCCACCCCGGTCAGGGTATAGATGCCGGTGCCGACGATCGCGCCGACCCCCAGCGCGATCAGATGCGGCCAACTGAGCGTCTTGGCGAGCGCCTGTCCCGCCGGGGCGTGCTGCCCCAATGGTTTGCGCGGTCCGATGATCGACATGGCCTGTTTCCCCCCTGTGCCGTCGTCCGTCCGCTCAGGTCAGGCGGCGGTGAATTGTCCGTGCAGATCGTGCAGCGTCGCCTCGATATGGCGATGCAGCAAGGCCTCGAGCGCCACCGCGTCGCGCGCCAGCCACGCATCGATCAGGTGGCGATGTTCGAGATGCGCGCGGGCGTCGCGCCCGGCGGGTTCGAGATGGCGGATGACGTAGCGTTCGGCGAGGAACGCCAGCCGTTCGATCAACTGCGTCGTCAGCAGCCCGCCGCCCGGCCGCACCAGCGCGACGTGGAACGCGCGGTTGCACACCGCAACCTCGGCGAGATTGGTGTGCGCCGCCTTGTCGAGCGCATGGAACGCGGCCAGCGCCTCGGCCCGTTCGGCATCGTCGGCGAGCGCGGCGGCGCGCGCGGCGGCGGCGGGTTCGATCGCGAGGCGCAGCGCATAGATCTCGTCGGCCTGATCGGCCGACATCGGGCGGACCGAATAGCCGCGATTGGCCTGGCTGACGAGCAGCCCTTCCTGTTCCAGCCGGCCGAGCGCCTCGCGCAGCGGAATCTTGCTCACCCCCAGTTCGGCGGCCAGCGCGTCCTGCCGGATCGGGGCATCCTCACCCAGACTGCCGGTGACGATGCGGTCGCGGACGATGGTGAACACCTGATCGGACAGGGTGCGGACGACGATTGCGGAACTGTTCACCGGACGACGAACCCCTGCCAGAACGGATCGGCGCGATCGATCCAGATGGTGTTGAAGCCGGTGGCGATCGCCGACCCCTCGATCGAGGGGATGATGGCGGGCACGTCGCCGAGGCTCGTCGCTGCCTCGACCCGGCCGGTGAATCGGCTGCCGATATAGCTTTCGTGGACGAAGCTGTCACCGATCGCCAGCCGCCCGGTGGCGGCGAGGTGCGCGAGCCGCGCCGAGGTGCCGGTACCGCACGGGCTCCGGTCGATCGCGCCGTCGCCGTAGAAGACCGCGTTGCGGCCGTCAGCGCCCGCGCCCTTCGGCACGTCGGCCCATAGCACGTGGCTGACGCCGCGAATCGTCGGGTCGAGCGGATGGACCGGCTCGAACACCGCGCGCACCGCGTCGCGCAACGCCCGGCTGTGGGCGATGATCGCCTCGGCCCCCAGGGCGTCGAGGCCGGTGTAGCCGCCCTGCGGCTCGACGATCGCGTAATAGTTGCCGCCATAGGCGACGTCGACCTTGAGCGGCCCGAGGCCGGGCAGGTCGATGGCGATGCCGGTCGCGGCGAGATAGGCGGGGACGTTGGTGATCTTCACCGACGTCACCCTGTCACCCTCGCTCCGGTAGGCGATGTCGATGATCCCGGCGGGCACCTCGACGCGCAGGCGGCCCGGCGTGGTCGGCTGGATCAGGCCGTGTTCGAGGCCGAAGGTGATGATGCCGATCGTGCCGTGCCCGCACATCGGCAGGCAGCCCGAGGTTTCGATGAACAGGATGCCGATGTCGCAATCGTCGCGCGTCGGCGGATAGAGGAACCCGCCCGACATCATCGCATGGCCGCGCGGCTCGAAGCACAGCCCAGTCCTGATCCAGTCGAAGCGGGACAGGAAATCCTGTCGCCGCTCCGACATGGAGGCCCCTTTCAACAAGGGTGCGCCACCCGCGACCAGCCGCACCGGATTGCCGGCGGTATGTCCGTCGATGCAGAAGAAGCTGTGGCGCATATTGGTCCCGATCAGGCGGCGACGGCGGCAGGCTGGAACGAGGGCAGTTCGGGGCGAGTCGCCGCCGCCTGTTCGACCATCGCGATCACCTGCGCGCGGCGCTCGCCGATCAGCGGCAGGCGCGGCGGGAGCACGCGCTCCGACCCGCGACCCATGACCTGTTCGGCCAGCTTGATCGACTGCACCAGATCGTGATCGGCATCGAGGTGGAGCAGCGGCATGAACCAGCGATAGATTTCCATCGCCTTGGCATGATCGCCACGCTGGAACGCGCGCACCAGCTCGACCGATTCGCGCGGGAAGGCGTTGGTAAGGCCCGACACCCAGCCCTGCGCGCCGAGGTACAGCCCTTCCAAGGCGACGTCGTCGAGGCCGGCGAACAGCACGTAGCGGTCGCCGAACGCGGTCTTCACATCGGTGAAGCGGCGCGTGTCGGGGGCCGATTCCTTGATCGCGACGATGGTCGGCGCATCGGCCACCATCTCCAGCACCGTGTTGTCGATCTGGGTGCGATAGGCCGGGGGGTTGTTGTAGAGCATGATCGGCAGCGCGGTCGCCGCCGCCACGCCCTTGAAATGCGCGGCCAGTTCATGCGCCTTGGGCACATAGACCATCGGCGGGAGCAGCATGAGGCCGTCGGCCCCGGCCTTTTCCGCCGCGATCGCATAGGCGACCGCGCGGCGGGTGTCATATTCCGACACGCCGGTGACGACGGGGACGCGGCCGTCGACCACCTCGACGATCGCCGAGAGGACCGTGATCTTCTCGTCATGGGTCAGCGAGTTGTTCTCGCCCACCGTACCCAGCGCGATGACGCCGGTCACGCCGTCGCGGATCAGATCGTCCACCACGCGCTGGGTATCGGCGAGATCGATCGAGAGATCCTCGCGAAGCTGCGTCGTCACCGCCGGAAACACACCTTGCCAATCAATCGTCATGCTCTGGTCCTGAAGTCTTGTCTGTGAATACCGTATACGATAATAGCGGGTGATGAACAAGGGGGCAAAGCGGACCATGCCGGACGATCGTATCGCCGTGGTCGGGGCCGGGATCGTCGGCCGGTCGATCGCGCTGGCGCTGGCGGCCCGCGGGCAGCGGGTCGTGCTGATCGATGCGGCCGACGACCGCGCCGCACCATCATGGGGGAATGCCGGACATATTGCCACCGAACAAGTCGCGCCGATCGCGTCGTGGGCGACGATCCGGTCGATGCCGAAGCGGCTGTTCTGGCGCGGCGGGCCGGTGGGGCTGCCGATCGCGCAGATCGCGACGTGGCTGCCGTTCGCCGCGCGGCTGGTCGCGGCGTCCGGCCCGAAGCGATTCGCCGCCGGACAGGCCGCGCTGGCGGCGATGCTGGCGCAGGCGATGCCGGCGTGGGAGCGGCTGGCCCATGCGATCGGACGGCGCGACCTGCTGCGCGAGGACGGGCATCTGATCGCATGGGAAAGTGCCGCCAGCGTGGCGGCGGGCCGGGCGCACTGGGGCAAGGCCGATACCGGCACCGCGCGGCTGGGCGAGGCGAGCGCCGACGATCTCGCCCGGCTGCGCGCGCTGTCGCCGGGCGTGGTCGATGCGGTGCGCTTCACCGGCACCGGGCAGATCGCCGACCTGACCGCGCTGGCCGACGCGCTCGACGCCGCGCTGGCGGCGGCCGGGGTCGAGCGGTTGCACCGGCACGCCACGCTCGAACGCCATGGCCGGCGGATCTCGGTGGAGGGAGTCCCCGCGACCCGGGTGGTGATCGCCGCCGGGGTCGGCTCGGCCGCGCTGATGGCGGCGGCGGGGCATGCCGCCGTGCCGCTGATCGCCGAGCGCGGCTATCATCTGCGCGGCGATGCCACCGGCTGGCCCGCCGACCTGCCCCCGGTGGTGTTCGAGGACCGCTCGATCATCGTCACCCGCTATGCCGACCAGGTGCAGGTGGCAGGCTTCGTCGAGTTCGGCCGCGCCGACGCCCCGCCCGACCCGCGCAAGAGCGACCGATTGTGCGCGCATGTCGCCGCCCTGCGCCTGCCGATCGCCGGGCCGTTCCGCCGGTGGATGGGGGCACGGCCGACGCTGCCCGATTATCTGCCGGCGATCGGCCGGTCGACTCGTGCCGACAATCTCTATTATGCCTTCGGGCATCAGCATCTGGGGCTGACGCTGGGGCCGATCACCGGGGAATGGGTCGCGGCGCTGATGCTCGGCGAAGCACCGGTGCCTGCGGCGTTCGACGTCGAGCGGTTTTGATTCGGGTCGACCTTTGGTCGGCACGTGAGCAGAATTGCTCCCCTCCCTGACAAGGGAGGGGAGACGTGGAGCACTTGGTTGAATGTCGATCCACCATGATACGGGACTTTGTAGCATGACCATCGGAACCTCCGACGCCGCGACCGAACTGGCGGCGATCCGCCCGCCCGCGACGCGGGTGCCACCGATCGATGCAGGGGAATATGCTGCCCGCGCCGCGAAGGCGCGCGCGCTGTGCGCGGCGGTGGGGGCAGGCGCGCTGCTGGTTCATGCCGGGGCGTCGCTGCGCTATTTCACCGGCGTGCCTTGGGGTGCGACCGAGCGGATGGTCGCGCTGCTGCTGCCGGTGGCGGGCGAGCCGGTGATGATCTGCCCCCGGTTCGAGCAGGGATCGCTCGAGGCCGACCTTCAAATCTCCGCCGATCTCGCGCTGTGGGACGAGGATGAGGACCCGGTCGCGCTGCTGGCGAAGGCCGCGCAAGGCATGGGCGCAATCGCAGTCGATCCGCAGCTTCCCTACGCATGGGGGGCCAAGCTGGCGCGCAGCGGCGCGACGCTGGTCGACGGATCGGGGGTGATCGATGGGTGCCGGATGGTGAAGTCGGCGGCCGAGCTGGCGTGTCTGGCGCAGGCCAAGGCGATGACGCTGGAGGTACAGGCGCGCGCCGCGCGTATCCTGCGCCCCGGCATCGCCGCGAGCGAGGTGATCGCCTTCATCGACGCCGCGCATCGCGCGATCGGTGGCGGGGGATCGTTCTTCTGCGCGGTGCAGTTCGGCCATGCCACCGCCTTTCCCCACGGCCTGCCCGGCGACCAGCGGCTGGCCGAGAACGAGCTGGTGCTGATCGACACCGGCTGCCGGGTGCAGGGCTATCATTCGGACATCACCCGCAGCTATGCCTTCGGGCAGGTGGCGCAGGACATCCGCGACATCTGGGACATCGAGCATGCGGCGCAGGCAGCGGCGTTCGCGGTCGCCGGACCCGGCGTGCCGTGCGAGGCGGCCGATGCGGCGGCGCGCGCGGTGCTGTCCGCCCATGGGCTGGGGCCGGACTATGCGTTGCCGGGGCTGCCGCATCGCACCGGCCACGGCATCGGCCTGTCGATCCACGAGCCGGCCAACCTGGTGCGCGGCGACGTGACGCCGATGGCGGTGGGCATGTGTTTCTCGAACGAGCCGATGATCGTGGTGCCGGGGCGTTTCGGCGTGCGGCTGGAGGATCATTTCCATGTGACCGATGCCGGCGCGGCATGGTTCACCCAGCCGCAGCCGTCGATCGACCGGCCGTTCGGGTAGGGGGGAACGGATAGGGGTGCTTGGCTGCCGTGGCCCTGCCCCTTTTCAGACGGGCGGGCGTTTACCGCGACGCCACGCCGATGCCCGCCTCAAACAATAATAACATACCACCAGAGGCGACAGTGCAAGCGAGCAGAAGATCGCAAGACTGCCTGGATTTTTGCCGATGCCTCCAGCGCCGAAGAACCCGATCGTAAACACGACGAGGAATACAATCATCAGCGTGTAGACAGACGCGGCGGCTATCAGAATCGCGGAAACAAACTTGTTCACCACATCCTCCACGTAAGCCTTACACGCTGGTCTAGGGCCATGGCCGGTGTTCGCAATCATGCGAATCCGCCAGCGGCAGGGATCGAACCCGCACCCGGTTCCGGGATCGCTGTAGCGATACGTCTACCAATTCCGTCACGCTGACATGGCGGGTGTAGCGTCCGATCGGGTTACCACACAATGTCCGGTTCCGGGCAACGTGTACCGAAGAACCGGCGATTGCCCCCTACCCCAGCGGATACGGCCCCTTGCCGCCCTCGGCGATGAAGCGGTCGACGCGGGCGTCGATCATCGGCAGCGGGACCGATCCCAGCGCCAGCATCGCGTCGTGGAAGGCGCGGATATCGAATTTGGGACCGAGCGCCTTTTCCGCCTTCGCGCGGCCCTGCACGAACGCCATCTCGCCCATGTAATAGCTCAGCGCCTGTCCGGGCCATGCGATGTAGCGGTCGACCTCGGTCGTGATCTCGTGGGTCGACAGCGCGGTATTGTCCTTGAGGAAATTCTGCGCGCGCTCGCGGGTCCAGCCTTGCGAGTGGAGGCCGGTGTCGACCACCAGCCGGGCGGCGCGCCACATCTGGTAGCTGAGCATGCCGAAGATTTCATACGGGGTGGTGTACATCCCCATTTCTTCGCCCAGCGCCTCCGAATAGAGCGCCCAGCCCTCGCCATAGGCCGAGAGATAGGCGTCGCGGCGATAGGCGGGGAGGTCGTCCAGCTCGGCGGCGAACGGCATCTGCCACGCATGGCCCGGCGCGCTTTCGTGGAGCGTCAGCGCGGGCAATGAATAGAGCGGGCGCGCGGGCAAATTGTACGTGTTGACGAGGTAGATGCCCGGCCCGCCGCGCCCGCCGGTGTAGAAGGGGGCGAGGTCGGCCGGCACCGGTTTGATCGCGAAACGCGCGCGCGGCATGCGGTTGAAATATTGCGCCGCCTTGCCGTCGAACGTCTTGGCGATCCATGCCGCGCGGTCGAGCAGCGCCTGCGGCGTGGTGACGTAGAATTGCGGATCGGTGCGCAGGAAGTGCAGGAAACCGGGGAAATCGCCCTGCCATTTCGCGTCGCGCATCACGGTCTGCATCCGTGCTCGGATACGGGCGACTTCGGCGAGGCCGATGGCATGGACCTGATCGGCGGTCAGGTCGCGCGTGACATATTCGCGGACCTTGGAGGCGTAGTAGGCGCGGCCATCGGGCAGGTCGTAAGCGGCGAGGCTGGTGCGCGCGCCCGGGATATAGTCCTGTTGCAGAAACGCGAGGAGCCGCTGGTGCGCGGGGATCACCGCGCTGCCGATCAGGCGCAGCGCTTCGGCGCGTAGGCTTGCCTGGGTTGCGGGTGGGATCGTCGCCGGCATGGCCTTGAACGGGGCGTAGAAGGGCGATGCCTCGCCGGGCGCGGCGACCACCGCCGCCACGCCGGCGTCGCGCCCTTGCAGCGTGATCGCCGGGGGCGTGAAGCCGCGCGCGAGGCCGGCGCGCATGTTGGCGATGTTCTGGTCGAAATAGCGCGGGATTTGCGCCAGCCGGGCGAGATAGCCGCGATAGCCGGCCGCGTCGCGCAGCGGTTCGCCCGCCATGCCGGCGATGTCGATCCAGAAGCTGCTGTCGGCGTTGAGCGGCTTTTCCCAGTCGCGGAAGCGCTGCGCGGCGAGCAGCGCGGCGACCTGCGCACGGTAGACGGTGTAGTCGTCGCGCACCCCGGGCGAGAGTTTGGCCGGGTCGATCGCGTCCAGTGCGCGGGCGGTCGTTTCCCACCGGGCGAGGCGGGCGGCCTGTGCGGCGGGGCCGACGTCGGGCAGGCCAGCATCGGGCGCAACCGACGAATCCTCGCCGGGGCCAGCCTGCGCCTTGCGCCAGTCGTACTCGGACGTGGCGAGCGTGGCGAAGGCGGTGTCGGCGGGGGTCCCCTGCGGTTGCTGCGCCATGACGGGGGTGGCGAGGAGGAGGGCGAAGGCCGACACCAGCATCGTCACCCCGGACTGGTTCCGGGGTCCACTTGTCGGCGAGCGATGCGTGTCGTGGATCGGGCGACGACGTTCGTGGCGAGGTGGACCCCAGAACCAGTCCGGGGTGGGGATAGGGGTGTCGTTCCGCATCACTTCGCCTTTCCTGCCACTGCGTCGATGTCCGTGAGCAGCGCCCGCGACACCCGCACCCCTTCGCGTTCACTGACCGCGCGGGCGGCGTGGCGGCGGCTGCCGGGCAGGCGCGCGCCCTGCCCCTCGATCGCCTCGAACATCGCCTCGGCACGCGCGAGATGGTCGGCCGCCGCGTCGCCGAGGAAGCCGGCGGGATCGATCGCGAGGATCAGTTCGCCGCCGATCGGCGATCCCTTGCGGCCCGCATCGCGCGCGATCGATTCGGCGCTGGTCAGGTCGCCGATCAGCGGCCCGGCGATCAGTTCGACCATCGCCGCCAGCGCCGACCCCTTGTGCCCGCCGAACGTCCGCATCGCGCCGGCCAGTACCGCTTGTGCGTCGGCGCTGGGATTGCCGTCGGCGTCGATGCCCCAGTCGGTCGGGATGGCCTTGCCGGCACGGCGGTGCAGCTCGATCTCGCCGCGTGCGACCATCGAGGTCGCGAAGTCGAACACGAACGGGTTGGGGCCGGGGCGCGGCCAGCCGAACGCGATCGGGTTGGTGCCGAACACCGGCTTCGTGCCGCCCGCCGGCGCGACCCACGCATGGCTGGGGGTGAAGGCGAGTGCGACGAGGCCGTCGGCGACCAGCGCCTCGACCTCGGGCCAGAGTGCGGCGAAATGGACGATGTTGTTGAGCGCCATGGCGGCGATGCCGTTCGCACGGGTCGCCTCGACCAGTGCTTCGCGACCCGTCTCGAACGCCAGTTGCGCAAAGCCGCCCTGCCCGTCGACGCGGACCAGCGCGGGCTTGGGGCGCGACAGCACCGGCACCGCATCAGGCACCACCACCCCGCTGGCGACGCTGTGCGCGGCGACGAGCAGGCGATAGAGGCCGTGGCTCCCGCAACCGTCGCGCTCGCCTGCCACCATCGTCTCGGCAACCGCGACGACGTGCGGTTCGGAGAGACCGACGCGGCGCAGCGTGGCGCGGGCATAGTCGCGGACCTCGTCCAGCGTCATGCGAACGGTATCGCTCATGCGGTCACGCCCGGCCTGGCGGTGAACAGGCGCATGCCGAACACCGGGCCGGCGGTGTTCTTGTCATGCGGCACGACGCGGATGGTGATCTTCGCCTTGCCGCGGGTCAGCGGTTCGGGGACCGGATAGTCGACGTCGAAGAACGTCCCCGGCCGGCTGCGGTCGAGCGACTGGGTGGCGATGCGCTGATTGTCGACGAGGATGTCGAACGATCGTTTGCCCTCGTCGCCCCAATAGGTCGCCTGCAGCACCAATGGGCCGGGCTTTACCGCCATGGTGAACTGGAAGAAGCCGCCGGTGCGGGCATCGCGCCCGGCGCGGCCGCGATAGCTGAGCGGGTAGGAAATGTCCGAGGTGAGATTATGGTCGCGCTCGGGCTGCATTTCGCCCAGATGCATCACGTCGACCGAGCGGGCGGCGAGTTCACGCTCGTCGGCCTGCCGCTTGCGGAAGGCGGCTTCCTCGACTGCCCATTCGCTATCGGTGAAGCGGCGGAAATAGACCGCGCTGCGCCGGTCATATTGGCGATAGAAGGGGACGAAGGTGAGGTCACCGGGGCGGATGAGACTGGCGGTGCGATATTGCGCTTCCTCAAGGGCAACGGGCTGGAACTGGGCGAGCAGGTCGTCGCCGACCATTGCCGGATCGGGCTGGTCCCATGTCCCGTCGGCACGGCCGAGATCGCCGGCCAGCACCAATGGCCCGCGCAACACCGCGACGGTCTGCGCATCGCCGGGCGTCGCCTCCAGCCGCAGGTCGAGCGGCAGGCGGATGGTGACGCGGTCGCCCGCCTTCCAGCGGCGGTCGATCACCGCATAGCCGCTTGCGCGGGCGGCATCGTGCGGGCGGTCGTTGACCAATATCTCGGCCGACTTGGCCCAGCCGGGGATACGCAGCGCGACCGGGAAGCGGCCGGCTTTGCCAAGCGTGGTGAAGGTCAGCGTCGCCTGGCCGTCGAACGGATAGTCGGTGGCGAGACCGACCCGCGCGCCGCGTGCCGCCCACTCGGCGTCGGCGGGGATATAGAGGTTCACGATCAGCGTATCGTCGCCCGACCAGAAGATGCTCTCGCCGTGCTTGGCATGGCTTTCCATGCCGGTGCCGACGCAGCACCAGAATTCCTCGCCATCGGGGGCCGAATATTCGCGCTTCGTACCAGTCATCAGCGGGGTCATGTAGGTGAAGCCGCCGTTCACCGGCTCCTGCTGCGCCATGACGTGGTTCAGGTGGGCGCGTTCGTAATAGTCGAACAGCGCGCCGTCGGGCGCCCAGCCATAGAGGTGGCGGGTGAGTTTGAGCATGTTGTAGGTGTTGCAATGCTCGCACGTCTGTTCGGTGACGTGCTGCGCGATGCTGTCGGGCGTGCTGAAATATTCGCGGTCGGCATTGCCGCCGATGACATAGCTGTGGTGGCGCGTGACGCGCTCCCAGAAGAAGCGCGCGGCGGTGGCGTGGCCCGGATTGCCGGTGATCTCGTACAGCCGGGCGAGGCCGATGAGTTTGGGCACTTGGGTATTGGCGTGGATATTGGCCAGTTCGTCGCGCTTCTCGGTCAGCGGGACCAGCACTTTTTTATGGTAGATGCGCTCGGCGAGTTTGAGCCAGCGCGGGTCGTTGGTGCGCGCATGGAGTTCGGCGAAACTCTCGTTCAGCCCGCCGTGTTCGCAGGCGAGGACCTGCTGCACCTGATCGTCGGTGAGCGCGGCGAATACCCGGTCGATATAGCCGCCCAAGGCCACCATGATCGCCGTTGCCTTGGGCGAAGGGCCGATATGGTCGAGGACGTCGAACAGCCCGGTATAGAGCTTGTGCCAGTTGTAGAACGGCACCCAGCAGCCGTTGAGATCGAACCCGGCCGAGCGGATGTCGCCGCCCATGATCTCGGGGAAGATTTCCTTCCCGTTGACGATCGTGCCGTCGCGGCGCTTGCGGCTGAACCCGGCGACATAGCCGTCGGCGGCCTGACACGCGACCAACTCGTCGATGATGTACGCGGCGCGCGCCGCGCAATCGGGGCAGCCGGTCTGGGCATGGGTCAGCGCGAGGCCGGAGAGATAATGGCCGAGCGTGTGGCCGGCGATGGTGTCGCTTTCCCAGCCGCCATAGACTTTGCCCTTGGGGGCGAGGCCGGCGAAGCTGCGATAATTGTGCAGCAGCCGGTCGGCATCGAGCCGCAGCAGATAGGCACGATTGACCTCGACCGCGCGGGCATAATCCGACGGGCGCAGCCGCACCGCCGACAGGGGCAGCGGTTTGGGATGCGCGGGCAGCGCGGCGGTCATGCTCCGCGCGGCGGCGGGCAGCGTGGCCAGCGGCAGCGCGGCACCGCTGGCGAGGAAGCGGCGGCGGTCGATCGGCATATCCATCCCCTATGAATACCATATACGATAGGGCCGGGGGTGGGTTTGTCAATCTGGGACGGATCGACATTCCGCGAAAGGTTCGGCTTCTCCCCTCCCTGACAAGGGAGGGGGCGGGGGTGGGTTGGTCGATTGTGGAACGCTCGTCTTTCCTCGCAGGCCTACCCACCCCCAGCCCCTCCCTTGTCAGGGAGGGGAGCAATGTTGCGGGACGACGCGGCTGAAGGTCGATCGACCCTATCGCGTGTTCCAGTCGCCCACCCCCTCCCCGCGCAGCGTGCGCAGGAAGAAGTCGTACTGGCGGCGCATCGCATAGGGCACCGGGCCGGTCGAGCGGCCCGCGCCATGTTCGCCGTTGGGCACGACCAGCAGGTCGAAGCGTTTGCCTGCGCGGACCAGCGCGTCGACGACCTGCGTCGTCGAGGCGGGGTCGACGTTCGAATCCTGTTCGCCGACGACCAGCAGCAGATCGCCTTTCAGCCTGGCGGCATGGACCACGCCCGATCCGGCGAGATAGCTGGCATCGACCGGCCAGCCGAGCCATTGTTCGTTCCAGTCGATCTTGTCCATGCGGTTGTCGAAACACCCGGCATAGGCGACCCCGGCCTTGTAGACATCGCCGTGGAACAGCAGCGCGTTCAGCGTGCTCTGCCCGCCCGCCGACCCGCCATAGATGCCGACGCGGGTGAGATCGACGCCTGCATCCTTGGCCGCCAGCGCGCGCAGCCATGCGATGCGATCGGGGAAGCCCGAGTCGGCGAGGTTCTTCCACGCGACGTCGTGAAACGCCTTCGAGCGGTTGGCGGTGCCCATGCCGTCGATCATCACCACGATGAAGCCCAGATCGGCCTGCGCCTGCATGCCGATCACCTTGTCACCGCCCGAATAGGGGCCGAACGGCCAGAAGCCTTTCGGCACGAAGCTGTCGTGCGGGCCGGCGTAGATGTTTTCGATCACCGGATAGCGCCTGGCGGGGTCGTAATCCTGCGGGCGGACGACCAGCCCATGAATATCGGTGACGCCGTCGCGGCCCTTCGCCACGAAGCGTTCGGGCGGACGATAGCCCGCCGCCGTCAGCCGGGCGACGTCGCCACGCTCCAGCACCGCGACCAGCCGCCCGTCGGGGCCGTGCAGCTCGCTCGTCTCGGGCAGGTCGCTGCGCGAATAGGTGTCGACATAGCGGCCCATGTCGGGGGCGAAGCGGACTTCGTGCGTCGCGTCGGCGGTGGTGAGGCGCGTGAGGTTGCGGCCGTCGAAACCGATGCGGAACCAGTGTTTGTAATAGGGGTCCTCGCCCGGCACATAGCCGCTGGCCGAGAACCAGATCTGCCGCTTGCCCTCGTCCACCTTGGCGATGTCGCGCACCAGCCACTTGCCGCGGGTGATCTGACGCTTCACCCGGCCGGTGCGGCCGTCGACCAGATAGAGGTGCCGCCAGCCGTCGCGCTCGGAGGTCTGGATCAGCTCCGCGCCGTCCCTGCCCAGATCATGGGTGAAGATGCGGTCGCGAAACACGAAGGTCGTCGCCTCGTCGCTCGCCGAGACATGCGCCTGACCGCTCGCGGCATCGACCGCGATCCGCTTTGCCGCGCCGAAGCCGCGCCGGATATAGTCGAACGCCAGCGTCCGCCCATCGGGCCGCCAATAGGGGGCGCTCAGCGTATAGGCGTTGGGGAACAGCGTGTCGGCGATGTCGGTGTGCCTGCCCGTAGCGACATCGAACAGCACCGGCTGTTCGCGATCGACGGTGTCGCCGGGCTTGGGATAGAGTTGCTGGACCACCTCGGGCTGGACCCGGCCGGGTGGCGCGGCGACGATGCGCGTCACCATCCGGGAATAGCCGGGGCGGACGCGATAGACCGCGACATGGCGGCTGTCGGGCGACCAGGCGATCGTTTCGGGATCGTGGAAGTCGCCGGGCGATCCGTCCTGCGCGCGCCACTTCTCCGCGCCGCCGCCAGCGGCGCGCACCACCAGATTATTGTCGACCACCAGTGCTTCGAGACTGCCGTCGGGCGAGCGGCGGGGCGTGTTGTCTGCAGGCTGGCGCAGGTCACGCACCACGCCGAAACCGCGGTCGCGCTGCGGCACCGGTTCGGGGAGGCGCGCACAGACCGGCTGGATCAGCGTGCAGCGAATACGGACCTCGCCGACCGGCAGCTCGATCGCCTTGCGCCCGTCGACATAGGCGAAGCGATCGAACGGCAGGCGCAGCGGATCTACGGGCACGCCGCCCGCCTTGGTCAGCGCGGCGGCGATGGCAGCGGCGTCGAACGCGGGCGTTTTGGCGAGGGTGGCCGCATCGACGTCGACGAAGGCGAAGCCGCCCTCGACGGTCTTGCGATAATGGAAATGGCGGCCGTCCGCGTCCCACTGCGCCGGTTCGGCGATGTCGCGGGTCAGCCATTGCCAGCGGTCGCGCAAGGCGATCGAAGCGTCGATCCGCGCCGGCACGTCCTGCGCCGCCACCGGCGCGGCGAGCAGCGCGAGCGCGAGGAGCGCCCTCATTTGGTGGTGCCGATCGTGAAGGCGAAGGTCGTGGGCCTGAGCGCGATGCGATAGGCCATGTGCGGTCGTCCATCGAGGTTCCAGCCGGTATCGCCGCCGACCCCGGCCTGCGCCGCGTCGATCGACAGGCTGGGCAGCCCGTGGGCCGTGATCTCGCTGCTGTGTTTCTTCGTTTCGAGGTCGGCATAGGGAAAGGCGAGCGCGTTGACCGACAGCGGCTGGACCCCGGTGACGCGCAGGCTCGGCAGGCCGGTTCCGCTCAGCGTCACCCGGCGCACGTCCTGTTTCGCGCCGGTTTCCTGCGGGCGGGCATAGCCGTGCGCCTGTTCCGCGAGCGTGCCGTGCCACTCGGCAATCAGCCCCGACACCTTGCGATCGGCATAGGTTTCGTGGGGGCCGCGCCCGTACCAGCCGATCCGGTCGAAACCCTGCGCACCGCTGAACGCGAGGCCCATGCGCAGCGGATCGGGCAGCGTGTCGCGGTGCGGGGTGAAGGTCATCGTCACGCCGACGCTGCCGTCACGGCCCATGGTCCAGCGGGTGACGGTGTCGACCGATCCCACCCCCATGTCGTGGCGCACGACGATCGCGTCGCCCTCCACGCCCACGCCATCGACGCGGCGGTTGTTCGAGAACTGCTTCCACATCGCATGGCTCTTCAGCACGCCGGTGCCGATGTCGTTGTCGGTCGGCGCGCGCCAGAAATTGGGCGCGCCGCCGGTCAGCAGAGTCGTGCCGCCGCGCGCGTAGCGGCGGACGAGGCCGCTCGCCCGCTCGATCTCCAGCACCGCATCACCGCTGGCGAGGCGCAGCACGTCGGCATCGGCGACCGGCGCGACCCCGCCAGGCAGCGGCACCGCGCGTGGTGGCGACAGCGCGAACTGGTCCCAGCCGACGACATGGCCCGCCGGCACCAGCGGGATCGCCCCTGCCTTCGCGCGGGCGCGCAGCACCAGCCGCCGTTCGGTCTGGCGGTCGCGCAAGGCGGGCAGCGTCAGGGCGAGCGGCGCGGTCTGCCCCGGCGCGACGATCGGCGTCGGCACCGCCCCGCTGGCGACCGGGCGGCCGTCCTCCAGCACTTCCCAGTCGAGCGTGAAGCGCGACAGGTTGATATGGTCGTGGCGGTTGACGACGGCGTAGCGTCCGGCGGCCTCGGTAAAGGCGATCGGCGACTGGACCTTGGCCAGTTCGTGATATTCGGGGTCGGGCGTCCGGTCGGAGCGGATCACGCCGTCGCCGACCGGGCTGTCGTCGCCGCCCTTGTTGGCGAAGTCCGGCCCCTGCGCGAAATAGTCGCGGCCCTGCGCATCCTTGGCGATCACCGTCTGGTCGACCCAGTCCCACACGAACCCGCCCTGTAGCTTCGGGTAGGCGCGGATCACGTCCCAATAGTCGGCGAAGTTGCCGAGGCTGTTGCCCATCGCATGGGCATATTCGCACAGGATCAGCGGCTGTTTCAGCTCCCCCTGCCGCGCATAGTCGGCGAGTTTCAGCGTGTCGTCGTACATCGGCGCGAAGATGTCGACATAGCGGTTCACCGGATGGCGCCAGCCGCTCATGCTCCAGCCGAGGAAGCTGATGAGCCGCGTCGGGTCGTTCGCGCGGACCCATGCGGCGGCATCCTCGAAGCTTTGCCCCACGCCGGTTTCGTTGCCGAGCGACCAGAAGAGGATCGAGGGGTGGTTGCGGTCGCGCTCGACCATGCGCTGCACCCGGTCGAGATGCGCCGCGCGCCATTTGGGGTCGTTGCCGAGCAGGACCGAGGGGTCGTTGTCGCGCTCCTGCGAGAGACTGAGATAGCCGTGGCTCTCGATATTGGCCTCGTCCATCACGTACAGGCCGACCTCGTCGGCAAGGTCGTACCAGCGCGGATCATTGGGATAGTGCGAGGTGCGCACCGCGTTGATATTGGCGCGCTTCATCAGTTCGAGGTCGCGGCGCATCGTCGCTTCGGAGACGATACGGAAGGTGTGCGGGTCGTGTTCGTGGCGGTTGACGCCACGGATCATGATGCGGCGGCCGTTCACCCGCACCTCGCCGCCGGCCACCTCGACGGTGCGGAAACCGATGCGGCGGCTGGTCGCCTCGACCACCCGGCCGCGAGCGTCGAGCAGTTCGACCAGCAGCGTGTAGAGGTCGGGCGTCTCCGCGCTCCAGCGGCGCACGGCGGGGATGGTGGCGGTCAGCGTCGCGTGGTCGGCCACGACCGGGGCGGTCTGCGTCCATGCGTCGCGCTTGCCGTCGAGCAGGGTCGCGCGGACCTGCGTTCCCGCCCCTGCCCCGGCCGTATTGATGCCGAGGCTCAGCCGCCCGTCGCGATAGGCGGCGTCGAGCCCCGCCTCGACCGACAGGTCGCGCAACCGCGTCTGTGGCGCGGCGTACAGCGTCACGCCGCGCTCGATGCCGTTGACGCGCCAGAAGTCCTGATCCTCCAGATAGCTGCCATCGGCGTAGCGATAGAGTTCGATCGCGATCGTGTTGCGGCCGGGTCTGGCGGCGGCGGTGATGTCGAACTCGGCGGGAAGCTTGCTGTCCTCGGAATAGCCGATGCGCATGCCGTTGACCCAGAGATAATAGGCCGCGCCCGCAGCACCGATCGTCAGGAACAGGCGGCGGCCGGCGAAGTGCGGCGGCACGGTGACATCGCGGCGATAGGAGGCGACCTCGTTGAGCTTGTGGTCGATGAACGGCTGGTTGCGTGGGAACGGATAGCCGCTGCCGACGAACACCGGCCCGCCATGCCCCGCCGCTTGGAGGATGCCGGGCACCGCCATCTTTCCCCAGCGCGATACGTCGTAGGACGGGGCCTCGAACCCGACCGGACGCGCTTCTGGCGTGGGCGAGAGCTGCATCGCCCAGTCGCCGTTCAGCGACAGATGATAGCGCGAGGCGGCGGGGTCGCCCGCCAGCGCCTTGGCCCGGCTTTCATAGCCATCGAAGGTCGCGTGCATCGGTTCGGCGCCGATGCGGATCACCTCGGGCCGTTCCCATTCGGCAGGTGGCGGGGGCGTGGTCTGGGCGTTGGCCGGGGTGGCGAGCAGCGCCGCCAGCAGCAGCGGAAAACGGCGTCGCGCGCGAAGGGTCATGCGGCCTCGAACAAAAAGGACCGGCGGGATCGCTCCCGCCGGTCGTACCGGTATCAGAGCCTGTCTGGAAATTCGCGGGAAAGCGAATTTCAGGGCGGTGCCGGCCCGCTCCCCCTCCCGACCACCCATCAGGATACTTGCGTGGGTGGACGGGAGGGGGAGCGGGCCGGCACCGCAAAATGCGGGCTCACGCATTTTCAGACATCCGATCAGAACTCGGCGGTCAGACCGACGAAGAACGAGCGGCCGGCGACGTCGTAGAAGCCGGGATAGGTGTTGCCGTTGCCGAAGCTGGCGAGCAGCCCCTGCGCGATCGCCGGCGGGTCCTTGTCGAGCAGGTTGTTCACGCCCATGCGCAGCGAAATATCCTGCTTCACCCGGAACGACGCCGCCAGATCGAAGTAATTATAGGCGGGCAGTTCGGCGTTCAGCTTGTAGGTCGATCCGGTCAGGAACGGGTCCTTGGTGTTGAGCGACAGGCTGGTGCCGCCGATGTAGCGCCAGTTGAACGACAAGGTGGTGATGTCGTCCGGCGTGGTCCAGCTAAAGCGCGCCTGATGCCGCCATTCGGGCGTCGGCTGGCCGCAGGTCGCACCGAACAGCCCGACGCAGTCATATTCGCCCAGACCCGGCAGCGGCTGAGTGATGAGCTGGTCGAGCCAGGTGCCGACCGCCTGCACAGCGAACCGCCCGATGCCGGTGCGCACGCTATAGTCGGCGGTGACGTCGATGCCGGCGGTCTTGAGCGATCCGGTGTTCTGCGACGTCGAGACGATATAGCCGTTGTCGCCGAAGATCACGCCGGTCGCCGGATCGCGGCGGAACAGCCCGCAGAAATACGGATCGCCGCTCGACACGCACTGGCTGATCGCCAGCGTCGCGGGGATGCCAGCGATATAGTCCTTCACCTTGATGTTGAAATAGTCGACCGACAGCGACAGGCCCTTCAGGAAGGTCGGGCTGAACACGAAGCCGGCGGTATAGGTGTCGGCTTCCTCGGGCTTCAGCATCGGATTGCCGCCCTGCTGGATGCCGCACTGTTCGCTGGGGCATTCGCTGATCCGGCCGTATTGCGCCGCCGTCACGCCGGTACGCGCGCACACCGTGGCGCTGGCGGCGGGCGATGCGCCGGCGCACGGGTCCTGCGTCGTCGCGAGGTTCAGGAACTGCGGGCCGAACAGTTCGGAGACGTTGGGCGCGCGGATCGCGCGGTTGTAGCTGCCCCGGAAGCGCAGCGACGCGACCGGCGCCCACGACAGCTCGCCCTTGTAGGTCGAGATGCCCTTGTCCATCGCGCTGTACTTGGAATAGCGATAGCCGCCGGTCAGCAGCAGTTCCTTGAAGAACGGACGATCCTCGATCAGCGGCAGGCCGATTTCGGTGAACGCCTCGGTCACGTCGAACCGGCCCTCGCTCTCGCGCGTGCCCTTTTGCCGTGCGAGCGCGTCGGCGCGGAATTCGAGCGATTCGCGACGATGCTCGACACCGAACACCAGCCCGATTCCCCGCTCGGCGAACGGCGACTTCACGCCGTAGCTGGTCAGGTCGCCGGTCAGCGTGCCGGTCAGCACCGATTCCTTGTCGAGCCCGCGGGTCGAGGTGGGAGCATAGATATAGTTGAAGCCCGCCGCGCTGATCCCCTGATAGCGGAACACGTCGATCGGCACGCAGGCGGGATCGCTGCCGTCGATCACCGATTTGCAGGTCAGCGTGCCGTTGACGTTCACCGCCTGCAACGCGCGGTTGGCGCGGCCGGGATCGATGTCGTTGCTGTAGGTTTCGTTGTAGATGACCGTCGAGAACAGCGCGTTGGCGTCATAGCGGATGCCCTCGGCGATCTCGCCGCGCACCCCGCCGGTGAAGCGATAGTCGGTGTGGCGCAGATCGTCGCGGCGCGGGGCGGCGTTGCCGCCGACCGGACGATAGCCGATGAACGCCTGCGCCGTGGTGTCGGTGCCGTACGCGCCGCCGCACAGCAACTGGGCCTGCTGCGCGCTGAGCAGCGGGTTGTTGCAGTTGACGTTGTAGGTCCGGCCCTGGAACAGCGCCGACGGGGCGATCTGCGAATTGGTGCGATCGTCCATGAACATCGCGCTGCCGTACAGTTCGGCCGCGTCGGTCACTTCGTACCGCGCGAAGGCACCGGCGGTGTAGCGGGTGTCGTTGCGCTGGAAATAGTTGAGCGGCGCGTAATTGTACCGGAAGGTCGAAGTATACGGCACCCACGTCTTGTTGCCGTCGCGGGTGTTGTTGAACCGGGTGCCGGCATTGGGGCCGGTCAGCGGCTGGAACAGGCCATACTGGTTGTTGCTCGATCCGCCGCAGACGAATCCATCGAGCGCGCCGTTGGGATCGAGCGCGCAGGCCGACACGTCGCGGTCGGCCTGAAGGATCGGCCGCACGTCGCGATAGCCGAAATAGGCGGTGACGTTGCCGCGCCCGTCGGCGAGGTTCGCGCCGAACGCGATGTTGGCATCGAACCGCTGCCCGTCGACCGGCGAGCGGGTGGCGCGTTCGTAGCTGTTCGCTGCGACCAGCGCGCGACGATCGGCATTGTCGTTCCGGTGCGCCGAAAAGCCGTATTGCACGTCGGTCTTCACGCCGTTCAGATCGTCGCGCAGGATGAAGTTGATGACGCCCGACACCGCGTCCGACCCATAGACCGCCGAGGCGCCGCCGGTGACGACGTCGATCCGCTTGATCAGCGTCGAGGGCACGAAATTGAGGTCGATCGCCTGCACCGGCAACAGCCGCTGGCCGTTGATGAGGACGAGGTTGCGGTTGCTGCCGAGGTTGCGCAGGTTGACGCGCGCGGTGCCGTCCGCCCCGTTCGAGACGTTCTCGTTCGCATCGGGGGTGATCTGCGGCAGGCGGTTCAGCACGTTTTCGACGTTGATCGCGCCCTGCAACCGGATCTCGGCGGCATCGACCGCGGTCAGCGGGCTGTTGCTGACCAGACCCGGATTGGGCAGCCGCGAACCGGTCACGATGATCGCTTCGTCCTCGGCCGGATCGGCGGATGGCGTCGTCTGGGCAAAGGCCGGCATCGCAAGGCCGATCGCCAGTGTCGCCATGCTGGAACCACGCAACAATCGCATGAAATCGGTCATTTTATTTCCCCCGTTTTCTACTCGGGCAAAGTATATGTCCATAAACTGATATACATCAAATATATTATACGATTGTATCCGAAGGGTTTAGGACGCATAGGCCCTTTCGCCCACCGCCGCTTTGCTGGCATGATCCGCCGCGACCGGCCCGACGGCCATGGCCGGCGTGACAGGGGAAGCGAGCGCGATGGCGGCAGCGGGATTAGCGGACGAGCCGGCACCGATCCTGCCGGCGACGATGGCGGCGCGCGCGGGCTGGGCGGTGCTGGCGCTGGTCGGCGCGGGGGCGCTGGGCGTGGTCGCGCTGACGCGCGGCGAGAGCGTGAACGCGCTGTGGATCGTGGTCGCGGCGCTCAGCGTCTATCTGATCGCCTATCGCTTCTATGGCCTGTTCATCGCGCGGCGCGTGCTGGCGGTCGATCCCGATCGCCCCACCCCGGCGGTGCGCCGCGCCGACGGGCTCGATTTCGTCGCGACCGACCGCCATGTCCTGTTCGGCCATCATTTCGCGGCGATCGCCGGCGCGGGGCCGCTGGTGGGGCCGGTGCTGGCGGCGCAGATGGGCTATCTGCCCGGCACGCTCTGGTTGTTGGTGGGCGTGGTGTTCGCCGGCGCGGTGCAGGATTTCCTGATCCTGTTCTTTTCCACCCGGCGCGACGCGCGGTCGCTCGGCGACATGATCCGCTCGGAAATGGGGGTGGTGCCCGGCACCATCGCGCTGGTCGGCGTGCTGATGATCATGGTCATCCTGCTCGCGGTGCTGGCGCTGGTGGTGGTCAAGGCGCTGACCGGGAGTCCGTGGGGCACCTTCACCGTGTTCGCGACAATCCCGATCGCGCTGCTGATGGGCATCTACGGCCGCTTTATCCGTCCGGGGCGCATCGCCGAGATGTCGGCGATCGGCTTCGTGCTGCTGATGGCGGCGATCGTCGGCGGCGAGCCGGTGGCAAGGTCGACGACGCTGGCGCCGTGGTTCACCTATAGCGGGCCGGCGCTGGCGCTGATCCTGATGGGGTACGGCTTCGTCGCCTCGGTCGTGCCGGTGTGGCTGTTGCTGGCGCCGCGCGATTATCTGTCGACCTTCCTCAAGATCGGGGTGATCGCGGGACTCGCGCTCGGCATCCTGATCGTGCGGCCGCAACTGGCGATGCCGGCCGTCACCAAGTTCATCGACGGGACCGGGCCGGCGTTTTCGGGCACATTGTTCCCGTTCCTGTTCATCACCATCGCGTGCGGCGCGGTGTCGGGGTTCCATGCGCTGATCGCCAGCGGCACCACGCCCAAGATGATCGCGAGCGAGGGGCATTTGCGCTACATCGGCTATGGCGCGATGCTGACCGAAAGCTTCGTCGCGGTGATGGCGCTGATCGCCGCGTGCGTGCTCGACCCCGCCGTCTATTTTGCGATGAACGCGCCGCCCGCGCTCATCGGCACCACGGCGGTCGAGGCGGCGCGGGCGATCGGCGAATGGGGCTTCACCGTCACGCCGCAGATGCTCGACCAACTGGCGCGCGACGTGGGCGAGACGACGATCCTGAGCCGCGCGGGCGGCGCGCCGACGCTGGCGGTGGGCATGGCGCATATCCTCAGCCAGGTGATCGGCGGGCCGGGGATGATGGCGTTCTGGTATCATTTCGCGATCCTGTTCGAAGCGCTGTTCATCCTGACCACGGTCGATGCCGGCACCCGCGTCGCGCGGTTCATGATCCAGGACCTGATCGGCAGCGTGGTGCCGGTGATGAAGGACACCAGCCGCACCGCGCCCAACCTGATCGCGACCGCGCTGGCCGTGGCTGCATGGGGCTATTTCCTCTATAGCGGCGTCACCGATCCGCTGGGCGGGATCAACACGCTGTGGCCGTTGTTCGGCATCTCCAACCAGATGCTGGCGGCGATCGCGCTTACCTTGTCGACCGTGCTGCTCTTCAAGATGAAGCGGCAGCGCTATGCATGGGTGACGATCGTGCCGACCGTGTGGCTGTTGATCTGTACGCTGACCGCCGGGTGGCAGAAGCTGTTCCACCCCAATCCGCGCATCGGCTTTCTGGCGCATGCCGAGCAATTCTCCACCGCGCTCGCCGAAGGGCGGTTGCTGGCCCCGGCCAAAAGCGTCGCCGAGATGCAGCGGATCATCCTCAACGACCGGATCGACGCGATCCTGTGCGCCTTCTTCATCGCGGTGGTGCTGGCGATCGTGTTCTACGGCATCGCCGGGGCGCGCCGCGCGCTGGCAAGCGACACCCCCACCACGCGCGAGGTCGGCGATGCGCTTCCTGCATAGGGCGGCGCAGACTGCGCGGCTGATGGTCGGCGTGCCCGATTACGACGCCTATGTCGCGCATCGGAACGCCGCGCATCCGGGCGAGCCGGTGATGACGCTGGCCGAGTTCCATCGCGACCGGGTGGAACGGCGCTACGGCGGCGGCAAGGACCGGGTGATGCGGTGTTGTTGAGGGGATACCGGCCTGATCGTCATCCCCGCGCAGGCGGGGATCCATAGACGCTGGCGTCGCGGATCGAGCCGAACCGGTTGCGTGTATGGATTCCCGCCTTCGCGGGAATGACGGAGGGAGCCGGGACCTCCCCTACCCCTCGTACTTCGGCAGCTTGTCGAGCTTCTTCAGAAACCCTTTCGCCTGTTGCAGCACGTCGGCGCGCGTGTCCCCAGCCATCTTGTCCCAAGTCCGATACGGCATCCCCATGCGCGGATTGCGGCCGAGCTTCTCGCGATTACGGTCGAGGAAATCCCAGTAGAGCGCGTTGAACGGGCAGGCGTCCTCGCCGGTCCGCTGCTTCACGTCGTAGCGGCACGCCCCGCAATAGTCCGACATCCGGTCGATATACGCCCCCGACGACGCATAGGGTTTCGAGCCGAACAGGCCGCCGTCGCCGAACTGGCTCATGCCCAGCACATTGGGCTGTTCGACCCATTCATAGGCATCGGCATAGACTTCGAGATACCAGCGCTGGACCTGCACCGGATCGGCGCCGATCAGCAGCGCGAAATTGCCCGTCACCATCAACCGCTGGATATGATGGGCATAGGCGTTCCGGAGCGTCTGCCCGATCGCCTGGGCCAGACAGTGCATGTCGGTATCGCCGGTCCAGTAGAAGCCGGGCAGGTCGCGCGTCGCGTTCAGGAAGTTGCGGCTGCCATAGTCCGGCCCCTCGCGCCAATAGACGCCGCGGATGAACTCGCGCCAGCCGATGATCTGGCGGATGAACCCCTCCGCCGCGTTGATCGGCACCTTGCCGTCGTCATACTGTTTGGCAACCGCGCGGCACAGGTCGAGCGGATCGAGCAGCCCGGCGTTGATGTAGGGCGAGAGGACCGCGTGCCACAGATACGGCTCGTCGGTCAGCATCGCGTCCTGATTGTCGCCGAAGCGCGGCAGGGCATGGGTCAGGAACGCGCGTTGTTGGCGCAAGGCATCCTTGCGCGTCACCGCGAAGTCGAACCCGTCGAGCGTTCCCGCATGATCGCCGAAGCGGTCGGCGACCAGCGCCAGCACGTCCTGCGTCACTATATCGGGCGCGAACGACAGCGGGCGCGGCATCATCAGGTCGCGGCTCGGCGGCTTGCGATTGTCCTTGTCGAAATTCCACTTGCCGCCGACCGGCTTGTCGCCGTCCATCAACAGCCCGGTTTCGCGGCGCATCTCGCGATAGAAATATTCCATGCGCAGTTCGCGCCGCCCCTCGGCCCATGTGTTGAACCGGTCGTGGCTGCACAGGAAGCGGGTGTCGGCGCGGATGTCGACGGGGATGCCGAACATCGTCTCCCACGCCTCCAGCATCGCCTGTACGCGCCACTCGCCCGGTTCGGTGACGACGATCCGGGCGGGGTCGTGCCGGCCGATCGCGCGCGCGACCTCACCGGTGAAGCTGCCGGCGTTGTCGGGATCGTCGAGCGTCACATAGTCGACGTCCCAGCCCGCGTCGCGCAGCGCGGCGGCGTGATGCCGCATCGCGGCGAACAGGAACGCGATCTTTTTGGGGTGATGGCGGACATAGGTCGCTTCCTCGACCACCTCCATCATCAGAATCGTCGTGACTGTCGGATCGGCGCGGTGCAGCGACGACAGCGTGGCCGTGAGCTGGTCGCCCAGCACCGGGATCAACACCCGTTCCATTCGTGCCCCGCCTTTCCTATGTGGGCGGGCATGGACCCGAAATTCCTTGGCCAGACCAGCCCGCTTCCCGCCACACCGGAAGCCGCCGAGCTCGATTATGTTCCCAACCCGCGGGCGACGCCGTATCTGGTGCGCTTCACCGCGCCCGAATTCACGTCGCTGTGCCCGGTGACGGGACAGCCCGATTTCGCGCATCTGGTGATCGATTACGTACCCGGCGACACGATCGTCGAATCCAAGTCGCTCAAACTGTTCCTCGGCGCCTTCCGTAACCATGCCGCGTTCCACGAGGATTGCACCGTCGGCATCGCGCAGCGGCTGGTCGCGGAGATGCAGCCGGTCTGGCTGCGCATCGGCGGCTATTGGTATCCGCGCGGCGGCATCCCGATCGACGTGTTCTGGCAGTCGGGCGAGCCGCCCAAAGGGGTGTGGGTGCCCGATCAGGACGTGCCGGGGTATCGCGGGCGGGGATAAGCGTCCGTTTTCGTGGTGCGGAACCGCTCGCCGGGCAGATCCCCTCCCTGACAAGGGAGGGGCTAGGGGTGGGTCGGCCCGCGAGGGAGGACAGGCGTTCCATAACCGGCCGACCCACCCCCGCCCTTGTCAGGGAAGGGAGAAGTCGAGCGCCGTATTGAATTGCAATCCGTCCCAACGCCCTGTCGAACAAATGTGACGGTCTGACGAAAATGCTGCGTCGCAATACGCGCCGCATGCAACTATCTGCGTATCAAAATGTTTCCTCGATGCATACCGCCGCAATGCCGCGGATTCTGCAGCATCAAAAGGAAGCCGGATGGACCGCACCGTCGCCCCCGAATCGCTCGACCGTATCGCGCTGATCGGAAATTTCCTGCCGCGCAAATGCGGCCTGGCGACGTTCACCACCGACACCTACAACGCGCTGCGCGATCGCTATCCCGACCTTCAGGTCGACGTCTATGCGATGGACGACCGGCCGGGTGCCTATGCCTATCCGCCCGCCGTCACCCATGCGATCCCGCAGGACGACCGCATCGCCTATCTCGACGCCGCGCGCCGGATCGAGGCGAGCGGTGCGCAGGCGGTCTGGGTCCAGCATGAATATGGCATCTATGGCGGGTCGGCGGGCGAGCATCTGCTGGCGCTGCTCGACCGGGTCAACGTGCCGGTGCTGGTCACGCTGCACACCATCCTCGAACATCCCAATGCCGAGGAGCGCCGCGTCCTCGAGGCGCTGCTGCGCCGCGCCGCCAAGGTGATCGTGATGGCCGAGAAGGGCCGCGAGATTCTGATGCGCGTCCATGGCACCAACAGCCGCCAGATCGCGATGATTCCGCATGGCGTACCCGATCGCCCGTTCGCCGCCCCCGCAGCGATGAAGCCGGCGTTCGGCTGGGCCGAGCGCGACGTGATCCTGACCTTCGGCCTGCTCGCGCCGAACAAGGGGATCGAGACGATGATCGAGGCGATGCCCGCCGTCGTCGCGCGCCATCCCAATGCGCTGTACGTCGTGCTGGGCGCGACTCACCCGCATCTGGTGGCGCATGAGGGCGAGGCGTATCGCGACCGGTTGAAGGCGCAGGCGGCCGACCTTGGCGTCGCCGACAACGTCGCCTTCGTCGACGCCTTCGTCGAACAGCATGAACTGCTCGACTATCTCCAGGCGGCCGACCTCTACGTCACGCCCTATTCCAATCCGGCGCAGATCACCTCGGGCACGCTGTCCTATGCGGTGGCGATGGGCAAGGTCGTCGTGTCGACCCCCTATGTCCATGCGACCGAGATTCTCGCCGACGATCACGGCATCCTTGTCGATTTCGGCGATGCGGCAGCGTTCGCGCGCGAGATCGACGACCTGCTGTCGAACGATGCCCGCCGCATCGATCTGGCCGCCCGCGCCTATGCGCGGGGCCGCACCATGCTCTGGCCGTGCCTCGTCGAATCGGCGCTGAAGGAGGTGACGGCGGCCTTTGCCGCGCGACCGCGCCGGATGAAGATCGACATGGACCTGACCGCGCTGACCCCCGATTTCGCGGCGGTCGAGCGGATGAGCGACGCCACCGGCATGCTCCAGCATTCGATCTATTCGGTGCCCGATCGCCGTCACGGCTATTGCATCGACGACAATGCCCGCGCGCTGATCCTGATGTCGCAGATCGACGAGATCGACGAGATCGCGCGCGACAAATGGATGACGATCTATGCCGCGTTCGTCCAATATGCGTGGAACCCCGATCGGCGGCGCTTCCGCAACTTCATGAATTTCGACCGGACGTGGTGCGAGGACGAAGGGTCGGAGGATTCGAACGGCCGCACGCTGTGGGCGCTCGCCATCACCGCACGCGACGCACGCTCGCGCAAGCACCGCGACTGGGCGCTGTCGCTCTACGAACAGACCGCGTCGATCGCGCTCGACCTCGGCAGCCCGCGCGCCCGCGCCTTCGCCATGCTGGCGGCGGTGGCGATGCTGGAGGTCGTCCCCGGCCACGCGCTGTCGACCGAAATCGCGACGCGGTTTGGCGACGAACTGGTGACGTTGCTCGACACCGCGCGCCGCCCCGAATGGCGCTGGTTCGAAATCGTGCTGGCCTATGACAATGCCCGCCTGCCCGAAGCGATGATCCGCGCCGGCGCGGCACTGGGCCGTGAGGATTTCCTCGACGTCGGCCTCGACACGCTCGACTGGATCGTCGGGCGGCAGACCTCGCCCGAGGGCCGGTTCCGCGCGGTCGGCACCGAAAGCTTCGGGCGCCCCTATGCCGAGCCGCTGCCGTTCGACCAGCAGCCACTGGAAGCACAGGCCACGGTCGAGGCATGCGTCGCCGCGTTCCACGCAACCGGCGACCGGCGCTGGCGGGACGAGGCGCTCAAAGCCTATCACTGGTATCTGGGGGCCAACGACCTCGACTTGCCGCTGGCGACCGTCGCCGATGGCGGTTGCTTCGACGGGTTGATGCCGACCGGATTGAACCGCAACCAGGGCGCGGAGTCGATTCTCGCGCTGCAACTCGCCTCCTGCGCCATTTCGGCTCTTTCAAAGCGCGGCGCATCCGTGGCAGACCCGCGCCGCGCCGTCGCCTGAACAGGCACGGTGCGGCACCCGACGGTCGGGCCGGATTGAGTGGACGCGCGAATGCTGGATATTTTCAACCACCCCTTGCGGCTGTACGCCGATCCCTCGCGCGTGGTGGTGCGCCCGTTTCATATCGCGTGGCAGCGCAACGGCTCCGCGCCCAGCCGCACCGAACGGCTGGTGGGCGAAGTGCTGGCGATGTCGGCGGCCGAGACGCGCGCGCAGCTCGAAACCGTCCTCAAGGATTTCGAGGCGCGCCACTGGCAGACGCGCCGCGTGTTCATGACCCGCTATGACGAGATCGAGACGGTACTGAACCTCGACGGTACCGAGATCGGCGACGAGAAGCGCCAGTTGATCGGTGCCTATTTCTGCCACGAATACAGCTATGCCGCAGCGGCATTGATGAACCCCAGCGCGGTGGCGCATTTCGACCAGTCGGGCATGCCCGAGGGGTCGCTTCGCATCCTCATGTCCCTGCGCGCGGTCGGCGAGGGGCATATCTCGTCGGTGGCGTTCCGCGAAGGCATCATCACCGACGAGAACGAGCTGGTCCTTGCCCCCGAACCGCCGTTCGCGACGGCGGCGGACGCGATCGGCGAGGAGGACGAGGCCCCCGAGGGCGAAGTGACGGTGTTCCGCCACCGCGATTCGACGCTGTCGGGCACCGTCATCTTCCCGATCACCCAGGCGCAGTCGAAGGGGCTGGAGGACATGCGCCTCGTCCAGTTCCGGCACGACGACGGCAGCTTCGAATGGCTCGGCACCTATACCGCCTATAACGGATCAATGATCCAGTCCGAGCTGCTGCGCACCCGCGACTTCCGCGCGTTCGACCTCGTGCCGATGACCGGCAGCGCCGCGCGCAACAAGGGCATGGGCCTGTTCCCGCGCAAGGTGAACGGCCAGTATATGATGATCGGCCGGCAGGACGGCGAAAACCTGTTCCTCATCAAATCCGACACGCTGACCCATTGGGACGAGGGCGAGCTGCTGCTCAAGCCCCAGTATCCGTGGGAGCTGGTGCAGATCGGCAATTGCGGCCCGCCGATCGAGATCAACGAGGGCTGGCTGCTGCTGACCCACGGTGTTGGCGCGATGCGCAAATATGCGATCGGCGCGGTGCTGCTCGACAAGGATGATCCTTCCAAGGTGATCGGCCGCACCCGCGACCCGATCCTCGCCGCGGCGAACGAGGACCGCGAGGGCTATGTCCCCAACGTCGTCTATTCGTGCGGCGCGATCCGTCACGGCGACCGGATTTTCATCCCGTATGGCGTGGCGGACAGTTCGGTCGCCTTCGCCTTCGTGACGATCGAGTCGCTCCTCTCGACGATGTGAGGGGGACCTGGGTAGCGGCGTACCTGCCCTACCCACCATCGTCACCCCGGACCTGTTCCGGGGTCCACCGTGCCGCTGACGCACCGGACGTCGCGTTCGCGGTGCCGTGGACCCCGGAACAAGTCCGGGGTGACGATGCCCTTGGAGGCTGATCCGTTCACCTCAAAACGAACGTCATCCCAGCGAAGGCTGGGATCTCCCGGGGCTGATGCGCGACAGGAGCCGCGAGAGGCCCCAGCCTTCGCTGGGGCGACGTCCCTGTCTGGATGGATCAGGCGACCTAAATCCGGTGCAACGCCTGCGTCGGGTACCCCAGCACCGCCGCCCGTGCCCGCAGGCTGGCGGTCAGGAACAGCAGATCCTCCTGCACGAAGCGGCGCGGCGTCGTGCCCAGCACCGCCTGCGCATCGCGCAGGAAATGCGACGCGCTGACATAGGCGGCGTCGATCCGCGAATAATCCTGCTCGCCCTCGGCCTCGATCAGCGGGATCAGCGAGCGCAGGAAGCGCGAGCGGATCAGCAGCGTCTTGGGACCAAAGCCGAAGTAGCGTTTGCAGGTGCGCCGCACGACATCCTGCGACACGCCCCAGCTTCGCGCCGCCTCCGCCACGCCGCCGGGCGTATCGTCGGTGATGAGGTGGGCGATGCGCCGGATCAGTTCCTCGTCGGGCGACTTCGGTCCCATCTCGGCGATCAGGAACGCATCGAGCGCGGGCTTCATCGCATGTTCGTCGGGGATCGCCGAGAGCACCGCCAGCAACCGCCGGTCGAACCCCGGCGCGGCGGCATCGGCCAGCGGCACCGCCTGTTCGCGGGTACGCTCGGCCGATCCGGCGAAGAACCGTGCCCAGCCCAGCGCGCTGACGCCGAAGCCGATCGCGATGCCGCCGTTCGACCGGGTGTGGATCGCATGGCTGGTCGGCCCGAACAGGCTGGTCTGCGGCAAGGGATCGTACCGCCGCCGCCCGATCGTCACCGCGACCGGCCCGGCGTTAAGCAGCACCCGCACGGTGGCGGTGCCGGGCAGGAACCAGTTTTCCAGCCCCATCGCCTGCGGCCCGTCCGCCGCATAGAGGTGATAGCCGGTGACGTAATCGGTCAGCGCGTCCGCCGGCTGGTCGTAGCGGATCGCCATGCCGTGCGGCATCACGAACAGCGAATGGGGAATGTCGGGCGTCTCGGTCCCGCCGGTCACGGCCTGCAATGTCGCCATGTCAGCCCCGGAACAGCCCGCCGAGCACGCCGCGCAGCAATCCGCCGAGCGCACCGCCGGCTTTCACGCGGCCGCCGCGCGTGGTGCCGAACACCTGCTTGCCGATTTCGTTGACGACGATCCGCCCGACCGCCGACCCGGCCGATCGCGTCGCCGACTGGGTCGCACGGGTCCACGGGCTGTTCGCCGCCTCGCGCGCCGCCGCGCGATCAGCCTCCTTGGCGGCGCGTTCCGCCTCGCGCGCCGCCGCGATGCGCTGACGCTCGGCCTCCTTGGCGGCGCGGGCGTCCTCCTTCGCCTGGAGCGCTGCCGCCTTGTCAGCGGCGACCTGCGCCTTGGCGGCGGTGGCGGCGGCCTGCGCTTCCTGTACCTTGGCACCCAGCAGTTCGGCGGCGGATTCGCGGTCGATCGCGGTGTCGTAGCGGTCGCCGATCACGTCGGTGTCGATCAGCACCCGGCGTTCGTCCGGCGTGACCGGGCCGACGCGCGAGGCGGGCGGGCGGATCAGCACCCGCTCGACCGGGCTCGGCGTGCCATCGGCCTGCAAGACCGACACCAGCGCCTCGCCGATCGCCAGTTCGGTGATCGCCGCGCCGACGTCGATCGTCGGGTTCGGGCGGAACGTCTCCGCCGCCGCGCGGATCGCACGGGCTTCCTTGGGCGTGAACGCGCGCAGCGCATGCTGCACCCGGTTGCCGAGCTGGGCGGCGATCTTGTCGGGGATGTCGACCGGGTTCTGCGTGACGAAATAGATGCCGACCCCCTTCGACCGGATCAGCCGCACGACCTGTTCGACTTTGTTGACCAGCGCGTCGGACGCATCGTCGAACAGCAGATGCGCCTCGTCGAAGAAGAACACCAGCACCGGCTTGTCGGGGTCGCCCACCTCGGGCAGCGTCTCGAACAGTTCGGAGAGCAACCACAGCAGGAACGTCGCGTAGAGCCGGGGCGAGGCCATCAATTTGTCGGCCGCCAGCACCGACACGATGCCGCGCCCGTCGTCGCCAACCCGGCGAAAATCGGCAAGGTCGAGCGCGGGTTCGCCGAAGAAGCGGTCGCCGCCCTGGCTACGCAGTTGCAGCAACGCGCGCTGGATCGCGCCGACCGATTGCTTGCTGACATTGCCATAGCGGGTGGTGAGCTCGTCGGCGCGCTCGGCGCAATGCACCAGCATCGCCTGCAAATCGTCGAGATCGAGCAGCAGCAACCCTTCCTCGTCGGCGACGTGGAACGCGATGGTCAGCACCCCGTCCTGCACGTCGTTGAGGTTCAGCATCCGGCTGAGCAGCAGCGGCCCCATTTCCGACACGGTCGCCCGCACCGGATGGCCGCTCTCGCCGAACAGGTCCCAGAACACGGTCGGCGTGTCGCGGTAGCGCCAGTCGCTGTCGCCGATCTGCGCGGCGCGCGCGGCGAAGGCGGCATGGCCCTTGGCGGTGGCGCTGCCCGCTATGGCGATGCCCGACAGGTCGCGCTTCACATCGGCCACGAACACCGGCACGCCGGCGGCGGCGAAATTCTCGGCCAGCCCCTGCAACGTCACCGTCTTGCCGGTGCCGGTCGCCCCGGCGATCAACCCGTGGCGGTTGGCGCGCTTGAGGACCAGCGACTGGCGCATGCCATCGGCGGTGCTGCCAAGGAACAGTTCGGTGGTGTCGGTCATGCCCTGCCCGTCGATCGTTGCAGGGGTTTGCTACCCTGTTTCACGGCGGCTTGCATCGTTCAAAACGAAAGGGGGGCGGCAATCGCCATGATCGCCACCCCCCCGATGCGGAACCGATCGTCGATCAGTTGCCGGTTTCGATACCCACCGGCACGAACACCGCCGCCCCCGCGCCGGGAGCCTGGGCGTACAACAGGATATTCTTGCGGCCCGCCGACCGGGCGGCCTGCACCAATCGCGCCAGATCGGCGCTGGACGTCACCGGCTGACGATCGACGGTGAGGATCACGACGCCGCGCTTCAGCCCCTTGGTCGCCGCATCGCTGTCGGGATCGATCCCGGCGACCACTACGCCGCGCGTCGCGGTGTCGAAACCCAGTTGCCGTGCAATTGCCGGCGTGAGCGGCTGCACCGCGATGCCCGCCGTCGCGGTCAGCGCGTTGCCCGACGGCGGCGTATCCGGCTGTCCGTTCGGGTCGAACCGCTCATTCTGCGCCAGCAACTGCTGTTCAGGCGGACGGGTGCCGAGCGTGACCGGAAGCTGCTGACGACGACCGTCGCGCAGGATGTCGAGCGTCACGCGGCTGCCGGGTGCCTCCAGCCCGACCAGATAGGTCAGCGACTGCTGCGGGTTGATCTCCTTGCCGTTGACCGAGAGGATGACGTCGCCTGGACGAATCCCCGCCTTGGCCGCCGGCTGGTTCGGCGTGACGCCGTTGACCAGCGCGCCGCGCTCCTTGGCGATGCCCAGCGCGCTCGCAATATCCTCGCTCACCTCCTGCTGCGTCAGGCCGAGATAGCCGCGCGTGACCGACTGGCCCTGCATCAGCTTGTCGACGATCGGCTTGGCCTGTTCGGCGGGAATCGCGAAGCCGATGCCGATGCTGCCGCCGGTCGGCGACAGGATCTGCGAGTTGATGCCGATGACATTGCCCTGCATGTCGAACATCGGGCCGCCCGAGTTGCCCCGGTTGATCGCGGCATCGGTCTGGATGAAGCGGTCGTACGGCCCCTGGCCGACGCGGTTGAGCGCCGAGACGATGCCCGCCGTCACCGTGCCCGACTGTCCGAGCGGGTTGCCGATCGTCACCACCCAGTCGCCGACCCGTGCCTGGCGCGAATCGCCGAAGCGGACGAACGGGAAATTCGCCCCCTCGATCTTGAGCACCGCGAGGTCGGACAGTTCGTCACGCCCGATCAGCTTGGCGGTATATTCCTTCTGGTCGGCCAGCGTCACCTTGATCGATTCGACCGTGGCACCCTGCGCCCCGGCCGACACGACATGGTTGTTGGTGACGATATAACCGGTGTTCGAGATCAGGAACCCCGACCCCAGCGACTGCGCCTCCTGCGTCCGGCCACCGCCGCCGCCACCGCCGCGCTGCCCGAAGAATTGTTCGAGCGGCGTGCCCGAGAACGGGTTCGCCTGCTGCTGCACGGTGATGCGCTGCGTGGTGGAGATGTTGACGACGGCGGGCGACAGCCGCGCGACCATGTCGGCGAAACTCATCGGCGCGCCGGCGCGCGGTGCTGCGGCCGCGTTGATCGCGCCCGGTTCGTTCTGCGCGGTCTGCGCGTCCGACGGGTTGAGCGTCAGCGTCGCTGCAGCGCCGCCCAGCAGCAGTGCGGAAGTAATGGCGTAGGCGTAACGCACGATAGGATAGTCCTCTCAAATTGGCTCGCGACCCCTTTGGGAGCCAAGCGTGCCCGTCACTTGCTGAACGCGGATTGAATGTGCGGGAACGCTTACCGTTCCCGCCCGCCGAATTCGCGCAGATACCCGTCCTGCGGCGACAGGATGATCGACGTGCTGCCACTCTGCCCGCGCTGCGGGACCAACGTGGTGCGATACGACTGCATCGCGCGCCAGAAGGCATAGAATTCGGCGTCCTTGCCGAAGCTCTGCGCATAGATCTGCGCCGCGCGCGCCTCGGCATCGGCGCGCACCACCTGCGCGTCGCGGTCGCCCTGCGCGCGGATCGTCACCGCTTCCTGCTCGCGTGCCGACCGCATCCGTGCCAGCGCCGATTCAAGCGGGCTGCCGTCGGGCAGGTCGGCGTGCTTGATCCGCACGTCGACGATCTCGGCGCCATATTGCCGCGCGGTGCGCTGAAGCGCGTTCTGGATATTGTCCATCACCGCGCCGCGTTCGGGGCTGAGCAGCGCGGCGAACGGCCGCCGGCCCAGTTCCGCGCGCAATGCCGACGACAGCAGCGGTTCGAGCTGTGCCGCGACCCGCTCCTCGGTATTGCTCGCCGACCCGGTCGAGATCACCGCCTGGAGCGGATTGACGATGCGGAAGCGCGCGAAGGCGTCGACCTCCAGCCGCAACTGGTCGGTCGACAGGACCGGCTGGTTGTTCAGCTCGATGTCGAGCACGCGCTTGTCGATCCACACGATGCGGTCGATGAACGGCACCTTGGCGATCAGCCCCGCGCCGGTCTGCCCGAACGGCTGGTCAGCGCGGTACGGGTTCACCGTGTCCACCGGCTGCTGGAAGCGCAGGATCACGCCCTGCCGCGTCTCGGGGACGATCACCAGCGTGCTGAACAGCACGATGGCGAACACCAGCAGCGCGATCGCCGCGACGATCGGGTTGCGCAGCACGCGGTTCATCGTGCCGCTCCCGTCGGCTGGGCGGTCGGGGCAGTCGGCGTGGCGGCGGCCGGAGCCTCCGCCTCGGGCGTCGCCTGCTGGCGGCGCACCTCGGGCAGCGGCAGATAGGTTTGCGTGCCCGGCTGGACGATCGTCTTGTCGGCGCGCGTCAACACCTGCTCCATGGTTTCGTAGTACAGCCGGCGACGGGTCACGTCGGGCGCCATGCGATATTGTTCGTAGATCTTGTCGAATTCGGTCGCGTCACCCTGCGCGCGGGCAATCACCTGCTGCGCATAGGCGCGTGAGCGGTTGAGGTTCGACTGCGCTTCCTGCTGCGCCGCCGTCACCGCCTTGAACGCATCGTCGACCTCGGCCGGGGCCGCCGCCTTCTGAATGCTGACGCCCAGCACGCGCACGCCCGACTGATATTCGTCGAGCAGCCCCTGCATCCGCGTCTGCACCTCCGCCTCGATCTCGCCGCGCCCCGATCCGATCGCGGTGGTCAGGTTCACGCCCGCCACCGCCGCGCGCATCGCGCTTTCGGCGACCGCACGGACGGTTTCCTGCGGGTTCTTGATCTCGAAGACATAATCCTCGGGGCTCTTGATGTTCCAGCGCACCGAATAGGCGAGGTCGGCGATATTCTGGTCGCCGGTCAGCATCAGGTTGGGCTGGCTGCCGCCCGCCGGGAACACCTCGGTGCGGGTGTTCTGCACATCCTCCACCTGCACCCGCGCGATCGGCGCCGGCAGCGTCAACTGGATACCAGGGTTGAGCGTGCGGCTGTAGCTGCCGAACATCGTCACGACGCCGCGTTCCTGCGGCTCGATCGAATGGATGCTGGTGAACGCGATCCAGATGACCACGAGCACGGCGACCGCCGCGCCCCACAGCCGGCCGACATTGGCGGGCAGTTGCGGCCCGCCGCCGCCCGGTCCGCCGCTGCGCGCGCGTTTCAGGAAATCCTCGAGCGAGGTCGACCCCCCGCCCGGCTTGCCGCGCCGGCCGCCCGGGGGCATCGACCACGGGTTGCGCGGGCCGTCGTCACCCCCGCCAGCGCCGCCGCCCGAGCTACCCTCCGAACCGCCGCCGCCCCATGGGCCCTTGTCGCTCATCCCCAGCACTTGCGCGCGTGCGCGCCGCCCCATGATCCATCGCATCTATCCTTTATAGGGGGCGTGCCGGCCTTTTACAGTGGTAACGAGGGCATGCCGCGCTACATCGCGCTCCATGAGCCGTTCCGAACCCGCCCAGGCGCTCTCCGCGCTGCTCGCCCCGGTCGCCGCCGGCCGCGCCACCATCCGCGTTCAGGAGGGCCGCGCGAACATCATCCTCGACGTGACCGGCCTGCCGCCGGCGGCGCGCGACGCGCTGGAGGCCGATGTCCGCGCGGTGGCCGGCGGCGTGCCCGGCATCACCGAGGTCCGCGTCGCCCAGACCAGCGAGCGCACCCAGCAGCGCATCATCGCCATCGCCAGCGGCAAGGGCGGGGTCGGCAAGTCGACACTCGCCGCCAACCTCGCCATCGCCCTCGCGGCGCAAGGCCGGCGCGTCGGCATGATCGACGCCGACATCTATGGCCCGTCGCAGCCGCGCCTGCTGGGCAGCGAGGGGAAGCGTGCCGAGGCGCACGACAAGAAGCTGGTGCCGGTCATGACGCCATCCGGCATCCCGCTGCTGTCGATGGGGCAACTGGTGCCCGAGGGGCAGGCGATCGCATGGCGCGGGCCGATGGCGGCGGGCGCACTCACCCAGTTGGTCGACGCGCATTGGGACATGGTCGACACGCTGGTCATGGACCTGCCGCCCGGCACCGGCGACGTGCAGTTGACCATGATCCAGAAGCACCGCCCGGCCGGCGCGGTGATCGTGTCGACGCCGCAGGACCTGGCGCTGATCGACGCGGCGCGCGCGATCGACCTGTTCCAGAAGGCGAACGTGCCGATCATCGGTCTGGTCGAGAATATGGCGGGCTATGCCTGTCCGCATTGCGGCGAGATGTCCGACCCGTTCGGCCATGGCGGCGCGGAGGCGCGCGCGGCGGCGCTGGGCATCCCGTTCCTCGGCCGGGTGCCGCTCGCCATCGCGATCCGTACCGCATCCGACGCGGGCACGCCCCCGGCGGCCGGGAACGGCGCGGAGGCGCAGCCGTTCCAGACCATCGCCGGACTCGTCGGCGACTGGCTGCAAGGACCATGACATGCTCGACGACGACGGCATCCGCACCCTGCTGAGCGATGCGCGGACGATCGCGCTGGTCGGCGCGTCGGACCGGCCCGACCGCGCCTCGTGGGGTGTGATGGCCTATCTCCAGCGGCAAGGCTACCGCGTGATCCCGGTAAACCCGCAGATCACCGGCGAGCATCTCCACGGCGAATTCGTGTTCCGCGACCTGTCGCAGATCGGGGAGCCGATCGACATCGTCGACATCTTCCGCAATTCCGCCGCTGCCGGCGACGCGGTGGATCAGGCGATCGCGGCGGGCGCGAAGGCGGTGTGGCTGCAACTGGGCGTCGTCAACGCGGACGCCGCTGCCCGCGCCGAAGCCGCCGGGCTGAAGGTGGTGATGGACCGCTGCCCGAAGATCGAGATTCCGCGACTGGGGGTAGCGGCGGTCGGGTAGGGCTAACTCAACCGGATGGAGCCGAGAACGTCGCCCCAGCGAAGGCTGGGACCTCCACCGGCTCCTGCTGTACGCTACCACCGGAAGATTCCCAGCCTTCGCTGGGATGACGGCTAGGGCCGATCGACATTCAACGAAATGGCTTCCCAATCTGCTCCCCTCCCTGACAAGGGAGGGGCTGGGGTGGGTCGGCCCGAGAGGAAACGGTAGCGCTCCACAACCGGCCCACCCACCCCCAAACCC
>NZ_LMKU01000001.1:91658-111175 GCF_001421635.1 Sphingomonas sp. Leaf25
TGGCTAATTGACATTCCGTCGACCGTGACGCCAGCAAAAACCGTTTCCGTCACCCCGGACTTGTTCCGGGGTCCACCTGGCCGCGAACGCTGTCGCTGGTGCCTCGAACGGCATCAATCGCTGCGCTATGGACCCCGGAACAAGTCCGGGGTGACGAAGGAGCGTGGTGTTTCCGACTACGGACTGCACCGGAAGCGCTGAATGTCGATCGTCCCTGGTTCAAACGGGCCGGATCAGAGACTACCGCCCCTTCTTCGCCGCCTGTTCCGCCGCCGCCGGATCGACCGAGGGCGCGCCCGATGCCGGGGTCGCGGCATTCACCACATCGGCGCTGTCCGCCGGCTTGCCTTCGTCGGCCACATTGCCCTCGGGCGCGGCGGCATTGGCCTCCGCGCCTTCGGCCGGCGCTGCACCGGCGGCCGGCGCGGCGGGCAGCGGCAGGTTCGACCCCTGCGAATTGAGATAGGCGATGACGTTCGCCCGGTCCTCGGCGCTGCCAAGGCCCGCGAAGGTCATCTTCGTCCCCGGCGCATATTTGCGCGGGGACGTCAGCCACGCATTCATCGCGTCGAAATCCCAGTTGCCCGCCACCCCGGTCAGCGCGCCCGAATAGGCGAAGCCGGGAATATGGCCGTGCTTCTTGCCGAGCACGCCCCACAGGTTCGGGCCGATGCCGTTCGCCCCGCCCTGGTTGACGGTGTGGCACGCGGCGCATTTCTTGAAGACCTCGGCACCCTTGGTCACGTCGGCGCTCGCCAGCAGCGTCGCGATCGGCACCGCCGCCGCCGCACCGCCGCCACCGGCCTCGACCGCGCCCTCGACCGGATAGCCGGGCTTGTCGGGCGCGCCGCTATGGAAGATCATGCCACTGGCGATGGTCAGGCCGAGGGCGGCGGCGCATCCGGCCAATACCCAGCCTGCGATCGTGTTCGTCCGGTCGTCCATGCGCTCAGCCGTCTCGCCTAATGGTGCTTATCTTTGGCCCATGCTTATACGGCAGCATCCGGCACTGGCAAGACAGGGTTGCCGATCCGGGCGACGACGGAGTATCGCGCCCACCCATGTACAAATATGCCGCCCCGGCGCGCCCGCTGGTGGCGCAGATGACACAGGCCGCCGCCCGCGAACCGCACCGCGCCGTCGCGTTTCAGGGCGCGCCCGGCGCCAATTCGCACGTCGCGCTGGCGCAGGCGTTTCCGCAAGCCTTGCCGCTCCCCTGTTTCGGCTTCGCCGACGCGATCGACGCGGTGCGTAACGGCGCGGCCGACTGCGCGATCATTCCGATCGAAAATTCGCTGCACGGCCGCGTCGCCGACATGCACTTCCTGCTGCCCGATTCGGGGCTGGTCATCACCGGCGAACATTTCCTCCCCATCCGCCACGCGCTGCTGGGCTTGGGACCGATCGAGGCGGTGAAACAGGCGATGAGCCACGAACAGGCGCTGGGCCAGTGCCGCCGCTGGCTGACGGCGCGCGGGATCGAACCGGTCGCGCATCCCGACACGGCGGGCGCGGCGGCCTCGGCGGCGGCGATCGGCGATCCGGCGGTCGCGGCGCTCGCCCCCCCGGCGGCGGCCGGCCTCTACGGGTTGCGGGTGCTGGCCGACGACATTGCCGATGCCGACCACAACACCACCCGCTTCGTCGTGCTGGCCCGCAGCGCGCCCGACGATCTGCCCGCCGGCCCGTGCATGACGACGCTGATGTTCGAGGTGAAGAACGTGCCCGCCGCGCTGTACAAGGCGATGGGCGGCTTTGCGACCAACGGCGTCAACATGACCAAGCTGGAAAGCTACCAGCCCGCCGGCAGCTTCGCCGCGACGCAATTCTTCTGCGACATCGAAGGCGCACCGGGCGAACCGCATATCGACCGCGCGCTCGACGAACTGCGCTTCCACAGCAAATGGGTCCGCCTGCTCGGCAGCTATGCCCGCGCCCGCGCCCGGGGCTGACATACACCATTTGGAGTATGTGCGCCCGCCGCCGATCTATCCTAGGATGACAGCGCACGAGCGCGGCCAATCTGGGGGTGGAACATGGGGACGACATATCGGCTGGTCGCGGCGGCGATGGCGCTGGCGACGGCGGGAAGTGCTGCGGCATCGGAACGAAGCTATCGCGCCGATGCGAATGCGACGCGCAGCGTCGATCTCTCGCTCTGCACCAACCGGGTCTATGTGAAGGTGAAGGGCGATGGCGACACCGACCTCGACTTCACCATCACCGACGATCGCGGCAACGTCGTACACCGCGACTTCGATTCGACCGACCTTACGTTCGTGACGCTCACGCCGCGCATCGACGGCGGCTGCGCGAGCTATGCGCTGAAGGTCCAGAACCGTGGCAGCGTCTACAATAATTTCGTCGTGACGATCGAGGATCGCGGCACCACCGCCTCCACCACGACCACGGCGGCCAACACCGGGCAGAACCGGCGGATCGCGATCCACAACCATACGGCGGAGGCGTTCCGCAAGCTCTACTGGTCGAACACCGCCGAAACGACCTTTCCGACGACCAACCGCCTCGGCACGAGCCCGATGAACGCGGGCAGCAACCGCAACTTCGACGTGAACGACGGCAGCGGCGCCTGCCATTTCGACTTCAAGGTCGAGACGGCCAGCGGGCGCAGCTATACCAAGAGCGACATCAACGTGTGTACCGAATCCTCGATCGAGTTCGGCACCGAATTCTCGCACTGAGCCATCCTCCGGGGGCAGGCCGTCGCAATAGCGCGCAAACCAACGGCCGGCCCCCGCTCAAACGGCGGCGGCATCTCCGTCGAGCCATGCCCTGAGCAGGCTGTGCGCGATCGCATAGGCAGGCGGCGCGAGGAACGGCGCACCGTCCTCCCCCGCCAGCGCCGCGCGAACCCCGGCGCGGTCGACCCACATCGCGTCCTCCAGCTCCTGTCCGTCGATCGCCAGCGTGGGCGCCGTGGCGGTCGCGATACAGCCGATCATCAGTTGCGACGGGAACGGCCATGGCTGGCTCGCGACATAGCGCACCGCCGCCACCCGTACCCCGGCCTCCTCCATCACCTCGCGCGCGACCGCTTCCTCGATCGATTCGCCCACTTCGACGAACCCGGCGAGCGTCGAATAGCGCCCGGCCGGCCACGACGGCTGCCGTCCGAGCAGCACCCGCCCGTCATGCTCGACGGCCATGATGACCACCGGATCGGTACGCGGAAAATGCTGCGTCGCGCAGGTCGCGCACGCCCGTGCCCAGCCGCCGCGCACGACCGTGCTGCGGCTCCCGCAGCGCGCGCAGAAGCCGTGGCGGCCATGCCAGTCGACCAGGCTGCGCGCGATGCCGTACAGCGCGACCTCGTCCCCCGGCAGCTCCGCCAGCGCCGCCATCAGCGCGGGCGACCGCATCGCCGGCTGCGTCGCATCGCCCGCTCCGGCGACGAACAGCGGCGCTCCGTCCAGCGCGCCCAGCCACAGCGCGTCACCCCGTGCCGGATCCATCGGCGTCAGCGCCAGCCGCCCGTCCTCGATCGACGGTTCCAGATTGCCCAGCACCAGCAGCCGCGCCGCCGGATCGGCGAGCGCGGCGGCGAAGGCAGCGGGATCGTCACGCTCGTGATCGCCACGGACCAGCCGCGCCGCGGTAAAGCCGATCATCGGACCGGCTGCGCCAGATCGCTCGCCAGCGCCCTGACCAGATCGGTCCGCAGCGGCCAGCGGTCCGCCGGGAAATAATTGACCATGACGGTGCCGCGCAGCCGCCGCGCCGGATCGACGAACGCGATCGTCCCCGCCGCCCCGCCCCAGCCATAGGTGCCCTTGGCCGGACGGCCGGGCAGCGATTCGAGATACACCGATCCGCCCGCGCCGAAGCCCATCTTCGGCCCCGCCTCACCGCCGGTCCCGCCATCGACCCCGCCGAAGGTCACGCCGTCGGGCAGCAGGTTCGACATGCCCAGCGCCACCGTCTCGGGCTTCATCACCCGCCTGCCGTCCAGCGTGCCACCGTTCAGCAGCATGTGGAGGAACCGGTCGTAATCGCGCGCCGAACTGACCAGCCCCGCGCCGCCATAGGGAAAGCTCGGCCGCTGGAGGAACACCGAGGTCGCCGCCGGATCGACCGGGATCATCGTGTCGCCGGCAAAGGCATAGTTGGTCGCCAGCCGCGCCTTCGCGCTCTCGGGCACCTGAAACCACGTCGAGGTCATGCGCAGCGGACCGAACATCCGCGTCTGCAGGAACCGCTCGAACGGCATGCCGCTCGCCACCTCGATCACCCGGCCCAGCACATCGAGGCCGATCGAATAGCTCCATGTCGTCCCCGGATCGGCGATCAGCGGCAGGCCGGCGACGCGGTTGGCGAATTCCTCGAGCGACGTCGGTCGCGCCTTCGCCATCGCCACCTCGGCCTGCGCGTTGACCGACGCCGGGATGATGCCCAGCCGCTCATATTCCTTGAGGAGCGGCCCCTTGGTGACGATGTTGTAGCCAAGGCCAGCGGTATGCGTCAGCAGGTGGCGCACCGTGATCGGCCGCGCCGCCGGACGGCTGGCGAGCGAGGTGGCGGGATCGGTCAGCACCCGCATGTTTTTGAACGCGGGGATAAAGTCGCCGATCGGCTGGTCCAGCTTCAGCTTGCCGTCCTCGACCAGCATCATCGCCGCCATGCCGGTGATCGGCTTGGTCATCGAATAGACGCGCCACAGCGTATCGGCATCGACCGGCCGCGCGTTGGCATCGGCGGCGGTGCGTCCGGCGGCATGGATACTGGTCCAGTCCGGCCCGCCGACCGCGATGACGATGCCGGGCGCCTTCTTGGTCGCGACATAATCACGCGCCAGCGCCTCGGTCGCGGGCAGGCTGCGCGTCGCTGCCGGGCGGGGTTGGGGGGCATGGGGCGGCGCGGTCTGCGCCGCCATCGGTGTCGCCAGCAGCAGCGCGAGCGACGCAGTCGCCCCGCCCAGTGCCCGGATTGTCGTCAGCATCGCATTCCCTCCACCAGCGGCACGGCCCGCGCGAACAGCGTCGGCAGCCCGGCGGCGGCGATTGCCGCCACCGGCCACCATTCGCCGTTCAGACCTTCGGGTGCTGCATCCGCCACCATGACGGTGCAGGCAAGATCGAAATGGGTGAAGCCGTGGCGCACCACCCCCACGGTGCGCCACGCGCCCTCGAACGGCGCGCCCGCCGTCCCCGGCGGCACATCCTCCCACGGCCCGGTCGGCAACGCGCGCATCCCGCCCAGCATCCCCTTGTCGGGCCGCCGCACCAGCAGCACCGCGCCGTCGCGCTCGGCCCAGAACAAGGTGCCGTGGCGCTGCGGCTTCGCCTTCTTCGCCGCCTTGACCGGATAGGCATCGGGCGTACCGGCGGCATGCGCGGCGCAGGCCATGCGCAAGGGGCACAACAGGCATTTGGGGCTGCGCGCGGTACACACGCCCGATCCCAAATCCATCATCGCTTGCGCGAAATCCCCGGCGCGCGCGTCGGGGGTGATCGAATCGGTCGCTACGCGGATCGCCGGACGCGCACCGGGCAGCGGCTGCGCTATCGCGAACAGCCGCGACACCACCCGCTCGACATTGGCGTCGACCACCACCGCGCGCCGGCCGAACGCGATCGCGGCGATCGCGGCGGCGGTATAATCGCCGATGCCGGGAAGCTTTCGCAGTTCGCTTTCGCTATCCGGCAGATGCCCCAGCGCCGCCACCACCCGCGCACATTTCAGCAGGTTGCGGGCGCGTGCATAATAGCCAAGCCCCGCCCACGCCGCCATCACCTCGCCGTCATCGGCCGCCGCCAGCGCCGCGAACGACGGCCAGCGCGCGCTCCACGCATCGAAATACGGCCGGACCGTCGCGACCTGCGTCTGTTGCAGCATCACCTCGGACAGCCACACCCGATACGGGTCGGGCGGCGGCGATCCCGGCGGCTCACGCCATGGCAGGCTACGATGATGCCGGTCGTACCAGTCGAGCAAAAGATCGGCGACAGAGAGATGCTTGGCGTCCACGCCGGCTCTATGGCATGGGTCGGCGACAATGACGACGCGCACCCGCCCGCACCCGACGATTCCCGAACCCCGCCGCCGGGGGACCATGCGCCCGGTCAGCGAGCTGCTGCCCGACATCGGCGGCACCGCGTTCCGCAAGTTCGGCTTCGTCCAGTCGGCGGTGGTCAGCCGCTGGGGCGAGATCGTCGGCGATCGTTTCGCCCGCGTGTCGGCCCCCGAATCGATCCGCTTCCCGCCGGGCAAGCGCGCCGACGGCGTGCTGACGCTCACCGTGTCGGGCGCGCACGGCACGATGATGCAGCATATCGCGCCCGAGATCATGGAACGGGTCAACCGCTTCTTCGGCTATGGCGCGGTCGCCCGGCTCCAGTTCCGCCACGGCGAGGTCCGCCCGCGCCGCGCGCTGCCGCCCCGGCGCGAGGCACCGGTGATCCCGGCCGACATGGGCGACAGCCTGCGCGACATCGCCGACCCCGAACTGAAGGCGGTGCTGACCGCGCTCGCCGGCGCGGTCGCCGCCCCCCCGCCCCCCGCCATTCCGATTCTGGGCAAGGTTCGCTGATGCGTATCCTCCTCCTCGTCTTCTCGTTCCTGCTGGCGCTCGTCGGCCTGCCGCACGGCACCGCCCATGCCGCACCGCGCGCCGGGGCGATCGACATCATGTCTTTCCCGGACAAAACGGTTCGGACTGGCCGTATGGCGGACGAAATCACGCTTACCGAATGGCTTCTGGGCCTGCCGCACGGCATCGCCAATGCCGCGCCGCGCGCCGGACAGGCCCGCGACTGGACGACCAATGTCGTCTTCACGCCCGAAGGCCGAGTGCAGGTCGGCAATCCGGCGGCGAAGGTCACGCTCACCGAATGGCTGAGCTACACCTGTTCGCACTGCGCCGACTTCGCCGCCGAATCGAAGGTCGAGCTGCACGCGCTGATCCGCTCGGGCAGGGTGCGCGTCGATTATCGCACGATGCCGCGCGACGCGCTCGACCTTGCCGCCGGGCTGCTGGTGCGCTGCGCCGGCCCCGCCAAATTCCTCCGCCTCCACGACGCGGTGTTCGCCGGACAGAAGGCGATGCTCGATCGGGCGCAGGCGTTCGCCGCCACCCCGCCCGCGCAGCAACCGACCGCGACGATCGGCGCGCGGCTGATACAACTGGCCGACGCCACCCCGCTGCGCGCCATCGGCCGGGCGGCGGGCGTCACCGACGCCGCCTATACCGCCTGCCTGAACGACGACGCCGCGCAGAAGCGCGTCATCGCCGTCGCCGAAGCGGCGCAGACCGCCAATATCGCGAGCACCCCCAGCTTCGAGGTGAACGGCCGCCGCGTCGAGGCGCACGGCTGGGCGGCATTGAAGCCGCAACTCGTCGCCACCCGTTAGACTGTCAGCAAAAGAGTATCGCCCCCATGCGTTTCCTCCCTCCCCTGCTCGCGCTCGTTGCCCTGTCGGCCTGTGGCGGCGGTGACGCCACCGGCAACGCCACCACCGCCACTCCGGTCGCGGGCGTCGCCGCGCCTGCCGGCAAGTCATGGACCGAAACGGTCGCGGTCACGCCCGAGGGCGGCTATCGCATCGGCAACCCCGACGCGCCGATCAAGCTGGTCGAATATGGCTCGCGCACCTGCCCGACCTGCGGCGCCTTCGCGCGCGAGGGCAACGAACCGCTCATCGCCAACTATGTCTCGACCGGCAAGGTCAGCTTCGAATTCCGCGACTTCGCGGTCCATGGCGCGCCCGATCTCGCCGCCGCCGTGCTCGGCCGCTGCAACGGCACGGCCACCTTCTTCCCGCTGCTCGAAGCAATGTATCAGGACCAGTTGGCGACGCTCGACCGGATGCAGGCGATTCCGCAAGCCGAACAGGCCCGGCTCCAGTCGATCCCGCCGGTGCAGGCGATCGCCGGCTGGGCCGATGCGGCGGGCTTCGTCGATTTTGTCAAGCAGCGCGGCGTCCCCGAAGCCAAGGCGCGCGAATGCCTGCGCGACCAGAAGCTGATCGATCAGGTGGTCAAGATCACGGAGGAAGGCGGCGCGACCGTCACCGGCACCCCCACCTTCCTCATCAACGGCGAAAAGGTCGAGAACGCCGTACAGTGGAAGGACATCGAAGCCGCGCTGAAGGGCGCCGGCGCCTGAGCGTACCGACTCCCCTCCCTGACAAGGGAGGGGTCGGGGGTCGGTCGGTCGGCGAGGAACGGTAACGCCCGCCCCGGCCGCCGCCGCCGGGGGAGGGGAAAAGCGAGAGATGGCCACCGCAACCCCCGCCCTCACCATCCGCCGGCTGCGCCTCACCGGCTTCAAGAGCTTCGTCGATCCCGCCGAACTGGTGATCGAACCCGGCCTGACCGGCGTCGTCGGCCCCAACGGCTGCGGCAAGTCCAACCTCCTCGAAGCGCTGCGCTGGACCATGGGCGAGAACAGCGCGAAATCGCTGCGCGGCGCGGGGATGGAGGATGTCATCTTCGCCGGCACCGCCACCCGCCCGCCACGCGACTTCGCCGAAGTCGCGATTCTGGCGGAGGATGCGGCGGGCGACGAGGTGGAGATCGTCCGCCGGATCGAGCGCGGGGCAGGCTCGGCCTATCGCATCAACGGCCGCGACGTGCGCGCGAAGGATGTCGGCCTGCGCTTCGCCGATGCCGCGACCGGCGCGCATTCGCCCGCATTGGTCAGCCAGAACCGCATCGGCGCGGTCATCGCCGCCCGCCCGTCCGAACGCCGCGCGATGCTCGAGGAAACGGCGGGTATCGCCGGCCTCCATGTCCGCCGCCGCGATGCCGAAGCCAAGCTGCGTGCCACCGAAGCCAACCTCGAACGCTTAGGCGAACTCCTCGCCGAACAGGACGTGCGCATCGCCGCGCTGCGCCGGCAGGCGAAGGCGGCGATGCGCTACCGCGAACTGACGGCCCGCATCCGCGTCGCCGAAGCGCGCGCGCTCTACGCCCGCTGGCGCGACGTGGCGGCCCGCGCGGATGCCGCGCGCGCCGCTGCCCGCGCCGCCGACGCCGCCGTCGTCGCCGCCCATGCCGCGCACGAACAGGCCGCCACCGCGCAGACCCACGCCACCGCCACCCTCGTCGCCGCGCGCGCGAGCGCGCAGTCGCTCCACGCCCGCCTGTCCGACGCGCAGCACGCCCGCGACGCCGCCCAGGCCCGCCTTGCCAGCGCCACCCGCCGCGTCGCCGACCTGACCGCACAGGCCGATCGCCTCACCGCCGACCACGCCCGCGAATCGCTGCTGGCGCAGGATGCCGCCGCCGCCATCGCCCGCCTCACCGACGAAGCCGACCGCCTGACCGAAGCGCTTGGCCATGCCCGCACCCGCCGCCCCGCGCTCGACGCAGCCCTCGCCGCCGCCGAACGCGATGCGCTGACCGCCGGCGAGGCGCATGCCGCCGCGCTCGCCGCGCAAGCCGCCGAAACCGCCGAGGCCCGCGTCGCCACCGCCGCGCACGATGCCGCCCGTGCCCGGCTCGACCGCGCCGAGCGCGACGCCGCGCGCCTCGCCGCCGAAGCCGCCACGCACCACCCGCTCGGGCCCCTGCTCGCCGACCGCGATTCGGCGCATGCAACGCGCACCGCCGCACTCGCCGCCGCCGGCGATGCCCGCGCCGCCATCGTCCGCGCCGACGCTGACGATCGCGCCGCGCGCGACGCCCGCGCCACCGCCCAAGCCACCCGCGCCGCCGCCGCCGCCGAACTGGCCGCCGCCGATGCCGAGATCGCCGCGCTCGACCGCGCGCTGCGCCGCCCGGGCACCACCCGGCTGATCGACACGATCCGGGTCGAGCCGGGCTATGAACGCGCGCTCGCCGCCGCGCTCGGCGACGATCTCGACGCCGGCATCGATCCCGTCGACGACCGCCACTGGGCCGCCGCGCCCGACCCCGCCCCGCCCCCTGCCGGCAGCCTCGCCGCGCATGTCGTCGCCCCGCGCCTCGCCGCACGGCTGGCGCAGGTGCTGCTGGTCGAACGCGACGATGGCCGACCGCTCGCCCTTGGCCAGCGCCTCGTGACCCTCGCCGGCGACCTGCGCCGCTGGGACGGCTATGTCGCCCGCGCCGGATCGGGCGCGGCGGCGGCCGAACGCCTCGCCCGCGCCAACCGGTTGCGCGCGTTGCAGGGTGCCCGCGCCACCCTCGCCGACCGCCGCGACGCCGCCGATTCCGCGCTGAAGACCGCCGACACTGCGATCGCCACCGCGCAGACCGGCCTCACCGCCGCCCGCGCCGCGCTCGACGCCGCCGACGCCGCCGCGCGCACCGCGACCCGTGCCGAGGATCGCGCCATCGCCGCGATCGAACGCGCGCAAGGCCGTGCCGACGACCTCGCCGCCCGCGCCGATCGCATCGCCCGCGACGTGGCCGATGCCCGCGCCGACCTGTCGAGCGCGGACACGATCGTCGCCCACCTCCCCGACGGCACCGTCACCCGCGCCCGCGTCACCGAAGCCGCCACCGCCGCCGACACCGCCCGCGCGAACGTCGCCGCCGCCCGCGCCGCTGCGCTCGCCAACGCCTCCGCCGAGCGCGCCGACCACGCCCGCCTCACCGCCGCCACCAGCGAACGCACCGGCTGGCAGGACCGCGCCGCACAGGCCGCCGGCCGGCTGCGCGAGATCGAGGCGCTCACCGCCACCCTCGCCGCCGACCGCGCGGGCCTCGCCGACCGGCCGCAGCGGCTGGCCGCCGACCTCGCCACCGCCGACCGCGATGTCGCCGCCCTCCGCCCCGCCGCAGCGCAGGCCCACGCCGCCGAACAAGCCGCCGCCACCGACCTGCGCACCGCCGATACCGCGCTCGCCCGCGCGGCCGAAGCGCTCGCCACCGCGCGCGAGGGCCGCGCCGGCACCGCCGCCCGTGCCGAGGCCGACGAACAGCGCCGCCGCGACGCCACGCGCGAATCGGGCGAGCGCTTCCAGTGCCCGCCGGTGCTGCTCCCCGCGACCGGCTTCCCCGCCGCCGATGTCGGCGCGGCCGACACCGAAGCCGCGACCCACGACCGGCTGATCGCCGAGCGCGACCGGATCGGCGCGGTCAACCTGATCGCCGAGGGCGAACTGGCCGAACTGGAGGCGGCGCAAGGGTCGGCGGCCCGCGACCGCGCCGATCTCAGCCAAGCGATCGCCCAGTTGCGCGGCTCGGTCGCGACCTTGAACCGCGAAGGGCGGCAGCGGCTGCTTACCGCCTTCACCGCTGTCGACGCGCATTTCCGCCGGCTGTTCTCGGCGCTGTTTCAGGGGGGGCAGGCCGAACTGGCGCTGATCGATTCGGAGGACCCGCTGGAGGCGGGGCTGGAAATCCTCGCCCAGCCTCCGGGCAAGCGGTTGCAGTCGCTGACCCTGTTGTCGGGCGGCGAACAGGCGCTGACCGCCGTCGCGCTGATCTTCGCGCTGTTCCTCACCAACCCCGCGCCGATCTGCGTGCTCGACGAGGTCGACGCGCCCTTGGACGATGCCAACATCGACCGGTTCTGCGACCTGCTCGACCGGATGGCCGCCGACACCGACACCCGCTACCTGATCGTCACCCACAACGCCGCGACGATGAGCCGAATGCACCGCCTGTTCGGCGTGACGATGGTCGAACGCGGCATCAGCCGGCTGGTATCGGTCGACCTCGGCGGGGCGACGACGCTGGTGGCGAGTTCGTAGAAGCTTCGTTCACGCGGAGAAGAAGTGAAAGTGATGGTCGCGCAGAGGCGCAGAGGCGCGGAGGGGTTGCGTCTGCCGCGATAGCGGCTCTCCCATATCAGGCGGCAGCAGGGGTGAGGCTTCGCCGGATCGGTGACGCCGGCCTTGCTCGAACCTTCTCCGCGCCTCTGCGCCTCTGCGCCTCTGCGCCTCTGCGCGAAAAACCCCTTCCTGCCGCCCCCGCCCCACCAGCCGCCCGTCCAACGCAGCCACCCCGGCCCCCACGCACGCAACCCCTCCGCGTCTCCGCGCCTCCGCGTGAACCAAAACTATCTCAGCAACCGCCCCGACACCCGCGTCAGCCGGCACGCCAGATCCGCCTCCCCCGAAGCCACGATCCAGTCGTCGTCGTCGCGCACGATCCCGGTCGTGAACACCACCGGCTGCGGCAGATACGCCTGATGCGCGATCGGCGCGATCAACGCCGGGGCCGCCTCCAGAACCGGCCGCGTCTCGTCGCGCTCCAGCACCTCCCGCGCATCGGGTGACAGCAGCGCGCGATAGGTGCGATACACCCCGACCGCGCCCTGCTTCTCGACGCCGTGGTACAGCATCATCCAGCCGTCCCGCACCCGCACCGGCGGCGTCCCCCCGCCCAGCTTATACGCCGCCGAGCCCTTCAGCGGCCGCAGCGCCGGTCCGGCGAGCGGCTTCCAGTGCAGCATGTCGGGCGAGGTCGCGAGGTTGATGCTCGGCCCGCTCGCCTCCATGCCATCAGGCGCGGGCACGAACCATGCGTCGGACAGCGGCCGGGTCAGCGTCGCATAGCGCTCGCCCACCCGCCCCTCGAACGGCACCATGTCCTTGTTGCCATGGTCGAGCACGATCCCCTCGCTCGTCCAGTCGAACCCGTCGGCCGAGCGGTACAGCACGGTGCACAGCCGTCCGCCCGACACGCCACACACCGTCATCCAGTAGCGGCCGTCGATCGCCACGATACGCGGGTCCTCGATGCCGTACTGGGCATAGTCCGCCGACGGCTCGACCGCGCGGTCGTAATGCACCGCCACCACCCGCGTGCCATCCCCCGACAGCTCGACCGGCAACAACCACGACAGCGAGGTGAGGCCAAGGAACGGATACGCCCCGCCCTTCAGCGAGAAGAAGCGCGGATCGCTGACATCCGCCGCGCCCGCATCGAACGAATCGAGCGTATAGCCGCCGGGCGTCCAGCGAATCGACCGCACCTTGCCATCCCGGACCGGCTCGACCAGCGCCTCGGCGATCCGCACCAGCAGCAACAGGTTGCCGCCGGGCAACCGCGTCAGCGCCGGATTGAACGCGCCCAGCACATAGGTCGGCTCGGCGATGCCCCGCCGCAGCGGCGATCGGCGAAGGTCGACGTCGTCGGGCGCAAAGACGATCCGGTCGTCGCTCATGCCGCGCCGCCGTCCTGCATCGAGCGGTGATGGCGAATGACCTCGTCGATGATGAAGCGCAGGAACTTTTCCGAGAATTCGGGGTCGAGATCGGCGGCGCGCGCAAGCGACCGCAACCGCGCGATCTGTGCCTCCTCGCGCCCCGGATCGGCCGGCGGCAGTCCCTGTTCGGCCTTGTACCGCCCGACCGCCTGCGTCACCTTGAACCGCTCGGCCAGCATGCAGACGAGCGCGGCATCGATATTGTCGATGCTCTGGCGGAACCGGTCAAGCGTCTGGTCGGGCATGGGGAAGCGTCCTTGGAGTGAGGCGTTTGATCCGCTCACGCGGATACGGTGCCGGCCCGCTCCCCCCTCCCGACCACCCATCGAGGGTACGCTGTGGGTGGCCGGGAGGGGGAGCGGGCCGGCACCGCGTCGACTAACGTCTTTCGCGCCTGCGAAAGCCCCGCGCAACCCCGCCTTTCCCTTGCGTTCGCTGACCCGAGAGGCCACATCGCTGGAACATGACGGCTACCCTCCACCGCCTCGACAAGCGGACCGAACCCTCGCTCGATCCGATGATGGCGCTGGTCGCGGACGATATGAACCGCGTCAACGCGGTGATCCTCGATCGCATGCAGTCGAAGATCCCGCTCATTCCCGAACTCGCCGGCCACCTGATCGCGGGCGGCGGCAAGCGGATGCGGCCGATGCTCACGCTCGCCTGCGCCCGGCTGATCGGCTACGGCGGCACGCGCCACCACCTGCTCGCCGCCGCGGTCGAATTCATCCACACCGCGACGCTGCTCCACGACGACGTGGTCGACGGGTCGGACCTGCGCCGGGGCAAGCGCACCGCCAACATCATCTGGGGCAATTCCGCCAGCGTCCTGGTCGGCGACTATCTCTTCTCCAAATCCTTCGAACTGATGGTCGAGGCGGAGAGCCTCAAGGCGCTGCGCATCCTGTCGGGCGCATCGGCGATCATCGCCGAGGGCGAGGTGAACCAGCTCACCGCGATCCGCCGGATCGACACGCCCGAGGACCGCTATCTCGACATCATCGGGGCGAAGACCGCCGCGCTCTTCTCCGCCGCGTGTCGCATCGCCGCGATCGTTGCCGACCGGTCGGAGGCCGATGAAGCCGCGCTGGACGCCTATGGCCGCAACCTCGGCATCGCGTTCCAGCTGGTCGACGACGCGATCGATTACGTCTCCGACGCCGACACCATGGGCAAGGACGCGGGCGACGATTTCCGCGAAGGCAAGATGACGCTGCCCGTCATCCTCGCCTATGCGCGCGGCAACGAAGAAGCGCGCGGCTTCTGGCGCGACGCGATCTCGGGCAAGCGCGCGTCGGATACCGATTTCGCCCATGCGATCACGCTGGTGCAGGCCAGCCGCGCGGTCGACGACACGCTGGCCCGCGCGCGCCATTACGGCCAGCGCGCGATCGACTCGCTCGGCCGCTTCCCGAACGGCCCGGCCAAGGATGCGATGGTCGAAGCGGTCGAATTTGCGATCCGCCGCGCTTATTGAGAAGTACCGCGATTTCCGTCGCCTGATACGTTGTCGCAACGGATTGGTAACAATACATCCGGCATGATGGTGCCGTTGCCCGCTGTGCGGTCGGGTGACGAAACCCTGTTTCGGAAAACGCATGACCCTGATCCCGATTGCCGACGACCCCGCCTTCGCCGCGGGAATCGACCCCGCGACCCGACGGCTCGACTTCGCGCTGTTCGGCCATTGGGATCTGCCGACCGTGACGCGGTTCGAAACCGCGATCCGCGCGACGGTGGCGCGGCTGCCCTCCCTCGGCATCCGTCCGGGCGATCAGGTCGCGCTGTTCGACACCACCCGCTTCACCGTCCAGTCACCCGACGTGCTGGCGGCGCTCGGCCGCATTGCGTCCGACCCGCGCGTCACCTCGCGCCGCATCGCGCTCGTCCTCGCCAGCGCGCTGCTCAGGATGCAGGCCAAGCGGGCGATGCCGCACCTCGCCTTCTTCGACAGCCGCGACGCCGCGCTCGGCTGGCTCGCCGGCAACGAGCCGCCGCCGGCGTAGAGTCCGATCCATCCACCCCGAAATAAACGTCATCCCAGCGGAGGCTGGGATCTCCCGGGGCTGATGCGCGACAAGCGCCGCGAGAGGCCCCAGCCTTCGCTGGGGCGACGGTTCGATGCAGGTGGATCAAACGCCCTCTTAACCGAACATCCCATAGCGTTCGCGCCACCCCGCCACCTCGCCGCGCAGCGCCGCCGGCGCGGGCGCACCGGACAGGACCAGCGCGGCGACCTCCCGGTCGGGGTGCATCAGCATCTTGCGCGCGCCGTCGCTGAACCACACGGGGACCAGCCCGTCGCACAGCGCATCGAGCACCCGGCCCGCCATGCCGTTCGTGATCGCGTCGCTGCCCGGCATCAGGCGGATGTTGATCGACACCCCCTCGAAGCAATTCTGCGGCTGTCGCACGAAGTTGAGCGACACCAGCAACCCCGACCGGTCGGGCCGTGCCGCGTCGGGCAACGCCGCCACCCGCCGCCAGCCGCAGAACCACGTCCGGCAGATCGTCGGCCGCACCGCATGGATCGCGCAGCCGGCATCGGTCACATGCACGCACGCCACCCCGGCGGGTTTGCTGAATTCAGGGGTGTCCACCGTCAGCACCGAGCAGCAGGCGGTACAGTCGCCGCACTCGCGCCCCGGCAACACCGGCCCCAGCAGCGTGGTTTCCAGATCGGCGGCGCTCGACATCGCCCCCGCCTGCCCCGCCCGGCGGAGCGATGCAAGGGGGCCGGCAATTCCCACGGCACCCATGGGCTTTGAAACAAATGCTTGGGGGCCGCGAAGCGGGTCTGGATTGTCCGTTCCCGCCCGACCCCCGATCTAGCAGGCTTGGCGTGCCCGACGCCGCCGTTCTGGAGCCGCCGCCGTGACACGTTCTTCGTACCGTCTGCCGTCGTTCGGCATCCAGGTCGCGATCGGCATGGGGCTGGGCCTCGCGCTCGGCCTCGTCGCGCGCGAGCTGGGACCGGACAGCGCGCTGGCGACCACGCTCCACACCACCGGGCAAATCTTCGTCCAGTTGCTCAAAGCCCTCGTCCCGCCGCTGGTCTTCACAGCGATCGTCGGCTCGGTCGCGGCGCTGCGCGACCTGACCAATGCCGCGCGCCTCGTCGCGCAGACGCTGCTGTGGTTCGCGATCACCGCGCTGATCGCGGTGTCGATCGGCATCGTGCTGGGCCTGACGCTCCAGCCCGGCCTCCACGCCGGCGTCGACCTCGCGGCGGCCAAGGTGCCGACCACCACCGGATCGTGGATCGATTTCCTGAAAGGACTCGTCCCCGCCAACGTGCTGGGCATCGGTGCGGGCACCATCATCGCCGATGGCGTCGCCACCACCACCGTCTCGTTCAACGTGTTGCAGATCATCGTCGCCGCCGTCGCGATCGGCGCGGCGGCGGTCAGCGTGGGGGAGGCGGGCAGCGCCTTCCTGTTGTTCAACGCCTCGGCGCTCGCCATCTTCCGCCGGCTGCTACGCTGGGTGATCGCGCTCACCCCGATCGGCTCGGCTGCGCTCGTCGGCGATGCGATCGCCCGCTATGGCTGGAGCGCACTGTCCTCGCTCGGCCTGTTCGCCGGCGCGGTTTATCTCGGCCTCGCGCTCGTCCTGCTCGTCGTCTATCCGGCGCTCCTCGCGCTCAATGGCATTTCGCCCGGCTGGTTCTTCCGCCGCGCATGGCCCGCGATCCAGTTGGGCTTCGTCTCGCGCTCGTCGGTCGGTACGCTGCCCTTGACCGAGGAAGTGACCGAACGCGCGCTGGGCGTGCCGCGCAGCTATTCCGCCTTCGCCGTGCCGCTGGGCGCCACCACCAAGATGGACGGCTGCGCCGCGATCTATCCGGCGGTGGCGGCGATCTTCGTCGCGCAGTTCTTCGGGGTCGCGCTCCACGCCAGCGACTATGCGCTGATCGTCGTCGTCTCGGTGCTGGGCTCGGCCGCCACCGCTGGCCTCACCGGCGCGACCGTGATGCTCACGCTCACCCTCTCGACGCTCGGCCTGCCGCTGGAGGGCGCCGGGCTGCTGCTCGCGATCGACCCGATCCTCGACATGGGCCGCACCGCCGTCAACGTTGCCGGGCAGATGCTGGTCCCGACCATCGTCGCCAAACGCGAGGGGCTGCTCGCCGCGCCCGCCGACACTCCGGCAATCACGGCCACCTAACCCACTGTTTTCCTTCGCTCGAACCGGTCCGATCGGCTATCCCCCCGGCGAACTGCCGCCCGGAGGATCGATGCCACCCCTGCTCCCGCTCGCCGCCCTCGCGCTCCTCGCCGCCGCCCCGGCGCTCGGCCAGGGCACGATCCGCAACGACCGTTTCTGGACCGACACCGCCGGCACCCCGGTCTATTCGCAGGGCGGCGGCATCCTCAAGGTCGGCACCCGCTATTACTGGTACGGCGTGAAATATGAGGAAGCGGTCGCCTACGCCCGCGATCCCACCACGCCGCACCCCAACCCCCATTTCGCCGCCGTCACCGTCTATTCCTCCGACGATCTCGTGACATGGCGCTACGAGGGCGACGCGATCAAGGCGGGGGCGGCGGGCGAGCGCTTCCCGCGCGACGCCTGGTTCGGGCGGCTAGGCGTCGCCTATCACGCCGCCACCCGCCGCTACGTCCTCGTCAGCCAGTACGGCGGCAAGGACACCGGCCCCGGCATCGTCTTCGCCACCAGCAAATCCCCCGCCGGCCCGTTCACCTTCGCCCGCCATCAGCCGGTGATCGCCAACGTCTCGACCCCGACCTCGGGCGACCAGACGCTGTTCGTCGACGACGACGGCAAACCGTATCTGGTGTTCGGCAGCGGCGGCAGCCGCCGCGACCTCTATGTCGCCCCGCTGCGGCCCGACTATCTCGGCATCGAACCCGCCACGCGCATCTACACCGCCCCCGGCGCGGGCCGCGAAGGCAATGCGATGTTCAAGCATCGCGGCATCTATTATTTCTGCTCGTCCGATCTTCACGGCTGGAACGCCTCGCGCAGCTACTGCATGCACGCCGACCGGATCACCGGCCCCTATTCGCCCGACCGGCTGCTGGAGGGGACGGCGGCGGATTTCTCGCACGTCTCGCAGAACGGCTTTTTCATCCCCGTCCACGGCAGCACCGGCACGACGATCGTCTATGCCGGCGATCGCTGGAGCGACTTCGCCGGCAACGGCCCCGGCTACAATGTCTGGGTGCCGCTGTCGTTCGACGGGCGCACCCCGCGCTTCCATTCGCTGAGCGAATGGCACCTCGACGCGAAGCGCGGGACGTGGGGTGTCGGCGCGAACAACAATTACGCGCTCAACCCCGGGTTCGAGGCCGACCGGGTAACGCAGACCCAGCTCGCCGGCTGGCAGGTGAGCTGGACCAGCATCAGGGACAACAGCCCGATCGTGAACCTGCGCGACGGCCGCACCGGCCGCTGGGCGCTGACCCTGCCCCACGCCGCCCCCAGCATGGCCACCGCGACGCAGGACGTGACGCTCCCCGACGGCGACTATACCCTGCGCCTCTGGATCAGGAGCAGCGGCGGTCAGAAGGTCGCGCGCGTCTTTGCGGTCGGCCACGGCGGCGCAGAGGTGGCGCAGACCCTGTCCGGCCGCATCGACGAGTGGCGTCAAATCACGCTCCCGACCATCCCGGTCCGCACCGGCCGCGTCCAGATCGGCGTGTACAGCGAAGGGCAGGACAACCAATGGCTCCGCATCGACGACGTGAGTCTGACGCGCAACCGATGACGCCGCCCCCCTGACAAGGATTGCGCTGCGAAGCCCCCGATGATTCCCGAAACCCGGCGCACCCCGGCGGAGGCCGGGGTGCGAGAGAGGCGTTTCGCAGCGGAGTCCCAGGGCCAATCGACATTCCGTCGGCCATGACACCGGCAAAGACCATCTCCGTCACCCCGGACTGGTTCCGGGGTCCACCTAGCCGCGAACGCTGTCACAAGTGCCTCAAGTGGCACCGATCGCGGCACTGTGGACCCCGGAACACGTCCGGGGTGACGAAGGAGGGTGGTGTTTTCGACTACGGACTGCACCGGAATAGCGGAAGGTCGATCGGTCCTCGTCAGCAGGGGAAAGGCCCCGCCATGCGCGCCAGCGCACCGCAAACCGCGATGCAAGGCACGAACGCCGCCCCAAAGCGCACCCGCTCCGCGCCTCCGCGCGAACCAATCCTGCCGTCCCGCAAACGACCGCTGTCCTACAGCGCCCACCCATGGCAGCATGACCGGTCCCGCTCTTTGACCGTCGCGAATCCCCTCAGGTATCCGGTGGCATCCGCGATGGCGATCGTCGCCCGACGATCGCCGAACGAGGCGAAATTGCGGCGAAACCCACCGCACACATCACGCCGTTAGGCAGTGTCTGCATTTGGAGGATTTTCAATCGTCGGTAGTTCTGATTCAAGGCTGGCGAAGGAGCCT
>NZ_LMKU01000002.1:0-293 GCF_001421635.1 Sphingomonas sp. Leaf25
CAAGCTGCACGCTGCGGTCGACGCCATCGGCCTGCCGATCCGCATTCATCCGACACCCGGGCAATGGGCCGATCGTCCCCAGGCCGAGACATTGCTGGCAGGCTTGAAGGGCGTAGGTCACGTCATTGCCGATGCCGCCTATGACGCCGACGCGCTACGCGCCTTCATCGCCGACGATCTTGGAGCGAGCGCACACATAAAGGCCCATCCCAACCGAATCGCCAGGCCGGCCATCGACTGGCGCCTCTACAAGGAACGCCATCAGGTCGAGTGCTTCTTCAACAAGCTCAAGC
>NZ_LMKU01000002.1:306-214047 GCF_001421635.1 Sphingomonas sp. Leaf25
ACCGCCTTCATGGGCTTCGTCCACCTCGCATGCGCCATGATCTGGCTACGATAAATGCAGACGCGGCCTAACCGCGCAGTTGTTGCGAACGTATCGCAACGCGAAGCGGCGGGCATGGGGCCGCGCTCGCTTCCCCATAGGATCGACGGTTCAAACAGCGGCGCCCAGCCTGCCCCGGAACGCCGGCTGTAGGAAAGCGCGTTTCGCCCCTCGACTAAGTGGCGCGATGGCCGGTAAAGCGGGGGCATATGAACACCAAGAGCACCCGTCCGCGCGGCGCCCGTCAGGCCCGCGCCGCAGCCCGTCTTGCCGCCGTGCAGGCCCTGTACCAGCATGACATGGAAGCGACGCCGATCCCTGCGCTGCTCCACGAGTTCCACCAGCACCGGCTGGGCGCGACGATCGAGGACGTGGAATATGCCGAGGCCGACGTCCCGTTCTTCGACGATGTGGTCAAGGGCGTCGACGCGCGGCGCGAGGAGATCGACGCGCTGATCGCCGCCAAGCTGTCGACCGGGTGGACGATCGACCGGCTCGACAAGCCGATGCGGCAGATTTTGCGCGCGGGCACCTATGAACTGCTCGCGCGGGCCGACGTGCCGGTTGCGGCGGTCATCAGCGAATATCTCGACGTGGCCGATGCGTTCTACGACCGGCGCGAGAAGGGGTTCGTCAACGGGCTGCTCGACGCGGTCGCCAAGGTAGTGCGGGGGTAAGGACTGCCGCCGATCCTCGTCTTACCGCGGAGGCGGGACTCCATAGCCGCCGACGGTCAGGCTGGAGCCGCGACGGTAGCGCGTATGGATCCCCGCCTGCGCGGGGATGACGATAGTGGGTGTGCGGCGTGCGGGCCGGATGAAGGTGCCGCTTACCGCACGAATACCGTCGATACGATGGCGAGGACCGTCAGCAGCGCCACGCAGACGTAGCGCAGCGGCCGCCAGCGGATCAGCAGGTACAGGCCGGCGACGATGCCGGTCGCGGCGAGCAACAGCATCGCCAGTCCCTGAATCATGCCGGTGGCCATGCCGTTGCCGGCCGGATCGCTGTTAGTGATGCGGGTGTTGAGCCCGATCGCGCCGGCGATGCCGCACCATGCGACGAGCGCCCACATCGCCCAGGTGAGGCCGTTTGGCCGCCACCATGGGCCGGGGTCGTCGGGGAGGACGGGCTCGTTCAAGGATAGCTGACCGTCTTGGGGACTTCGGGGATCGGGATGAATTCCGCCGAATCGCCCGGCACTGTGGGGAAGCGGCCCGCTTTCCAGTCGGCCTTCGCCTGATCGATCCGGTCGCGGCGCGACGACACGAAATTCCACCAGACATGGCGCGGAGTCGTGAACGCCTCGCCGCCACACAGCATCACTCGCGCGCCGCCCGACGAGCGCAGCGTGGCGGCGATGCCGGGGCGCAGCACGTACAGCGTCATCGGTTCGAGCGTCATCCCGTCGAGCGCGGCGTCGCCATGCGTCAGATACAGCGCGCGTTCGTCGGCGTCCGCGTCGATCGGGATCGCGCCGCCGGTGTCCAGCACGATGTCGGCATAGATCGTCGCGGCATATTGGGTGGTGGGGGCGGAGACGCCCCACAGGTCGCCCATCACCACCCGCGCCCGCGCGCCGCCGCTTTCGACCATGGGCAGGCGATGCGCCTCGACATGTTCGAACGCCGGGTCGATCTCTTCCTTGTCCTCGGGGACGGCCAGCCATGTCTGGATGCCTGAGAGGAGCGGGCCGCCGGCGCGTTCGTCGTCCGGCGAGCGTTCGGAATGGACGATGCCGTGGCCGGCGGTCATCAGGTTGACCGCGCCGGGCTCGATCCGGGCGTGGGTGCCCAGCGAATCGCGATGGTCGATCGCGCCGCCGAACAGATAGGTGACGGTGGCGAGGTTGATGTGCGGATGCGGGCGAACGTCGATCCCCTGACCGGGATCGAGTTCGGCCGGCCCCATCTGATCGAAGAAGATGAACGGGCCGACCATCGTGCGCGTGCGGGTGGGCAAGGTGCGGTGGACCTTGAACCCGCCGAGGTCGTGCGTGACCGGCGCGATCGTCTGAAGAAAGAAGCGGTCGTTTTCCATCAGTCGGCGTCCAGTTCGGGATAATGGCGAAAGATGCCGTCGTTGCTGAACGGCACGCGGCGGTCGCTGGCGAGATAGGCGGCGATGCCGGGCAGTTCGGCCGTCCGGTCGCGGATCATGACCAGTTTGGGATAGCGCGGCTCGAGCGTCGCCATGCGGCGGGGGAAGGCGTAGCGCAGCCCTTCGACCAACTGGAACAGCGAGGTATCGACATGGGTCCAGCGGTGGTCGATCGCCCAGGGACCGCCGTGGCCGGTGATGGCATCCTCGAAATAATCGAGGAATTTGGGCAGGCGCTCCTCGCGGAACTGCCGCGCGGTGCGGGCGGCCTCGGTGCGCTGGCCTTCGTAATATTCACCGGTGCCGACGGGGTGGTGGACGTTATGGATTTCGGCGACGAGGTCGGCGACGGTCAGTTGCAACTGGTTGGCCCAGAGGCGGTCGCGCATGCTGGAGAGGGCGAGGTCGTGGCGTTCGCCGAGATATTGCAGGATGTTGGCGACCTGCGCGATCACCATGCCGTCGAGGTCGAGGAACGGCGGGGCGAGGGGCGCGCGGGCGGCCTTCGCCATGCGCGCCTGCATCGCCGCGATTCCTTCCTCGCGGGCGCAGTCGCAATAATCGATACCGGCGGCTTCCAGCGGCAGGCGGATGAATTCGCCCCGCCCCTGGATCGTCGGCCAATACCATAGCTGATAGTTCAATCGCCCTCTCCCGGTGCGCGGGCGCGGATCGCCAGTGCGTGTATCCGGCTTTGCAATAGATCGGCGAGCGCCCGGTTGACCAGCCGCTGCCGCGCGACGCGCGACTGGCCGGCAAAGATTTCCGCTACGGCATCCACGGAAAAATGACTTTCGCCGGTGCCGTCGTCGCCCATGTGGCCGGCGTGATGATGGCTGTCGTTGGTGACGGTCAGCCGGATCGGATCGAGCGCTGTGCGCAGGCGATCGGCGATGATGTCGGCCAAGGGAGATGCGGCCGGGGCGGTGGTGGTGTCGGTCATCCGCCCTATATAGCCTGTTTTTGCCAAAGGGAGTCGCGTGGCGCGCGAGAAGATCAGCAAGGAGCGTCCCGGCGCACGGTTCCATGGGCGGGTGGAAGCCGATGGCCGCCGGTGCGAGGCGCCGGGATGCGACGAGGCGGGCGAATTCCGCGCGCCGCGCCGCGATGGCGGGCGTCAGGGCGACGGGCCGGGCGGCTATCGCTGGTTCTGTCTGGAGCATGTCCGCGCGTTCAACGCCGGCTATAATTACTTCGCGGGGATGACCGTCGAGGAAATCCACGACGCCCAGCGCCCCTATGCCGGGTGGGAGCGCGAGACGCGGGCGTTCGCGCATGCCGGGGCCGATCCCGCGCCGGCATGGGCCGATTTTGCTGATCCGCTGGAGGCGATCGGCGCGACGATTCGCGACCGCGCGGCCGAACGCGCGGCGGCGCGGGCCGAGCGGCAGGACGGGCGACCGCTCACCTCGCTCGACCGGTCGGCGCTGAAGGTCATGGGGCTGGCGGTCGATGCCGATCGCAGCGCGCTTCGCAAACGCTATTCGGAACTGGTGCGGCGGTATCACCCCGATCGCAACGGCGGCGACCGCGCCCACGAGGCGGCGTTGCAGAAGGTGATCGCGGCGTATCAGCAGTTGCGGACGTCGCGGGCGTTTGCCTGACGCCGCAACGCCCGCCCCCTGGCAGGGGACGGGCGTTGCGTGTCGGTCGATCGACAGGCCGGAACCGGAGCGGTTCCCATCGCGCGCTCACGCCGGGAAGTCCCAACCTTGGCTGGGAGGACGCCCGGTTCGGCGCGCGTGGATCAGGCCTTAGCGCGCGGCGAGCTGGCGCGCGTTGTTCAGCGGCTTGGCGATGCGGAAGCGGACTTCGCGGCCATCGACGTTGCCGGTGACGAGCCGGTCGCGGACGACGAAGCGGAACGGCTCGCCGCTGTTCTTGATCGTGCCGGCCAGTACGGTCGCGCCATCGGTGGTGGTGGTGCTGGTATAGTCGAAGGTGTAGCCGTTACGCTCGATCTCGTTCGCCTGCGCGGCGAAGGTGGGGACGAGCAGGCCAGCGGCGACGATGGCGACACGAACGGCGGCGGCAGCGAACAAAGCGCGCATGGGGTATTCTCCGGGCTGGGGGGTGACGCTTCGTCGCGTCGTTTCGTTGCCGGAGTTATGCCGCGGTGCAGCGTCATGCTGCAAATGCGAAGGTTCTCATCGCAATTGCACAAAACGAAATCGTTATTCGGGGAGGAAGCGATGGACGACGTCGCGCGCCAGTCGCGCCGGGCGCCGCGTGATCGCGTCGAGCGAGCACCAGGTGCTCTTGACCTCGACCAGCACTTCGCCACCGCGTTCGATCAGCGTCGAGAAATAGGCGCGCACGCCCTCTACCCGTTCGGCGACGACGGTCGCGACGATCGTGTCGTCGAGAAACGCGGGGCGGCGGTAGGTGATCTCGTGCTTCAGCGCGACCCACAGGTGCTGCGCGACCGCTTCGGCCGGTGCGACCCGTTCCCAATAGGCGACGACCGCGTCCTGCACCCACGAGAGGTAGACGGCATTGTTGACATGACCCATGTGGTCGATGTCGCCGGGAGTTACCGCGACCGGATGCTGATGTGCCATTGAAACACGCTGCGCGTTACTGACATCATTGTCAATGATCGATGGCCCCCTCCCTTGTTCAAGGGAGGGGAGGGAGCGGTCTACTTCTTGGCGACGACGCTTTCGGGGAGGTCCTTGCCGAACACCCGCTGGTAATATTCGGCGACCAGCGCGCGTTCGGCCTCGTCGCATTTGTTGAGGAACGACAGGCGGAAGGCGAAGCCGACGTCGCCGAAGATCAGCGCGTTCTGCGCCCAGGTGATGACGGTGCGCGGGGACATGACGGTCGAGATGTCGCCGTTGACGAAGCCACGCCGCGTCATGTCGGCGACGCGGACCATCTTTTCCACCGTCTCCTTGCCGCCGACCTTGTCGTACTCGCCCGATTTGGCCAGCACGATCCGTGCCTCGGTGGCGGCAGGCAGGTAGTTGAGCGTGACGACGATGTTCCAGCGGTCCATCTGCCCCTGGTTGATCTGCTGCGTGCCGTGATACAGGCCCGACGTGTCGCCCAGGCCGACCGTGTTGGCGGTGGCGAACAGGCGGAAATACGGGTTGGGGCGGATCACGCGGTTCTGGTCGAGCAGCGTCAGCTTGCCTTCGGTTTCCAGCACGCGCTGGATTACGAACATCACGTCGGGGCGGCCGGCGTCATATTCGTCGAACACCAGCGCGGTCGGCGTCTGGAGCGCCCATGGCAACAGCCCCTCGCGGAACTCGGTGACCTGCTGCCCGTCCTTGAGCACGATCGCGTCGCGGCCGATCAGGTCGATGCGGCTGATATGCGCGTCGAGGTTGATGCGGATGCACGGCCAGTTGAGGCGGGCGGCGACCTGTTCGATATGCGTCGACTTGCCGGTGCCGTGATAGCCCTGCACCATCACCCGGCGGTTGTGCGCGAAGCCGGCGAGGATCGCGAGCGTGGTGTCGGGATCGAACACATAGGCCGGATCGGCATCGGGCACACGCTCGTCGGCGACCGAGAAGGCGGGCACTTCGAGATCGCTGTCGATGCCAAACATCTCGCGCGCCTTCACCATCCGGTCGGGCGCGGCGAGGATCGTGGTGTCGCTGGACTGGGGAATGGTGTCGGTGATGCTCATGCGGGCCTTTCGCTGCCCCGGCGGGGGCGGTCGCGCGTCTGATAGGACGAACCGGGGGTGCGGCTCAACCGGGTTGGTCGGTCCTGACGAACCGATGGGGCGGGGGCGGGTTCCGTTTCCTGCTCCCCTCCCTGTCAGGGAGGGGAATTAGTAGCTGATTCGCCACAGTTTCAGCGGCGACCCCTTGGGCAGCGCCACCGGGGTCAGCCATGGCGGCACCTTGCCATGCGCCAGCCGGTCGTAGAAGCCGCCGGGCGAGCGCGCGCGGTAGACCGTCGTCTCCGCCATGTTGGGGCAGGTGAGCAGATAGCTCGCGCCGTGCCGCCGGGCGATTCCGCGGAACTGGTCGGGTGGCCCCTGGAACGCATGATGCACGTCGAGGATCGCGTCGCCGTTGCGGTGATAGGGTCCGGCGATGCCGTCGTGGTGCGTCGCGACGATCAGGCGCGGGCCGAGATCGACATGGGTGAACATCACCGCCTTGGGCAAGCGGTTCAGCGCCTGGAGCGCGGGCAGGCTGCCGCAGCGGGCGCCGGCGCGCAATACCACCTTGGTCCGGTTGTCGGGCGGGTCGATCTTCAATCGCTGGACGATGAGGCTGACGGCGGTGCTCGACAGCAGCAGCAACGCCGCCACCGTGCCGCCGACGCGGACGAACACGCTGCGATGCGTCAGCAGCCACGGCACGACGATCCATGCCAGCGCGACCATGCCGGGGACGGCCAACAACTGCGCGGCGGGGCCGGAGCGGATCTGCCAGAACAGCATCGCGACCGCAAAGGCGGTGAACAGCGTCACCGCCGCCCAGCCGACGACACTGGGCGAACGCCGCGCGCGCCATGTCGCGAAGAGTGCGCCCAACAGGCCGATGATCGGCCCGGTCACGATCGGCAGGATCGTGCGCCACGGCATGGTGTAGAGCGGTTTGGCCTCGCGCACGTTGTTGAGCCAGGTGCGCGCCAGTTCTTCCGACACGCCTTCGGGCCGCGACAGGCAGTGCGGGAACAGCGTGGCGAACGCGGCGGCGAGCGCGCCGCCGGCGATCAGCCCCAGCACCAGCCGGACCGGCAGCCGATCGACCCGGAGCGCTGAGAGCAGCACCAGCAGCGCGCCGCCCGCGACCACCGCCGACAGCCACACCGGGGTCAGCGCGTCGCAGCGCATCGCGTAATTGGCGTTCGAGGCGAACACGACGAAGCCCAAGCCACTCGCCCCCGCCAGCGTAGCGCCATAGACCGCGAGGCGGCGCGCCTCGCCCCGGTCCCAGACCCAGCGCAGCGTGACGATCGCCCCGGCCATGCCGCAATAGGGCAGCAGTTCGAGGCCGATCGTCAGCGACAGCGCCGACGACAGCCCGACCGCAAGCCCGCCGCGCGCCTGTTTCGGATCGGCCAGCCCGGCGACGGTCCATGCGAGGCAGGCGAGCTGCCAGCCGTGATGGTCGATCCGTTCGGGCATGAACATCAGCAGCGTCGACGAACAGCCCAGCAGGAACGCCACCGCCAGCGGCCACGCCAGCGGCGCGACCAGCCGCCGCACGCTGACCGCCAGCGCGACCAGCGCCACCCCCATCGGCAGGAGCGGTGCGATGCCGACCGCCAGCCGTTCGGCCCAGACCGCGCCGGCGAAGGGCTTGAGCAGCAGGAACAGCCCGGCGATCGGCAGGTCGACCAGCCGCGACCAGTGGATGTCGAGGCCGGTGGGCGGGTTGAGGCGATACTGGCGCAGGTCGTACCAGCTCTGCCCGTTCAGCCAGCTTCGCACCTGCATCAGTCGCATGTTGTCGTCGGTGTCGGACAGCGCGAGCCAGTGGACCGCGTTCCACCGCTGCCACAGGAACCATGCGGCGATCGTCACCCACGCGAGCAGCACCCAGCGCAGCCAGTGCCGGTCGAGGTCGCTCCAGCGCATCCGTCGGTCGTTCAAAATCGCTTCCCCCCGCGCGCCGCAGCTTATACGGCGCGGACTGGTGATCGCTCGCGCTCTATCGGATGGCGCGCAAAGGACAAGACGTGCAGGGAATGACCGGACGGATCGAGGCGATGCGAAGCAGCGGGGTGCTGGGGCAACTCGTGCGGTTCGGCATCGTCGGGCTGCTGTCGACCGCGATCTATTCGGCGGTCTATCTGCCGCTGGTCTATTGGGTGTTGCCGCAGGGTCGCGCGTTCCTTGCGGTGCCGCCCGCGTTCCTCGTCGCCGCCGCCTTCGGCTTTTTCGCGCATGGCCGCTGGAGTTTCCAAGGGCACGGCAGCCGCGAGGCGGGCGCGGTACAGCCGGTCAAGTTCATGGTGGTGCAGGGGTTCGGCATGATGCTCAACGCGCTGTTCACGCTGGTGCTGGCCGACTGGATGGGGTGGGCGCAGTGGGTGCCGCTGATCCCGGCGATGCTCGTCACCCCGTTCGCCACCTTCGCGCTCAATCGTACATGGGTATTCGGATAAGATGGACCGCATCGTCTATGACCGCATGGCGGCGCATGATTCCACCCACTGGTGGTATCGCGCGCGGCGCGACATTCTCGCCGACTATGTCGCGCGCTATGCCGGGTTGAAGCCGGGGTCGCGCATCCTCGAAATCGGCTGCGGCACCGGGCACAACCTGCCGATGCTGGGCGCGTTCGGCGAGGTCGAGGCGATCGAGATCGATCCCGCCGCGCGCGCCATCGCCAGCGAGCGGCTGGGCAAGCCGGTGGGCACCGCGCCGCTGCCGACGCTGGACGGCGTGACCGGCCGCTACGACCTGATCGCGGTGCTGGACGTGGTCGAGCATATCGAGGACGATGTCGCGACGTTTCGCGGCATGGCCGAGCGGCTGGCGCCGGGTGGCAAGATCTTGGTGACGGTGCCGGCGCATCAGTGGATGTGGAGCGCACACGACGTGGTGAACCACCACCACCGGCGGTATTCCAAGGCGACCTTGGCCAAGGCGATTGCGGACGCCGGATTGAAGCACAACGGCCTGCGCTATTTCAACTCGCTGCTGTTTCCCGCTGCCGTCGCGGCGCGGGTGGCGGGCAAGCTGACCGGCAAGGACGACAGCGACGATTCGCCCCCACCCAAGGTGCTCAATACCGCGTTCGAGGCGATCTTCCGGCTGGAGCGGTTTCTGGTCGGCCGCGTGCCGTTGCCGCCGGGATTGTCGATCGTGACGTTGGTGGAGCGAGGGTAGGGAAGTCGCTCGAAATACCCGAACATGATTTGGTTTGAGACAGGTTGCCTGCCGGCTTCTTCACGATACGGTATGGCATGCCTTCCTGCACTCGCATGTCAGCGACTTTGCTCCTGCTGGGAGCATTCGGCTTGGCCGCTTGTGGTGGCCAAGAGGCGTCGGGAAAGGAATTTGGCCGTTTCGTTGCGCCGGACGGCCAGCGCGAGATCGTCCGGATGTGGGACGTAAGCGACGATGCGACGGTGAGCCCTGCAACGAAATTCTTCCTCGTAACGAAAGGCGACGCCCCACGTCTGGGCACGAGGATCGCCGTCCTGGACCGGGTCTGCTCGACGAGCGTTCGATGGATCGACGGTAGCACCGTCGAGATCGGCTATCGGGCCCGGACAGAAGTGGAAGACCGCAGCATCCGATTGTGGAACCCGGTTCGCGTCGACCTGAAATGGCTTGGGCGAAACCCGGCTGCCGGCTGCTAGGCGACCATCGTTCGAGGCGATCTGCCGGTTGGGATTGTCGATCGTGACGTTGGTGGAGCGGGGCTGACCGCCGTCATGTCGCCCGCCGGAGCCTGTCGCGCGGGTGACGGATTTGCGCATCCTTAAGGGATGATGGTGCAGGGAGCGGCGATGCCGGCCGCCGCCCTCCACGCCATGCCGATCGGGTGCCAGCGACCGTTCGCGGTCGGGGCGGTGCCGGTCTACCTGTTCCTGCTGCTCGGCTGGGCGGGAATGCCGTTCGCGCTGCACCGGACCGGGCTGCATATCGCGGTCGACGAGTTCGCGATGTTCGGCGGGATGATGCTCGGCATCCTGTGGTTCGCATGGTGCCTGCGGGCGCGCGGTCTGCTCCGGCTGGCGACGATGATCGAGGGCTATGCGCTGTTCACCGCGATCTGCGCCACCGTCTGCCTGCTGACCTTCGTGCTGGCGGCGGGGCCGCATCCCTATTTCGACGGCGCGCTCGCCCGCGCCGACCGGATATTGCTTCCGGGGTTCGACTGGCCGCGCGCGATGCTGGCCTTCGACCGGTCCGGCCTTCCGGTGCGGATCGCCAACATCGCCTATGCCAGCATCGGCTGGCAACCCGCGCTGCTGATCGCGCTCCATGCGCTGGGCGGGCGGCACCGGCGGCTGTGGCATTTCCTTGCCGCATGGGTCCTGACGCTGTGCGTGGTCATGGCGTTTTTCGCCCATCATCCGGCACTGGGCGCCTATCATCACTTCGGCATCGCGGCGGCGCAGGTGCCCGCGATGCTCGATCCGGTGCCGTGGAACCAGCCGCGACTGCTGCTGGCGTTACAGGACGGGACGATCGGCACCATCTCGTTCGCGACGCTGGACGGCATCATCAACTATCCGAGCTTCCATGCCGGGGCGGCGGTGCTGCTCGGCTATGGCTTCTGGCACCTGCCGCCGCTGCGCTGGCCGTTCGCGCTGCTCAACGCGCTGATGCTGGCGGCGGCGGTGCCGATCGGCGGCCATTATGTCGTCGATCTGGTGGCCGGCATCCTCGCCGCCGCGATCGGCATCGTCGGCGGGCGCTGGATGGTCGATCAGGTCAGCCCCGCTTCCACCACCGCCATTTCGGCCCCGCCGACTGCAACACCCCGCGCCTGAACAGCCGCGCGCCCAGCGCGATCGTCAGTGTCACCCACAGCAACTGCCACGCGATCGCGGCGAAATGCGGCCACAGCGCGCCGTCGGTCGCGGCGCGGGCGGCCATGGCGAAGGGCGAGCTGAACGGAAAAAGCTGCGCGGCGGTGGCGATCCACGTGCCGGGCTTGCCAACCGCCGAGAGCGCGAAGCCGAACATCGCCATCTGGAAGATGGTGATCGGGAGCGATAGCATCTGGATTTCGCGCGGGGTCGATGCCTGTGCGCCGACCGTCAGGAACACCGATCCGAGCAGCATGTACGCCATGGTGAAATAGACGACGTAGAGCGCGGCGAAGGCGGGCAGGCCGATCGCGGGGGCGATGCCACTCAGCCCCTGCGCCATATCCTCGGGCAGCAGCGCGCCGACATTGGCCCCGATCGTGACCCAGAAGGCGAGGAACAGCACCGCCACGCCGAACATGCCGATCAGCTTGCCGAGGAACACTGATTCCAGGGGCACGGCGGCGGCGAGCACCTCGATCACCTTGTTCGAGCGTTCCTCCGCCATGGTGCCGACCGCCTGTCCCGCCAGCATCAGCGTGACGATGAACAGCGTGACGACCGAGAAGAACCCCGCCGCGTTCTTGCCGCCCAGCGACGTGCCGCTGCGCGCGACGCGGACGAAGGTCGGGCGGGTCAGCGGCGCGTCGGTCAGGTCGGGGCGGGTGCGCAGCGCCTGTTCGGCGAGGCCGGCGAGATAGTCGGCCGAGGTCGAGGTCTTGTTCGCGTGCAGCACGGTCGGCCGGTCGATCGTGCCGTAGAGGACGGCGGGCACGTCGATCTTCGAATCGGCGAGGAGCTTGCGCGCCTGCGCCGCCGGATCGGCCGACGGACTGAGCGTGAACAACGGGGGCGGTCCGCGTTCCTCGGGCAGCGCGGGGCGCAGGGTCGAATCGACCTGGCGCAACCGTGCGGCGTCGGCTGGGGCGGCGATGGCATAGATGCGCACCTTGCCCTCGGTTCCGCCGCGTGCCGCCGACGCGCCGAGGCCGCCAACCGCGCCGAATCCGACGAAGAACAACGGCGCCAGCAGGAACACGAGGAACATCGGCGTCATGACGGTCGCGGTGAAATCGCGCCGGGCGATGGTCAGCGTCTGGCGGATCAGTTTGCGGGTGCCGCTCATGCCGCGATCTCCGGGTTGGCGGCGGCTTCGCCGACGATGCGGACGAAGGCGTCGTGCAGGCCGGGGCGCTCGATCGACAGTCCCGAAATGCCGTAGCCCGCGTCGATCAGCCGCACCAATATTCCTTCGATACCTTGCGCGGGCAGGGTGAAGCGCCAGCCGCCGCCGCGCGTGGGGTCGACCGGCTGCGCATCGGCGGGGAGCAGCCGGGCGATGTCGGGGGAGGGGTGATGCGGCACGTAGTGCGCCTTCATCGGCAGCATTGCGCGGGCGTCGTCGACGGTCCCCTCGAACCGACGCTTGCCGCCGGCGATGATGCACAGCCGGTCGCACAGCCGTTCGGCATGGGCCATGACATGCGTCGAGAACAGGATGGTCGCCCCGCGATCGCGCTCGGCGCGGATCAGTCCTTCGAGCCGTTCCTGATTGACCGGATCGAGGCCGGAAAAGGGTTCGTCAAGGACGAGGAATTCAGGCTGATGCACCACGCTGCCGAGCAACTGGACGAACTGCGCCATGCCCTTGGACAGCTTGCGGATCTTCTGGTCAGCGGCGTGGCCGAGGCCGGCGGCCTCCATCATCGAGCCGGCGCGCTTGCGCCCGGTCGACCAGTCGAGCCCGCGCAGCGCGCCCATGAAGGCGATCGCCTCGCGCGCCTTCATGCCGGGATAGAGGCCGCGTTCCTCGGGCAGATAGCCGACGCGATCGGAGGCGTCGCGTGGGGCAATGTGGCCGAGCAGGCTGCGCTGCCCCTCGTCGGGTTCGATGATGCCGAGCAGCATGCGCAGCGTCGTCGTCTTGCCCGCGCCATTGGGGCCGAGCACGCCGTAGACCGATCCGGTCGGCACGGCGAGGTCGATGCCGTCCACCACGCGCCGGTCGCCGAACCGCTTGACCAGTCCGGTGGCGCTGAGCGCCAAAGCATCGCTACGCAAACTGATCGCCCCCCTGCTCGCCGGGACTTTTGCCCGGTGCCGCAAGAGGGTAGCGGGGGTTGATGCGCGAACACAAGGCCCCCCCCGCCGATATTGCCGCCGCCATCCGGGCGAAGGCGGCCGAGCTGGGCTTCGTCGCCTGCGGCATCGCGCGTGCCGATGCCGCGCCGCGCACCGCCGAGCGGCTGCGCCAGTGGCTGGACGAGGGGCGGCACGGATCGATGATCTGGATGGAGGAACGCGCCCACCAGCGCGGATCGCCCGCCGCGCTGTGGAGCGAGGTGCGAAGCGTCATCGCGCTCGGCATGAGCTATGCCCCGCTGGTCGATCCGCTGGCGCTGGAGGGGGTCGGCGACCGCGGGCGCATCTCGGTCTATGCGCAGGGCGGCGATTATCATGACGTGGTCAAGAAGGCGCTGAAGGCACTGGGCCGCTGGCTGGCGCAGACGGCGGGCTGCGACCTCAAGGTATTCGTCGATACCGCGCCGGTGATGGAAAAGCCGCTGGCGGAGGCGGCGGGGCTGGGCTGGCAGGGTAAGCACACCAACCTCGTCAGCCGGACCCATGGGAGCTGGCTGTTCCTCGGCGCGATCTACACCACGCTCGACCTGACGCCCGACCGGGCGGGGGCCGACACCTGCGGATCGTGCGATGCCTGCCAGCGGGCGTGCCCGACCGATGCGTTTCCCGCACCGTACCGCCTCGATGCAAGGCGCTGCATCTCGTATCTGACGATCGAACATGCAGGTCCCATCCCACATGAGTTTCGCGCCGGCATCGGCAACCGCATCTATGGCTGTGACGATTGCCTCGCGGTGTGCCCGTGGAACAAGTTCGCCGATGCCGCCGCCGCCAACCGCGCATTCGCCGCGCGCGCCGAGTTCGCCGCGCCACGGCTGGCCGATCTGCTCGACCTCGACGATGCGGGCTTTCGCGAGGTGTTTCGCGGATCGCCGATCAAGCGCATCGGCCGCGACCGGATGGTGCGCAACGCGCTGATCGCGGCGGGGAACAGCGGCGATGTGGCGCTGGTCAGGCCGGTGCGGGCGTTGCTGGACGATGCCGACGCGGCGGTAGCGGAGGCGGCGCAGTGGGCGCTGGCGCGGCTGGAGGGTCAACCGGCCACGGCATCGACATAGTCGTTCCCACCGGCATCGCGGACGATGTCGGTCAGGCAGCAGCCGGCGTCGGCGAGCAGCGCGCGATACCGCGCTTCGCCCAGCGACTGCGACGGTTGGCCGGTCAGGCTGTCGGTCCAACGGCAGGCCATGCGCGGCGCGGTGAACAGCAACCGTCCGCCGGGCAACAGCGCACGGCCGATCCGGTGAATCGCGGCCTGCTGCGCCGCTTCGGGCAAAAGGAACAGGACGCCGATCATCACGATTCCGTCGAAACGGCGATCGAAGAACCGGCTGTCCTGCACGGCTTCGCAGGCAGCGTCGGCGTGACACACCTGCGCGCGGAACCGGGCGAGCATCGTCGGCGACGGATCGATGCCATACAGCGCGAACCCCGCATCGGCGAGCGTCGTGGCCACCGGCATCCCGGTGCCGCAGCCGATGTCGAGCACGCTGCCACCGGGCGGCAGGTGGCGCGACCAGCGGCGCACGATTTCGGCACCGACCCCTGAGCGGACGGCCGCGAAGTCCGGCGCGACCGCTTCCCAGCCGAGCGACGGGTCGCCGGTCACGCCCTGCCGGTCAGGTGCGCTCGACCCGCCGCGCCTTGATCGCGCGCCATGCCGGGTCGGCGCGGTCGTTGCGCACGACGATCGCCTCGACCTCCTCGAACGCTTCGATGTCGAGCGCTTCGGCGACGCTCACCGGGAAATAGCAATTCTCGTCGGTATCCTTGCGGACGCCGAACGCGCCCTTGCCTTCAAGACTGGAGGTGATGATGCAGTGGATGACTTCGGCCACGGTACAGGAGTCCTTGGGGTAAGTAGATAAAATGAGACTGGATGGTAGCTATCCGCCTCCTGCCTAGGGCGGGTGGCGGTGGCGGGCAAGGGGCGTCAGCGGCCGGCCTTGCGCTCGCGACCCTGCGCACGGCGGGCGTCGACCAGCCCGCGCAGGCCGAGCAACGCCGTGGTTTGCTGCGGACCGATCCCGGCGGACAGGCCGCCCGAGGTGCGACCGATCGCGCCGGCCTGCGCGCGCAGTTCGCGGCCCTCGCGCCGGGTGAGTTCGCCGCGCCGCACGCCGTCACGGATCGAACGGTCGATCCCGCGCGCCTCGCGCGATCGCGCGAAGACATCGGGATCGATCTGCCGGGGGGCGGGCCGCGCGACGCTGCGTCCCCCGTCCCAGATTTGTGCCATGGCTGGCGTGGCGACGATCAGCAGCGGCAACAGGATGAGGCGCATCGGCGGTTCCTACGGTGGAGGCGATACCCTAACCACGTGGTGCGGCGATGCAATCGCCACCCGCTTTTCCTGTCGCGCGCCATAGGGTAACGCGGACGCCTATGAACCGTCCCGCGCTCTCCGTCGTCGTCCCCTGCTATAACGAGGCCGCCTGTCTCGACGTGCTGCATGCGCGCGTGTCGGCGGCGGTGCGCGCGGTCGTCGGCGACGATCACGAGATCGTGCTGGTGAACGACGGATCGCGCGACCAGAGCTGGGCGGTGATGGAGCGACTCGCCGCCGTCGATCCCCGGCTGGTGGCGATCAACCTGTCGCGCAACCACGGCCATCAACTGGCGCTGACCGCCGGGCTTGACCTGTGCGCGGGCGAGCGCATCCTCATCATCGACGCCGACTTGCAGGACCCGCCCGAACTGCTCGGCGAAATGCTTAGCGTCATGGACGCGCAAGGGGCCGACGTCGTCTATGCCGTGCGGCGCAAGCGCGAGGGCGAGACGTTCTTCAAGAAGCTGACCGCATCCGCCTTCTACCGCGTGCTCGACCGCGTGACCGATACGCCGATTCCGCTCGACACCGGCGATTTCCGGCTGATGAGCAGGCGCGCGCTCGATGCGCTGCTGTCGCTGCCCGAACAGGCGCGATTCATTCGCGGCATGGTGGCGTGGGTCGGGTTTCGGCAGGTGCCGTTTCCCTATGACCGCGACGAGCGGCTGGCGGGCGAGAGCAAATATCCGCTGGGCAAGATGATCCGCTTCGCGCTGGACGCGGTGACGGGCTTTTCCACCGCGCCGCTCAGGCTCGCCAGCCATCTCGGGCTGGTGCTGACCGGGCTGTCGCTGCTGTTGTTCGCCTATATCGCGGTCGGCTGGCTGTCGGGCAGCGCGGTGCAGGGGTGGACCTCGACGATGCTGGTCGTCGTGTTCCTCGGCGCGGCGCAGATGTTCGTACTGGGGATGATCGGCGAGTATCTCGGGCGGCTGTACGTCGAATCGAAGCGGCGGCCGCTGTATCTGGTCGCCGACGTCGCCGGGCCGGTGCGCGGGCGGGCGAGCCTGGGCTATCGCGCGGGCGACCATGGCGAGGTTACGGTGGCCCCGGTGTTGCCCGATCAGGGCGCTTAGGAGCCGTTTTTACGCGAAGGCGCGGAGGCGGTAAGAAGTAGAAGCAATGGTTCGCGCAGAGGCGCGGAGGCGCAGAGGGGTTGCGCATGCGGCAAAGCCGCCTTTCACCCTCCACGAGAACGATAAGGCCGCTGACGCGGCAAACGCACCTGCAAGCGCAACCCCTCTGCGCCTCGGCGCCTCTGCGCGATCAACCCTTCTTCTTCGTGCCTTCGCGTGAAACCGACTCTTACACCTCGGCCCACCGCCGCAGCAGGTTGTGGTACACGCCGGTCAGTTCGATCACCGAGCGGTCGCCGTGGCCGACCTGCCCGACGAGCCGCTGGATCGCGCGGTCCATGTCGAACAGGATGCGGCGCTCGCCGTCGCCGCGCACCATCGACTGGATCCAGAAGAACGACGCCACCCGCGTGCCTGCCGTCACCGGTTCGACGCGGTGGAGCGACGAGGCGGGATAGAGCACCAGATGCCCGGCGGGCAGCTTTACCGATTGCGTGCCGAACAGGTCCTCGATCACCAGCTCGCCGCCGTCGTACTCGGCTGGATCGGACAGGAACAGCGTCGCCGACAGGTCGCTGCGGATGCGGAAGTCCGAGCCGCGCTGGATACGCACCGCATTGTCGACATGCGCGCCGAACGCCTGACCCCCGGCATAGCGGTTGAACAGCGGCGGAAAGACCTTCGCCGGCAGCGCGGCGGCGACGAACAGCGGATTGGCCCCCAGCGCATCGAGCACGCGCCCGCCGCCCTCGCGCGCCGCCGCCGACCCCTCGACCAGTTGCGCGTTGCGCTTGGCCAGCGCCGATTGCGGACCGGAGGTGACGTTGCCGTCGATCCACTCGCCACCGTCGATCAGGGCGCGCAGGCCGGCAACCTGATCGGGGGTCAGCACGTCGGGAATGGCGATCAGCATGGGCGGTGGTCCATCAACCGAAAAATGCCCGTTCCCTGTGGCAGCACCGGGAACGGGCAGGAAATCCGACCGGCGGGGTGCGCGGTCAGAAGCTCTTGAATACGCTCAGCACCGCCTGTCGCCGGTCGCCGGGCATCGCCCAGCCGCCGTTGACGACGCCGGTCGTCGCGTTGATGTTGTTGCGCACGCCGGTCAGATAGCGTTCGTCGGTCAGGTTCTGGACGTTGAGCTGCACGCTCCAGCCCTGACCGATCGTGTAGCCGAGATAGGCGCGGTGGATCAGATAATCCTCCGCCTTCAGCGCATTGGCGTTGGCAAGGTTCGGGACATAGGTGGTGAAGCTGCCCTGATAGGTCAGGCCGTACCCGATCTCTAAGCCGAACGGCAGGCGATAGGTCGTGAACAGGCTGCCCGAATGGTCGGGGGTCTGCACCAGCTTCGCGCCGGCTTGCGGATCGGGATTGGCGACGGAGTTGCCGCAGCCGATGCTGCCGGGGCGGGCGAGGCAGAAGTCGCTGACCGACTGGCGTACCTCGCTGTCGAGATAGGTATAGTTGGCGAACACCGTCCATGCCGGAGTGATCGTGCCCGAAACCCCGAGCGCCACGCCGTCGACCCGGCTCTTGCCGTCGAGCACCTGGATGGTCGGCAGCGCGGGATCGTTCGAGGGGATACGGTAGTTGGTGCGTTCGTTGCGGAACACCGCCGCCGTCAGTTCGAGCTTGCCGTTCAGCAGCCCGGCCTTGATCCCGGCTTCGTAGTTCTTCGCGGTTTCGGGTGCGACGTCGCAGGTGTTCGTCACGACCGTGCCCGACACCGCGACGCAGCCGCCGCGCACGCTGATCGACGACGGCGTGCGCGCATTGCCATAGCCGGCGTAGAGGCTGACCCGCTCGACCGGGTGGAACACCGCGCCGACGCGGTAGCTGAACAGCGTTTCGTCGTTGACCTGCCGCGCCTGAAGCGCCGCCGCCGGCTGGGCCACGCCCGGCGCGAGCGTCAGCAGCGGCAACGCCTGGAACACCGAGCGTTGATGCTCCCAGCGCACCCCGCCGTTCAGTTCGAACATCCGCCCGAGTTCGAGCGTGTCGAACGCATAGACCGCGACGTTGCGCGACGTGCCGCGCGATTTCGCGGTGGTGACGAAGTTCACCGGCCCGCGATAGGTCGTGTCGGGGTTGACGATCGACAGCAGCGGCAGCGGGGTCGTCGCCGATCCGTCGGCGTTGCGCAGCAGCGACCCGCTGGTGATCGCATAATCCTCGATCATGCCGCTGACGCCGATGTTGGCGACGTTGCGGATGCCGCCGCGCGCGCCGTGTTCGAGGCGCAGGTCGGTCTGGTTGACCAGCAACTGGTTCTCCTGATCGCGCACCAGCCCGCGCGGGCCGCTGGGCAGCCAGTTGCCGGGCGTCACCCCCGCCGGACAGGCGAGGCCCGCCGGGTTGGTCGCGCTGGTCGCGACCGGCTGGCGGTTGTTGGCGAGGCAGAAGGTGCCCTGCGGCGCGGTGGTCACGGTATCCTGGCCGACGCGCTGCCAGCGGGTGAGGTTGCGCACCGACACATGGGCATCGACCGCATGGGCGAAGGTGGCGGTGAAGCGGTCGACCGTCGTCTGCTGCCGGTCGAGGTTGCGATAGCCGTAATAATCGCTGCGATCGGTGCCGGGCAGGAAGCCGCGAATCGTGCCGTTGTCAAAATAGGGCAGGCCGTACAGCGGCGTATTGTCGTCGCGCTGGTGGACATAGGCGAGGGTCAGGCTGGTCGGCGTGCCGAGCCCGATCGTGACCGAGGGGGCGACGCCCCAGCGTTCGAACTTCTCGACGTCGCGGCCGGGCACGTCGTTATGGTGATAGGCGGCGTTCAGCCGCACGCCGACCGTGTCGGTGATACGGCGGTTGGCGTCGATCGCGCCGCGATAATAGCGATCGGTGCCGACCGATCCCTGCACGATCGTCAGGTCGTCGCCCCCCGGCGTCTTGCTGACGAGGTTGATCGTGCCGCCGACCGATCCCGATCCGTTGAACACCGAATTGGCGCCGTTGTAGACCTCGATCTGTTGCAGGTTGAACGGATCGGTCCGGCTGTACTGCGCGCTGTCGCGAATGCCGTCGACGGTGATGTCGTTGTTCGCCGAAAAGCCGCGCAGGTTGATCGAATCGCCATAGCCGCCGCCGCCTTCGCCCGCGCCGAAGGTGATGCCGGGCACGGTCTGGAGGATGTCGCGCAGCGTCTGGAGGTTCTGCTTGCGGATCACCTGATCCGATACGACGGTGATCGTCTGCGGCGTGTCGATCAGTTCGGCGGTCGCCTTCGGGCTTTCGAGCGTCTTGGTGCGCTTGCCTTCGACGAGGATCGTCTGCGGATCATTGTCGGTCGCATCGGCGCGGGCGGCGGGCGCGGCGGTGTCGCGCGGGGCGGCCATGGCCGGGGCCGAGGCGATAAAGCCCACGCAGGCGAGCGCGAGGAAGGCCGGCGAGGTGCTGCCGGTAGTATGGGTGTCGGTCACGAAAATCCCCTTTCGATGCCGACGCCGCTATTGCGATGCGTTCGCAGAGTCAATGCTAATGCGAGTGGCTTTCATGTTTGTCGCAGGATTGTCGCGGGCTGTTCCGATTACTCCCCTCCCTTGTCAGGGAGGGGTTGGGGGTGGGTCGGGTTGCGAGGGAACGGCGGCATCCGCCCCAGACCTACCCACCCCCGGCCCCTCCCTTGTCAGGGAGGGGGGCAGGTTGTGCCAATGCCCGGCGTCAGCCGGCGGCCACCGCGCCCAGCAACCACGACCGGATCGCGCTCGCGAGGTTCGGCGGATCGGCGCTTTCGATCCGCGCGGCGTCGATTGCCGCGACCAGCGCCGACAGCGGCAGGGCGTGGGCCACCGCCTGCGCCTCCAGCGCCGTCCAGAAACCGGGTTCGAGGCTGATCGAGGTGGCGTGGCCGGCGATGGTGATCGATCGCTTCACCGGCCCGCGAAAGCCGCCGGGCGGGGCGGCGACCTTCACGGGCTGTCGAAGAGCGACGCGAGCTGTTCGATCATCGTGCCCGCCAGTTGCTCGGCATCCATGATCGTGACCGCGCGCGAATACCACCGCGTCACGTCATGGCCGATGCCGATTGCGACCAGTTCGACCGGCGACTTGCCCTCGATATAGGCGATGACCTGCCGCAGATGGCGTTCGAGATAGCTGCCCGAATTGACCGACAGCGTTGAATCGTCGACCGGCGCGCCGTCGCTGATGACCATCAGCACCTTGCGATCCTCGGGCCGCGCGATCAGCCGGCCGTGCGCCCACAGCAACGCCTCGCCATCGATATTTTCCTTCAGCAACCCCTCGCGCATCATCAGCCCGAGCGACTGTTTGGCGCGCCGCCACGGCTCGTCGGCCTGTTTGTAGACGATGTGGCGCAGGTCGTTGAGGCGGCCGGGCTGCGGCGGGCGGCCCGCCGCCAGCCATGCCTCCCGGCTCTGCCCACCCTTCCACGCGCGGGTGGTGAAGCCGAGGATCTCGACCTTCACCCCGACCCGTTCGAGCGTGCGGGCGAGGATGTCGGCGCTGATCGCGGCGATGCCGATCGGGCGGCCGCGCATCGACCCCGAATTGTCGATCAGCAGCGTGACGACGGTGTCGCGGAAATCGGTGTCGCGCTCGATCTTGTAGCTGAGCGACTGCGCCGGGTTGATGACCACCCGCGCCAGCCGCGCGGCGTCGAGCATGCCTTCTTCCTGATCGAAATCCCACGAGCGCGACTGTTGCGCCATCAACCGCCGCTGCAACCGGTTGGCGAGCTTGGTGACGACGCCCTGCAACTGTACCAGTTGCTGGTCGAGATAGGCGCGCAGCCGTTCCAGCTCGTCGGCTTCGCAGAGTTCGGTGGCGGCGACCACTTCGTCGAACTTCGTGGTGAACGGGCGATAGTCGAACTGGGCGTTCAGGTCGGGCACCGGGCGGTTGGGACGGACCGGCATCATGCCGCCCTCGTCCTCGCCATCGGCCATGTCGTCGCCCTGCGCGTCGTCGTTCTCGGCGCTGTCGTCCGATTCGCCGGTTTCGGTGTCGTCGCCGCTGTCCTGGCCCCGCGCCTCGACCTGACCCTCGCCGCCCTGCTGCTCGCCCTCGTCGTCGCCGTCGTCCTCGGGGGTCTGGTCGTCCTCGCCCTCGGCATCGTCGCCACCGTCGTCGGCCTGTTCGGGCTCGACCTCGCCCTCGATCAGTTCGAGGTCCTCGAGCAGCCGGGTGATGCCGCGCCCGAATGCCGACTGGTCGGCGACCAGCGCCGACAGCGTATCGAGCTGCGTACCCGCGCGCGCCTCGATCCAGTCGCGGATCAGCGCCATGCCGGGCGCCGTGACCGCCGGGGGCAGCCGGCCGGTCAGCCGTTCGCGCACGACCAGTTGCACCGCGGTCGACAATGGCACCTCGGCACGGGTGCGTGCGCGGGTGATCGGATCGGAGCGCATTCGCAGATTGAGCGCATGGTCGAGATTGTCGGCGATGCCGGCATAGCCGTCCGACCCCAGCGCATCGACCCGTGCCTGTTCGACCGCGTCGAACACCGCGCGCGCCACCGCGTCGCCGGGCGCGCCGCGCGCGTGGAGTGCGGCGTCGTGATGGCGCATCCTGAGCGCGAAACCGTCGGCCAGACCCCGCGCCTCTGCCACCTGATCGGCGGGCAGCGCGCGGGCAGGCATCGGCACCTTAATATGCTTGCCCGACGCGACCGGCGCGTCGGCGGTGAACGCCAGCTCGATCTCGGGTTCTTCAGCGATCGCGCGCGACGTGCCGCGCAACACGTCACGAAACCGGTCGAGCGGGGAGTCCTGTACCATGCGGCATGCTTTGGGGATTGGTGGGGACAAGGGCAAGGGTGTCGCCGATACCTTCGTCATTCCCGCGAAGGCGGGAATCCATAGCCGCTGCCGCCTCGCCTCCATCGCGAACGTTGGCGTGTATGGATTCCCGCCTTCGCGGGAATGACGAAAGGGGGTGGTTACACCCGCTCCGCCGCGTTCACCGCGTCGGCCGCGCGCAGGCCGGCGAGCAGTTTCATCAGATGCGCCGCGTCGCGCACCTCCACGTCGATCGTGTTGGTGTGGAACGTCGTGTCGCGATTGTCGAGCCGGAGCCCGAGGATGTTCGCGCGGTGGCCGCCGATCACGGTGGCGATCACGCCCAGCGCGCCGGGTTCGTTCTTCAGCGTCACCGCGATCCGCGCGGTCGCCCCTTCGGCATTGTCGCCCCACGTCAGGTCGATCCAGTGATGCGGATCGATTGCGTCGACCTGACGACAGGCGATGTCGTGGACCTCGAACCGACCGTCGTCGCTGCGCACGCCAATGATGCGGTCGCCGGGCACCGGATGGCAGCAGGTGGCGAGATCATAGCCGACCCCGGCGGTCAGCCCCTTGATCTCGATCGGCGCGCGCTGCGCCGGGATCGGTTCGATCTTCGGATCGGCGACGGCACCGGGCATCACCGCCTCCATCACCGCTTCCTCGGTCAGCTTGCCGCGCGCCAGTCCCTCGAACAGCGTCGCCTCGTCGGCGATCTTGAGCCGCTTGAGCGCCTCGCCCAGCGCGTCGCTGCCGGCGGGCACCGGCAGGCGGGCGACCAGTTCGTGGTACAGCTTGGTGCCCAGCGCGACCGTTTCCTCACGCTCGCGGTGGCGGATATAGCGGCGGATCGCGGCGCGCGCCTTGCCGGTGATCGCGAAGTTCAGCCAGTTCGCCTGCGGCCGCTGCGCCTTGGAGCGCAGAATCTGCACCTGGTCGCCGTTCTTCAGTTCGGTGCGCAACGGCACGACGCCGCCGTTGACCTTTGCGCCGACCGCCTGATCGCCCAGATCGGTATGCACCGCATAGGCGAAATCGATCGGCGTCGCGCCCTTGGGCAACTGGTGCAGTTCGCCCTTCGGGGTGAAGGCGAAGATGCGGTCGGCGTACATCGCCATGCGGGTGTGTTCGAGCAGTTCCTCGGGGCTCTCCGCATTGTCGAGGATTTCGACGAGGTCGCGGATCCAGCGCACCTGCGTATCGGGGCGCACCGCATCCTGCTTGTAGGCCCAGTGCGCCGCGAGACCGAATTCGGCCTGCGCGTGCATCTCGCGCGTCCTGATCTGCACCTCGATCCGCATGTTCTCGGCATGGATCACCGCGGTGTGAAGCGAGCGATAGCCGTTGCGCTTGGGCGTCGAGATATAGTCCTTGAACCGTCCCGGCACCATCGGCCAGCGGCGGTGGATGATGCCCAGCGCGCGGTAGCATTCCTCCTCGCTGTCGACGATCGCACGGAAGGCGACGATGTCGGAGAGCTGTTCGAGGCTGACGTGCCGCTCGGACATCTTGCGCCAGATCGAATAGGGATGCTTGCGCCGTCCCGACACGTCGGCCGCGATGCCATGGCGGTCGAGCATCGCTTTCAGGTCGCCGCCGATCTTGGTGACGCGGTCGCCGCCGCCTTCCTCCAGTTGTTCGAGGCGGCGGGTGATCGATTCATACGCCTCGGGTTCGATCTCGCGAAATGCCAGCGTCTGCATCTCGTTCATGAATTCGTACATGCCGATCCGCTCGGCAAGCGGGGCATAGATGTCCATCGTCTCGCGCGCGATCCGCTTGCGCTTCTCGGGCTTCGATATGTGATGGAGCGTGCGCATGTTGTGCAGCCGGTCGGCCAGCTTCACCAGCAGCACGCGAATGTCGTCCGACATGGCGAGCAGGAACTTGCGCAGGTTTTCCGCCGCGCGCTCGTTCTCGGTCTGCGCTTCGATCTTGCTGAGCTTGGTCACGCCCTCGACCAGCCGGGCGACGTTGACCCCGAATTTGGCCCGGATTTCCTCGTGCGTCGCCACCGTATCCTCGACCGTGTCGTGCAGGATCGCGGTCGCGATCGTCTCGTCGTCGAGGTGCAGGTCGGTCAGAATCCCCGCCACCTCGATCGGATGGCTGAAATAGGGATCGCCCGAGGCACGCTTCTGACTGCCATGCGCGTGCATCGAGAACACATAGGCGCGGTTGAGCAAGGCCTCGTTTGCATCGGGATCATAGGCCTTGACCCGCTCGACCAATTCATACTGGCGCAGCATGGGATGTAGATGGGGCGAGCCGGGCGGGCAATGCAACCGTTTTTGCCCGCCCATCATCCGATCACTTCGCGCGGGCGTTGCACTTTTCGAGCTGATCGGCCGCAAAAGCGGTGCCGTTGGCGACGAACGCGGTCAGCGGACCCAGTTGCCGCGCGGTCAACTGGCACATCGCCAGCGGGCTGCCGGCGGTCTTGCCGGCGGTGCAGACGGTGTCGCCGCAGGTCCAGGGCGTGCTGCGGGTAATGAGGCTGTCGACCGCGGGCGCGGTCGCCGGGGTCGCGCTATAGCCCTTCGCCGGCTGTGCCGCAGCCGCGAACGGCAGGGCGAGGAGGGCGGCGGCGAACAGGGCGAAGGGCTTCATCGAACGGGACTCCGGTGGCTTGAATCAGTCGCCATCGGGTAGTGGACATCGTTGTAAGTAGCAATATGCTACTGGTGCTGCATCGCAAGATTCGCGGTGTTTCCTTTCGCCGGGGCGATGCGCTAGACCGGCGGCCATGACGACGCTTCGAGAGCCGCTGCGCGAACTGGCCAGCCGTTGCAGCCTGCCCGCCGCGCTGGAGGCGATGGGCGAGCGCTGGTCGCTGCTGATCCTGCGCGCCGCGTTTAACGGGTTGCAGCATTTCGAGGAATTCCAGTCGGAACTGGGCATCGCTCGCAACATCCTTGCCAGCCGGCTGTCGCGGCTGGTGGGGCATGGCATCCTCGAGCGCTGCACGGTCGAGGCGGATCGCCGCAAGATCGAATATCGCCTGACCGATAAGGGCTATGCGCTGCTGCCGATGCTGGTGGCGTTGCGCCAATGGGGCGAACGCTGGGAAACCGGTAAGCCCGCCACGCCGGTGCTGGTCGACGCGCGCGACCGGCGGCCGGTGGCGGCGGTCGCCGTGCTGTCCGAGGACGGGCGGGTGCTGGGGCAGGGCGACCTGCTCTGGTCGCTGCCGCAGGACGTCGCGGCGGGGGCATAAGGAAATCTCCCCTCCCTTGTCTGGGAGGGGAGCCGCACGGGGCGACCGTTACATCGCCTGCAACATCTCGATATGATGCTGGACGACCGGGGCGGTGGCGGCGGCAACGGTCTTGAGCGGCGCGACGCTGCCCTGCTGCGCATAGCCGCTGTGCAGCGCCAGCGCCTGCTGGTGCGCGGTCTGCTGCTGCTGGACGTACAGCCGGTCGCGCGCCGGGCCGGTCGCGCGGCGCAGGTCGGCGATCATCCGCGCCTGCATCGGCTCCAGCTTCGGCGCGGGCGCGCGGACGCGGGCCTGCATCGCGGCGCGCTTCACGTCGGCGGTGCTTTTGGCATGGTCGCGCACCATCATCGTCGCGAAATCGCGGACCTTGGCGTCGCGAGTCGATTGCAGCACGAGCTGGCTCGACTGGCGCTCGTACATGTCGCTGGCGCCGGCCTTGGCGACATACGTGGTGGCATCGGTGGTCTGCGCCATCAGCGGCGCGGCGGCCGCCATGGCCGCGGCGGCGGCGAACATCGTTAGTCGGGACATCATCATCTCCTTCGCGTTCGCGCAACAGCGGAACAGGCCGCCAACGCGCACCATCGGCGGAAGGGGACGGTGGAACGCAACTAGCTGATTTATATCAGTACGATTGTTCGGGTCGAACCCGTCACACCAATCGGACGAACATCAGCAGCAACCCGGCCATCGACGCGAGCCAGACGAGGCTGCGCAGATAGGGCACGCCGAACAGATAGAGCGGGTGATAGACGATCCGCGCGACCAGCCACAGCAGCGCGCCCGCCGATCCCAGTCCCCCGGTCCGCCCACTCACCGCCAGCGCGAGCGCGAGTGCGATGAACGCCGGATAGGTTTCCTTGAGATTGTCGAGCGCACGCTGCGCGCGGCCGGCATAGACATTCTTGGGATGGGCATCGCCGTCGCGTGCGCCCGCGTTCCACCCGACGCCCAGCTCGCGGGTGGCGAGTTGGCCCTGCAACAGGATCGCGGCGACCAGCAGCACCGTCGACCACGCAAGCACCAGCAGTTCGGTCGGCAGGTCGGTCATCGTCGGTGCTCCGGTGTGGTTGTGCGCTATAGCGACGGGTGTGGGCGCGGGTTCCATGGGCGCCGCTCCCCTCCCTTGAACAAGGGAGGGGCCGGGGGTGGGTTGGCTCGTTGTCGCACGGTAGCCTTCCCTCGCGGGCCNNNCCTCCCTGCCAGGGAGGGGAGAAGAAACTACACCGCGTTGCGTCCAGCCGGCGTGTTGACGCCCATCGACTGGAGATATTTCTTCACGTTGCGCGCCGCCTGGCGCAGCCGCTGTTCGTTCTCGACCATGGCGATGCGGACATAGCCCTCACCGTTCTCGCCATAGCCGACGCCGGGGGCAACGGCGACCTTGGCCTCGGTCAGCAACTGCTTGGAGAACTCGAGCGACCCCAGATGGGCGAGGGCGGGGGGCAGCGGCGCCCATGCGAACATCGAGGCGCGCGGCGAGGGAATGTCCCATCCGGCACGGGCGAAGCTTTCGACCAGCACGTCGCGGCGCTTGTGATAGAGCTGGCGGTTCTTCTCGACGATGTCCTGCGGGCCGTTCAGTGCCGCGCACGCCGCCGCCTGGATCGGGGTGAACGCGCCATAGTCGAGATACGACTTCACCCGCGTCATCGCCGCGATCAGCTTCTTGTTGCCGACGCCGAAGCCCATCCGCCAGCCGGCCATCGAATAGGTCTTGGAGAGCGAGGTGAACTCGATCGCCACGTCCTTCGCGCCCTTGACCTGCAGGATCGAGGGCGTCGGGCAGCCGTCGTAATACAGCTCGCTATAGGCGAGGTCGGAGATGACCCACAGCCCGTGTTCCTTGGCGAAGGCGACGACCCGTTCGTAGAACGCGAGGTCGACGACCTCGGCGGTCGGGTTCGACGGATAGCCCATCACCAGCACGCTGGGCTTGGGCACGGTGAATGCCATCGCCTTTTCGAGACTCTCGAAATACTGCTCGTCGGGGGTCGTCGGCACCGCACGGATCGTGGCCCCGGCGATGATGAAGCCGAACATGTGGATCGGGTAGCTGGGGTTGGGTGCGAGGATGACGTCGCCAGGCGCGGTGATCGCGGTCGCAAGGCTGGCCAGCCCCTCCTTCGATCCCATCGTCACCACAACCTCGGTTTCGGGATCGATGTCGACGCCGAAGCGGCGGCCGTAATAATTGGCCTGCGCGCGGCGCAGCCCGGGAATGCCGCGCGACTGCGAATAGCCGTGCGCCGAGGGCATGCGGGCGACCTCGACCAGTTTTTCGATCACATGGTCGGGCGGGGGCAGGTCGGGATTGCCCATGCCGAGGTCGATGATGTCCTCGCCACCGCTGCGCGCTGCTGCCCGCATCGCGTTCACCTCGGCGATGACATAGGGCGGCAGGCGTTTCATGCGGTAGAATTCGTCGGACATTCTCGTTCCTTTCGTCATCGCCCTTACGCGAGTAAGCGGCTAATCGGTAGACCTGCACGGCGCCCGAGGAGAGGAAAATGCCCGACGAGACGAAGTCCGCCGTACCACCGGCGGCGATGACGCTCGAGGAACTGCAACACTGGACGCAGATGCTGGGCCGCGCGCAGCAACTGATGCTCGAACAGGGTATCGACCTGGTGGAGCGCGCGCCGGTCGGGCCCGATCCGACGGGGATGATCCGGGCGCAGACCGATTTCTGGGCGGACACGATGAAGCTGTGGCAGCGCTTCCTCGACCCCGCCGCGCAGCCCGCGCCCGAATCGCCCGAACGCGCCCGCGACCGCCGGTTCAAGGCGAAACAGTGGCACGACGATCCGGTCTATGCCTTCATCCGCCAGAGCTATTTCCTCGTCGCCGACCATATGCTCAAGGGCGTCGACGCGATCGACGGCGTCGATCCGAAACAGAAGGAGCAGCTCCGCTTCGCCACGCGCGGCCTGATCGATGCGCTCAGCCCGACCAATTTTCCCGCCACCAATCCGCTGGTGATGGAAAAGATCATCGAGACGCGCGGCGAGAATCTGCTGAAAGGCGTGCAGAACCTGCTCGCCGACATGGCCAAGGGCCAGATGACGCAGAGCGACACCAGCGCGTTCGAACTCGGCCGCAACGTCGCGATGACGCCGGGCAAGGTCATCCGGCGCACCCCGCTCTACGAACTGATCCATTACGCCCCGACCACTGAAAAGGTGGGGGCGGTGCCGCTGCTGATCTTCCCGCCGTGGATCAATCGTTTCTACATCCTCGACCTGACGCCCGAGAAGAGCTTCATCCGCTGGGCGGTGGAGCAGGGGCTGTCAGTGTTCGTCGTGTCGTGGCGCTCGGCCGATGCGTCGATGAAGGACGTGACGTGGGACGATTATGTCGTGCGCGGGCAGATCGACGCGATCGACACCGTGCGCGAGGTGCTCGACGTCGAATCGGTCCACGCCATCGGCTATTGCGTGGCAGGCACCACGCTCGCCGCGACGCTGGCGCTGCTGGAGGCGCGGGGGCAGGCGGCGAAGGTCGCCACTGCCACCTTCTTCACCGCGCAGGTCGATTTCGCCGATGCGGGCGAACTGTCGCTGTTCGTCGATGACGAGCAGTTGAAGATGATTCGCCAGGTCGGGAAGGACGGCTATCTCGACGGGCGCTACATGGCGATGACGTTCAACCTGCTGCGCGGGCGCGACCTGATCTGGAACTACGTCACCAACAATTATCTGCTTGGCAACGATTATGCGCCGTTCGACCTGCTCCACTGGAACGCCGACGTCACCAACCTGCCCGCGACCTGGCATCTGGGCTATCTGACCGATCTCTACCGCGACAACCGGCTGGCGCAGCCCGGATCGATGCGCGTCGACGGCGTGGGCATCGACCTCACGACCGTCAGGACGCCGTCCTATATCCAGGCGGGGCGCGAGGATCATATCGCTCCGCCCGAAAGCGTGTGGAAGATCACCGACCATTTCGCCGGCCCGCTGCGCTTCGTGCTGGCCGGATCGGGGCATATCGCCGGGGTGGTGAACCCGCCCTCGGCGCAGAAATACCAGTATTGGACCAACGACCATCCCGCCGCCTCGCTCGCCGACTTCGTCGCCGGTGCCAGCGAGACGAAGGGGAGCTGGTGGCCCGACTGGCGCGCGTGGATCCGCGCTGCCGATGGCGCGGAAGTGCCCGCCACCGGCATCCGGGTGCCCGGGGAAGGCAAGCTGCCCGCGCTGGCCGACGCGCCGGGGGAGTATGTCCGAACCCGTTGATAACGCTACCACAAAATAATTGCTGCACCGCACCATATGGCGTCTTGAAAACGTCATGCGAAGCGCGTAGATGCTGCGGTGCAGCAGCAACATAGTGGAGGATGTCTAGTGGCCAGCAGAGGTCCGAAGACCGGCACGCGCAAGCCTGCCAATTCCCGGTCGAGGCCGGTGACGTCTCAGGCACCCGCCGTGGCTGCCGCGCCGGAACCGGTCGTGGTCGATGCCGAACCGGTGCAGGCGGCCGTGCCGCCCGTGCCCTTCGTCGCCGATCCCGCGCCCGCTCCGGTCGAGCTTGAGCAAAAGATCGAAGCGGCGATCGCCGAGGTGGTCGAGCATCAGGAACCGGTCGCCCCGACCGTGACCGAAACGCCCGCCGAAGCAACGCCCGAAGCAACCCCCGCGGTCGACATCGTCGCCGCCCAAGTCGAGGAAAAGACCATGGACGTCACCAACGAAGCGACCGCCGCCACCCAGACCGCCGCCGACAAGGCGCAGGCCTTCACGCAGGACGCGACCGCCAAGGCGCAGGCGATGACCGCCGACTTCAACGAGAAGGCCAAGGCCGCCATGGAAAAGGGCGCCAAGGGCTTTGAGGAAATGAACGAGATGGCCAAGGGCAACATCGAAGCGATGGTCGAAGCCAGCCGCATCGCCGCCAAGGGCCTTGAGACGCTGGGCCAGGAAATGGCCGAATACGGCCGCAAGTCGTTCGAGCACGCGACCTCGACCGCCAAGACGCTGGCGTCGGTCAAGTCGCCGACCGAGTTCATGAAGCTGCAGTCGGACTATGTCCGCCAGTCGTTCGACTCGTTCGTCGCCGAAGCGTCGAAGACCACCGAAATGATGATGAAGCTCGCCGGCGACGCCGCGCAGCCGATCAGCAACCGCGTCGCGGTTGCCGCCGACAAGGTGAAGACCGCCGCGTAAGCGACGGATCTGCCGGATGGCAAGCAAGGGGGCGGTCGCGCGAGCGGCCGCCCCTTTCGCGTGATAGGCCTTTCGCGTGATAGGGATGCGTGATGGCGGTGAATCGGGGGAAGTGGCGATGACGGGCGATGCGACCGCGGCGTTGCGATGGCAGGATCTCGGCTTGTCGCCGGTAGCGTTCGATCTGGGGCCGCTGCCGGTCCGCTGGTACGCGCTGGCCTTTCTCGCGACGTTCCTGCTCGGCGGCTGGTATCTCCGGCGGCTGTTGCGCGAACCGGGCGCGCCGATGCGGCCGGAGCTGGTCGACGACCTGTTCCTGTATGCCGTGGCCGGTGTGATCCTTGGCGGACGACTGGGCTATGCGACCTTCTATCAGCCGGGGCTGTGGGCAGCACCGCTCGAACTGGTGCAGCCATGGCATGGCGGCATGTCGTTCCATGGCGGGCTGATCGGGCTGCTGATCGGCCTGACGCTGTTTGCGCGAAACCATGGCGTGCCGCTGCTGCGGTTGCTCGATTATGTCGGCTGCGCGACGCCGTTCGGGATGATCCTCGTCCGGCTGGCCAATTTCGTGAACGGCGAACTGTGGGGCCGCCCGACGACGTTGCCATGGGGCATGGTGTTTCCCGGCGCGGGCGATGGCATGCCGCGCCACCCCAGCCAGCTCTACGAAGCGCTGCTCGAAGGCGTCGTGATGTTGCTGCTGCTCGGCTTCCTGTTCTGGCGGACCGGCGCGCGCCATGTGCCGGGCCGGCTGGCCGGCGCGGGCCTCACCTGGTACGCGATCGCGCGCTTTTCGCTCGAATGGGTGCGCCAGCCCGATCGCGGGCTGGAGCATCTGTCGTGGGGGCTGACGATGGGACAGACGCTCAGCCTGCCGATCCTGTTCGGCGGGCTGGCGCTGCTGATCCTGCCGCCCCGGATCGGCACGGTCCGCCATCCGGCCGGCGCGTGACGCACCCCCTTGCCCCAAGGCCGTCCGATGCCATATTTCCGCGTGACATGTATCGACAGCTCAGCCCCCTGATGGCCGGTGACGACCGCGACCATGACGACGATCGCACGACCGGCATCGGCGTCGCGACCCAGACCCGCGTCAAGAAGCCCACGCCCTACCGCGTGCTGATGCTGAACGACGATTACACGCCGATGGAATTCGTCGTCCTCGTCCTGCAACGCTTCTTCCGCATGACGATGGAGGAGGCGACGCGGGTGATGCTGAGCGTCCACCAGCGCGGCGTGGGCGTGTGCGGCGTCTTCACCTACGAGGTCGCCGAAACGAAGGTCGCGCAGGTGATGGACTTCGCCAAGCAGAACCAGCACCCGCTGCAATGCACGCTGGAGAAGGCGTGAGGTGATTCGCGGCGCGCCGCTCGCCTGCGCGCTGTTGATCGCGGGCTGCGCGGCCGAGCCGCCGGCACCACTCTCGACCGAAAATCTGGCGATGCTCGCCGAACGGATGGCGGGCAATCGCACGGTTCCCCTGGTCCGGCCGTCGCCCGAACCCGAAATCCCGCTCGACGATCGCGCCGCCGCCGCGCTTGCGCGCGAGTTCGGCCTGCCGCGCTGCTCCAATATCGCCCGCCTGCGCGACGTGCGCGGGGAGGGCCTGTTCGCCGAAAGCTGGCGCGTTCGCGGCGACGACGCCTGTTTCGCCGACTGGGCCGCGCGGCAACGCAAGTTCGGCATCCTCGAACGAATCATGGCCGGCGAGTTGAAGGCCGAGATCGATCGCCTGCCATGGCGCTGCGGCGACGGCGGCGATCACGTCGCGCAATGCTCGACCCAAGGCAGACCGGTGACGCTGGTGATCGAAAACCCCAACTTCGCCCCGTTCCTGCTGTTCCGGCGGATCAGCCGCGCGACGAAGTGAGCCGCGCCGGTCGCGCGGATCGTGTCGCATCGCTCGCTTCGAACCACCACTGATCGTCGACCGCGCTGCTAGTGTAATATTGTCCGGTCTGGCGCGCTACCTCGGCCGGCGTCTTGCCGCTGGCATGGACGATCCTCCCGGTCACGCAAACCGCGGCGTTCTTCCTAAGATCCATGCCCGGTCGACGGGGTACGAATACTCCGACCCGCCCGTGCATCACGCTACCCTCGCCATTGGGCGAATAGAGTGGGAATCCGTACGTTTTGCCGTCGAAGCTGCTCTGATAGGCCCCGCCCGGATCGCCGCACAGCCGGATCGTCCGCCCGAAGAACGTCGCCGGGTGCTGCGCCGCCGCCGTGATCGCGACCGACGGTGGCGGCGATGCGCAACTGGCAAGGAATACTGGCGACACCGTAATCAGGCTGATGATCGACCGTAGCATGATGGAAGGATGCGCGTTCGCGTGACCGGCGGCAAGTGTCCCCCTTGCGCGCGCACCATCAACCATTAGAAGCCACGCGATGGACCGTATCGTCATCCGCGGCGGCAATCGCCTTTCCGGCCGCATCATGATTTCGGGCGCGAAGAATGCCGCGCTCACCCTTTTGCCGTGCGCGCTGCTCACCGAGGAGCCGCTGACGCTGCGCAACCTGCCGCGCCTCGCCGATGTCGACAGCTTCGGCCATCTGCTCAACCAGTTCGGTGTGTCGACGATGGTCGAGGGGTCGCATCCGTCCGAATTCGGCCGGGTGATGACGATGCGCGGGCAGCGGCTGACCTCGACGGTCGCGCCCTATGACATCGTGCGCAAGATGCGCGCCTCGATCCTCGTGCTCGGTCCCCTCGTGGCGCGCGCGGGCGAGGCTACGGTGTCGCTGCCCGGCGGCTGCGCGATCGGTAACCGCCCGATCGATCTCCACTTGAAGGCCCTCGAAGCGCTGGGTGCCGAGATCGAGCTGGCGGCGGGCTATGTAAAGGCGACCGCGCCGGGCGGACGGCTGCCGGGCGGGCGCTATCGCTTCCCGGTCGTCTCGGTCGGCGCGACCGAGAATGCGGTGATGGCCGCCGTGTTGGCGCGCGGCACCTCGGTCCTCGAAAACGCGGCGCGCGAGCCCGAGATCGTCGACCTGTGCCGCTGCCTCGTCGCGATGGGCGCGGCGATCGACGGCATCGGCAGCGACACGCTGACCATCGAGGGCCGCGCGAAGCTCCATGGCGCGACCTATGCGGTGATGCCCGACCGGATCGAGGCGGGCAGCTATGCCTGTGCCGCCGCGATCACCGGCGGGTCGGTCGAACTGGCCAATGTCGTGCCGTCGGACATGCGCGCGACGATCGACGCGCTGGTCGAGGCCGGCGTGGTGGTGCGCGAGGAAGCGACCTCGCTGTTCGTCGAGGCCGGCGGCGACATCCGCCCGATCGACCTGTCGACCGCGCCCTATCCCGGTTTCGCGACCGATATGCAGGCGCAGTTCATGGCGCTGCTCACCCGTGCGCATGGTGCCAGCGTGCTGACCGAGACGATCTTCGAGAACCGCTACATGCACGTCCCCGAACTGGCGCGGATGGGGGCGGACATCACCGTCACCGGCCGCTCGGCGGTGGTGAAGGGGCCGGCACCGCTGATCGGCGCGCCGGTAATGGCGACCGACCTGCGCGCGTCGATGAGCCTCATCATCGCCGGCTTGGCGGCGGAGGGCGAGACGTCGGTCAGCCGGGTCTATCACCTCGATCGCGGGTATGAACGGCTGGAGGAAAAGCTTCAGGCGGTCGGCGCCGACATCGAACGGTTGGGCGACGGCTAGAACCAATCGACGGTCAGCGGCGACCGGAAATGTTCGTCAGTCCCGCGCAGGCGGGAATCCATAGCCGCTGACGTTTAGGCTGGATTCGCGACGCTGGCACCTGTGAACGTCCGCCTCCGCCGGAATGACGACAGGGCAAGGGGCAGTCGTTCCGTGTCTGCACGTTGAATGCCGGTCCAGTCCAAGGGCTTTGCGCGCAGAGGACGCGAAGGACGCAGAGACGTCTTCGGACGCGGCAGCGTCTCGTCCGTCCGACGGGCGGCGGCATGACGCTACGATAGCGACTCCGCGCGAACCCCTCTGCGCGCTCTGCCTCCCCTGCGCGAACATCTTTTGGCAAAGGAAGGATGGTTCACGCGGAGGCGCGGAGGGGGTTTCCGAATGCGGCGTTGTGGTCGTCCTTCCACTGACCAGCGCCGTATTCGACAGCGCTCCGCACGAACCGACTCCCAGAATGATTCACGCGAAGACGCGAAGGCGCGAAGGCGCGAAGGCGCGAAGGCGCGAAGGGCTATCGCCAGGCGATACCGGTCGCCCGATCCACCGACGCCGGTAACAGGAAAGGACGCTACCGCGTCCGGAACCCACTTCGCGCCTTCGCGCCTTCGCGTGAATCAAACGCCTCAAACGGAACGGCGGTCACAGCCCCCTCCGCGTCTCCGCGCCTCCGCGTGAACCAATCCTCGCGATCCTAATGCGCGTGCGCCAGCCCGCACTCGGCATCGCGCTCGATCTGGATCGTCGCGTGGCCGATCCCGAAGTCATGCTCCAGCCGCTCCGCCGTTTCGCTGAGAAACGGGTCGCCCGGATGCCCGGCCGGCATCACCAGATGCGCGGTCAGCGCGGTCTTGGTCGTGCTCATCGGCCAGATGTGCAGGTCGTGCACCCGCTCGACGCCAGGCAGGCCGCGCAGCATCGCCTCGACCGCGCCGGCATCGACGCCCGGCGGCACCGCCTGCAACGCCAGCAACAGCGATTCGCTGAGCAGCCCCCACGTCCCGATCAGGATCACCGCGACGACGATCAGGCTGACCAGCGGATCGATCCACGTGGCACCCGTCCACAGGATCACCAGCCCGGCGATCACCACCCCGGCCGACACCGCCGCATCGGCCGCCATGTGCAGATAGGCACCCCGGATGTTCACATCGCCATGCCGCCCGCGCGCGAACAGCAGCGCGGTGCCAAGGTTCACCGCGATTCCCGCCAGCGCCACCCACACCACCGGCCAGCCGTCGACCGGCCGGGGATCGCCCAGCCGCTGCACCGCTTCGAGCAGAATCGCGCCGACCGCCAGCAACAGCACCAGCGCGTTGGCCAGCGCGGCGAGGATCGTCGACGCCCCCAGCCCATAGGTGAAGCGCGCCGACGCCGGCCGCTTGGCCAGTTCCGCCCCGCCCCATGCAATGAGCAGCCCCAGCACGTCGGACAGATTATGCCCGGCATCGGCCAGCAGCGCGACCGAATTGGTCCAGAAGCCGGCCGCCCCCTCGACCACCACGAAGCCGAGGTTAAGCAGCGTGCCGATCAGGAACGCCCGCCCGAAATCGGCGGGGGCGTGCGAATGGCCGTGATGATGATGCCCATGCCCATGCCCATGGTCGTGATGCGCGCCCATCAGCGCCCCCCCCGCCGCAGGTCGCCCGGCATCGCCCGGATCGTCAGCAGTTCGGCGCGGGTCAGTACCCCGTCGCCATTGCGGTCGATCCGCGCGAAAATCGCCGCGATCCGCCCCTGCACCTCGGCCAGCGTGATGCGGTTGTCGTTGTCGCGATCGACTTCGAACGGTCCGGGCAGCGCGGCGCGGTCGCCCAGCCAGCGTTCGGCCCAGTCGGCATAGGCGATATAGCCGATCGTCGGCTGCCCCTTCGCCACCTCGGCAAAGCCGCGCGCGATGCCCGCCTCCGCCTCGGCGCGAGTGGTGCGCGCATCGCCATCGGCGTCGAATCCGGCAAGCATCATGCCGACCGGCTCGACGACGACGGTCGCCGCCGCCGGTCGCTCGCCGGGGGGCAGGAGCGGCGGCGATACGGCCTGAAGGGCAAGGGCGAGGGCGACGATCATGCCTCCCCTCTGCCAGCTAGGCGGCGCGCTGGCCAGATGCGGGCAGCAGCAGCGACGCATCCCCGTACGAATAGAAGCGATAGCCCTCCGCGATCGCATGGGCATAGGCGGCCTGCATCCGCTCGCGCCCCATCAGCGCCGAAACCAGCATGAACAACGTCGATCGCGGCAGGTGGAAGTTGGTCATCAACCCGTCGATCCCGCGAAAGCGATAGCCCGGCGTGATGAAGATCGCGGTGTCGCCCTCGAACGGCTGGACCTGCCCGTCCTCACCGCAAGCGCTTTCGATCAGGCGCAGGCTGGTGGTGCCGACGGCGATCACCCGGTTGCCGCGCGCGCGCACTGCGTTCAGCCGGTCGGCGGTGGCGGCATCGATCCGCCCCCATTCGGCGTGCATCCGGTGTTCGTCGGTATCCCCGGCCTTGACCGGCAGGAAAGTGCCCGCGCCGACATGCAGCGTCAGCGTGGCATGCTCGATCCTCGCCGTCGCCAGCGCCGCCATCAACCCGGGCGTGAAGTGCAGCGCGGCGGTGGGGGCCGCCACCGCCCCGGCCTCGCGCGCGAACAGCGTCTGGTAATCCTCGGCATCGCGGGCATCCGCCCCGCCACGCCGAGCGGCGATATAGGGCGGCAGCGGCATGCGCCCGGCACGCTCCAGCAGCAGTTCGACCGGCTCGTCCCCGGCGAAGTCGAGCACGAAGCTGCCGTCGTCGCCGCGTTCGCCCGCCACCGCCGTCACGCCGTTACCGAAATCGATCGTGTCGCCGTCGCGCAGCCGCCGCCCATTGCGCACGAACGCGCGCCAGCGCCGTGGCCCCTCGCGCTTGTGGAGCGTCGCGCCGATCGTCGCCTCGCCGCGCCGTCCTTCCAGTTGTGCGGGAATAACCCGCGTGTCGTTGAAGACCAGCAGGTCCCCGGGCCGCAGGCACTGGGCCAGGTCGCCCACCCCCCGGTCGAGTGTCGCGTCGCCGTCCAACACCAGCATCCGCGCCGAATCGCGCGGGGCCGCCGGGCGCAGCGCGATGCGCTCCGCCGGTAGCTCGAAATCGAACAGGTCGACGTTCATGGCGCGGGTGAGAGCGTTACTTCGCCGGAGCGGGGCGGCGGGCAGGGGCCGCCCGGCGCGGCGCGGTGGCCGGCAGCGGCGCGACCGTCTCGGGCAGCGGCGCGACCGCGGCGGCCTGATACGGCGGCGGATTGTCGCTCGCCATATAGGCATGGACCACCCGCGTCGGGTTCGCCGGCGGTTCGCCGCGCTCGATCGTGTCGACATATTGCATGCCGTCGATCACCCGGCCGAACACGGTGTATTTCTTGTCGAGGCCAAGCCGCGGGGCGAGCATGATATAGAATTGGCTGTTCGCGCTGTTCTCGTCATTGGCGCGCGCCGCCGCCACCGCGCCGCGCACGTGAGGGAGATAGTTGAACTCCTTTTCCACGTTCGGCAGCTTCGATCCGCCGGTGCCGTCGCCGGTCGGATCGCCGCCCTGCGCCATGAAGCCCTCGATCACGCGGTGGAAGGTGAGGCCGTCGTAGAATTTCTCGCGGGTCAGCGTCTTGATCCGTGCGACCATCTTGGGCGCGACATCGGGGCGCAGCCAAACCGTCACCCGCCCGCCGGTCGACAGGTCGAGCAGCCACAGGTTGCGCGCGTCGGTGGTCGCAGGCGGCGGCGCGCGGCCGGGCACGTCGATGATCTGGGCAGCCGCCGGCCAGGCGAGGAGCGAGGCGACGAACGCGAACAGCAGGGCGAAGATACGCATGGATTTCCCGTTACACGCAAGGATGGGGAAGGAATATGGTCGCGTCGCATAGACCAAGTCATCGCGCCCGCCAATCCGAACATCGGGTGAGGCGGAAGAGGCCCGTCATTCCCGCGAAGGCGTGAATCCATACACGCCAACGTCCGGGCAGGGGCGCAAGCGTCCCGGCTATGGACTCCCGCCTTCGCGGGAGTGACGAACTGGGGACTTGGAATAGAACCCCATCGCGCCGTGACGGCCCCCGATGCGGCCGACCGGACCGCCATCGACACCCGCCATACCCAAAAGGAGGTTGGCAAAGTCGCCCCGCGCCGTCTATCACCCGGTAAGACTGGACGGAACACCGTCTCGGTCCGGCGATGCCTACCGAAATGGGTGCGCCGGAGAGGGGCTTATACAGGGCGCGCACTCACGCGCCCGACGACAAGGGCGGTTGAATGGCGACTGACAACGATCAGCACGAGGCCACCGGCGGCGCAGCGGCGCTGGACGGCGCGCCCGAAAATCCGCGCCGGCGCGACTATCTCTCGATCGGGGCGGTCGCCTTCGCCGGGGTCGGCGCGGGCGTGATCGCGCTCCCGCTCATCAACCAGATGTCGCCCGCCGCCGACACGCTGGCGCTGTCGACGACCGAGATCGATCTGTCGTCGATCGAGCCGGGACAGGCGATCAAGGCCACCTTCCGCAAACAGCCGCTGTTCGTGCGCAACCTGACCCCGGCCGAGATCGCCGAGGCGAACAGCGTGGCCGTCAGCGACCTGCGCGATCCGCAGACGCTGGCGGAACGGACCAAGGAAGGCAAGGCCAACTGGCTCATCACGCTGGGCGTCTGCACCCATCTGGGCTGCGTGCCGTTGGGCGCGGGCGAGGGCGAGAACAAGGGCCCGTTCGGCGGCTATTTCTGCCCGTGCCACGGTTCGGCCTATGACACCGCCGGGCGCATCCGCTCCGGCCCCGCGCCGCAGAACCTGCATGTCCCCGAATATGCGTTCACGTCCGACACCGTCGTGACGGTCGGCTGAGGAGAGAATCGCGATGAGCTTCCCCTGGGCCAAGCATTACGCGCCGAAGAACCCGCTGATGCAGTGGGTCGACGCCCGCCTGCCGCTGCCGCGCCTCGCCTATAACGCGATCGGCGCCGGCTATCCGGTGCCGCGCAACCTCAATTATTTCTGGAACTTCGGCGTGCTCGCCGGGGCAGCGCTCGCGGTGCAGATCATCACCGGCATCGTGCTGGCGATGCATTATGCCGCCAATGGCGCGGTCGCGTTCGATTCGGTCGAACGCATCATGCGCGACGTGCCCTCGGGCTGGTTCCTGCGCTATGCCCACGCCAACGGCGCGTCGATGTTCTTCATCGTCGTCTACACCCATATCTCGCGCGGCATCTATTACGGGTCGTACAAGGCCCCGCGTGAGATGGTGTGGCTGCTCGGTGTCGTCATCTTCCTGCTGATGATGGCCACCGCCTTCATGGGCTATGTCCTCCCCTGGGGACAGATGAGCTTCTGGGGCGCGCAGGTCATCACCGGCTTCTTCTCGGCGATCCCGGGCGTCGGCGAAACGGTGCGCGTGTGGCTGCTCGGCGGCTATGCGCCGGACAATGCGGCGCTCAACCGCTTCTTTTCACTCCATTATCTGATGCCGTTCGTTATCGCCGGCGTCATCATTCTCCACATCTGGGCGCTGCACATCCCCGGCTCCAACAACCCGACCGGCGTCGAGGTGAAGGGCGAACAGGATACCGTTCCCTTCCACCCCTATTACACCGCGAAGGACGGCTTCGGGCTCGGCATCTTCCTGATCGTGTTCGCCTCGCTGATCTTCTTTGCGCCCAATCTGCTCGGCCACCCGGACAACTATATCCCGGCCAACCCGCTCTCGACCCCGGCGCACATCGTTCCCGAATGGTATTTCCTGCCGTTCTACGCGATCCTGAAGGCGTTCACCGTCGACTTCATCTTCCCGGCGAAGCTGTGGGGCGTGCTGGCGATGTTCGGCTCGATCCTGCTGCTGTTCTTCCTGCCGTGGCTCGACAAGTCGCCGGTCAAGTCGGCCAACTATCGCCCGACCTACCGCATCTTCCTGATCGTGCTGCTGCTCGACGTGCTGCTGCTCGGCTATCTCGGGGGTGCGGAAGCGTCGCCGGTGACGGTCCTGCTCAGCCAGATCGCCGCCGCCTATTATTTCGCGCATTTCCTCGTGATCCTGCCGATCGTCTCGGCGATGGAGCGTCCGCGTCCGCTGCCCAATTCGATCACCGAAGCGGTGCTGAAGGGCGAGGGCGGCACTTCGCCCGCGCAAACCGCCGCCCATGGTCATGCCACCCCGGCCGCGGCCGAGTAAGGATCTCAGATGCTGTCCTTCGCGTCTCGCTTCCTCGCCCGCAACCTCAACCTCGTCATCGGGGCGGGCTTCCTCTTTGCGCTGCTGCTCGGGATCTTCTCGACCGTCAGCGGCATGCTGACCGAGCACCCTGCCGAATCCGCCGAACATGAATTCCACATCAAGGAGCGGCGCGACGCGGGGCTGCAATCGGCGGGCCTGTTCGGCACCTTCGACAAGCAGCAGCTCCAGCGCGGGTTCCAGGTCTACAAGGAAGTCTGTTCGGCCTGCCATTCGATCCGGCTGGTGTCGTTCCGCGACCTCGAACAGCTCGGCTATGACGAGGGTCAGGTAAAGACGATCGCCACCGACTGGCAGATCGAACAGCCCAGCGTGAACCCGGAAACGGGCGAGCCGGCAACCCGCAAGAACCTGGCGTCGGATCGTTTCCCGCTGGTGTTCGCCAACGACGTCGCGGCGCGTGCCGCCAACAACAATGCGGTCCCGCCCGACCTGTCGCTGATGACCAAGGCGCGCGACGACGGTTCGAACTACGTCTATTCGCTGCTGACCGGCTATGGTCCGCAGCCGGCCGAGTTGCTCAAGAAATTCCCGCAGGCCAAGACGCCCGAGGGGCTGCACTACAACCCTTATTTCGCGACGCTGAACCTCGCGATGGCTCCGCCGCTGACCGCGGCCGATCAGGTCCAGTATCAGGATGGCACCCGCGCGACCGTGGATCAGATGGCGAAGGACGTCGCCGCGTTCCTGACATGGACCGCCGAACCCAACCTCGAAAAGCGTCATTCGGCGGGTCTGGCAGCGGTGATCTTTCTGCTGATCTTCACCGGTCTGGCCTTTGGTGCCTATCGCAACATCTGGCGCGGCATCAAGCATTGAGCGGATTGGACGACGCCGGGCGCGATGCGATCGCCCGGCGTATCCGCACCATTCCCGACTTTCCCAAACCCGGCATCCAGTTCCGCGACATCACCACGCTGATCCTCGATCCGCAGGGCCTGCGCCTCGCGGTCGACGGACTGGTGGCGATGGTTGACGGCCCGATCGATCTGGTGGCGGGGATCGAGGCGCGCGGCTTCGTGTTCGCGCCCGCCGTCGCGCTGGCGCTGGGCGCGGGCGTGCTGCTGATCCGCAAGGACGGCAAGCTGCCCGGCGCGACCATCGCCGAGGATTATGCGCTGGAATACGGCACCGACCGGATCGCGATCCACGCCGATGCCTGCACGCCGGGTGCCCGGGTCCTGCTGGTCGACGATCTGATCGCCACCGGCGGCACCGCCCGCGCCGCCGTCCGCCTGCTGCGCAAGGCCGGCGCGACCGTCGAACAGGCCGCGTTCGCGATCGACCTGCCCGATCTGGGCGGCGCCGACGCGCTCCGGGCGGATGGCATCGCCGTCTCGGCACTGGTCGGCTTTCCGGGGCACTGACCGCCCGAGCCGTTTCAGCGGCATATCAGCCCCAAAACGATCACGACCCTCGCGTGAGGCCATTGGGCTGTAGTTCACGCGAAGGCGCGAAGGCGCAAAGCAGGAAGAAGGGATGGTCGCGCAGAGGCGCAGAGGCGGCGCGACCGTGGCTGCTGCCCTGCCGCGTCAGCGGCCTTCGTCCTCGCAGCCCCGCACACCAATGTCTCCCGGACGTAAAGGAAGCGCCACCGGCGCAACCCCTCTGCGCCTCCGCGCCTCTGCGCGACCATCATCTTCTTGTTTTCTCCGCGTCTCCGCACCTTCGCGTGAACCAACGCCACCCGAACGAGTCCCTGTCCTACAGCCCAGCTTCCGTGCCAGTCTCCGGTCATGTCCGACGCGACCGCCACCAACCGTCCGAAACGCACCAACTGCCGAAGCGTAAACTTCGCCGTGGAAAAGTGTAAATCCGACCCTGTCCAATTGTAAACTTACCGCCGTCCAAGTGTAAACTTCCGCAGCACATGCTGCCAAACGACTCTCTGTATTCAGCCGCTATTCACCCCGTCTCCGTCACGCTTAAGTATAAACTTTGTAAACTTTCGCCGCCCCGGCACCGCTGGAACCGTGCCGGCACCGGCTTCGTTCTTAACCATCATTCGCGGGCACATTGCCCCGCGGTTCGGGAGCTTTCGCATGATCCAGCGGCTTCGCATGATCGCTCTGGCGATCGCGGCAGGTGTCGGCGTTTCGGCCTGCGTCTACGATGATTACGGCTATGGTGGCGTGTCGGTCGGCTATGGCGCCGGGGGATATGGTAATGGCGGCTATGGCTATTACGACGGCCTCGGCGGTCCGGGCTATGGCGGGGGCGGCGCGTTCGGTGATCCCTATTGGGGCTGGTACGGCGACTATTATTATCCGGGCACGGGTTATTACGTCTACGACCGCTATCGCCGCCCGTTCCGCTGGAACGATCGCCAGCGCGACTATTGGAGCGGCCGGCGTGGCGCATGGCGCGGCGACCGGTTCGATCGTCCGCGCTGGGATAGCTGGGACCGGCCGCGCGGCGATTACGGCCGCCCCGGCTTCGATCGCCGTCCCGGGTTCCAGAACGTGCCGCGCGGCAGCAGCCAGTCGCCTTATCCCGGCCAGCGTCCCGGCTGGCAACGGCCCGATCGCGGCGCACCCGGAGCCGATCGTGGCACATGGCGTCGCCCGGACGGCGCGACGCCGGGCGCGGGTCGTGGTGGCTGGCGTCGTCCCGACGGTGCCACCCCCGGCGCGGGTCGCGGCGGCTGGCAGCGTCCCGAAGGTGCCAGCCCCGGTGCGCGAAGCTGGGGTGGCCGGCGCGGTCCAGACGGCGGCGGGCGTGGCAACCGTGGTAGCGGCGGCCGGCCCAACCGCGACTAGACGGGTCGTGTAGCGACCAGCAGGAGCGAGACGAAGGTCAGCACGACCTCGCCCTGCTGGTTGCGCACGCGCATCCGGCTGCGCACCCGGCCCATATCGCTGCGCCTGGGCGTTTCCTCCTTTTCCAGCACCTCGGTTTCGCAAGTGAGGGTGTCGCCGGGATAGACCGGCCGCCGCCAGCGCAGCTCGTCGATCCCCGCCGCGCCTTGGCTCGCGATCGGATTGCGTTCCAGTTCCTCGACCAGCATCGCCATGCTCATCGAACAGCTATGCCATCCGCTGGCCGACAGCCGCCCGAAATGGGTTGCGGCGGCGGCCTCGTCGGACAGGTGGAACGGCTGCGGGTCATAGCGCCGGGCGAAGTCGAGCACCTCCTCGCGCGTCACCGCATAGCTGCCGAACCGGGCGGTCTCGCCCACCTGCATATCCTCGAAATAGCGCATCGGCGGAGTGTCCGCCCGAACCCGCCCCGCCGCAACCGCTATTTGAGGGCAGGGGCGAACACCGCCGCATCGCCGTCGAGGCTTGGGTCGGCTGCCATCCCCAGCACCCGGCGCAACAGCGGGTGAATCGCGGTATTACGGAACGCCGGCAACCGCCCGGCGGCGCGAAACGCCGGTCCCCCGGCGACGAACAGCGCCTGCATCTCCGGCGCGGCGTCGTCATAGCCATGCGCGCCCTTGTCCGTATCCTTGGCGGGCCGGGTCGCCAGCACGATCCAGCCGGGTTCGGCAAGGCACAGCCACGCCGGCACGCGCGGATGGGTGCCATAGCGCAGCCGCGCCGGGATCGCCGCCTTGGGCCAGCACCGCACATGCGGCACCGGCCTAGACAGCGCGGCGGCCAGCACCGCTTGCCTGCCCGGCTGTGGCTCGATCGAGGCATAGGGGCCGGTCTCGATCGTGCGGAAGCTGTCCGCCGGGGCGATGGTGTCGAGCGCGATGAACTGCCCCGCCGGGGTCGCCGCCATGCCATGGTCGGCGACGACGATCAGATTGACCGGCTGACCCAGTTCCGCCAGCTCGCGCTGCAACCGCCCGATCTCGCTGTCGACCATGTGCATCGCCGCCCGCGTCGCCGGCGCATCGGGGCCATTGTCGTGCCCGGCAATGTCGACATCGTCGAAATACAGCGTCACGAAGCGCGGCCGGGTGGCGGCGGGACGTCGCAGCCAGTCGACCACCGCATCGACCCGCTTGGGTGCGGGAATGGCGCTGGCGAACGCCTGCCAGTCCGATGGGTAGCTTCCGCCGGCATAGACGCCGTGGTCGGCCTTGCCGCTGCCGCCCCAGCCGATCGTGCTGCCCGGCCAGAACATCGTGGCGCTGCGGATGCCGGCTTCTTCGGCGGCGATCCAGATCGGCTTGGCGGCGTTCCACCAGAACGGATCGTCGGTCGTCATGGTGAAGCGTTCGCCCGGCCGGGCGGCATCTTCCATGGTGTTGCCGACGATCCCGCTGCGGTCGGGCCGGACCCCGGTCGCCATCGTCCAGAAATTGGGAAAGGTCTTGGTCGGGAACGACGGCTGCATCGCCGCCGACACGCCCTGTGCCGCCAGCCGCGCGAGGTTGGGGGTAAGCCCGGCGGACAGATAGTCCTGCCGCGCGCCGTCGACCCCGATCAGGATCGTGACCGGTTCCCGCCGCTCGGGGGCGACCCGCGCTGCCGGGCGCGGCGTGGCGGCACAACCGGCAAGCGCCGCCAGACCGAGGAACAGGGCAGGGATACGCATGATACAACTCACCGGGACAGGAGGCGAAGCCGCCCCGCTACTCCCGGCCCGTGACAGCAATATGGCGTGATGCGCCGGGCGTCAGACGTTGAAGCGGAACAGCAGCACGTCGCCGTCCTGCACGACATATTCCTTGCCCTCGGCGCGCAGCTTGCCCGAATCGCGCGCGCCGCTTTCGCCCTTGTGGGCGACGTAATCGGGATAGGCGATCGTCTCGGCGCGGATGAAGCCGCGTTCGAAATCGCTGTGGATCGCGCCTGCCGCCTGCGGTGCCTTGGCCCCGACCGGAATCGTCCACGCGCGCGCTTCCTTCGGCCCGACCGTGAAGAAGGTCAGCAGATGGAGCAGCGAATAGCCGGCGCGGATCACCCGGGCGAGGCCGGTTTCGGCCAGACCCAGATCGGACAGGAACTCGGCGCGGTCGGCCGGCTCCATCGTCGCGATCTCCGCCTCGATCGCCGCCGAGACGACGACCGCCTCGGCACCTTCGGCCTTCGCCTTGGCGAACACCTTGGCCGACAGGTCGTTACCCTCGGCGGCATCCTCCTCGTTCACGTTGCAGACGTAGAGAACGGGCTTGGCGGTCAGCAGTTGCGCCTGATCGAACAGCCGCTGCTCCTCCTCGTCCTTCACCTCGGTCAGCCGCGCGGGCTTGCCTTCGCGCAGCAGATCGAGCGCGCGGCCCAGCACGGCGGCGGCGACCTTGGCCTCCTTGTCGCCCTGCAGGCCCTTCTTGGCCAGATTGGGAACGCGCTTCTCGAGGCTTTCGAGGTCGCTCAGCATCAGTTCGGTATCGACGGTATCGGCGTCGGCGATCGGATCGACCCGGTCGTCGACATGCTGGATGTCGTCATTCTCGAAACAGCGCAGGACATGGACGATCGCGTCCACCTCGCGGATGTTGCCGAGGAACTGGTTGCCCAGCCCCTCGCCCTTCGACGCGCCGCGCACGAGGCCCGCGATGTCGACGAAGGCGAGCTGCGTCTCGATGATCTTCGCCGATCCGGCGATCGCAGCCAGCGTGTCGAGCCGCGGATCGGGCACCGCCACGTTGCCGACGTTCGGCTCGATCGTGCAGAACGGGTAGTTGGCGGCCTGCGCCGCCTGCGTCTGCGTCAGCGCGTTGAACAGGGTGGACTTGCCGACATTCGGCAGGCCGACGATACCGCAGCGAAAACCCACTTGGCGCAATCCCGGTGATGATGGAAAGCCCGTGCCTTTAGCGGGTGATCCTCCGTTTTGCTACCAGCGATAGTTGAAGCTTACGCTGATCCGCTCGCCCTTGCCGGCATGCGGCAGGACCTCGTGGCGCAGCCAGCTTTCCCACAGCAGCAGCGTGCCTGGGTGCGGTCGTACCGTCTCGAACGTGCCCGGCCGGGTCGGGGCGGCCATCAACAGGCCGAGACGCGGGTCCTCGAACCGGATGCCGCCGGCACCCTCGGGCACCGCGACATAGAAGGTGCCCGATACGACACTGTGCGGATGGACATGCCCCGAATGACCGCCACCGGGTTTGAGCAGATTGACCCACAGGCTGTCGAGCTTGAGCTTCCGCCCGGCCAGTTCCATGCCGCATTCGGCGGCGAACCTGGCGGCATGTTTGTCGAGCATGCGCTTCAGATCGGCGAATACGGGATCGCGCAGCGGCAAGTCGTTGAGCGAGGCATAGGAGGTATAGCCACGATAGCCATGTTCCTTCGACCAGCCGCGCCCGGCGCGATCCTCCTCCGCCAGCGCGCGAACCGAGGCGTCGAGTTCCTCGATCAGCCCGGCGTCGTCGATAGCGGCTTCGTAGAGTGTGGTCGGGAACAGGGCACGGCTGGTCATGGCCGCAGCGCTTGCCCCAATCGCCGTCCCAAGGAAAGGGTCAGCGCCGGTGCGCCGACAGGAACGCCCACAGCGCGTCATTGTCGACGACCCAGCCATGGCCGCCGCCGACGGTGATCCGCCCGACGACGTCCGCCCCGCCGCGACAGCCGGTGTAGCGTTCCTCATACACGCTCGCCGCGACCCGGCGGGTGGTAGGCGGCGCGGTACAGCCGTTGATCGTCGCCCAGCGCTGCTCGGCGGCGTGCATCGAATAGGACCAGTAGGATGCACCGCCGCCGGCGATCGGGTTGGTCGTATCGGCATCGCCGGCAAAGGCGATCACCGGGACGGGGCGGGCAGGACGGCAGGTCGCGGGATCGGGCCGGCGAGGATCGCTTGCCAGCGGATTGCCGGCGCGCAGGCCCACGACCGGGGCGATCGCCGCGAACCGGCCGGCCGCGACGCAGCCGAGCCACGACGTCATCCGCCCGCCGCCCGACAGGCCGGTCACATAGACCCGCGCGCGATCGACGCAGCCGGCACGGACCAGCCGATCGATCATCGCGCCGAGGAACGCCACGTCATCGGGAGCATCGGGTCCGGGCACCGTTCCCGCGACGGTCGGCACGCCGGGAATGTTCCAGACATAGCCCTGTTCATGCACGATCCCGGCATTCGGCGCGACGACGAGGAAGCCATGGCGATCGGCGCTGTCGCCCAGCCGGGAGTTGCGCAAGATCGCCGCGCCGGTGCCGCCGCTGCCGTGCAGGAGCAGGACGAGCGGAAGCGGGCGGTTCGGGACTGCCGATGATGGCCGGTGCAACGCCGTCGTCCGTCCGGTCGTACCCGTCGCAACCGAGCCGATCATCTCCGCGGTGCATTGTGGCGCGGCCGTTGCCGGAACGGCGCACAACGCGAGAAAAAGTGCGACGATGAAACAGGATATGCGGAGCATGGTCATGCTTCTCGCCGATGGTCGACGTGGCGGCAATCCTTACCCGTCGAGGCGGACCGGCGCAGCCGACCCGCGATAGCTCGAGTATCGCCTCTATTTCGTGATCGAAATAATCATGGCCTTGTCGGATCGTACATCATATCCCTTCCGCCGGATCGATCGTGGCGGTGGGGGCACCGTGCGGGAGTCGAAACGGGGGACAGATGCGGCAGCTCGTGGTGCTGGGCGTACGGGGGATTCCTGCGGCCCATGGCGGCTTCGAAACATTCGTCGAAGTCCTGGCGCTGTATCTGGTCGGCATCGGCTGGGACGTGCTGGTCTATTGTCAGGGCAGCGAGCGCGACACGCGGTTCGAAGACGAGTGGAACGGCATCCGGCGCGTGCATATCCCGGTGACGGCGAAAGGCCCGATCGGTACGATCGAGTTCGACATCAAGGCGACGGCGGACGCACTGCGCCGACCGGGCGTGCTGCTGACGCTCGGCTACAATACCGGCTTCCTGTGTTTCAAGACCGCCGCCTTCCGCCGCAGGAACCTCGTCAACATGGACGGGCTCGAATGGAAGCGCGCCAAATACCGTTGGGCGCACCGGATCTATCTCTGGATCAACGAGCGACTGGCGGCGATGGCGGCAACCCGGTTGATCGCCGATCATCCCGCGATCGCCGACCATCTCGCCCGTCATACGTCGCGGCGGCGGATCACCACGATCCCCTATGGTGCCGAATCGATCGAGACGGCCGATCCCGCCCTTCTCGCGCCCTTCGATGTCGAGCCCGATCGCTATTTCACGCTGATCGCCCGGCCCGAGCCCGAAAATTCGGTACTGGAGATCGTGCGCGGTTTCTCGGCCCGGCCGCGCGGGTATCGGCTGATCCTGCTCGGCACCTATTGCCGCAGCAATGCCTATCAGGCCGCCGTGCTCGATGCCGCCGGCAGCGAGGTCGTGTTCGCCGGTGCAATCTATGACAAGGCGATCCTGCGCGCGTTGCGGTTCCATTGTTTCGCCTATCTCCACGGACACCGGGTCGGCGGAACCAACCCGTCGCTCGTCGAGGCGCTGGGGGCGGGCAATGCGGTGATCGCGCACGACAATCGCTTCAACCGCTGGGTGTGTGGCGACGCCGGACGCTTCTTTGCGACCGCGGAGGAATGCGATGCTGCGATCGAGGCGTTGATCGCGGCCCCTGCGCAGCGATCGGCGATGCGATCGGCGGCAAGGGCGCGTTGGCAGGCGGACTTCACATGGGACTCGGTTCTGGCGCAGTATGCGGCGCTGCTCGCCGAATTTGCCGAGCGTGCCGTGAAGCGCTAGACAAAATTGGGTCGCGTCGGAACCAATTGCTGATTCGTCGAACGACGCGCCGACGTTTCCCGAACAACCAATGTCGACGTGGAGTGAAGATCGTCATGGAGCCGTCGGGCGCGAGCAGCCGCTTGTTCGAGCAATTGCAGGTCGGGGCACGGCGTGAAACCGTGACCGGGGGCTATGTTGACCTGCGCGACCAGATGCTGCGCGTCGCGGCAGTCGCCTTCCTCGTCATGGTGGTTCTGGCGCCGCTCATGACGCTGAACGACGTGCGACTGACCGGTGCCGGCAGTATCTATCGACAGACCAGCTACTTCATCATTCTGGGCATGGCGCTGTGGGCGGTCCGGCCGTTCGAACAGGGGCTCGGCATCATCGCCATTCCCTGGCCGATCCTCATCACGCTGGGGTGGTGCTGTCTCAGCCTTTTCTGGGCGATTGATCCCGACATCGGGTTCCGTCGTCTGTTGCTGACCACGATCGCGATCTGGACGGTGTTCGTCCTCGTGAAGTTCGGTGGCGACCGCGCGATGATGGATATTCTGCGCGGCGCGCTCGTCGTTGCGCTGCTGGTCAATTACTTCGTCGTGTTCACCGATCCGCTGGTCGGCGTCCACTTTCAGAAGGATGCCGGGATGTCGACCGCGCTGGTCGGCAACTGGCGCGGCATCATGGCGCACAAGAATTTCGCCGGTGCAGCGTCGGCGATCCTGATCCTGTTGTTTCTGTTCGACGCCAAGAAGATTCCTCCGGTATTGCGCGTCGTCGTGATCGTCGCCGCCGGTTATTTTCTGTTCAGGACCCAGTCGAAGACGTCGGCGGGCATGGTCGCCATGGCGATCCTGACCGGATGGATGTTCCAGACGCTGACCCGTCGGCTGCGCAACTATCTCGTCCCGATCACCATGATCGTCGGTGCCACGATCTGGGTGATGACGAGCGCCTATCGCGACGTGCTGGAACTCAACTATCTCGAACCGCGGGCCTTTACCGGGCGGGGGCAGATCTGGGCGGTGCTGGCCCGCTATGCCGGGGACAATCTGGTCACGGGTGCCGGATTCGGATCGTTCTGGAACATCGGCGGCAACAGCCCGGTGTATCGCTATGCCGTCGGGTTTCCGACGCTCGTGTCGGTCGGGCACAACGGCTATCTCGATCTGCTCGTGACGATCGGCCTGCCCGGATTGTGCATGATCGTGTTCGCGGTGATCGTCTGGCCGGTGTGGCGGCTGTTGTCGAGCACTCGGATCACCCCGGCGCGCGGGGCGCTGCTGACCGCGTTGCTGCTGTTCTGTCTGGGGCACAACGTCACCGAGAGCAGCATCTTCGAGCGCGATGCGCTGGTCGGGGTGCTGATGATGTTCGCGGTCGCGTTCGCGCAATATGCGACGCCCGACGTCGATCAGCGCCGAACCAAGCGCGATGTGGGCGACGACGTGTTGCGCACGATGCGCCGGCGTCGGCGGGGCGGGGCGAAGCTCGCCTGATGCCGCCGCTGGAAGGTCCGCATTCGCCGGTCGCGATCGAGGACCGGGAGGCCGATACCGCGCCGCTGACCATCGGCATCAAGGCGCTGAACGAGGAACGCCACATCGCCGCCTCGCTCGAAAGCGCGCTGGCGGCGGTGGCACTGGTCGGTGGCGAGGTCGTGCTTGCCGATAGCGGATCGACCGACGCGACGATCGCCATCGCCCGGCGCTATCCGGGTGTGCGGATCGTGCAGCTTGCCGATCCGGCGCAGCGGTCGTGCGGGACCGGCGCGCAACTGGCCTTTCAGGCGGCGCGGGGGCGGTATTTCTACCTGCTCGACGGTGACATGGTGCTCGACCCCGCGTTCGTGACCGCCGGTATCGCGTTTCTCGAAGCCAATCCCGGCCATGCCGCCGTGGGCGGCATCGTCCGTGAGGCCGAGACCACCAGCATCGAATTCCAGATTCGCCAGCGCAACGACCGTGAAAAGGGCAGCGCGATCAGCGGCGACGTCGACCGGCTCGACTGCGGCGGGCTGTACCGGAGTGCGGCGGTGCGCAGCGTCGGCTGGTTCGCCGACCGCAACCTGCACGCCTTCGAGGAATATGAACTGGGTGCGCGGCTGCGCGCCGCAGCGTGGAAGCTCGCCCGGCTTGGCGTGCATGCGGTCGACCATCACGGCCATGCGACCGGCGGCTATCGCCTGCTGTGGCGACGGATCCGCAGCGGCTATGCCGGCGGGGCGGGCGAGGTGCTGCGCGCGGCGCTGGTGGGTCCGCACCGGCGGGCAGTGCTGCTCGGCTTCAGCAATCTGCGCCATGCCGCCGTCGTCGTGGTTTGGTGGCTGGTGTTGGTGGCGCTGCTGTTGTCCGGCAAATTCGTCGCCACCGGAATCGTGCTGCTGCTGCCGGCGCTGTTCCTGTCGTGGCGGCGCGGCGGGGTGCGCCACGGGCTCTATTCGCTGGCGACGTGGAACGTCATCGCCATCGGGTTGCTGCAAGGCATCGTGCGTCGTCGCCTGCCGCCCGATCAGGCGATTCCGGCGCGGACGATCGCGCCCGACGCGCTTCCTTGACCGGCGGGCGATTTGCGACAAGGGGAGACGGCATGACCCGCGACCAGGTAATCGAGCGACTGACCGACGTATTGATCGACACGTTCGACGATGACGACCTCGTCTATCGCGACGATCTGACCGCGCGCGACGTGGCCGGATGGGACAGCCTCAGCAACATCCGCTTCATGGTCGCGGTGGAGCAGGCGTTCGGCACGCGGCTGACGATCGCCCAGTGGCAGTCGATGGCGCGGGTCGGCGATCTGGTCGATCTGCTGACCACCGCCTGATCGCACGCGGCGGGGGCGGCGTGGCGTTCAACTCCTACGGCTATCTGCTGCTGTTCCTGCCGCTGGTGGTGTTCTGTCACTGGCTGGCGGTCGCGGCATTCGGGGTGCGCGCGCGCGCGCCGGTGCTGATCGCCGCGACGCTCGCCTTCTACACGCTGGCGGCGGCTTGGGCGCTGCCGGTCCTGCTCGGATCGGTCATCGGCAACTGGCTGTTGTCGCGGGCGATCGTGCGCAATACCGGCGTCACGCGGTATCGCTGGCTGACGTTCGGAGTGGTCGCCAATGTCGCCTTGCTGGTTGGCGTCAAATATGGCGGGTTCCTGGGCAGCAATCTGCCGGCGATCGTCGGCGGCAACGCCTTTCTCGTCATGATTGCCCTGCCGCTCGGTATTTCCTTCTTCACCTTTCAGCAGGTCGCGTTCCTCGTCGATACCGCGCGCGAGCGTACCGGGCCGGCAAAGCCGCTGTCCTATGCCGCCTCGATCCTGTTCTTCCCGACGATCGTCTCCGGCCCGATCACCTATTTCCGCGAGTTCGCGCCGCAACTGGAAGCACCCGCCGATCGGGCGCGGGTTCCCGCCGATCTGCTCGTCGGGCTTGTCCTGCTGTCGATCGGGCTGTTCAAGAAGGTCGTGATCGCCGACACGCTGGCCTTGTGGGTCGATCCGCTGTTCGCCGGTGCGGCGAGCGGCGAGACGACGGGGGCTGCTGTGGCATGGGGCATGACGCTCGGCTATTTGATGCAGCTCTACTTCGACTTTTCGGGCTATAGCGACATGGCGATCGGTGCCGCGCGGATGATGGGGGTGCGGCTGCCCGCCAATTTCCATTCGCCACTGCGCGTGACCAGTATCATCGACTGGTGGCGGCGGTGGCACATGAGTCTGGGCCGGTTCGTCGGCGACTATATCTTCCAGCCGCTGGCGCTGCCGCTCACCCGTTTCGCCGCGACCCGCCGCATGGGGCGCCAGGCGATGCAGGCGTGGGGCGTATTGCTGCCGACCTTCTGTTCAATGTTCGTGATCGGGGCGTGGCACGGCGGGAACTGGACGTTCATCGTGTTCGGCCTGCTCCACGCCAGCTACATGGTCGTGGCGGAAAGCTGGCGCTTCGCCCGGCGCAAGCGTCGCAAGGGGCGGGTGGCGCGGTGGTGGCACGGCCTGCTCGGCAACCAGTTGACGCTGTTGGCGGTGCTCGTCGCGCTGGTGCCGTTCCGCGCCGTCGACATGACGACCGCGCTGCATCTGTGGCAGTCGATGATCGGCGCCGGACCGGGCGCGGCCAACCTGCCGCTGCTCCCCGCCGCCGGGTGGAGCACGTTCGCCGCGCTTATCGCGCTGGCGCTCGCGATTTGCTGGATGTTGCCCAATTCGATGCAATGGCTCGACCGGTTCGAACCCGTGCTCGATTGGCGCGGCTGGCGCGGGGTGTCGTTGCCGGCGATCCGGTTGACGTGGGCGCCGACCGCCGGCTGGGCGATCGTTACCGCCGTCATGCTGTTCGCCGCGCTGGCGATGATCGCACGCGGATCGGGCAGCTTCGTGTATTTCGGCTATTAATCCCGCGATGACCATCGACACCGCCCCTGAACCGATCGCCCCGCGCCGGGTGTTGCGTATGTCGGCGGTGATGGCCGCGACGCTCGCCATCGTGCTGGGCGCGACGCTGGCGCTGCCGTTCGATCGCTACCTTGCGTGGCAGGCGGCATCGGGCACGCAGATGTTCCATTCGCGTTGGATCTACGAACGCATCGTCTTCGACCGCACGCCGATCGAGGTCGCGGTGATCGGATCGTCGCGGTTGGAATCGGGGATCAGTCCCACCATTCTTTCGGCCGGCCTGTCCCGCCGTCTTGGCCGCTCGGTGCCGGTCGCCAATCTGTCGCTGGTGATGCCCGGCCGCGACTTTACCGCCGCAACGGTGCGGCTGCTCCTCGATCATCATCCCGAAGTACGCCTGATCCTGCTGACCGATGACGGCGACATCGTCAATTCGCACCCGATGTTCCGCGAAACCGCCAGCGCCCGCGACCTGCTGGCCGCGCCGGCGGTGGTGAACGGCAGCTATCTGCCGAACCTGCTGGCGCTGCCGTACCGCAACCTGACCAACGTTGCGCAGCAGGTCTGGCCGGCGGCGTTCGGCATCACCCGCCGGTTCGATTCCGCCGCCTATGCCGGGGCGGGGCTCGACCGCACACTCGGCTACCGCGTGCCGGGTGGCGAATCGATCAACGGCGATCTCCACCGCCCCGCGCCTGAGTTGGCGGCGATGAGCCGCGCGGCGGTCGCGCGGCAGGTGGCGGGGCTGCGCTGGACCCGCTGGCTGCCTGACGACCGGCGGCTGGCGGTCGACCGCCACTATGTCGCGACGATCGCCGCCGATGCACGCGCAAAGGGCGTCCGCGTCGCGTTCCTCAAGCTGCCGCTTTATGGCCCGGTCCAGTCGCCCGGCGAGGACCGCGCCTATCGCGCGATCGGCCCGGTATTCGCCTTCCGCGACCTGTCGCGCGATCCGACGCTGTACCAGAGCGCGGCGCACCTCAATCGTCGCGGCGCGGAACAGGCATCGGTGCGGGTGGCGGCGGCGGTCGCGCCGTTGCTGGCGGGGGCGGCACGATGACCGGCGGGATCTGGTTCGCGACGACCCATTCGGCGGCCGGTGGTCTGCGCGAATTGTGGAACGATGTCAGCCAAGGGCTGGCGGCGCGGGGCCACGATGTCGGCTGCTTCGCGCTCTATCCCGCCGAATCATGCCTCGAAGCGCCCGATGACGGGACCCGGCCATGGGAGCATGTCGTGCCATGGCGACCAGCGGGCGGCCGCGATCTGCCCCGGTTGCTTTTCGCGCTGGTCGGCTGGCTGCGGCAGCGGCGTCCGGCGGCGGTAGTGACGGCGATGCCGCTCGCTAACGCCCTGATGCCGATCGCGGTGACGCTGGCGCGGCTATCGACGCGGGTCTATCCGTCGCATCACTCGCCGGCCGACACCGACAATCCCGGCCTCAACCGCCTCGACGACTGGACCGGCTGCCTGCCCTGCGTCGCGACCGTCGTCAGCGTGTCCGACGCGGTCGGCGCGACGCTCGATGGCAAACCCGCGTGGCACCGCGCCAAACGAAGGACGATCCATAACGCGCTGCCCGACGGCGTTGAACGTGCGATCGACGCCGCACCGCGCACCGGGGGCAACGGACGACATATCGTCGCGCTCGGCCGACTGACCGCGCAGAAGAATTATCCGCTGCTCCTTCGTGCCATGGCGCTGGTCGGACAGGCGACGCTGACCATCGTCGGCGGCGGTGAGGACGAAGCGATGCTGCGCGCGCTGGCCGACCGCGAGGGGGTCGCCGACCGCGTCCATTTCACAGGGCAAGTGACGCGCGGCGAAGCGCTGGTCCATGCCGCCGCCGCCGACCTGTTCGTGCAGGTCAGCCTGTTCGAAGGCCATAGCCTCGCGCTGATCGAAGCCGCCCGCTTCGGCCTGCCGCTGATCGTGTCGGACATTCCAGTACAGGTGGAGGGGATTACCGATGCCGCCGGCACGCGCTGTGGCCTGATCGTTTCGCTGGACGATCCCACGGCGCTCGCCGCCGCGATCACCCGGGTGCTGGACGATCCGGCGCTGCGTGCCGATCTTGCCGCCAAAGCCAGTACGCTCGGTCATGCCGCATCGAACCGGGCGATGATCGATGCCTATGAAGCGCTGCTCGTCCCCGGCCACGCCCTTGCCGCCGGACAAGGGGCATGACAAAGCGGGACGAACGGGCAGCGGGCGGGGGCGGCAACGATGGCTGAGGCGGCTTCGGGTTCCGGCAGGCCGGATACGCTGACGATCGGCGGCCTGCCGATCGCCCGGCTGACCCGGCCCGAACTCGCCGCGCGGATGAGTGCCGATGTCGCGGCCGCCCGCGCCGGAACGCTCGACCGGCCGCGTATCGTCACCTCGGCCAACGGCAGCGTCGTGGCGTCCTATCACCTCGACCCGGCGTTCCGTCGATCGCTCGATGCCGCCGACATCATCGATGCCGACGGCATGCCGCTGGTGTTCGCCAGCCGGCTGCGGTGCCGCCATCCGTTGACCGAGCGGACCGCGACGACCGATTTCCTGCTCGATGCGGCGCAGGCGGCGGCCGAACAGGGCATCCGCTTTTATTTCCTCGGTGCGCGGCCGGGGGTCGCGGCGCGCGCGGCGGAGCATCTGCGCAGCCGCTTTCCGGCGCTCCAGATCGTCGGCACGCGATCGGGCTATTTCCCGCCCGACCGGCTGGACGCGATCTGCGAGCGGATCGTCGCGGCGCGAACCGACGTGCTGTGGCTCGCCATGGGCAGCCCGTTGCAGGAACGGATCGCGGTCGAGATGCGCGACCGGCTGCCCGGCGTCGCATGGGTCCGCACCTGTGGCGGGCTGTTCGACCATTACGGCGGCGGCGTATCGCGCGCGCCGGCATGGATGCAGGCGGTCGGGCTCGAATGGATCTACCGCGCCGCGCGCGATCCGTGGCGGCTGGGGCGGCGTTATCTTGTGACCAGTCCGATTGCCCTCTATCATCTGGCGCTCAAGACTCATGACTGACGAACGGACGACCCCGCGCCGCAGGCCCGCCGGGTCGGGGGATGCGATGCAGCGACGGGACCGAAGTGCGATCCGCTACGACCAGTTCGTCAAGCGCAAGCGCAAGCGCTGGCCATGGGTGGTGCTGGGCGTTCTGCTGCTCGTGGCGCTCGCCGCCGGTGCATGGTGGTGGCTGACCCGCCCCGCCGACGCCGCGCCGGCCCCGCCCGCGCTGTCGCAGGCAGGCAAGCCGGTCGCGAACGAGGCGTATCAGTGGAAAGCGGTCGCGATCGGTGGCGGTGGCTTCGTCACCGGTCTGTCGCTCGATCCGAAGGGCGAGACGTTCGTCGCCCGCTCCGACGTCTATGGCGCGTATATCTGGGATAAAAAGGCGGATCGCTGGCAACAGCTCGTCACCGCCGCGACGATGCCCGCTGCCGACCGCGTGCAGGACGGGATCGCGACCGGCGTCTATGCGCTGGCGGTCGCGCCATCGCGGTCGCAGCGCATTTACATGGCGGTCGACGGCAAGGTGTATCGCAGCGACGATCGCGGCGCGCATTTCATCCTGACCGGTGCCGGCGGCCCATTCCCGCTGCCATGGGACGCGAACAGCGAATTCCGCCTGCACGGCCCGTTCATGGCGGTCGATCCGGCGAATCCCGATGTGGTGCTGCTCGGCACGCCGCAAAGCGGCCTGTGGCGTTCGGCCAATGCCGGGGCAAGCTGGAGCCGGGTCGGATCGGTGCCGGTCAGCGCCGATCGCAAGCCCGGTCCGGGGCTTCAGGCCCCCGGCACGATGCTCTGGTTCGAACCCGGCGCAAACGGGCGCGTGTTCGCGATGGTCGCCGGGCGGGGCATGTTCGTCTCGGCCGATCGCGGCGCCAGCTTCCGTGCGCTCGCCGCCGCCGGGGCCGCGCCGCTCACCCTCAAGCACGGCACGTTCGATCGCAAGGGCGTGTTCTTCGGCGCGGATGAGGAGACGCAGACGCTCTGGTCACTGCGCGACGGGCAATGGCACAATCTGACCAGCGAAGCGGGCCTGCCGACCAAACGCTATGGCGCAATCGCCGCCAATCCCAATCCCAATGCCGATCAGGTCGTGGTGTTCGATTCGGGCGGCGGCGGCCATCAATCGACCGATGGCGGGCGGACGTGGCGCACGCTGTCGCACACCGCCAGCGCCGGTCCGGGCGATCCGCCGTGGCTGCGACTGGCCGATCAGGCCTATTTCCCGACCGCCGACGTCCGCTTCGATCCGGTCGTGCCCAATCGGCTGTGGGTCGCGGGCGGCATGGGCGTGTTCCATGCCGACGTGACGCCCGACAGCGTCTCGGCCGACTGGGTCAGCCAGTCGCGTGGGATCGAGGAGATCGTCGCCAACGACATTGTCCAGACGCCGGGCCATGCGCCGTTGTTCGCCGGCTGGGACTTCGGCATCCATATCAAGCCCGATCTCAACGCCTATTCGACGACGTTCCAGCCGGGCGAGCGCACGCTGATCGCCGCGCAGCAGCTCGACTGGTCGCCCGCCGACCCGTCGTTCGTCGTCACCAATGCGTCGGACACGCGGATGAACTGCTGTTCGCAGGACGGCAAGGCGGTAATGGCCGGCTACAGCCGCGACGGCGGTCAGCGCTGGTCGATGTTCGCCAGCCTGCCCACGCCGCCGGGGACGAAGGACGATGATCCATGGCGCATGTCGTTCGGCACGATCGCGGTATCGTCGGGCGATCCCGACAATATCGTGTGGGCACCCGCGTTCAACCGGATGCCATTCTACACCACGGACCGCGGCAGTAGCTGGCAGGCGGTCCGCCTGCCCGGTGCCGAGGGCGACAATCCCGGATCGTTCGAACATCAATGGTATCAGCGCAAGACGCTGGCCGCCGACAAGACGACGTCGGGGACCTTCTATCTCTACCACAGCGGCGAAGCGCCCAATCAGGGGCTGACCGGCCTCTGGCGCAGCCGCGACGCCGGGGCGGAATGGCAGCAGGTATATCAGGGCGAGATCGCGCCGTTCGGGAACGCCGCCGCCAAGCTGCGCTCGGTGCCGGGCCATGCCGGCCACCTGTTCTTTACCAACGGTTATGCCGGGGGCGGCGACACCGCGCTTCGCCGCAGCATCGATGGCGGGGCAAGCTGGGCATTGGTGCCAAACGTCACCCGCGTCGACGATGTCGCGTTTGGCAAGGCCGCGACCGGGGCGTCCTATCCGACGATCTTCATATCTGGCCGGGTCAGCGGAGCCTACGGTATCTGGCGTTCGGTCGACAATGCCGCGAGCTGGCAGCGGTTGGTCGATTTTCCGGTCGGCAGTCTCGATCAGGTGACGGCGATCGGTGCTGATCCCGACGTGTTCGGGCGGGTCTATATCGGCTACAAGGGGTCGGGCTATATGTGGGGCGAACCCGCGCCTTGCCGCCCGGCGCCGCTCGCCCCGCTGGCGAGCGTGCAATGCGCCGCCGTCGGCCGGTGAGGCCACAGGCATGACGAGCGGCGACCGGGCGGTCCCTGCCCGGTATCGCACCGACGTTCAGGGATTGCGCGCGATCGGCATGGCGCTGGTCGTCATCGGCCATATCTGGCTCGACCGCGTGACCGGCGGGGTCGATGTGTTCTTCGTCGTCTCCGCCTTCTTCATGACGGGTTCGCTGATCGGTCGGGCGGAGCGCGGTACGGTCGACCCGCCCGGTTTCTGGGCGCGGGTCGCGCTGCGCATCCTGCCCGCGGCGATGGCGGTCGCGTTCCTGACGTTCGTCGCGGGCAGTTTCCTGTTGCCGATCACCCTGTGGAAACCGTTCGCGCTCAACGGCACGATGGCGGTGATCCAGCTCGAAAACCTGCAACTGTTGCGCGAATCCACCGACTATCTGGCGCGCGACACCCCGGCGAGCCCGTTCCAGCAATTCTGGGCGCTCTCCACGCAGATGCAGTTCTTCGCGATCCTGCCGTTGCTGATCCTTGCCTGCGCGCGGATCGGGCGGAGCGGGGGCTATGACCGTCGCGTCCATCTCGCCTGTTTTGGGGTGCTCGGGCTGGCATCGTTCGCCTTCGCCGTCTGGATATTGGCGCGCAACCCCGCACCGCATTACTTCAACCCGGCGGCGCGGTTCTGGCAGTTCGCGGCCGGCGCGATACTGGCGGTCGCGGTCGAACGCTGGCGGCCGGGTGAGGCCCTTGCCCGTGTCATGGGCTGGACCGGCCTCGTCGCGATCGTCTCGACGGCATGGGTTATCCCGGCGGGTGCGCCGTTTCCGGGGGTCGCCGCGCTCCTGCCGGTCGGCGGGGCGGCGCTGCTGCTGCTGGCGGGCGGCGATGCGGGGTTGCGCGGGAGTGCGGCGGCGCTGCTGTCGCGGCCGCTCCTGCAACGTGCCGCCGCCATCTCCTTTACCGTCTATCTGTGCCACTGGCCGATCCTGACCTATGCCCAGGAAGTGCTCGGCACGACGCGACTGACCATCGTGCAGGGCGGGGTGGTGATCCTGCTGTCGATCCTGCTGGCGATGGCGCTCAAGCGGATTGTCGAGGACCCGATGCGCCGCATGGGAGACGCCCGCTGGATCACTCGCCGGCGTCCGGCGCTTCGCCCGGTCCTGCTGCTCGCCGCCGCCGGTGCGCTGACCCTGCCGAACCTCGGCTATGCCTATGGCTGGCAGCGTCATTTCGCCGGTGTCGAGGCGCGGTATCTGGCGATGCCGCGTCGTTATGGTCCGCTTCCCGATCCGGCGCGGGCCGATCGCCGCCTGCCGCCGGGGATCGACGCGCAACTGGTCGCGATCGGCAATCTGCTGCCCGAACCCTATGGCAACGGCTGCGACGTCAAGGAACCATCGGCCCAGGTCGTCGTCTGCGCGGTCGGTTCGCGAAAGCCAGACGCGCCGGTGATCGCGCTGGTCGGCGGATCGCATTCGACCCAATTCTATCCGGCGCTGCGCCATATCGCAGAGCGCCACGGCCTGCGCCTGCTGTCGATCACCAAAAGCGCCTGCCCGATCGACGGTGAGTATAACGGCTTCGCCCGAACCGGATCGTCGGCGGCAAATTGCCGGGCGTGGGCGACGGCGGCGGTCGCCCGTGTCCGCGCGCTGCGCCCCGCGCTCGTCATCACCACCGCGACCCGGCCCGGCCCCGGCAATCATGGCGACGAACTGCCGCCCGGTTTCGTCGCGGCATGGCGGAAATGGCGTACGGCCGGCATTCCGATGCTGGCGATCCGCGACAATCCCCGCGCCGAAACCTACCGCGTGCCCGTGTGTATCGATCGCCACCGGACCGATTTCGCCCGCTGCGCGCTCGACCGGGCGTCGCATCTCTCGACCCCCAGCCCGCTCGACGGTGCGCCGCCGGTCGCCGGGGTCCGCTACCTCGACCTTACCGATCGTCTCTGCACCACCACGACCTGTCCGGTGCTGATCGACGGCGTCGTCGTCTATCACGACAACAGCCATTTATCGGTCCCGTTCGTACAGAGACTGGCTCCGGTGCTCTGGCCCGCCATCCACAAGATCCTGCGCGACTAAGCGATACTTGGCAGTATTGCAGTGCTGCTCTAGGATTGGATGGGAGGGAAGCGTCTTCCCATAATCAGCAGGAGGGGCGGGGCGCTGGGCAAGGAACCGACAGGTCTATGGTCGCAGCGTTTCAATCGCGCGATCGATCTGGTGTGCCTGCTCGCGCTGGTCACGGTGGTCGTGACCGTCATCTATGGCCTGTTGCGGCGTGCCGCCTATGAAGGCAGCTATTATGGTGCCGCCGCCATCGCGGTCGTCGGCGCACTGGTGATGCTGATCGCGCTGGCGCAACAGGCGATCGCCGCGCGTGACGCCGCGACATGGCGCGAAATGGCCGAATGGCAGATTCGCGCCGCCCGGACCAAGCTCGCCGTGCGCGGCGTGGCGACCGGGATCGACGTCGGTCCCGAATCGGCGATCTATTACGAATATCTGGTCGAAGCGTTGATCGAGGACATGCAGCACACCGGCGACGATCTGGGCGATGATGACCGGTAATCCGCATACCCAGTTGGGCGAGACGGTGCCGCGCATGGTGGTCCACTGGATCGCCTCCTGCTTCGGCCATTTCCTGATGGTGTTGTTGCCGTTGATCGCGGAATGGCCCTACCGCGTCGATCCGGTGTTCCCGCGCTGGTGGTCGGTGCTGTTGTTCGCCGGCATCACCTCGGTCACGGCGGCGATCATCAACGCCAATCTGCCGGTGACGGCGCGCGAACTCATCAAGAGCGTCGCGCTCGGCTTCGCGCTCAACGCGACCGCCGCCGCGCTGCACTTTACCTGACCGGACCCCATGACGGCTGCATTGTACCTCGACCTCGCCTGGCTGTTGCCGCCGCCCGCTGACCTGCGGGCGCGGATCGCCACGATCCGGGGTGGTGCGGCACCGGGCGCGGACATCGCCACGCTCGCCAGCCATGCGCTGTCGCCCAACCAGCTCGACCGGCTGGGGCGGACGATCGATTCGCTGCGGGTCGGCGGCACCCCGCTCGATCCGCTGCTGCCGTTCCGGCTCGGCATCGTCGGCACCGGTACGCTCGACCTGATCGCACCGGCGCTCGTCGCCACCGCCGCCCGGCACGGCTTCGCGCTGGAGATCGTCCGCGCCGATTATGGCCAGGCGATGCAGGACGCGCTCGATCCCGGCTCGGCGCTGAACCGGGCACGGTGCGACGCGGTGCTGATCGCGCTCGACCACCGCGACCTGCCGATCGCCCCGACGCTGGCGGCACGCGAGCGCGCGGCCGCCGCCGCGCTCGCCCAAATCGATGCGATCCGCGCCGCGCTGCTCGCCCATGGCGGCGCGCCGAGCATCGTCCAGACGATCGCACCCCCACCCGAAACGCTGTTCGGCAGCTACGACCGGCGCGTCGCGACCAGCCTGACGCGGACGATCGACGACATCAACGTCGGGCTGATCGAACGGCTGGCGGGCAGCGGCGACCAGTTGCTCGACGTGGCGGCGCTGGCCGCCACCGTCGGGCTGGCGGAATGGCATGCGCCGAACGAATGGCATCTGGCGAAGCTGCCGTTCGCCACCCGCTGCCTGCCGATCTACGCCGATCATGTCGCGCGACTGCTCGGCACGATCCGGGGGCGGGCACGGCGCTGCCTCGTCCTCGATCTCGACAATACGCTGTGGGGCGGGGTGATCGGCGACGACGGGCTGGCCGGTATCCGGCTGGGGCAGGGCGACGCCACCGGCGAGGCGTTCCTCGCGATGCAGCGCTACGCCCTGCAACTGCACGAACGCGGCGTGGTGCTGGCGGTATCGTCCAAGAACGACGATGCGATCGCCCGGTCCGCCTTCCGCTCGCACCCCGACATGCTGCTGCGCGAGGAGCATATCGCGGTGTTCCAGGCGAACTGGACCGACAAGGCCGCCAACATCCGCGCCATCGCCGACACGCTGTCGCTGGGGCTCGGATCGTTCGTGCTGGCCGACGACAATCCGGTCGAACGCGCGCTGGTGCGCCGGCTGTTGCCCGACGTGGCGGTGCCCGAGCTGCCCGCCGATCCTGCGCTCTATGTCCGCACGATCGCGGCGGCAGGCTATTTCGAGGCGACCGGTTTTTCCGACGAGGATCGTGGTCGTGCCGCATCTTACCGGGCGAATGTCGATCGCGCGGCGCTGGCGGCGGGGTCGGACGGGCTCGACGCCTATCTCGCCTCGCTCGACATGGTGGTCGGTTTCGCGGCGTTCGACGCGGTCGGGCGCGACCGCATCGTGCAACTGGTCGCCAAGTCCAACCAGTTCAACCTGACGACCCGCCGCTACGACGCCAACGCCATCGCCGCGTTCGAACAGGACGCGGCGGTGACGTTGCAGGTGCGGTTGCGCGACATGTTCGGCGACACCGGGATGATCGCGGTCGTGATCGTCCGCGCCGCCGCGCCCGATGCGTGGGAAATCGATAGCTGGCTGATGAGCTGCCGGGTGCTCGGTCGTGGCGTCGAACGCGCGGTGCTGGCCGAACTGTGTCGGCAGGCGCGCTCGGCGGGGATCGACTGGCTGGTCGGCGTCTATCGCCCGACCCCGCGCAATGCGCTGGTCCGCGATCATTATGCCAAACTGGGTTTCGATCCCGCCGGCGATGGTCCCGACGGCGAAACCCGCTGGCGCTACCCGACCGATCGCCCGATCGAGGTGCCGCCGATGCGCATCGAACGCTGAAGAGTCGAAAACCGTCTCAAGGTCGCCCAATCACCCAGCGTTCGGTGGCGGGCGACGGGGTGGCGGTCGGCGTCGGCGTTTCGGGGGCGGCGGCATTGCTGAAGATCACCGGACGCTCGGCCTCGGTCACGGCCTTGGGCGGTCCGTCGGCCGTGGCGGTCGGCGTCGCGCTCGGTTCGGCGGCCGGCACGCCGCCCACCGCGGGTTCGTGCCCGGCATAGCGATCGGTGAATGCCGCCCGTGTCCCCTGCACCCCGGGCCAGCGATAGAAGATATGCGCGCCGATCGTCGTGACCTTGGTCAGTGACGCCGCCCAATAGGGGACGACGTAATCGGCATGGTAATGCGTCGCCCAGCCGACCGGACCATAGACATAGCCGCCCAGCGCCGTTTCCGCGACCAGCCGCGCCCGCGCCCAGCCGGAGGGGCTGCGCGGCCGGGCGAGCGATCCGTCGCACACGAAGCTGAACTGGCACCCCGATCGCCGCGCCGCGCCTTGGTAGACGACGCCGCAGACGCTGTCGGGATAGGCCGGGTGACGAACGCGGTTCAGCACTACCTGCGCCACCGCGCGCTGCCCCTCGGTCGGTTCGTTGCCTGCTTCGTAATAGATCGCGTCGGTCAGGCAGTCGACCGAACGGGTGAGATCGAGCGCGGCCGCCGTCGTCCCCGCGAAACCGGTGGCGGCGGGCGTCGCGGGATCGGCGGCGGGAATGGCGGCATTCCACTGCTGCGCCTGTCGCGGATCCAGCGGGCGGAGTGCTTCGGGGGCGAACGGGGCGCGCAGCAACTGTGCGGTCCGCCGGGCAAGGCCGGTCTGGCCGGCCGGCGCAACGCCCCGCGACTCCGGCCACCACCACCATGTCGCGAGCGCGGCACCGACCGCCAGCAGCAACAGCAGGACGATCCGTCCGGTATGCGGCCGTCGGCGCGGTCGCGGCGCAAGCAACCAGTCGAGCGAGGGCTCGTCGGCCGGGCGGGAATCGGGCGCAGGAGAATCCACGGACAGGGCGCTACCGCGCCGCCTGTTCCTCCGCAACTGCGGTTCAGCCCTATCCCGGCTTCGGCAGGCGATGTACCCGATGGTCCACTGACGATCGTTCGAGGTTTCCGCCGATGCTGCTGTCCGCCCTGCTACTCGCCGCAACCGCCCAGATCGGCGACGACTCGCCGATCGGCTTCCTGCGCGCCGGCGACCTCGAAACGCGCTGCCAATCGAACGCGCCGGCCACGGCATCCTATTGCTTCGCCTATGTCACCGGCGTGTACGACACGGTGAAGGCGTATGAGTCATGGCTGAATCTCAAGGAATTCTGCGTGCCGCTTCGCCCGCCGCAGGGTGATCTGCGCCGCGTGTTCCTCGAATATCTCGCGCGCAATCCCGCCTATCGTTCGGGCGAGGCCTCGTCGGTGGTCGTGGTGGCGCTCAAGCAGCGCTATCCCTGCGTCACGGGCAGCACGCCTGCGCTGCCGACGCCCAAATAACAGGAGCAAAAATCGTCTGGGCCGCGCGGGCCAGGCCGTTGCGGCCCAGACGACGGTTCCGCTTACAAGGGACGAAGATCGTCGCCGTAAGTGTCACGGAACAGAGCGAAAAACGCCTGCATTTTCTTTCTCCCAGTTGCGCCGAAGCGCATTCGCATGGTTAACACCGAATTAACCAGCACACAAACCGGAATCATGCGGGGCGAACGGTCGTGCGGCGTTAACCGTTAGTTCGTCCATTCCGGGCTAATCCCGATGCAGGATGCCGTCGTCGAATGTCCCTTTGTCGGCCACCCGAGCCGCGCCCGAGCCGCCGACCGGTGCATCGGTGGCTTGGCAGTGCCTGCCGACTCCGGCCGGGGCGGATGTCGTGCCGCTATCCCGCACCGGATACCGATTCGTTCTGCTCGTCTTCATCGTGAACTTCCCGGTCGTTCGTCGCCGGGCGGGATTGGCGCAGGGCGAGCGATTGATGGCCTGCATCGCCGATCATCTCGAACGATCGGTCGCCGATGCGACCGTCGCGGTCATCGGCAGCTCGACGATCGAGATCACCTTCGATGTCGAGGACTTTGCCGGCGGCCGCATGCTGCTCGATCGTCTGCACCAGGCGTTGGTCCATCCGGTCAGCTTCGATGGTGAATGTCATATCGTCCGTACGGCGATCGGCGGGGCCGGCGGGCCGAAAGCCGACATCGCCGACATCGATCTGATCGAAGCCGCCGAACGCGCCCTGCACGATGCGCGGCTGCGCGGGGGTGATCGCCTCGACGATCTGGGCGATCCGCGATTTGCGATCGATCCGATGGACCTGATGCGCGATCTGCCTGCCGCGATCGCCAATGGCGAAATATTCCTGCACTATCAGCCCAAATTGCACGTCCGTCGCCAGTGCGTCGCCAGCGCCGAAGCGCTGGTCCGCTGGCGGCATCCGACGCGCGGGCTGATCCTGCCGGGCAGCTTCATCGAAATGGCCGAGCGTTGTCTGGAGATCGCCGGTCTGACGCTCTGGACCTTGCGCCAGGCGGCGGTGGATCAGCGCGCGCTTGCGGCCGAGGGCCATGATTTTCCGCTGTTCGTCAACATCTCGGGCGTGTTGCTGTCCGACGAGGTGTTCGTTGCCGAGGCATGCGACCTGATCCGCGACAGCGGGGCGCAGATCGGGATCGAGATCACCGAAACCGCCGTCATCCGCGATCCCGAAACCGCGATTGCGAACCTCAAACGGCTGGCGACGATCGGCGTCCGGCTGGCGATCGACGATTACGGCGCAGGACTGTCGTCGCTGTCCTATCTCAAGCGCCTGCCGGCAGGCGAATTGAAAATCGACAAGTCATTCGTCACCGAACTGACCAGCAGCAACCGCGATCCGCTGATCGTCCGCTCGACCATCGACCTTGCCCATGCGCTCGACATGGAAGTCACCGCCGAGGGGGTCGAGACGCCAGCCGTCATGGCGTTGCTGAGCGTGATGGGGTGCGACATGGTGCAGGGCTATCTCATCAGCCGCCCGATCGAACTCGACGCACTGCGGCGGTTCCTCGTCGATCGGGCGCATATCGAAACCGTTGCCAGCCCGCGGCTGTCGTTCCGGCGATCCGAAGCAGGCTGGATCGGCCGGTGATGGTTACACCGCCTTAACTTTCACCTGCGAAAACCCCGTCATGCGCCGCCCCGCCCTGGCCCTGCCGGCATTCCTTATCCTCGCGGTCGTCGCCTCGGCCGCGCCGCTGCCGGCTGTCGCCAATCCACAGTTCGACCGGAGGGTCGCGGAATTGCGCGCGAAGGCAGTCAGCGACCCGGAAACGGCGTTGCGCGAAAGCATCGCGCTCGAACGTCTCGCGAGACGCAGTCCGGCCGAATCGGCGACGATCCAGTGGCTCCGCGCCGAGAGCAACGCACGGCTCGGCCGCGACGACGTGGCGCGCCGGCTGGTCGAACAGGGCCTCGACACCGTTCGGGGGCAGCGGACCGCGATCGAAGGCGATCTGCTGCGGACGCGCGGCGATATCGCCACCGACGCGGGCGACGTTGCCTCGGCACTGGGCGATTATCAGGCCGCGCATCACATCTATGTCGCGCATGGCAATGCGCGCAGCCGGGCGCTGGCGCTGACCAGTATCGCCTCGCTCTATCGGCAGGGCGGCGATTTCGAATCGGCGCTGCGCTATCTGGGAGAGGCGGCGGATATTGGCGGCGATCCGACGCTGATGGCATCGATCTACAACAATCGCGGCAACGTGCTGTCGGAAATGGGTCGCGACCGGCAGGCGCTGCGCGACTTTCAACGGGCGCAGACCTTCGTCGGCCGCACCGACAATTCGATGTTCGCCGCGCGCATCTGGGGAAATCTCGCCCGGTCGCAGGTGGCGATCGGCGACTTCGCCGCGGCATGGACCTCGGTGTCGCGCGGCATCGCCATCGCCCGCCGTGGCGATTCGCCGCAGGCGCTCGGCGCGTTGCAGTCGATCTCGGCGCGGATCGCGATGGAACGCGGCGATCGGGCACGCGCGGTCGCGCTGATCGATCGCATCTTCGCCGGCGTCGACCTCAAGCGCACCTCGCTTGCCGAGCGCGACAATCATCGCAACGCCTATGTCGTCTATGCCGCGGCCGGCGACACCGCCAAGGCGCTCGCCCATCTCGAAGCGCTCAACCGGCTCGACGATCAGGCGACTCAGGTCGCGACCTCGGCCAAGACCGCCTTGATGTCCGCGCGGTTCGATTTCCAGAATCAGGAACTGCGCATCGCCGGGCTGAAACAGGCCGAACTGCGCCGCAATGTCGCGTTCGAACGGTCGCGCGCCCGGTTCGAACGGATCCTGTTCGGGATCGGCGCCGGCGCGGTCGCGGTGGTCATCGCGCTGCTCGGCTTCGGCGTCTTTACCCTGCGTCGCAGCCGCGACGAGGTGCGCGCCGCCAACACCGAACTCGAACACAGCAACGATGCGCTGGGCCGCGCGCTGGCCGCCAAGACCGAATTCCTCGCGACGACCAGCCATGAGATCCGCACCCCGCTGAACGGCATCCTCGGCATGACGCAGGTGATGCTGGCCGATGGATCGCTGCCACCGGTGGCACGCGACCGGCTGAGCGTGGTGCAGGGGGCGGGGCTGGCGATGCGGGCGCTGGTCGACGATATTCTCGATGTCGCCAAGATGACGACCGGCAAGCTGGCCGTGGCGATCGAACCGACCGATCCCGCCGCCGTGCTGCGTGACGTCGCGCGACTGTGGCACGCGCAGGCGGAGGAACGCGGGCTGACGTTCGCGCTCGACATCGCCGACCTGCCGCCGTGGATTGAAAGCGATCCGGGACGGCTGCGGCAGATCGTCTATAACCTGTTGTCCAACGCGCTCAAATTCACCGCCGACGGTGGCATCGCGCTGCGCGCCTCGGCGCTGGACGGGCGATTGCGGATCGCCGTTGCCGATACCGGTATCGGCGTGCCCGAGGATCGGCAGCAGGACATCTTCGAATCGTTCCGCCAGGCCGATACCAGTACCACCCGGCGATATGGCGGCACCGGCCTTGGCCTGACCATCTGCCGCAATCTCGCGCAGGCGCTGGGCGGCGACATCCTGCTCGACAGCGCCGTCGGCAGGGGATCGACCTTCACGCTCGACCTGCCGATCGTCGAGGTCGCCGCGCCGGCAGGCGCGACCGAGGTAGCCGAGGGCGAGGAACTGATCGTGATCGAGCCCAATCCGATCGCGCGGGGCAAGATTCGCGGGCTGTTGGGCGGACGGGTCGCCGGTATCCGGTTTGCCGATGGCGTCGGGGACCTGATCGCCGCATTCGGCACCGGTTCGCATCGGTGCGTGCTGATCGATCTGCCCGGACTCGCGACGATCTCGGCCACGCCGGTAGAGGATCTGCGTGCCATCGCGACGGCGGCGCAGGCGGCGGGTATGACCGCGATCGTGCTGGCGGCACCCGATCAGTCGATCGGCGAGGACGAACTATTTTTCACCGTGCTGCGCAAACCCGTTTCTGGAACGAAACTAATTTCGACGGTATTGGGGTCGGTGGACACGGCCCCTCGCGACGGGCTCTTGTGTCCGGCGCAAGGGAGGGCGATAGCGACATTGCATATGTCCGACATTGTTGCCCCCGTTCCGGCTGCCTTGCGGCAAGCGTCATGAACATCCTTTACATAGAGGATGATGCGATGAACCGCCGGGTGGTTCGCGACATGCTCGACGTTGCCGGGGCGACCATGGTGGAGGCCGATGGCGCGGAGGCCGGCTTCGACCGGATCGACCGCGAATCGTTCGATCTGATACTGCTCGACCTGCGCATGCCCGGCATGGACGGTTTCGAGGTGATCCGCAGCATCCGTGGGCGCGACGATGCCAAGCGCGATCTTCCGATCATCGTCGTTACCGCCGATGCGGCGGTCGATCTGTCCGAACGGTGTATCAATGCCGGTGCCGATGAAGTGTTGTTCAAACCGGTGGCGATGGACGCACTGTTCGATGCGATCGGCCGCATTCTCGCGCGCAAGTCCGACGAGGACGAGATGCTGTTCTGACCGGCGGGCCGTCGCGCTTGCCGATCCGTGCCGCTATCGATAGAGGAACGCCGATAACGCCGGGCTATGCTTTGGCGAGCCTCGTACTGTTGCTATGAGAAATTCGGAGTCTGGCGGCCTCATGCAGATCATCGTCCGCGATAACAATGTCGATCAGGCCTTGCGCGCGCTGAAAAAGAAGCTCCAGCGCGAGGGCGTGTATCGCGAGATGAAGCTGCGCCGTCATTACGAAAAGCCTTCGGAAAAGCGCGCGCGCCAGCATGCCGCCGCCGTGAGCCGCGCCCGCAAGCTTGACCGCAAGCGCGTGGAGCGCGACAGCGCCCGGTAAGGTGTCGCGGCGTGGACGTTCCGGTTCGCGTCGTTCTTGAATTCAGGTGATGAGGCGGTCGGTTTGATCCGCCGGTTAGGGGTTTTGATGTCGGTTACTGCCGTTCCGCTCCATCCCGTGAAGCGTGGCTATATCGTCTGGCTATGGGTCGGTATCGCGCTGGCGCTGCTATGTGCCGTTGGACTGGCGTGGGCCGGCACGCGCAGCGGCTCCGATTCGTTCCTCGCCTCGAACGCTTCGCGCGCCGGTGTGGTGACGACGGCCAGCGGCCTTCAATATGAAGTGCTGACCAAGGGCAGTGGTCCGACGCCGACCGACGCCGACGTCACGCTCGTCAATTATGTCGGAAAGTTCACCGACGACACGGTCTTCGATCAGAGCCAGCGTCCGACGCCGATGTCGCTCAAGGGCGTCGTGCCGGGCTTCGGCGAGGCGCTCAAGCTGATGCCCAAGGGATCGCGCTACCGCTTCTGGCTCAAGCCCGAACTGGGCTATGGTGCCCCGCGTCCGGCCGGCGCGCCGCCGATGTCGCCACAGATGCAGGAGATGGCGAGCAAGGTGCTGGTGTTCGACGTCGAGATGGTCGACTTCATCCCCGAAACCGTGCTCCAGCAGTTGCAGATGCAGCAGATGATGCAGCAGGGCGGGGGTGCCGGCACGCCGCCTCCGGGGGCGCTGCCGCCGGCTGGACGCTGAGCGCATCGACCGGTTCTTGAACAACGGCGTCGGGAGCAATCCCGGCGCCGTTTTGTTGTAATAACGGTCGGCAGGCGATGGCCGATATTGTTGCGGCGTCATGATCGCCGATCGTTTTGTTGGCTTGGATCAAGTCAAACATCGACGACGGTCGGTCGGGGCGGTTGGCTTGATTGACGATGTGTTGTATCCGCCCGAACGATCACGCCGTATTGAGCGGATGCAGCAAATCCGGCTATGTACTGTCGGGCAGCCGATCGGAGATCCGACTTGGCGGAAAAGGGGCGATGAACGTTATTCCCGGGGGCATACCGTTGGATAAGGTGGCAGGCCGTCCCGGTTCGGGGGGGCGCAGTCGCTGGCAACCGTCGCGCCGGCTGTTGCGGGTCCGCCTTTACGCCGGTCTGGTGCTGCTCGACCTGTTGTGCATCCTTTGCAGCTTCGCCGGGATCGGCTGGGCCTATGAGAACAAGATCCAATCGGTCGCGGTCATCGGGTCGTCGCTCCTGCCAATCTATCTGTTCGCCGCCTTTACCACCGGGGCCTATAATGTCGGCGTCATGGACCGGGTCGGCACCGTCATCGGGCGGGCGATACGGGCGTTCCTGTTCGCGGCGGCGGCGGTCCTGTTCCTGGCGTTCATCCTGAAGGCGAGCGAGGATTTCTCCCGACTGGTCTTCGCGCTCGGCGTGGCGATCGGCGTCCTGACGCTGGCCACGGCGCGCTATGTGTTCCTGCGCCGTGTCGCGCATATCCTCGGTGGAAATCCCTACAACATCGTCATGATCTGCGACGAGGGGCATATGCCGGTCGGGCGGAGCGTTTCGATGGTGCTGGCGACCTCGGCGTTCGATGCCGCCGGGCAGGACCCGGAGATGTACGATCGCCTCGCCCGTGCGCTCGAACAGGTCGATCGGGTGATCGTCGCCTGCAGCGTCGCCAATCGCGAGAAATGGGTTCATCTGCTGCAAGGCGCGAACGTCCAGGCGGAGATCGTCATGGACGAGCTTCAGCCGTTCGGTCCGCGTGGCCTCGGCCGGTTCGGCGGCAGCCCGACGCTGGTCGTCGCGCATGGCCCGATGAGCCCGCAGGGGCGACTGCTCAAGCGATTGTTCGACATCCTCTTCGCCGGCGGCACGCTGTTGCTGCTGTTGCCGGTGTTCCTGCTAGTCGCGGCGGCGGTGAAGCTTGAATCGCGTGGGCCGGTGTTCTTCGTCCAGACCCGCATCGGCCGCGCCAATCGCCAGTTCCGTATCCGCAAGTTCCGCAGCATGCGCGTCGAACAGAGCGACTCGGCCGGCGCACGATCGGCGGCGCGCGACGACAACCGCATCACTCGTGTCGGCGCGTTCATCCGCCGCACCAGCATCGATGAGCTTCCGCAGTTGATGAACGTGCTCGACGGGACGATGAGCATCGTCGGCCCGCGCCCGCACGCTCTCGGCTCGCGCGCCGAGGACAAGCTGTTCTGGGAGATCGACGGACGCTATTGGCATCGTCATGCGGTCAAGCCGGGGCTGACCGGTCTGGCGCAGGTGCGTGGCTATCGCGGCGCGACCAATGTCGAGAGCGATCTGACCAACCGCCTCCACTCCGACCTTGAATATCTCGATAACTGGACGATCTGGCGCGATCTCGTCATCATCCTCAAGACGTTCGGCGTGGTCGTTCACCGGAATGCCTTCTGAACGTCGCCTCTGCCGCGTGACGCGGTTGCGCCGGTCACTGGCCTGCGCGGCGATGCTCGCCTTGGTGCCGCTTGACGGTTCGGCGATCGCGGCGACCGACCGGGCCACGCTGGAGCAGTTGCGGCGCGGCGACGTCCGCCTGGCGGCGATCGGCCATCGTCTGGCGACGGGCAACGCCGTCCTGTGCGACGATCGGGTGCCGGCGATCGGGCTGGTCGTGCATGCGATCGACCAATATTCCGCCGACGAACAGGGTGATGCCCGCGCGGTATTCGGCTTCGATACCGCCGTCGCGATCGAGGGCGTGGTGCCGGGCAGCGCGGCGGCACGTGCCGGCATCCGTCCCGACGAATCGATCGTCCGCGTGAACGATCGACCGATTCCGCCAGCCGACGGGGCAGGGCATGTGCGCACGCGGGACTCGTTCGTCGCGCTGCTCGACGCCCAGCCAGTCGACCGGCCGTTGCGGCTGACGCTGCGCCGGGCGGGGCGCGACCGGGCGGTCGTCGTCCCGCCGTCGCCGGGTTGCCGCAGCTATTTCGAGCTACGCCCCGGCCCCGCGCTCGACGCCAGCGCCGATGGAGCACAGGTGCAGATCTCCGGTGCCTTTCTCGACCGGTTCAGCGACGATCAGGTGGCGGTCGTCGTCGCGCACGAACTGGCGCATAACATCCTGCGGCATCGTCGCCGGCTGGATGCGGCCGGCATAAGCCGGGGCGTGTTCCGCGAATTCGGACGCAATGGCCGCCTGTTCCGCGCGACCGAGGACGAGGCGGACCGGCTGAGCGTGTATCTGCTCCGTAATGCCGGCTGGGACCCAGGGCTTGCCGTCCGCTTCTGGCAGGGGCCGGGGGCACGGATTGCGGGCGGCATCTTCTACAGCAGAACGCATTCCTCTCCCGCCCGGCGCGCCGAACTGATCGCGCAGGAGATTGCCGCCTTGCCAGCCGGCGCGCCGATTCCCTATCGCCCACCACTGCTCGCACGGCAGGATGCGCCGTTGCGGTGAACTACGCGCTGGTCGGTCGAGGAGCCAACGCGATCTACGAAGCACAAAAAAATAGCGGCCCGAAGGCCGCTATTCTCCACTCCGGCTTTCGCCGAAACGATTAGTTGCTGTCCGAATCGTCGTCGCTGTCAGCGACAACGACGATGCCAACGACAACAGCGGCTGCTGCGAGCAGCGCGACGATGATGCCGCCGCCAGCCAGCTCGTTCTTGCCAGCGGTCGTGCCCGACGCGCGGACCGACTTCGCAACCGACAGGCTCGAAGCAACGTTAGCCGGGGCCGCAACGGCCGGGGCAACTGCCATCGAAGCGGCAGCGGCGGCGAGGATGATCTTACCGAAACCCATAATCTACTCCCTTCACGCTCAATTTGCCGCTCACTCACACAAAAGGATGTGTTTGGCAAGCGGTACGATCACAACCCGAAACGCCGGTTCCCGATTGTTGCCGACAGGTCGCAATGTCCTGTGGAAGTCATCCCTAGCACGGGTTTGTGACTTTTCACACATGCCATCGTAATAATCTGCCGCATTGCACAACGGTCAAACGTTCTGAACGATCCATCTGTCGCGTTCGCCGAGGCCAAGCGCGGTCAATACGCCGGTGCGATAGGCGCCAGTGTCGATACCGATACGATTGTCGCGAAATTCGGGTTCTTCGGTAACGGTATGACCATGGACGATGATTTTTTCATGTGGTCTGGCATGTTCGAGGAAGGGCGATCGCATCCAGCGCAGATCCGATGGCCGCTGCCGGTCGATCGGAATATTGGGACGGATGCCCGCATGGACGAACGCATAATCCCCGCGAACGACGAAATCCTCGCCCGCCGCCAGAAAGTCGCGATGTGACTGCGGTACGCAGCGTACCAACAATGCGTGAAGCTCGTCGAAATCGGCCAGATCATAGTCCGCTTCGCTGACGCCATAGCTCAGCATCGTCTCGCGTCCGCCGATTCGCGCGAACAGCCGCAACGCCTCGCGATCGCCCTCGAGCGCCGACAGCATCACTTCCTCGTGATTGCCCATCAGGAACGCGGCGTCGATCCCGCTGTCGGCCAGCGTGCGACACCGCTCGACCACCCCCGCCGAATCGGGCCCGCGATCGACGAGATCGCCGAGAAACACGATCAGCCGGTCGGCCTGTCCCCGCGCGGTATCGTCGGTCATGATCCGGTCGAGCAGGACGTCGAGCTCACGCCGCATCCCGTGGACGTCGCCGATCGCATAGATTCGCGTGCCCTCGGGCGTGATCGACGCGGGCGTCGTGCGTTTTGGTTGGCCGAACAGACGCTTGAACATGCAATTCCCGTGCAACCTCGATAGCCGCCGCAGATAGGTTGTGCCGACCGGAGCGGCAATGGCCGTCCGCCGCGAGTCATCGCGATTTCCGGTGCAATGCAGCGATACGCGCGATATGGCGCGGTTCATCCGGATCCATCGACAACAGCGATCAAGGCACGACCCCATGACCATTCAGCGCGTTCGCAAGGCAGTCTTTCCCGTGGCGGGTCTTGGCACCCGGTTCCTGCCGGCGACCAAGGCGATGCCCAAGGAAATGCTGACCGTCGTCGACAAGCCGCTGATCCAGTATGCGGTCGAGGAAGCGCTGGAGGCGGGGATCGAGCAGATCATCTTCGTCACCGGCCGCGGCAAGGGCGCGCTGGAGGATCATTTCGACGTCTCCTACGAACTCGAAGCGACGATGAAGGCGCGCGGCAAGTCGATGGCGGTGATCGAGGGTATCCGCCAGAAGCCGGGTTCGCCGGTCTATGTCCGCCAGCAGGAGCCGCTGGGGCTGGGCCATGCGGTATGGTGCGCGCGCGAGATCGTCGGCGACGAGCCGTTCGCGGTGCTGCTGCCCGACGAGCTGATGGTCGGCGGTTTCCTCAAGCAGATGGTCGAGGCGTACAATCAGGTCGGCGGCAACGTCATCGGCGCGCTGGAAGTGCCCGACAGCGAAACCGACAAATACGGCATCATCTCGCCGGGCAAGGTTGACGGCAAATTGACCGAAGTGACCGCGCTGGTGGAAAAGCCCAAGGGCAAGGCGCCATCGAACCTGATGATCCCCGGCCGCTACATCCTCCAGCCCGAGGTGATGGACATCCTCGACCAGCAGAAGCCGGGTGCGGGCGGCGAGATCCAGTTGACCGACGCGATGGCCAAGCTGATCGGCCGGCAACCGTTTCACGGCTTCACCTTCGACGGCAAGCGCTACGACTGCGGCGACAAGGCGGGCTGGGTCCAGGCGAACATCGCACTGGCGCTGGCGCGTGCCGACATCGGCCCGGCGGTGCGGGCGTTTGCCGAGGAGGCGCTCGCCGCGCAGTAAGTGCGGTTCAGGCGACGACTAGCCGGTCGTCGCTGAGCGTCGCCAGCAATTCGATCATCCCGCCGCCGCTGACGCCGATCGCGTCGGCGGCGAGTCCGGCCAGCGCAAGGCCACTTTGGCAGGCGATAGTCTCAACGCCGCTCTCCGCCGCGATGCCGCGTAGTTCGCCGAGCGTCGGCTGTCCCGCCGGGGCCGGCGCATCGGCTGCGAAGCCCGCCACCGCCGCTTCATGAAGATAGACCCGCGCCCGCGCGCCCAGTGCCGCCGCCGCACAGGCCATGGTGAGCGCCGCGCGCAGCCGGTCGCCCTCCGCGCCGGCGACGATGATCGTCAGCCCGCGCACCGGCAACCGGGGTCCTTGGGCAGCGTCAGCGTGCGGAAGCGGAAAGCGAGCAGATCGGCGATCAGCACCTTGCCCGCCGGATCGTCTCCGAAGCCGACGATCGCGCGCATCGCCTCCAGCGCGGCCATGCTGCCGATCACCCCGGTCAGCGCGCCCAGCACCCCCTGATCGGCGCAACTCGTATCGGCGCGCGCCGGATCGTCGCCAACGAAACAACGGTAGCACGGCCGCCCCGCCTCCCAGCCGCGAAACACGCCCAGTTGCCCTTCGAACCGTCCGACCGCCGCCGAGACGAGCGGCACCCGTGCCGTCAGCGCGGCATCGGCCACCGCCAGCCGGGTGATGAAGTTGTCGCAGCCGTCGACCACCACATCGGCCCCGGCGAGCAACTCCGCCGCATTGGCGCCATCGATTCGCGCCGCGACCGGCTCGACCCGGACGAACGGGTTGATCCGCGCCACGGCGTCCGCCGCCGCCGCCACCTTCGGCCGGCCAATATCGACATCGCCGAACAAGGTCTGGCGTTGCAGGTTGCTGGCATCGACGATGTCGTCGTCGATCACGACCAATGTGCCGACTCCGCCCGCCGCGAGATATTGCAGCACCGGCGATCCGATCCCGCCGGCACCGATCACCACGACCCGCGCCGCCTTGAGCGCCGCCTGACCGGCACCGCCCACCTCGTGCAGCACGAGATGGCGGGCATAGCGATCGAGTTCGGCGTCGGAGAAGGTCATGCCGCCCAGTCGAACGCCAGCGACGCGCGATACCACGCCCCCTCGCTCACCAGCCGGGGGACGAGGTTGCCGCGCGCGAAGCTGACGACCAGCCCGGCGGCATATTGTTCGACCGTGGGGCAGCCGATCGCGCGCGGTATGGTGGCGCGCACCAGTCCGTCGGCACCGATCAGCACCGCGACATCGACCTGCACCTGCACCCGGCCGCCGACCGCTACCGGCATCGGGCAGGCGGTCCGGCGCAATTCGGTCGCGACGAAGCGGGTCATGTGCGGCGTCGGACGCGGAATATGGCGATAGGGGAGCGGCGGCAGCGCGGCCCAGTCGACCGCGCGCGGCGGGACGGGCGTTTCCACCGGCACGATCGGCACCAGCGGCACGGCGCTTCCGGTCTGGGTCAGCGCGAACAGGGCAAACGCGATCATCGGCCGGTCGATCCGAACCCGCCCGCCCCCCGCGCGGTATCGTCGAGCAAGTCGACCTCGATGAGCGTCGCGTGCAGCACCGGGGCGGGGACCAGTTGGGCGATCCGCTCGCCCCGCACCACGTCGAAGGGCTCCTGCCCGAGATTGGCGAGAATCACCTTCACCTCGCCGCGATAGTCGCTGTCGATCGTGCCCGGCGTGTTGAGGCAGGTGATGCCGTGTTTGAGCGCTAGCCCCGAGCGCGGGCGCACCTGCACCTCATAGCCATCGGGTATCGCCAGCGCGAAGCCGGTCGCCACCGCATGGCGCGCGCCCGGCGCCAGCGTCACCGTCTCGGCCGCCACCACGTCCATCCCGGCCGCGCCGTCGGTGGCATAGGCGGGGAGCGGCAGGCCAAGCCCGTGGGGCAGGCGGAGGAGGCGCAGCGCGATCATGGCGTCACCATCGCATTGCGCATCGGTGCCGTCCCCGGCGCGGCGGCGATGCGGCGCACCGCGTCGATCAGGTCGCCATCGGCCAGCAGATCGTGGCCGCGTCCGGGCAGCACATGGTAATCGGTCGCGATGCCGCGCAGCGCCAGTGCCTCGGCATAGGCGCGCGAGAAGCGTTGCGGCGTCTCGGCATCGTCCGCCCCGACCAGCAGCGTCACCCGCGTCTGCGGCGCGACACCGCCGACCGTCATCAACGGATCGAAGCTCGTCACCGGCCGGGCGAAATCGCCGCCGCCGCGCCGCGCGCGATATTTGCGCCATTCGGGCAGCATGCACGGGCACCCGGCCAGCACGATGCCGTCGACCAGCCCCGGCCGCAATCCGGCGACCACCGCCGCCATCGCCGCGCCACCCGACTGGCCGACCAGCACGGTGCGCGCCTGTGGATAGCGTTTGCGCCAGCGCAGGATGCTGTCGGCAACCGCCGCGATCCGGTCGGCGGTATAGCTGTCGCCCCCCATCCCGCCGCGCTCGCCCGGCGACTGGTTGCCCGCGCTGTCGCGATAGCCCGGCCGCAGCAGCGCCACCGCGCGCGTGTCCGGTATCGCATCGGCGATCCGGTGCGTCGCCTGCGCGAAGTCAGCGGGGACCAGCCCGTCGCCATCGCCGTGCAGCACCAGCACCAGCGTCCGCACGTCGCGTGCGGCGTCTGGCCCGAACGCCTGACCCGCCAGCGCGGGCGGACGCCCGTTCGTCCCGCTGCCGGCGCATCCGGCAAGCGCCATGGCGAGGATCAGCTCACGCCAGCGCATTGGCGATCCGATCGGCAAGGCGGCCGGCAACATCGGCCTTGGGGGCATCGTCCCACGCCTCGACCCCCGTGGCGGTAACGAGATGGACGCGGTTGCGATCACCGCCCATCACGTCGCCCGAAACGTCGTTGGCGACGATCCAGTCGGCGTTCTTGGCGCCCAGCTTGGCGGTTGCATGGGCGATCATATCCTCCGTCTCGGCGGCGAAGCCGACCAGCAGGCGCGGGCGACGCGGACTGCGCCCCAGCATCGCCAGAATATCGGGATTGGGCTGGAGCGTCAGCACCGGCGCTCCGTCGCCTTTCTTGAGCTTGGACGGTGCGGCCTCGACATACCAGTCGGCGACCGCCGCGACCATCACCGCCGCGTCGGCGGGCAACGCCTGCGCCACGGCATTGGCCATGTCGCGGGCGGTTTCCACGTCGATCCGCTCGACGCCCGGCGGAGTCGCCAGCGTCACCGGCCCGGCCACCAGCGTCACCCGGCCCCCACGCGCGGCGCAGGCGGCGGCGATGGCGAAGCCCTGTTTCCCCGACGACCGGTTGGCGAGATAGCGCACCGGATCGATCGGCTCGTGCGTCGGCCCCGCCGTCACAAGGACATGGCGACCGGCGAGCGACGCGGGAAGCGGCGCGGTCGCCGCCTCGATTGCCGCGACGATAGCATCGGGCTCGAGCAGGCGGCCGGGGCCGTATTCGCCGCAGGCCATCGCGCCTTCGTCGGGCTCCAGCACCGTCACGCCGCGCGCGCGCAACGTGGCGACATTGGCCTGCGTCGCCGCATGCTGCCACATGCGCACGTTCATCGCCGGTGCTGCCAGCACCGGCTTGTCGGTCGCGAGCAGCAGCGTGGTGGCGAGATCGTCGGCATGCCCACCGGCCATTTTTGCCAGCAGGTCGGCGGTGGCCGGCACGACGACGACCAGATCGGCCTGGCGGCTGAGCTGGATATGGCCCATCTCCGCCTCGTCCTTCAAATCCCACAGGCTGGTATGCACCGGTTGTTCGGACAGGGCGGCCAGCGTCATCGGCGTCACGAACTGCGCGCCGCCATCGGTCAGCACGCAGCGTACGCCATGCCCCCGGCGGCGCAGGGCGCGGATCAGCTCGCACGCCTTATAGGCGGCGATGCCGCCGCCGACGATCAGCAATATGCGCGTCATCGAACGATCCTCTGCACCCGAACGCGCCGCCTGTCGAGCAGCGCGACCGCCAGATCGCGCGCGGCGTCGGGCAGAAACGCCAGTCCGACCAGAAACGCGGGTGCCGCCGCCAGCACCCAGTAGAAATTGTCGATCCGCGCGAACAGCGCGATCGCCAGCGCATAGCCACCGAAGGTCAGCGCGGCGCGAAAGCCCACCGGCCCCGGTGCCGCCGCCCATCCGGTCAGCGCCAGCATCGCGACCGGCGCGCCGATCCACCACGGCAGCAGCGTCAGCACCGTCGATCGCGCCATCGCATTGGCGAACAGCCCCGGACCATGGCCGCCGGTCCACCCCGGCGACACCGGATCGAGTGGACCCACCGCGATCCCCGCCGCCCGCGCATGCAGCGACAGGATCGCGACGAACACCAGCAGCACCGCGCCCCAGCCGATCGCCTCGCGCCGCTGCCGCTCGATCAGCGCCGCCGCCAGCATCGCCAACGCGAACAGCGCCGCCGTCTCGCGGATCAGCATCGCGCACAGCGCGATCGCCGCCGCCTCGATCCAGCGTTCCTCGCTGCGCAAGGCGAGCGCCCATGCGATGAGCAGCCCGGCCCAGATTTCGTGGAACGCGACCAGCCCCGGCTGGACGAAGGCGATCATGCCGCCCGCCAGCAGGAACCACGCGACGGCGCGGGTCGTGCCCCTGGCGAACCACGCCTCGATCACCCGCCGCCACGTCAGCACCGTGGCCGCCGCCACCCCCGCCAGCAACGCCAGCACCAGCAGGTTCGGCAGCGCCGCCTGCACCACCGCCAGCGTCGGCAGGCGGAAGGTAACGAAGGGCTTGAGCGGATAGCCACCCGCGCGCAGCGCCTGCGCCGCGACGGTGTAGTAATCGCCACCGCCGCGCACCCCTTCGACGATCGCGGCATAGAGGCCGAGGTCGGTCTGCCCGGCGACGCTGGCGGTGCCGCCATCGTCGGCGGGCACGAACCACGACGCGGCGATCAGCAACAGCGCGGCGAGCGCGACCGCCACCGCCGCCACCGGGGGCACCCCCGCGAACCGTCCCGGCCGCGCCAGCCACACCGGCGGTCGCGCCCGGCTCATCCCAGCAGCGCCACCAGCCCCGCGCCCGCGATCCCGCTGCCCAGCGCCACCAGCGCATAGCGCCAGCCGTCGCCGCGCACGACGGTGACTTCCTTGAGCGGCGGGGAAGGGGGGGCGCCGCCCGGCGAGGGATAGCGTGCCTCGATATTGCGGAGCAGCTCGGGCAGGCGGGCGAAGGTGCGCAGGTCGGTGATGATCCGGTCGGCGACGATCGCCTCCGGCCCCAGCTCGTCGCGGATCCAGCCGCGTACGAACGGCGCGGCCGTCTCCCACAGGTTGATCTCGGGATCGAGCGCGGTGGCGACGCCCTCGACCATCACCATCGTCTTTTGCAGCAGTAGCAGGTGCGGCTGGGTCTGCATGTCGAAATCGCGGGTGATGTTGAACAGCGAATCGAGCATCATGCCCACCGACATGTCCTTGACCGCGAGGCCGCGCATCGGCTCGCCCACGGCACGCAGCGCGGTCGCGAACTCGGCGACATTGTGGTGCGCGGGGACGTAGCCCGCCTCGAAATGGATTTCCGCGACGCGCTTATAGTCGCCGGTGATAAGGCCGTAGAGAATCTCGGCCAGCCACACCCGCGCCCGCCGGTCGATCCGCCCCATGATGCCGAAATCGATCGCCGCGATCCGCCCGTCGGCCAGCGCGAACAGATTGCCCTGGTGCATGTCGGCGTGGAAGAATCCTTCGGCGATCGCTTGCCGCAGGAACGCGCGCACCAGCCGTGTCGCCATTGCGCCGAGATCATGGCCCGCCGCGACCAGCGCCGGCCGGTCCGACAGCTTGATTCCGTCGATCCATTCTGTGGTCAGGATGCGCGACGTCGTGCGCTGCCAGTCGATCGCGGGAATGGTGAAGTCGGGTTCGGCCTCCATCCCGTCGGCCAGTTCCGACGCGGAGGCGGCTTCGCGCCGCAGATCCAGCTCGCGCGCGGTCCAGCGCTTCATCGTCTCGATGACGAGGCGCGGGCGCAGGCGCTGCAACTCGCCGCCCATCGTCTCCATCTTGGCGGCGGCCCATTCATAGGTGTCGATCGCGTCGAAGAACTGTGCCTCGACGCCGGGGCGCAGCACCTTCACTGCCACCTGTCGCCCGTCGGTCGTGATCGCGCGGTGGACCTGCGCGATCGACGCTGCGCCGACCGGCGTCTCCTCGATCGAGGCGAATTTCGATTCGATCGACGCGCCCAGTCCCGATTCGATCGCCGGGCGGATGACGTCCCACGACAGCGGCGGCAACCGGTCCTGCAGGCTCAGCAGGTCCTGCGCCACCTCTTCGCCAACCATGTCGGGCCGCGTCGCCAGTGTCTGCCCCAGCTTGATCGCCGCCGGCCCCAGCGCGGCGAACGCCTCGGCATAGCGCGGCACCTCGGGCACCCGCGCGCCGAACCGCGCCAGCCGCACGATCCGCCGCAGCCGCGCCGGGCTGCGCGGATTGCGCTCGATCTCGATCAGCGCGCCATGCCGCGCCAGCGTGCGCCCCCATTTCAGGATGCGCCAGTAATGGGTGAGGGTAGAGGTCATGCGGTTCTTTGTTCTGGACCCCGGCCTGCGCCGGGGTTTGATGCCTGCGGCATCAAATCTTCCACCCGCTGTGGATCGCGACCAGCCCGCCCATGATCGGCTCCACCCGCGTCCGCACGAAGCCCGCCTCGCCGATCATCGCCTCGAACGTCGGCATGTCGGGGAAACGCCGGATCGATTCGATCAGATAGCGATAGCTGTCCTCGTCGTTCGCCAGCAGCTTGCCGAGCTTGGGCACCAGCTTGTGCGAATATTGGTCGTAGACATCGGCGAACCCCGGCCAGGTGACGGTCGAGAATTCGAGGCAGAAGAACCGCCCGCCGCGCTTCAGCACGCGGTGCGCCTCGCGCAATGCCTTGGGGATGTCGGTCACGTTGCGGATGCCGAACGCGATCGTATAGGCATCGAACGACTTGTCGTCGAAGTGCAGCACCTCGGCATTCTGTTCGGACCATACGAGGCCTTCGATCCCGCGCTTGGCGGCGCGTTCCATGCCGACACCCAGCATCGCCGGGTTGATGTCGGCGACGGTGATCGCCGCCCCCGATTTCGCCATGCGGAACGCGATGTCGCCGGTGCCGCCGGCCATGTCGAGGATCGTGTCGCTGAACTGCGGCTTCACCCGTGCGACGAACCGGTCCTTCCACAGCCGGTGCATGCCGCCCGACATCGCATCGTTCATCAGGTCGTAGCGCCCGGCGACGCTGGCAAAGACATCGCCGACGCGCTTGGTCTTTTCGGCGGGGGCTACCTGTTCGTAACCGAAGGATACCGTGTCGTTCATGGGCGACAGCCCTAGCCGCGCCTTGTGGCCGGAGCAAACCGAACCTAGCTGATTATCGGTACGAACCATGCGTCATCCCCGCGCAGGCTGGGATCTCTCGCGGCAGGAGCGGCACACCAGCCCCGAGAGACCCCAGCCTGCGCCGGGGTGACGGTTGTGCTGTGGCAAAGGACCCCATGCCCGAACTTCCCGAAGTTGAAACCACTGTCCGCGGCCTTGCCCCGGTCCTCACCGGCCAGCGTCTGACCCGCGTCATCGCCAATCGCGCCGACCTGCGCCGTGCGTTCCCGGTCGACCTCGGCCAGCGGCTGACCGGCGCGACCGTCACCGGGCTTGCCCGGCGCGCCAAATACGGCCTGATCGATACCGATCGCGGCGATACGCTGGTCTTTCACCTCGGCATGTCGGGGCGCTGGCGGGTCGACCCGACCGAACGGCTGGCGCACGATCATCTGGAGATCGATACGGGCAGCGGGCGGCAGGTGGTGCTGAACGATCCGCGCCGATTCGGCTCGATCGACTTGATGCCGACCGCCGAGATCGCCGCATGGCCGCCGTTCGTCGCGCTGGGACCCGAACCGCTCGGCCCCGATCTTACGCCTGAGCATCTCGAAGCGCGATTCGCCGGGCGGATCGCCGCGGTGAAACTGCTGCTGCTCGACCAGCGGATCGTCGCGGGACTCGGCAACATCTATGTCTGCGAGGCGCTGAACATCGCCCGTATCGCGCCGACTCGCGCCGCCGGCCAAATCGCACCCGAACGACTCGCCGCCCTCGTCGATGCGATCCGCGCGGTCCTGTTGTCGGCGATCGAGGCGGGGGGATCGACGCTGCGCGACTATGCGCGCCCGGACGGCGAACTGGGCTATTTCTCCAAGCAATTCCGCGTCTATGGCCGCGAGGGTGAGGCATGCCCGTGCGGGGGCACCGTCGAGCGGCGAATCGACGGCGGACGCTCCACCTTCTGGTGCGCGACCTGCCAGCGATAGTTGACCGGCAGCGCACCATTCGCTAAGGGGCGCACCTTCACCGGACGGGTGTCTGCCCGATCGGTCCCTATTCATTTTCGATAGAGTCGAGGACGGCATGGCGAATACGCCACAGGCGAAGAAGCGTATCCGGCGCAATGCGCGTCGCGCGGAAATCAACGGAGCGCGGGTCGGCCGCATCCGTACCTTCGTGAAGAAGGTCGAAGCAGCGATCGTCGCGGGTGACCGCGAAGCCGCCACCACCGCGCTCGCGAGCGTCCAGCCCGAGCTGGCGCGTGGCGTTGCCAAGGGCGTGCTGCACAAGAACACCGCATCGCGCAAATTCTCGCGTCTGACGAAGGCGGTCGGCGGAATCGCCTGACCCCTTAGCGTTGCTGCGACCTGATTACCCCGCCGGCGAGTGCGCCGGCGGGGTTTTTCGCGTACCCGTTTCAGGCGCCGTTTACCCCTTGGAAACGTCTTGCGGATCGTTTCGGGAACAGACCGCCGGTTCCCCGAAACTGCCCCGAATCATGGGTCAAAGAAACGGCGGAATTCCAAGGATTCGGCCGATCTTCATCCGACATTTTGCCGTAAGATACTGATTAAAAACGATAAGAAATAAATCCGACGCAGTTCTGCGGCGCAGCGCGTGTCAACCGGCTTTATTTCGGTTTCGTGACTTGATCCCGATCCGCTCCCGTTCCTAAACAGCACTCCCGCCGCCGATCTGCGACGTGCGGGGCCCACGCCTATGCAAGCGTGCGGTCGTCCGCCGGGCGACCGAAGGGGGATTTTGAAACGATGGCCCTGTTGGCCGGGAACACGTGTTTTCCGGGACGGGAGAGGTGTGTCTGGTGACGATTGCGGTGGATCATGGTCAGGTTGAGGTTGCGGCGGCATGGGCCCGCGTGCGCCAGAACCTGCGCGTGTCCGCCGGACAGCGGCTGTTCGACCGCTGGCTGAAGCCGATCGAACTGGTCGCCGACGACGACAGCGCGGTGATCCGCCTGACGCTGCCCTCGGCGTTCATGACCGACTGGGTCCGCAACCATTATGCCGAACGGCTGACCCACGCCTTCCGCGCCGAACTGCCCCATGTCCGCGAAGTGCTGGTCGAAACCGCCAGCCCGCTCCAGTCGCGAATCGTCCCCGCCGCGCCGCTGGGCGAGTCGGACGATGTCGACTTCCCGCCCTACGCCCCGTCGATCGCGCCGCGCCCGGCGGGGGAGCGCCCGACCTTCGATCCGCGCTACCGCTTCGAGACGTTCGTCACCGCCGCCTCCAACCGGGTCGCGTTCAACGCCGCGCGCGCGCTGGCCGAACCCGGCACGCCGCGGTTCAGCCCGCTGTTCCTCCACAGCACCACCGGCCTCGGCAAGACGCATCTGATGCACGCCATCGGCCACGCCTTCCTCGCCGCCGATCCGTCCGCCAGCGCGGTCTATCTGCCCGCCGAGCGCTTCATGTTCGAATTCGTCGCCGCCATGCGCGCGCGCGACACGCACAGCTTCAAGGCCCGCCTGCGCGGCGTCGACCTGCTGATGATCGACGACCTCCAGTTCGTCGCCGGCAAGGACGCGACGCAGGAGGAATGCCTCCACACGATCAACGCCTTCATGGACGCCGGCAAGCGGGTGGTGATCGCCTGCGACCGTTCGCCCGCGCTGCTCGACGGCATCGATCCGCGCCTGATCTCTCGGCTGGGTGGCGGCCTCGTCGCCGACATCAAGGCCCCCGAGGAGGCGCTGCGCCACGCGATCCTCGCCGCCAAACTGTCCGATTCGCCCAAGGGGCTGGTGCCCGACGACGTGCAGGAACTGCTCGCGGGGCGGATTCGCGGCAGCGTGCGCGAGCTGGAAGGCGCGTTGAACCGCCTGCTCGCCTATGCGCAACTGACCGGCGACGTCATCGACATGCCGTTCGCCCATGCGACGCTCGGCGAGATGCTGGCCGGGCCGGCGCGCCGGGTGACGATCGACGACATTCAGCGCGCGGTGTCGGTGCATTTCGAGGTGAAGCAGCTCGATCTGATCTCCGCCCGCCGCGCACAGGCGATCGCGCGGCCCCGCCAGGTGGCGATGTACCTCGCCAAGAAGCTCACCACCCGCTCGCTGCCCGAAATCGGCCGCAAGTTCGGCAACCGCGACCATTCCACGGTCATCCACGCGGTCCGCCGAATCGAGGAACTTCGCGGCGTCGACCGCGAAATCGACGGCGCGGTCCGCTCGCTGCTGCGCTCGCTCGAAGCGTAACGGCTGCCGCTTACCGGCGACCGCCCACCACCATCGTCATTCCGGTGAAGGCCGGAATCCATACACGCTGACGATCCGACTCGATTCGCAGCGGTAGTGGCTCTGCGTGGTCCAGTAAAAGATGGGTTCACGCGGAGGCGCGGAGGCGCGGAGGCGTTGCGCCCGGTGCTACCGCACCCGCGCCAGCGGCCTCATCTTATCGGCAGCCGGAAGCGCAGGCGTCTCCCGATCGCGGAAGGGTATGCCCGAGTCGCACCCCCTCCGCGCCTTCGCGCCTCCGCGTGAACCAACCTTCTTCTTACGTAATAACGTCCGGCGCATCCCGCCCGGTATGCTCGCGAATCGACGCGAGCGTCTCCGCCGCCGCCACCAGCGGTGCCAGCGCGTCGCCGGTCGCCTGCTCTAGATCACCCTCCACCGGCTCATACCGCTCGATATACACGCGCAGCGTCGCGCCCTGCGTCCCCGTCCCCGACAGGCGGAACACGATTCGCGACCCGTCGGCGAACAGGATGCGGATGCCCTGGTTGCGGCTGATCGACCCGTCGGTGCTGTCATGATAGGCGAAATCGTCCGCCTCGGACACGGTCAGCGCCCCGATCGCCGTCCCCGGCAACGTTGCCAGCCGTCCGCGCAGCGACGCCATCAGTGCATCGGCTCCGGCCTGCGCGACCCCCTCGTAATCATGCCGCGCATAATAGTTGCGGCCATAGCGCGCCCAATGGTCGGCCATGATCTCCGCCACCGGCTGGCGTCGTACGGCAAGGATGTTGAGCCACAGCAGCACCGCCCACAGCCCGTCCTTCTCGCGGACGTGATTCGATCCGGTCCCCGCGCTCTCCTCGCCACAGATGGTGACGAGGCCGGCATCGAGCAAATTGCCGAAGAACTTCCACCCGGTCGGCGTCTCATACAGCGGCACGTCCAGCGCCTGCGCGACCCGGTCGGCGGCGGCCGACGTCGGCATCGACCGCGCGATCCCGGCAATGCCGTCCTTATACGCCGGGGCTAGATGCGCGTTCGCCGCCAGCACCGCGAGCGAATCGGATGGTGTCACGAAGATGCCGCGCCCGATGATGAGGTTGCGGTCGCCATCGCCGTCCGACGCCGCGCCGAAATCGGGGGCGTCCGGGCCCATCATCCGCTCGTACAATTCGTGCGCATGGACCAGATTGGGATCGGGATGATGCCCGCCGAAGTCGGGCAACGGGGTGGCGTTGACCACCGAACCGGGGGCCGCGCCCAGTCGGCGTTCGAGAATCTCGGTCGCGTACGGCCCGGTTACGGCGCTCATCGAATCGAACGACAGCCGGAACCCGCCCGCGATCAGCGCGCGAATCGCGTCGAAGTCGAACAGCCCTTCCATGCACTCGGCATAATCGGCGACCGAATCGATCACCTCGACGGTCATGCCGTCGACCATCTGCTCGCCGGGCGAATCGAGATCGACGTCGCCGGCGTCGCTGATGACGTACGCATCAATCTCCAGCGTGCGGGCATAGAGCGCGTCGGTGAAGCTCTCGGGCGCGGGGCCGCCGTTCGACACATTGTACTTGATGCCGAAATCCTCGTCCGGCCCGCCGGGATTATGGCTGGCCGAGAGGACTAGTCCGCCGATCGCACCGCGCTTGCGGATCACGTTGGAGGCGGCGGGGGTCGACAAGATGCCGCCTTGCCCCACGATCACCCGGCCGAACCCGTTGGCGGCGGCCATGCGGATCGCGGTCTGGATGACCTCGCGGTTCAGATAGCGCCCGTCGCCGCCGATCACCAGCGTCGCACCGTCCTTGCCCTCGACCACGTCGAACACCGACTGGATGAAATTCTCGGCATAGCGCGGCTGCTGGAACACCCGCACCTTCTTGCGCAGGCCCGACGTGCCGGGCTTCTGGTCAGTAAAGGCTGAAGTGACGACGGTATTGCTGGGCACGAACATTTCCCCCGATGCTGCGGAACGGGGGATTCATTATCGCGGCGGCCTGACCTGCGACAGTTAATTCGCAGATCAGACCTGCAATCCCAGTGCCTCCTGCGCCGCGCGCAACGTCGGCCGCGCCAGCGCCTCGGCCTTCGCCGCGCCCTTGGCCAGCGCCACACCGACCGCCGCCCGATCCTCGAGCAGTGCCACCAGCCGGTCGCGGATCGGCCCCAGCGTCGCTACCGCCAGATCGGCCAGCGCCGGCTTGAACGCGCCGAACCCCTGTCCCGCGAACCGGTCGAGCACGTCCTGCGACGTCTCCCCGGCAAGCGCGGCATAGATGGTGACGAGGTTGCGTGCCTCGGGCCGCTCGGCCAGCCCGGCGACCGCATCGGGCAGCGGCTCGGGATCGGTCTTGGCCTTGCGGAACTTGGTCGCGATCAGCTCGTCCGAATCGATCAGGTTGATCCGGCTCATGTCCGACGGATCGGACTTGGACATCTTGGCCGTGCCGTCGCGGAGCGACATGATGCGCGGCGTGTCCTCGGGAATCATCGGTTCGGGCAGCGGGAACAGCTCGACCCCGAAGTCGAGGTTGAACTTGGTCGCGATGTCGCGCGCCAGTTCCAGATGCTGTTTCTGATCCTCACCCACCGGCACATGCGTCGCCCGGTACGCAAGGATGTCGGCGGCCTGAAGCACCGGATAGGTGAACAGCCCGACGCTCGCGCCTTCGCGGTTCTTGCCGGCCTTGTCCTTCCACTGGGTCATGCGGTTGAGCCAGCCGACGCGCGCCGTGCCGCCCAGGATCCACGCCAGCTCGCTGTGCGCGGGCACCCGCGCCTGATTGAACAGGATCGACCGGTCGGGATCGATTCCCGCCGCCAACAATGTCGCCGCCATCTCGATCGTGTTCGACGCCATCAGCTTCGGGTCCTGCGTCACCGTCAGCGCGTGAAGATCGGCGAGGAAGAACAGGCAGGTATCGTCCGGTCCCATCCGGTCCTGCAACCGCACCCAGTTGCGGATCGCGCCCAGATAATTGCCAAGGTGGAGATTGCCGGTGGTCTGGATGCCGGAGACGACACGCATGGAAAGTTCCTTCAAGCGGCGCGCCGCCGCAGCAGCGCGCGAAGATCGGTCAGCCGGAACGCTCCGGTGAGCATGCAGGCAAGACCATAGACGACCGCCCCGGCCCCGACGAGTGCGGCCATGCCGATGATCCGGGTCAGCACCGCGCCGGTGGTCCATGGCGCGACCAACCGGTCGGCGAAGAACAGCGCCGCGCCCATCAGCAACGCGGCAATGGCGAAGCGCGGCAGCCGGTGGGTAAGTTGGCGGTCAAGCGCGAAATGCCCCCGCCGCCGGAGCGTCACATAGAGCATCGCGACATTGATCCATGCCGAGATCGCAGTGGCGAGCGGCGGGCCGACATGCGCGATCGTCGGAATCAGCGCGAGGTTGAACGCGATGTTCACCCCGATCGCGATCATCGCGAATCGCACCGGCGTCCGCGTATCCTGTCGCGCATAGAAGCCCGGGGTCAGCACCTTGATGAGCACATAGGCTGGCAGCCCGAGCGAAAAGGCGGCGAGCGCCTGCGCGCAGCGCGCCGTATCTTCCGGCCCGAACGCGCCATGCTGGAACAGCGCGCGGATGATCGGTTCGGCGACGGTCAGGAACGCGATGGTCGCGGGCAGGGTGAGCAGCAGCGCCAGCTCGATCCCCCGGTTCTGCGTGTCCATCGCCCCGGCATCGTTCTTCGCCGACAATTGCCGCGAAATGGTGGGCAGCAGAATCGTGCCAAGGCCGATGCCGATCAGCCCCAGCGGCAACTGGTTCAGCCGGTCGGCATAATAGATGTACGAGATCGATCCTTCGCCCAGCAGCTTGCCCGACAGCGCGGTCGAGATGACGAGATTGACCTGCATCGCCCCCGCGCCGATCGCGGCGGGCACGATCAGCCGCAGCATCCGCCGCACGTCGTCGGTCATTCGCGGCCGGCGGGGTTTGAGCGACACGCCCGACCGGCGACAGGCAAGGATCAGCCAGCCGAGCTGCAATGCGCCGCCCGCCGTCACCGACCATGCCTGTACCCGCGCGGTCGCATAGGGATCGGGGCCGTGAAAGAACAACAGACCCGCGACCATCGCCACGTTCAGCAGGATGGGAGCGGCGGCATTCACCCAGAATTTGTCGAGCGAATTGAGGATCGCGCCCAAGAGCGACACGATCGAGATCAGCAACAGATAGGGAATGGTGATCCGCGACAGCGTGACCGCAAAGGCGAACTGGTCGGGCGTCGGATCGTTGAACCCGCCCGACAGCAGCCAGGTCAGCGGCCACGCCGCGATCAGCATCACCACCGTCGCGGCGATCAGCACTGGCAGCAGTACCGACAGCACATCGCGCGCAAAGGCGAGTGCCACGGGCAGGCCCTTGTCCGCGCCGGCCGCATCGCCTTCGGCCACCTTCTGGTTGAACAGCGGCACGAAGGCGGCGTTGAACGCCCCTTCGGCGAACAGCGCGCGGAACATGTTGGGCAGGCGAAACGCGACGAGGAAGGCATCCGAGGCGAACCCCGCGCCGACGAATGTCGCCTGCAACGAATCGCGCCCCACCGCCAGCACCCGGCTGGCGAGCGTCAGCCCGCCGACCGAGCCCAGCGATTTCGCCAGCTTCATCGAATCAGTCCCGCCGCCGCGCCGCTGCTATCAGGCGTGGCCGGCGACCTCGCCGATCGCACCCTGCCCATTGGCCTGCGACACATAGAGCTGCGCGAAGTCGATCGGCTCCAGCATCAGCGGCGGGAAGCCGCCATCGCGCACCGCATCGGCCAGCACCCGGCGGGCGAACGGGAACAGGATGCGCGGCGCTTCACCGAGCAGGAACGGCTGGAGATGCTCTTCGGGAATGTTGCGCAGCGCGAACAGCCCGGCGAACGACAGGTCGACGAGGTACATGACCTGTCCGTCGATCTCGGCGCGCGCCTCGATCTTGAGCACCACCTCGTTCACGCCGTCGCCGACCTGCGCCGCGCCGATGTTGAACTGCACGTCCAGCTTGGGCTGGCCGGGGATCTGGTACACGCCGGGCGCGTTCGGATTCTCGAACGACAGGTCCTTCACATATTGGGTGATGACGTTGACCGACGGCTGGCCATCGTCGTCGCCTTGAAAGCCCTGGGGGTCGATGGCGTCGTTCTGTTCGTCCATTCGGTGTTCCTGACCGGGTCGGGCGGAAAGCTTTGCCGCTTGCCGCGTTCTATACTGCTGGCGCGACTAGCAGCGGCGCGGACGCGATTCAACGGGTCGGCCGGCGCAAACACCGTGTCCGCGTGACGGCGTTTGAAACACTGCCCGATCGGGCCTATGTCGGGTGGATGGAAGGAACTGAAGGCATGCTCGTTTTTGTCGTCCTGCTCGCGATGGTCGCCGCGTTTCTCGCGATGCGGCTCTACGCCGTCCTCGGCAAGCGCACCGGGGCCGAACCGCTGCCGCGCGCGGCGGAGGAACGGCTCGGCACGCCGCCGGTCGCCCGCCCGGTCGAGGTGCAGGGCGAGCCCCGTGCCATCGGCCCGCGTCAGGTGGATGCCGGCGCGGAGAATGGCCTGCGCGCGGTGATCGCCGCCGATCCCTCGTTCGACGTTGCGCAGTTTCTCGACGGCGCGAAATCGGCCTATCGCACGATCCTCGAAGCCTATTGGAAGGGCGACCAGGACTCGCTCGAATGGCTGACCGAACGCGAGGTGCGCGACGCCTTTGTCGAAGCGATTGCCGAACGTACCGCCGCCGGCCATGTCCTCGACAACCGGCTGGTGACGATCGAACGCGCCGCCGTCACCGAAGCCTCGGTCGAGGCCGGTGTCGCCCGCATCACCGTGCGTTTCGATGCCGACATCGCGTCGATCACTCGCGACGCCGATGGCACGATCATCGCCGGGTCGATGTCCGACGCGGTCGAGACGCATGACATGTGGACCTTCGCCCGCGCGGTGCGCAGCGCCGATCCGAACTGGAAACTCGCCGATACCGACGAAGCCTGATCCAAATGCACCGGGGGGGATGGGCGGCATTTGCCGTAGCGCTGCTGCTGGGCGGCTGTTCGAACGCGATCGTGCCGCGCGGCGCCGAGACGATCGGCGCGCGTCCGGCACCCGATCGCCCGCCGACACGCGATACCGCCCGCGCGCCGGTCGTGCGGCCAGTGCCGGTGCGCCAGCCGACCGCCGCTGTACCGCTGCCCCCGGTGCTGGGCGTCATGCCGATTACCGGGGCGACGACCGCCGCCGCTGCCGGCGTGGTTGCCGGTCCGCCGGTCGCGACGCTGCCGATCATCGGTGATACCGCCGCGCGCGCCCTGTCCGCGTTCCGCACCAGTTGCCCGTCGCTCGTCCGTCGCACCGATCCGACCGGGCTGACGCGCGGTGCCGACTGGCAGCCGGCATGCGACGCGGCCCGCGCCACCGATCCGGCCAATGCCCGCGCCTTCTTTGCCCGCTGGTTCGAAACGGTGCAGGTCGGCGACGGCAAGGCGTTCGCCACCGGCTATTACGAACCCGAAATCCACGGCGCACGCACCCGGCGCAGCGGCTATGAAACGCCGATCTACGGCGTCCCCGCCGATCTGATCGAGGTCGACCTCGGCCTGTTTTCGACCGACCTCAAGGCCAAGCGCATCCGTGGCCGCGTCGATGGCAGCAAGTTCGTGCCCTATTATGATCGCACCGCGATCGAGGAAGGGGCGCTGGCCGGACGCGGGTTGGAGATCGGCTGGGCCGCCGATCCGGTCGAAATCTTCTTCCTTCAGGTGCAGGGATCGGGCCGGTTGCTGCTGCCCGATGGCGGCGTCATGCGCATCGGCTATGCCGGGCAGAACGGCCGCGACTATACCGGCATCGGCAAGCTGATGAAGGATCGCGGCCTGCTCGCCCCCGGACAATCGTCGATGCAGGGCATCATGGCCTGGCTCCGCGCGAATCCCGAAGAGGGTCGCGCGATCATGCGCGAGAACAAGAGTTTCGTGTTCTTCCGCGAACTGACCGGTCCCGGTCCTTTGGGCGCGATGGGCCTGCCGGTGGTGGGGCAGGGGAGTGCGGCGGTCGACGTGAAGTTCGTACCACTGGGCGCGCCGGTGTTCCTCTCGATGGACCGCACCGATGCCACCGGCCTGTGGATCGCGCAGGACACCGGCGGCGCGATCAAGGGCGCCAATCGCTTCGACACCTTCTGGGGCGCGGGCGACGAGGCGCGCGCGATCGCCGGCGGCATGAGCGCACGCGGCACCGCCTTCCTGCTGCTCCCCCTCGGCACGCTCGCCCGGATCGGCAGTGGCACCCAGACGCCTTGATCCGGCCGAGGCGGCGCTATGGGCACGGGTGGTTTCGGCGATCAAGCCGCTGCACCCGGCCCGCGTCGCGCCGCTGCCGCTTGCCCGCCTCGAAAAACACGGCGCACCCGCGCCCAAACCGGTCCGCGCGCCTGTCGCTCCCGCACCCGTCGCTCCGACGCGCGCGCGCCAGCCGGGGCCGACACTCGATGCAAGCTGGGACCGTCGAATCGCCCGCGGCATGGTCATCCCCGACTCGACGCTCGACCTGCACGGCCATACGCTGGCCTCGGCGCACGGGCTGCTCGATCAGGGGCTGGCGCGATCGATCCAGCGCGGCGACCGCGTGCTGCTGCTGGTGACGGGCAAGCCGCCGCGCCCCGATTCGGAACGGCCCCATGCGCGCGGCGCGATCCGCTCGGCGATCACCGACTGGATATTGGCCGGCCGCCACGCCGACCGCGTCGCCTCGATCCGCCCCGCGCACCCCCGCCACGGCGGGCAGGGTGCGCTGTATCTGGTGCTGCGCCGCGAGCGGTAAGCCGCCCTCGCCACCGCTTCGTCGTTCCCGCGCAGGCGGGAACCCATAGACGCGACGGTCGCGAATCTTGCCGAAACGTCGGCGGCTATGGATTCCCGCCTTCGCGGGAATGACGAACGTATGGGTAGCGCTTACCCCGCCAATCCCGCCACCGCGATGTCGGCATAGATGTCGACCAGCCGCCGCAGGTCGTCGACCGCCACCGCCTCGTCGACCTTGTGCATCGTCGCATTCAGCAACCCGAACTCCACCGTCGGGCACAGCGCCGACAGGAACCGCGCATCGCTCGTGCCCCCGGTGGTCGACAACTCGGGCATGATCCCGGTGTGCCGCTCGATCGCCCCGGCGATCAACGTCGAGAACGCGCCGGGCGGCGTCAGGAACGCCTCGCCCGATACCCGCCCCTCCACGACCGCCTCGGGCGCATGTGCCTGCACGATCGAGCGCACCCGATCGATCAGGTCGTGCCCACGGTGTTCGTCGTTGAACCGGATCGACAGCCGCGCGCTGGCCTGCGCCGGGATCACGTTGGTCGCCGGATTGCCGACGGTGATGTCGGTGATCTCGATGTTCGACGCCTGAAACCACGCATTGCCGGTATCGAGCGTCACCGCATCGATCGCCGAGAGCGCCGCGACCAGCCTCGGCACCGGATTGTCGGCCAGATGCGGATAGGCGACATGCCCCTGCCGCCCGGGCACGGTGATCCAGATATTGACCGACCCGCGCCGCCCGATCTTCACCATGTCGCCCAGCCGCGCCTGCGACGTCGGCTCGCCGACAAGGCACAGGTCGGGGGCTAAGCCACGCACCCGCATCCGGTCGATCAGCGCGCGCGTGCCGAACACCGCCGGCCCTTCCTCGTCGCCGGTCAGGATCAGGCTGACGATCCCCGCCTCGGCCGGCACCCGCGCGGCGGCGGCGATGAACGCGGCGACCGCGCCCTTCATGTCCACCGCGCCGCGCCCATGCACCAGCCCATGCTCGACCCGCCCGTCGAACGGCCCGCCCCGCCAGCCCTCGCCCGGCGGCACCACGTCGAGGTGCCCGGCAAAGGCGAAATGCCGCCCGCGCTCCCCCCGCACCGCCAGCAGGTTCTCGACTGGCCCGTCAGGCGCCTCACCGACGATGAAGCGGTCGACATGGAACCCCAGCGGCACCAGCGCCGCCTCCGCCACGTCGAACACCGTGCCGATCGCGGGAGTCACGCTCGCGCAGGCGAGCAGGCGGCTGGTCAGGTCGACGACATCGGGCTGGATCATGGGGAGCGCTGATCGCGCAAGCCGCGCCGTTGTGCAATGCCGCGAGTTGCCGTGCGCGGCCCCCGCCACTACGGCAAGGCCATGCGGATCTTGTTCGTCATTCTCGCCGGACTGCTGCTCGTCCCCGGCTGGTCGGGGTCCGAACGATTGCCGCTGCTGCGCCCCGGCGCGATGGCGATCCGCGCGACGCCGGTCGCGATCGATCGCGGCGGCAACCGGCGGGTCGGCGCGCTCACCTATCTGGGCGGGGTCCAGCTTCACAGCGACGACCCGGCATTCGGCGGCTTTTCGTCGATGCACGTCGCGGGCGACCGCTTCACGCTGCTGTCCGACGGCGGCGGCCTCGTCCGCTTCACGATGGGGCGCGACTGGCGCATCCGTGACGCCACCGCTGCCGAACTGCCCGGCGGTCCCGGCACCGGCTGGCAGAAGCAGGACCGCGACAGCGAATCGATGGCGGTCCGCCCCGACGGCAGCGTCCTCGTCGGCTTCGAGCGCGCCAATGCGATCTATCGCTACGACGCCGGCTTCACCTCGACCCTCGCATCGGTCCGCCCGCGGGGCATGCGCAAATGGTGGGAGAACAGCGGGCCCGAATCGATGGCGACGCTGCCCGACGGCACGACGCTGGCCTTGAGCGAAAGCCATATGCTCCCGCGCAAGCCGGGCTTTTCCGCGCTGCATTTTCTCGGCGACCCGACCCGGCCGGGCACGCGCTGGTATCGCTTCCAATATGTCGCCGACAAGGGCTGGAGCGTCACCGACGCGGCGGCGCTGCCCGATGGCCGGCTATTGGTGCTGTTGCGCGACTTCGACCCGCGCCAGCTCTTTACCGCGCGGCTACAGATCGCCGACCTGACGCAGCTTCGCCCCGGCGCGGTCATTCGCGGCCGCACCATCGCCCGGTTCGAGGGGACCGTCGCCCACGACAATTTCGAGGCGCTGTCGCTGGAGATCGAGAACGGCCGCCCGATTCTGTGGATCGCCTCCGACGACAATCAGCAATTCTGGGAACGCTCGCTGCTGCTCAAGTTCCGCGTCGATCTGCCCTGATACCGGGCGCACACACCAAAACCCCCGAGCGGCGACACCGCTCGGGGGTTTTTGTACTTGTCGAACGTCGAGAAGATCAGGCGGCGGTTGCCGTCGCCGCCTTCTTCACGTCGCGCTTCAGGCGGCGGGCACGCAGCGACAGATCGTCGTCGCTGGTCTTGAGCAGCCAGTTGTCGAGGCCGCCGACATGCTCGACCGAGCGCAGGCCGTGGGTCGACACGCGCAGCCGGATCGAACGCGCCAGCGCATCCGACATCAGCGTGACGTTCTGCAGGTTCGGCAGGAACGTGCGCTTGGTCTTGTTGTTGGCGTGGGAAACATTGTGACCCACCTGCCGGCCCTTGCCGGTCAGTTCGCAGATGCGCGACATGATCGTTGATCCTGATTCTTGGGCAGGGGCAAGTCCCCCGGAAAGACGGCGCGGATAGCGATTACCGGGCCCCGCGTCAACCGGTCGCGGACCGGTGCAACCCCGGCTTGAGCGATGCGTTGTTACGCTATCGATTCGGATCGGCATATAGTGGGAGGACGAGCATGCGCGCGATTTTGGCAATTCTGGGACTGGTGGCGCTGATCGGCGCCGGACTCATGGCGCTCGGCTTCATCAGCATCGACCAGACCCGCACCGCCGCGCTGCCCAGCGTCAAGGTAGAGGGCGGACAGGCGCCGAAGTTCGACGTCGACGTCAGCAAGGTCGAGGTCGGCACCGTCAACCGCACGGTCGAGGTGCCGGCGATCAGCGTCGAAAAGCCCGCCAACGCCAACTGACGCTCTGGCGCGCCGCTTGCCCGGATGGCAGGGCGGGGCGATGTTCGACGCCACGCCCATGGCCCACGCCCTCACCGCTGCCGCCCAAGCGGCGGGCGCGGGCGAAGTACCGGTCGGCGCGGTGGTGATGCGCCGGGGCGTAGTGGTGGCGGTCGCCGCCAATGCCCCGCGCGCCTTGTGCGATCCGACCGCCCATGCCGAAATCCTCGCGATTCGCGCGGCGGCGGCAGCACTCGGGCAGGACCGGCTCGACGACTGCGACCTGTGGGTCACGCTGGAGCCCTGCGCGATGTGCGCCGGCGCCATCGCCCATGCCCGCATCGCCCGGCTCTATTACGGGGCGAGCGATCCCAAGGGCGGCGCGGTCGAACACGGCCCGCGCTTCTTCACCCAGCCGACCTGCCACCATCTCCCCGACATCTACGGCGGCATCGCCGAACGCGAATCGGCCGACCTGCTCCGCACCTTCTTTGCCTGCCGCCGATAACGCGCCGGAAATCCTGCTTCCTCGAACGACAGAAATTTGGTTCACGCGGAGACGCAGAGGGATACCCGACACCGCCTGCACCCACCACACCTGCCATAGTCGTCATCCCGGCGAAGGCCGGGATCCATAACCGCAACGCCAGCGCTTTCTGCTTCGGCCTCGGAGAAGATGCGTTCCGGCCTGCGCCGGAAAGACGAAGCTCACCTCGCGCGACTCCGAAGCTCCCGGCAACGCCGCGCCAACGACGGAAACCCAACACAAGCCCCGGACAAAACCCCTCCGCGCCTCCGCGCGAACCAACCTTCTTCTGCCCTCCTCGGGAAGCGAAAACGAAAACAGCCCCGCATGCCAACCGCATGCGAGGCCGCCTTGGCGTAAACCGGAAACCTTACCGCAGGTCGCCCTGCTCGATCGGCACGATCTTGATCTCGACCCGGCGGTTTTCCGCACGGCCTTCCTCGGTTTCGTTCGACGCGACCGGCTGCGATTCGCCGAAGCCGCGTGTGCCGATCCGCGCCGCCTGCACGCCACGCCCGGCCAGCGCATCGGCCACCGCCGCCGCGCGCCGTTCCGACAGCGTCTGGTTATACGCATCGGACCCGGTCGAATCGGTATGGCCGTACACGTCGATATAGGTCTGGTTGTACTCGCGCAGCACGTCGGCCACCCGGTCGAGCGTCGGGCGGAACTGCGACGAGACGGCCGCGCTGTCGGTGGCGAAGGTGATGCTGGAGGGCATGTTGAGGAACAGGTCATCGCCACGCCGCGTCACGTCGATGTCGGTGCCGGCGGTGCGGGCGCGCAGGTCGCGCTCCTGCTTGTCCATGTACGCGCCGATCCCGGCCCCGGCGAGGCCGCCGATGCCCGCGCCCAGAATCTTCTCGGTCCGGTCGCGCCGCCCGCCGACGAGGTCGCCGAGCAGATAACCGCCCACCGCGCCGCCGATGCCGCCGATCGCCGCGCGCGAGATGGTGCGTTCCCCGGTTTCGGGATCGGTCACGCAGCCGCCGGTCAGCAATGCCGCCGACAATGCCCCTGCAACCCAGAATTTCGATGCGCCGCCCATGTTGTCCTCCACGATGATAGCAATGGTTTGTTGCCCCCGGAACGCCCGTTTCCACGCGCTTGTTCCGTTTGCGTTTTGATATGCTCCGGTTGAACAAAGGCTGACAGCGCGGTTGTGCTGGGGTCAGCATTGCGGCATGGGTGATCGCAGTTCGATGGAACCTCTTTCCCCCTTCCCTTGGTTCGACGTTGTCATCATCCTCGCGCTGGTGGCGTTGAACGGCGTGTTCGCCATGTCCGAACTCGCCATCGTCTCTGCGCGCAAGGCCCGGCTGGAAGGGTTGGCAAAATCGGGGGGCAAGGGTGCGCAGACCGCGATGCGGCTGGCCGAAGACCCCGGAAAATTCCTCTCCACCGTCCAGATCGGCATCACCCTGATCGGCATCCTGTCGGGTGCCTATTCGGGGGCCAGCCTCGGCGGGCCGGTCGGCGAACGGCTAGTGCTGCTGGGCGTCCCGGAAGCGCTCGGCCCCAACGTCGGCTTCGGCGTCGTGATCGGCATCACCACCTTCGCCAGCCTGGTGATCGGCGAACTGGTGCCCAAGCAGTTCGCGCTGCGCAGCCCTGAACCGATCGCGGTGTTGGTGGCGCTGCCGATGCTGTACCTGTCGCGGATCACCGCGCCGTTCGTGTGGGCGCTCGACACCACCTCGTCGCTGATCTTCAAGCTGCTGCGCATGAACCGCGAATCGGAAAATCGGGTGACGGCGGAGGAACTCCACCTGCTCGTCGCCGAGGCCAGCCGCTCGGGCGTGATCGAGGAGCATGAACGCTCGATCATTTCCGGCGTCGTGCGCCTGGCGGACCGGCCGGTGCGTGAGGTGATGACGCCGCGTACCGCCGTCGAATGGCTCGACGTGACGCTCGACGACGCCGGCATCCGCGCGGCGATGGCCGCCGCGCCGCACACCCGCATGCCCGTCGCCGAAGGATCGGTCGACGCGGTGATCGGCGTGGTGCAGGCGCGCGACATCGTCGGCGCGATGGCGCGTGGCGAGGTACTCGACCTGCGCGTGCTGCTCCACGAGGCGCCGGTGCTGCCCGATCAGGTCGATGCGATGGACGCGCTGCAGGCGATCCGCCGCGCCGACGTGCCGATGGGCCTCGTCCACGACGAATACGGCCATTTCGAAGGGATCGTGACCCCGGCCGACCTGCTGCGCGCGATCGCGGGCGACTTCGCCTCCGACGTCGAGGTCGATCACCCGCACATCTTCCGCCGCGAGGACGGATCGCTGCTCGTCTCGGGCCAGACCCCGGCCGACCAGCTCGCCGAGCGCATCGGCATCGATCTCGACGAGGACCGCGATTACGCGACCGTCGCCGGCCTCGCGCTGGCGGTGCTCAAGCACCTGCCGACCGAGGGCGAGCATTTCACCGAACAGGGCTGGCGCTTCGAGATCGTCGACATGGACGGCCGCAAGATCGACAAGCTGCTGGTCGCGCAGGTCGAATAGCGGCTCGGCACCGCCCCGGAACCCGCCTGCGTGCGGGTCCCGGAGGCTCCTACTACCGCCGCGTCCACGCCTCCTGCGCGGTGTCGGCTTTCCGCGCCAGCGTGCGCTTCGCCGCCTTGTCGTCCAGACCATATGCTTTCAGGAACAGCACGCTGTTGGCGATCGCGGCGGCATGGCCCGGCGCATCGGCCTTGCCGACCAGTTCATGGCCGCCGCCGCGATAGACCACCGCGAACTTGTCGCCCGCCGGCGCGCTCTGCACCGGGAACAGGTGATCGTGCCAGTCGGTGACGAAGCCCGGCACGACATCGGTATCGCCGGTGATGACCATCATCGGCAGCGCATCGGTGGCATAGGCGGTGGGGGTGATGAGGCCGGGGATGCGGCCGGGCGACGAGAAGCCCAGCACCGCCTTCACCGCCGGTTCGCGGAACGGCGCGATATGCGCCAGCCCGCCGCCTATGCACAGCGCGATCAGCGTGCCGAAGCTGTGCCCGGCCGCGACCACCGGCTTGCCCGGCCATGTCCGCGCGGCATAGGTCGCCGCCGCGCGCTGGTCGGCGATGCGCTCCATGAAGCTGGCCTGCATCGTGAACTTCGCGCGATCGGGATAGTGCATCGAATCGACATGCACCGGCGCGATCACCGCGAAGCCGGCATCGCGCCACGCGGCGGCGGCATCCTCATAGCGTTCGGGCCAAGACCCGTGTCCGGTCGACAGCAGCACGACGCCGCGCACCCGGTCGGGCACCCATGTCACCATCGTCGTCGACCGGGTCGGCGATACGCTCAGCGGCACGGTGGCCGATGGCGCGGCGAGCGTAGGTGCGGCGGTCGCCACCACCGCGACGGCAAGGGCGGTGATGATCGGTGACATGGCTCGCTTCTCCCCGGAACAATCCGCCCGGGTTAGGCGGTCGCGGGACAAACCGCCAGCCGATCGATCACAGTTTGCCGAACACCGCCTCGAACCCCGCCTTGTCTCCCGCCGCCAGATAGCGTGCCTGTTCGACCCAGCGATCGCGCGCCATGCGCGGTGCGAAGGTGCCGAGCGTCGCGGCGACATCGTCCGCCTGCGCATCGTCAAGCCGGGCGAGCGCCGCGATGTCGGCGATGCCCCGATCCACCAGCATCGCCGCGACCTTTGGCCCCAGACCTTTCAGCAGCGTCAGGTCGGTCGCGTCCGCCACCGGCGCCACGGGAGCGGCAACCGGCGCCGCGACCGGCACGGCTACCGGCGCAAAGATCGGGGCAGGGGCAGGGGCAACCGTCCGTGCTTCGTCCCGTACCGGCCCGGCCACCTGCACCACGTCCGCCGTATCGCGTCCCGGTCCGTCCGCGCTTGCCGGCACCGCATCACGTGCCGCCACCGCTTCGCCTAGCGCATCGGGATCGTCGACCGCGCCGTCACCGGTGCGCTCCAGATGCCCGGCCTCCTCCAGCTCGCGCGTGCCCTCGCGCCGCCGGCGCGCCAGCTTCATGCCATAGGCGATGCCGACGATCGTCAGCACCATCAGCACCGCGATCAGCACGAAATGCGCGGTCGTCAGCACGCCGAGCACGCCCGGCGACTGGAGGGGAGTGGTGCCGCTGTCCTGCATGATTCGTCCTTATGCCTGTCCGTTCTCGCGCGCGATCTCGCGCCAGCCGATGTCGCGCCGGCAGAAACCAGGGAAATCGAGCGTGTCGACCCCGCGATACGCCGCCGCCTGCGCCGCCGCGACGCTGGCCCCGCGCCCCGTCACCGCCAGCACCCGGCCACCGGCGGTCACAACGCCCGTATCGCCGCTTCGGGTTCCGGCGTGGAACACCGTCGTCCCCGCCGCCTCCGCCGCGTCGATCCCGCCGATCGGCCGGCCCGTCTCGGGCGTGCCCGGATAGCCCGGCGCGGCCATCACTACGGTCAACGCCACGTCCGGCGAGAACACCGGTGCCGCCGCCTCGTCCAGCCGCCCCTCGGCCACCGCCAGCAGGATCGGCAACAGGTCGCTGTCCAGCCGCGCCATCAGCACCTGCGCCTCGGGATCGCCGAAGCGCGCATTATATTCGATCAGCTTCGGCCCCCGCTCGGTCAGCATCAGCCCGGCATAGAGCACTCCCGAATAGGGCGTGCCCCGCGCCGCCATCGCCGCCACGGTCGGCGCGACGATCGTGTCGATCGCCAGTCGTTCCAGCGCCGGGGTCAGCACCGGGGCGGGGGAGTATGCCCCCATGCCGCCGGTGTTCGGGCCGACATCGCCGTCGCCGACCCGCTTGTGGTCCTGCGCCGATCCGAACGGCATCAGCGACACGCCATCGGTCAGCACGAACAGGCTGGCTTCCTCGCCCGACAGAAACTCCTCAATCACCGCCTCGCCGCCGGGCTGTTCGAAGATCGCGGCCAGCGCGGCCTCCGCCTCGGCGCGGTCCATCGCGATCGTCACGCCCTTGCCCGCCGCGAGGCCATCGGCCTTGATGACCACCGGCAGCGAAAACGGCGACAGCGCCGCGACCCCCTCGTCCAGCGTCCTGACGCGGACATAGCCGGCGGTCGGAATATCGGCCTCGCGGCACAGGTCCTTGGTGAACCCCTTCGATCCCTCTAACTGCGCCGCCGCCGCCGACGGCCCGAACACCGGAATCGCGGCGGCGCGCAGATCGTCGGCCAACCCCGCCACCAGCGGCGCTTCCGGCCCCACCACCACCAGCCCGACCGACGCCTCGCCGCAGAAGCGCACCACCGCATCGTGATCGGTCACGTCCAGCGGCACCAGCTTGGCGCAGCGGCCGATGCCGGGGTTGCCGGGCGCGGCATAAAGCGTATCGAGGGCATCCGACTGCGCCAGTTTCCATGCCAGCGCATGTTCGCGCCCACCCGATCCGATCAACAGGACATTCATGGACGATCGCTTCCCCGATTTCACAACCAGCCGGCTCGTAGCCGAGCCGCGCGCCAACGACAACGCCGCCCCCGAAAGCGTGTCGGAACTCGCCGGCCGGCTGAAACGCATGGTCGAGGGCGAATTCGGCCGCGTCCGCCTGCGCGGCGAAATCTCGGGCTACAAGCGCGCGACCTCGGGCCATGTCTATCTGGCGCTGAAGGACGATGCCGCGCTGATCGACGGCGTGCTGTGGCGCGGATCGGCCAGCAAACTCGCCTTCACGCCGCAGGACGGCGTCGAGGTGATCGCCACCGGCAAGCTCACCACCTATCCCGGCCGCTCGCGCTACCAGATCGTGATCGACCACCTCGAACTGGCCGGCGAAGGCGCGCTGATGGCGCTGTTCGAGAAACTGAAGGCCAAGCTCGCCGGCGAAGGGCTGTTCGCGGCGGAGAAGAAGCGCGCGCTGCCCTTCCTGCCGCGCACGATCGGCATCGTCACCTCGCCGACCGGCGCGGTGATCCGCGACATCCTCCACCGCCTGGCCGACCGCTGCCCCAGCCATGTGCTGGTCTGGCCATGCAAGGTGCAGGGCGAAGGCTCGGCCGCCGAGATCGCCGCCGCCATACGCGGCTTCGGCGCATTGCCGCCACGCCCCCCCCTTCGTCACCCCGGACCTGTTCCGGGGTCCACCGATCCGCAAACGCCGCAGCCGTTGCTCCTGCCGAACGGTGGACCCCGGAACGAGCCAGGGGTGACGGAAGCGGAAGCCGACCCCCGCACCGTCTACCGCCCCGACCTCCTCATCGTCGCGCGTGGCGGCGGCTCGATCGAGGACCTGTGGTCGTTCAACGAGGAGGTCGTCGTCCGCGCGGTCGCCGCCTCGCCGATCCCGATCATCTCGGCGGTCGGCCACGAAACCGATACCACGCTGTGCGACTTCGCCGCCGACCTGCGCGCGCCGACGCCGACCGCCGCCGCCGAAATGGCGGTGCCGGTCCGCGCCGATCTCGCCAACACCATCGCCAGCCTGTCGCTGCGTACCGAACGCTATGTCCGCCGCTATCACGAACGCGGCAGCGAACGCCTCGCCGCGCTGGTCCGCGTGATGCCCCGGCGTGACGCGCTGCTCGGCCCGCAGCGCCAGCGGCTCGACGACGTCAGCGCCCGGCTGTCACTGGCGCTCGAACGGCGGCTGGCCGGCGCGCGCCGCGACCTCGACCGGCGCGGCGGCGCGCTGCGCCCGGCGATGCTGACCCAGGCGCTGGGGCGCGCCCGCGCCCGGTTCGACGGCACCGCGCGGATGCTCGACAGCGTGAACCCCGACAATCTGTTGCAGAAAGGCTATGTCCGCGTCGTCGCCCGCGCGACCGGCAAGACGATCGCGTCGGCCGCCGAAGCACGCGCGGCGGGCGGACTGCAACTCCACTTCCGCGACGGCACGCTCGACGCAAAGGTTGAGCGCGCGGGCACCAAAGCCTATGTCGAACCGACCCAGCCGAGCCTGTTGTAGCAAGGCAAACTCCCCTCCCTGACAAGGGAGGGGCCGGGGGTGGGTCGGCCTGCGAGGAAACGCCACGCCCGCCACCGGCCAACCCACCCCAACCCCTCCCTTGTCAGGGAGGGGCAAGAAAGTGCCATCGGACGCCCGCCCGTCCCACAAACACCGGAACGCCCCATGTTGAAGCCCGACGCCCGCCCCGCCAAGCTCCAGTATCTCACCAACAATTTCCGCGTGCTGGTCGACGGCGACTACGTCACCTGCGCGGTCAGCCAAACGCGCATCCCGCTCGACGACCTGAAATACTGGAACGCCCCGCGACAGGAAGCCTATGCCACCGCCGAGGCGGCGACCGAGGCGCTGGCGCCGAAGTGATCGCGTTCCCCCCGCCCGCGATCGTCCAGCCCGCGCCGGTTCCCGCGATCGACCTCACCGGCACCCCGGGGCAGGGGGCGGTGCTGACCGGCCGGGCACCCGCCGGCACCACCGCGCTGACGCTCGACGGCACGCCGGTCCGGCTCGCCCCCGACCGCGCCTTCGTGATCGCGTTCGATCGCGACGCCGGCCCCGCCGCCACGCTCACCGCGACGCTCGCCGATGGCCGGCGCATCACCCGCACCCTCGCCATAGCGACGCGCACGTGGCGGATCGAACGCCTGCCCACGCTCCCGCGCGTCTCGCAACCGTCCGCCGAGTTCCAGCGTCGCCGCGCCCCCGAACTGGCGCAGATCGCCGCCGCGCGCACGCGCAGCAGCGACTCAGGCGGCTGGCGACAGCGCTTCATCTGGCCCGCGACCGGCCGCATCTCCGGCCTGTTCGGCTCGCAGCGAATCTATGCCGGCGAACCCGGCGCCTATCATTCGGGGGTCGACGTCGCCCGCCCGACCGGCACGCCCGTCGTCGCCCCCGCCGATGGCGTCGTGATCCTCGCCGCACCCGCGCCGTTCACGCTGGAGGGCAATCTGCTGATGATCGACCATGGCATGGGGCTGAACTCGGCGTTCCTCCACTTGTCGCGGATCGACGTGAAGCCGGGTGATCGCGTGCGGCAGGGCCAGCCGGTCGGCGCGATCGGCGCGACCGGCCGCGCCACCGGGCCGCATCTCCACTGGGGCATGAAATGGAACGACGCGCGGATCGATCCGCTGCTGCTCGCCGGGCCGATGCCGGAACCCGAACGCCGCTGAACCATTGCGTTCCATAACCAACGGGGAGTCCTGAACGATGCTGCGCGCCACCCTTCTGACCAGTCTTGCCGCCACCGCGCTCGCCGGTTGCGCCACCACCACCGGCGAAACCGCCGGACGCACCGCCACCGCGCCGTTGCGCACCGCCGCCGGAGCCGATGTCGGCACCGTCACCGCGACGCAGGTCGGCGACGGCATCCGCGTCCGTATCGTCGCGCGGAACATGCCGGCGGGCACGCACGGCGCGCACGTCCACACCACCGGTCGCTGCGACGGCCCCGATTTCACCACCGCCGGCGGCCACTGGAACCCGACCCAGCGCCAGCACGGCACCAGCAACCCCGCCGGCCCGCACGGCGGCGACGCGCCCAATCTGACGATCGGCGCGGACGGCAGCGGTTCGCTCGACGTCACGCTCCCGTCGGGCACGATGGACGGCCTGCTCGACGCCGATGGCGCGGCATTCGTCATCCACGCCAATGCCGACGACTATCGCACCGATCCGTCGGGCAATTCGGGCGGCCGCATCGCCTGCGGCGTGTTCGCCGCCGCCTGATTGCGTGAACGCCCGGTCGGGGGCATGGTGCGGGGATGACCACCCGCCGCCATGTCCTCGCCGGGGCCGGAGCCGCCTCCGCGCTCGCTATCCTGCCCGCCGCCGCCCGCACTACCCGCCCGGCGCTGGTTGCCGGCACCTATACGGCGCGCGGCGGGGCAGGGCTCTATCCGATCGATCCGACCACCACCGGCTGGCAGGTTGCCGAACCGATCGGCAAACTCAGCGACCTGTCGTTCGGCGTATCGCGCGGCGACAAGGCGTATTTCGTCCATGAGAGCGCGAAGGGCCGGCTGATCGCCACCGACCGCGCCGGCGGCATCCTCGCCGACCTGCCCAGCGGCGGCGACGATCCGTGCCATGTCGCGATCGACCGCGCGGGCAGGATGCTCGCCGTCGCCAACTATTCCTCGGGCACGGTCGCGGTCTATCCGCTGAACCGGGGCGGCATTCCCGCCGCGCCCGCCGTCCGCCAGCAGACGGGCACCGGCCCGAATGCCGATCGTCAGGCCGGCCCGCACGCGCACTGGGTCGGCTTCACCCCTGATGGCCGCTATCTCCACGCGGTCGACCTCGGCGCCGACGCGGTCTTCGCCTACACGATGCAGGGCACGACGCCGTCGCAGCCCCGCCTCGCGTGGCAGGCCCCCGCCGGCTCCGGCCCCCGCCACCTCGCGCGTCATCCCCGGCTGCCGGTCGCCTATGTCGTGACCGAACTCGCCAACACCCTCGTCACGCTCGACGCGAAACCGGACGGCAGCTTCACGACCCGCGCGTCGCAGTCGCTACTCCCGCCCGGCTTCACCGGCGCGTCCGCCGCCGCGCATCTGTGGATCGACCGCACCGGCCGCCGCCTCTACGCCTCGAACCGGGGGGACGACAGCATCGCGGTCTTCGCCCTTGATGCGAAGGGCGACGCTCGCCCGATCCAGCACATCCCCTGCGGCGGCCACTGGCCGCGCTTCTTCCTCGCGCTGGAGGATGCCCGCCGGTTCCTCGTCGCCAACGAACGCAGCGGCACCGTCACCGTGTTCGCAATCGAGGCCGACGGCCGCCTCACCGTGACCCCCGAACGCCTCGCCATCCCCGGCGTGGTGTTCCTCGATCTGGCCTGACCCAAATTGTCGCCCCAGCGAAGGCTGGGGCCTCAACCGGCGCCTGCCGTGCGTCATCAGCGGGAGATCCTGGCCTTCGCCGGGATGACGTTCGTGGCGAACCAGTCAGCGCGACCGCTAACCTAACCGGTCCACCGCCGCCGCCAGCCGCTCGTCGAGCACCCCCAGCATCGCGGTCCACCCGCCGAGCGTCTCCAGCTCGCCCGGCCCGTCCGAAATCCCGCGCAACCCCATCACCGCCACGCCGAAGCGCTGGCACGCGCGCAGCACCGCGAACGTCTCCATATCGACCATGTCGGCATCGATCGCATCGTACTCGTCGCCGCCGACGATATTCGCGCCGGTCGACAGCCGCGCCACCGGCCAGCCGGCGATCGGCGTCGCCAGCGGCAGTTCGGCGGCATGGTCGCTGAACGGCGTCACCCCCTTCGCCACGCCGATCCGCGTCGCGTCCATGTCACGCCACGACACGCTCGCCACCTGCCACACCGATCCCAGCGGCAGCGTGCGCGACCCCGCCGACCCGATCGATACGACCAGATCGGGCAACGCACCGGTGGCCGCCAGCCCGCACAGCGCCTGCGTCACCCCGATCGCCGCTTCGACAGGGCCAACCCCCGTCACTAGCGGCACGAAGCGTTCGCTAAGGGAAGGTCCATATTCGTGGTCCGTCGCCATGACGAACATCACCCGCCGTCCCCCGATCGTCGCCATCCGCATCATCGCCTCCCCATATCGTGCCAGTCCCTGCGCGCAGCGCCGGGCGCGGGCAAGGCCCTTGCCGCCTCGCGATCACGCCTCGCGCACCCGGTTCCTTCACCCCGGCACCGCGCATTCCTGCGCCGCCTGTACAATCTATAATTGCTATTGCAAATCGCGATCAATTGCGCTATGCAATGATACCGCTACCAGTGCCCGAAAGCCCGGATTCACCCACTTCCCCCGGCACGTCCACGTTGCTAAGGCGCGGCGGTAAGCTACGCATTCGCGACCGCGGCGCGCCCATGGGCACTCCTCCCGAACCGGCGGTGTCCATCCCCGCCGCGTCACCCATGGGAAGGACCCGCATGACCGCAATTGGCCAGGACACGCTCGGCACGCGCGACACGCTCGATGTCGGCGGCAAGACTTATTCCTATTATTCGCTGGCCAAGGCCGCGGCAAAGCTCGGCGACGTGTCGCGGCTGCCCTTCTCGATGAAGGTGCTGCTCGAAAACATGCTCCGCTTCGAGGATGGCGTCACCGTAACCGGTGAAGACGCACAGGCGATCGTCGACTGGCAGAAGGATGCGCGCTCGGATCGCGAAATCCAGTATCGCCCGGCGCGCGTGCTGATGCAGGATTTCACCGGCGTTCCCTGCGTCGTCGATCTCGCGGCGATGCGCGACGCGATCACCGGCCTTGGCGGCGACGCGGCCAAGATCAACCCGCAGGTTCCGGTCCACCTCGTGATCGACCACTCGGTCATGGTCGACGAATTCGGCACGCCCAAAGCCGCCGAACAGAATGTCGAGCTGGAGTATCAGCGCAACATCGAACGCTATGAGTTCCTGAAGTGGGGATCGAAGGCGCTCGACAATTTCTCGGTCGTGCCGCCGGGCACCGGCATCTGCCATCAGGTGAACCTCGAATATGTCGCGCAGGCGGTCTGGTCGTCGGAATCGACCGACGGCTCGGGCACGATCGCGTACCCCGACACGCTGGTCGGCACCGACAGCCACACCACGATGGTCAACGGTCTGGGCGTGCTCGGCTGGGGCGTCGGCGGGATCGAGGCGGAAGCGGCGATGCTCGGCCAGCCGGTGTCGATGCTCATCCCCGAGGTCGTCGGCTTCAAGCTGACCGGCAAGCTCGGCGAAGGCATCACCGCCACCGATCTGGTGCTCACCGTCACCCAGATGCTGCGCGCCAAGGGCGTGGTCGGCCGCTTCGTCGAATTCTTCGGCCCCGGCCTCTCTTCGATGACGCTCGCCGACCGCGCGACCATCGCCAACATGGCGCCCGAATATGGCGCGACCTGCGGCTTCTTCCCGGTCGACGACAAGACGATCGATTACATGCGCCTCACCGCGCGGCCCGACGAAGTCATCGCGCTCACCGAAGCCTATGCCAAGGCCAACGGCTTCTGGCGTGACGAGAATGCGGTCGACCCGATCTTCACCGACACGCTCGAACTCGACATGTCGTCGGTCGTCCCCTCGCTCGCCGGCCCGAAGCGTCCGCAGGACCGCGTCGAACTGCCGAACGTCGACGACGTGTTCAACGCCGATCTGACCAAGGTCTACAAGAAGGACGCTGCCGTCCGCGTCGCGGTCGAGGGCGAAACCCATGACATCGGCGACGGCGACGTCGTCATCGCCGCGATCACGTCCTGCACCAACACCTCGAACCCGTCGGTGCTGGTCGCCGCCGGCCTCGTCGCGCGCAAGGCCAATGCACTGGGCCTCAAGCCCAAGCCCTGGGTCAAGACCTCGCTCGCACCGGGTTCGCAGGTCGTCACCGACTATCTCGACAAGGCCGGGCTGACCGAGGATCTGAACGCGGTCGGCTTCAACCTCGTCGGCTATGGCTGCACCACCTGCATCGGCAACTCGGGTCCGCTCAGCCCGCCGATCAGCGCGGCGATCAACGGCAACGACATCGTCGCCGCCTCGGTCCTGTCGGGCAACCGCAACTTCGAAGGCCGCGTGTCGGCCGACGTGCGCGCCAACTTCCTCGCCTCGCCGCCGCTCGTCGTCGCCTATGCGCTGAAGGGCACCGTCACCGAGGACATGGTCAGCACGCCGATCGGTCAGGGCACCGATGGGCAGGACGTGTATCTCAAGGACATCTGGCCGACGAACGAAGAGGTCGCCGACCTCATGGCCGCCAACATCGACGACGGCATGTTCCGCTCGCGCTACGGCAACGTCTACGCCGGCGACAAGCACTGGGCCGGCATCGAGGTCGAAGGGTCGGACACCTACAACTGGCCGACGTCGAGCACCTATATCGCAAACCCGCCGTATTTCGACGGGCTGACGATGACGCCGGCCCCGGTCGCCGACATCATCGAGGCGAAGCCGCTGGCGATCCTCGGCGATTCGATCACCACCGACCACATCTCGCCAGCGGGATCGATCAAGGCCGACAGCCCGGCCGGCGCATGGTTGATGGAGCGGCAGGTCGCCCGTGCCGACTTCAACAGCTATGGCGCGCGTCGCGGCAACGACAACGTCATGGTGCGCGGCACCTTCGCCAACATCCGCATCAAGAACGAGATGGTCCCCGGCGTCGAAGGCGGCATGAGCCGCTACGAGGGCGAGGTCATGCCGATCTATGACGCCGCGATGCGCCACAAGGCCGACGGCACGCCGCTGGTCGTGATCGCGGGCAAGGAATATGGCACCGGATCGTCGCGCGACTGGGCGGCCAAGGGCACCAACCTCTTGGGCGTCCGCGCGGTCATCACCGAAAGCTTCGAGCGCATCCACCGCTCGAACCTCGTCGGCATGGGCGTGCTGCCGCTCCAGTTCGCCGAAGGCGTCACCCGCCAGACGCTGGGCCTGACCGGCGACGAGACGTTCACGATCCAGAACGTGGCCGCCATCCGCCCGCGTCAGGACGTCGAGGTCATCATGGTCCGCGCCGACGGCACGACCGAGAGCTTCCAGACCCGCTGCCGGATCGATACCGTCAACGAACTGGAATATTTCCTCAACGGCGGCATCCTCCAGTACGTGCTGCGCAAGCTCGCCGCGTAAGCGGTAGCGCCTGACGGCAAAAAGGGCCGCGTCTCCGACAGGGAGGCGCGGCCCTTTTCATTGTCCTACACCTGTCGGGTCATGCGAGGACCGGATTGCTCCTTGAACCGTTCGATCTCAACGGCTTGCTACCGGACAGGCACGGCGCGCATGAAACGCGCGCAAGTGTAAACTTTGTAAACTTTGGACCTGCCCCGCACGACGCGGGGCAGGGGGAAACGATCACTTCTGGCAGGCGATGATCGCCTCGATCACGGCCAATGTTTCCTGCGGATCGCGGATCTTCACCGTGTCCATCCCCGCCGCCTTTGGCGCATAGTCATTGCCGCCGGGGAAGATCGCATCGCCGATGAACAGCATGGCGTCGGTGGCGATGCCGCTTATGTCGGCCAGCTTGGCAAGGCCGGTCGCCTTGTCGACGCCTTCCTTGGTGATGTCGATCGACGTCGCGCCGCCCATGTTGATCGACAGGCCGGGCAACCGCTGCCGCAGGTCCGCCTGGATGATCTTGCGCTTGGCGAAATCGGGGTCCCAATGTTCCTTGGCGTCGATCGGCGCCTGCTGGCCGAGCGCCGAAAAGGTGATCTGGCTCCCGCGATCCTCGATCCGCGGCCCCCATGTCTGTTCGGGGGTGAAGCCGGTCGCCTCCAGCGCGGCGTCGAACGCCTCGAGGATCTTCGCCTTGGTCGCATCGTCGAACAGGTCGGCGTAGACCGTGTTCCAGCGACCGTCGCCATAGGTGTACAGCTTGGTCCCGCTGGTCGGCATCATCCACAGCCGGTTGAGGTCGGCGCGCTCGGGCAGGTGCCCCGCGACCTGCTTCTCGAACTGCGGCCAGTCGCCGCCCGAAATGATCGCGACATGCGCGACGCCGAGCAGATCGGCCAGCGCCTCCGCCATCGGCGCGCCCATCTGCTGCTTGCTCTCGGCAAGCGTTCCATCGAGGTCGAAGGCGACCAACTGCTTCATCGTCTGGCTCCGGTAGAAAGCGTCACCGGGCACGATGCCCGGCCGCAGGGGAAAAGGGTTCAGCGCCCGCCGCGTGCGCGGGTCAGCGCGGCGACGCAGCTTGCCCGGTCGATCGGCGCGCCGCTGCGCTGCCGGGCGTCGACATGGCGCACCACTGGCACGCCGCCGGCGGCGGGGGGATAGAGATAGGCGTCGAGCACGCAGATGTCCGACCCATATTGCAGCTTGCGCCCCGGCCCTTCGCTCAGGTCTAGCAGCGGCTGGCCGAACAACTGGCCGATCGTCGTGGCATTCTGCCCCATCACCCGCTCCAGCCCGATCGTGCCATAGGCGGGGGCAGGGGGCGTCGGCAGTGCGTTCTGGCGCACGACCGGGCCGGTCGCGCAGGCCGAAAGCGTCAGTCCCGCAAAGAGCGCGGCGGTGCGTCGCATGGTGTCATCCCCCCTGGGCGCATCCGATGGAACCGGTGCGTCGCCATCGCCGCGCCGATCAGCGGCGCAACGAAGTTGACGAACGGAATCATCAGCAATCCGGTTCCCGCCAGCCCCAGGATAAACCGCCGGGTCCGCGTCGCCTGCCGTTCGGTCCGCAGCTCGGCACGGGTCAGGTGCCGCACCGCCACCATGTCGAACAGGTCGCGTCCCAGCAGCCAGCCATTGACGACCAGCAGTGCGATCGGCGTGCCGATCCCGGTCGGCAGCAACAGCAGATACAGTGGTGCGCACAGCAGGTTCACGCCCAGCGTCCGCAGGCCCGATCGCACCCCCATCATCGCCGATCGCGCGAACGGCACCGGTCGCGCGCTCACCAGCGCCTCCGGGTAATGCCGCGCTTCGACCGCCTCGACGACGTCGTCGGCGAACACGCCCACGACCGCGATCGCGACGATGCGGAACAACAGCCACGCCAGCGCGACCGCCGCCAGCGTCGCCGCCACCGCCGCCAGTGCCCCAGCACCCTCGCCCAGCGCGAAGCCGTCCCGCGCCACCCAATGCGCGCCCCATGCCATCAACGCGCCGACGCCCAGCAGCAGGATCAGCGTCACGGTCAGCGACTTGGCCAGCACCTTCAGAAAGGCCCGGTCGCCAAGCTGCGCCACCGACAGGAAAAAGGCATCGACCATCACCGGCGGTCATGCGGGGCGCGAAGGCTGGCGTCAACGCCCGACCCTTGCCTGTCCCCGCCACGCTGGCTAACGCGCGGCCATCGCCGCTCCGGCCCTTCGGTCGCGGCCCATGACTTTCCGGAGAGCCAGCTTGACCGAACCCACCCTCGACGTCGTCGCCATCGGCAACGCCATCGTCGATATTCTCGCCCAGTCCGACGATGCCTTTCTTGCCGAACAGGGCATGACCAAGGGCTCGATGCAGCTCGTCTTTTCGCCCGCCGACGCCGACGCGCTCTATGCCAAGATGGGGCCGGGCCGCGAAGTGTCGGGCGGATCGGCCGCCAACACCGTCGCCGCCATCGCCGCGCTGGGCGGTAAGGCCGGCTTCATCGGCCAGGTCGCCGACGACCAGTTGGGCGCGGTGTTCGCGCACGACATCCGCGCCGCCGGGGTCCGCTTCGATACCGCTGTCCGCGCCGGCGAGCCGACCACCGCACGCTGCCTGATCTTCGTGACGCCCGATGGGCAGCGCACGATGAACACCTTCCTCGGCGCATCGCAGTTCCTGCCCGAAGCTGCCCTCGACGCCGATCTGATCGCCAGCGGCGCGATCCTGTATCTGGAAGGCTATCTGTGGGACCCGGAAGAACCCCGCGCCGCGATGCGCGCCGGCATCCGCATCGCCCGTGAGGCGGGCCGTAAGGTCGCCTTCACCCTGTCGGACACCTTCTGCATTTCGCGCCACGGCGACGATTTCCGCGCGCTGATCGCCGAGGGGCAGATCGACATCCTGTTCGCCAACGAGAACGAACTGCTGGCGCTGGCCGAGGTCGAGGACTTCGACGCGGCGGTCGACAAGGTCGCAGGCCAGGTACCGCTACTGGTCGTGACGCGCGGCGAACACGGCGCGATCGCGGTGACGGGCGGCCAGCGTACCAGCGTCGCCGCCGAGCCGATCGCGCGGGTGGTCGACACCACCGGCGCGGGCGATCTGTTCGCCGCCGGCTTCCTGCACGGACAGGCGCAGGGTCATGACGTCGAACGCTCGCTCAAGCTGGGTGCGCTGTGCGCCGCCGAAATCCTGTCGCACTATGGCGCGCGGCCCGAAGTCGACCTGAAGACGCTGGCGACGACGAAGCTCGGCTGAATCGACCGATAGCAGGGTCGGCTTTTCCGGTCCTGCAGTCGCCCGCCGCATGACGGCTCAACGCCGATGATGCCGGGAACGTCCGGGCATCCGATAGCGCAAAAAGGAAAGGGTCCGGGAGTTGCCTCCCGGACCCTTTCCTTTTGCGCTTCGAGCATCGTCAGGCGTCGGGGTCCGCGGTAGCGGCGGCGTACCGCTGCCGGTTTCCGGCGTATCCGTCAGAGACCACGTCCGACATGGCTGTGCGAACGGCTGTAACCGAAATACACGACCAGTCCGAGCGCCGCCCATCCGAAGAACAGCGCCAGCGTGTAGAACGACAGGCTGAAGAACAGGTACAGGCATCCGGCCACCGCCAACGGCGCGACGAGAATCACTGCCGGGGTACGGAACGGACGACGCCGACCCGGATCGGTCCGCCGCAGCACCAGTACCGCGATCGCGACCATCGCGAAGGCGAACAACGTTCCCGAATTGGAAATGTCGGCGAGCGCACCGACCGGAAACAATGCCGCGAAGAACGCGACGAACACGCCGGTGATGATCGTGACGACATGCGGGGTGCCGTATTTCGGATGCACCTGCGACAGCTTCTCCGGCAGCAGGCCGTCCCGGCTCATCACGAAGAAGATGCGCGTCTGGCCGAACATCATCATCAGTACGACGCTGGGCAGGGCAAGGCCGGCGGCAAGGCCGACCAGATTGCCGACCTGACGCCAGCCGATTTCACGCAGCGTCCATGCCAAAGCTTCCTTGGAACACACGACCGCCTGCGAACCGATATTCGCGCAGGCAGCGGCCAGCTCGGTGCTGCCCGGCGCGATGCCGTTGCCGTTCGCGTCCAGCATCGGCTGCGCACCGACCGTGCCGATGACCCCGGCAGCCACGAGGATGTAGAAGACCGTGCAGATGGCAAGGCTGCCGATTAGGCCGATCGGCATGTTGCGTTGCGGGTTCTTGGTTTCCTCGGCCGCGGTCGAGACTGCATCGAACCCGACATAGGCGAAGAAGATCGACGCTGCCGCCGCCGATATGCCGCCAAAGCCCAGCGGCGCGAACGGTTCGAAATTGGCCGATTTCATGACCGGCAGCGCGAGGACGCAGAACAGGACGAGTGCCGCGATCTTCACCGCGACGAGGATGGCGTTGATAAACGCCGATTCCTTGGTCCCGATCACCAGCAGCCACGTCACCAGCAACGCGATGATGAACGCCGGCAGGTTAATGATCCCGCCATCGATCGGCCCCAGGGTCAGCGCTGCGGGCAGGTCGATACCCGCGAACTCGCGCAGCAAACCGACGAAATACCCCGACCAGCCGACGGATACCGCGCCAGCGGCGACCGCATATTCAAGCACCAGTGCCCAGCCGACCATCCATGCCAGCAATTCGCCCATGACGGCGTAGCTGTAGGTATAGGCCGATCCCGATACCGGGACCATCGACGACATCTCGGCATAGCACAGCGCGGCTACGGCGCAGACGAATCCAGCGATGATGAAGGCGATCATCATGCCCGGCCCGGCCTTTTGCGCAGCCTCCGCGGTCAGGACGAAGATGCCGGTGCCGATGATCGCACCGACCCCCAGCATCGTAAGCTGGAACGCGCCGAGCGTGCGCGCGAGCGACTTTTTTTCCGCGGTCGCGAGGATCGCGTCCAGCGACTTGATACGGCCGAAGATCATGCAGGCCCCCCATAGGTGGTCGCAACCGACGCGCCACCGGAATTATGATGCGCGAAACCTACCCGCAAATCCGCCCGGTGCAATTCCTTTCGTGTAATAAAGCTGTCCTATCGCGACAGCATCGGTCCCAACGGCTGCCCGCCGAACAGGTGAACGTGCAGGTGCGGCACCTCCTGTCCGCCATGTCCGCCGACGTTGGCAAGCAGGCGATAGCCCGGTTCGACCAGCCCGTGCTCACGCGCGACATGGCCCACCGCGCGGACGAATCCGGCGATCTCGCCATCGCTCGCTCGGCTTGAGAAATCGTCCCACGACACATACGCCCGCTTGGGGATCACCAATATATGCACCGGGGCCTGTGGCGCGATGTCGTGGAAGGCGAGGGCGAACTCGTCCTCATAGACCCGCTTCGCCGAAATCTCGCCGCGCAGGATGCGCGCGAAGATGTTGCTGTCGTCGTAAGCGCGGGTGGCGTCGATCGGCATGGCACTCACTCCGTGGGGCGGGCGGCTTTTTCGGCGATGCCCGACAGGCCATCGCGCCGCGTCAGTTCGGCGCGAACCTCGTCGAGCGTGATTCGCTTCTCGGCGAGCAGCACCAGCAGATGAAAGAGCAGGTCAGCAGCCTCGCCGATCAGGCCGTCTCGATCGTCGGCCATCGCCGCGATCACGCACTCGACCGCCTCCTCGCCGACCTTCTGCGCGATCTTCGGCATGCCCCGCGCATGGAGCTTCGCGACATAGGATTGTGCCGGATCGCCGTGCAGCCGGACAGCGATCACCGATTCGAGATGGTCGAGCGCGTCCATGGTCAATCCTTGCGGTTGCGGATCGCCCGCCGCGCCAGCACCACCATCAGCGCGACCGCGACGAACGTCGCCACGTCGGACAGCGCGAAACCGGTGCGCGGGGGCACGGTGCCCGAATGGGCGGCGAGGACCACGGGTATCATGCGGGCGACCGCACCGGCACGCCCGCCCTCGCCAGCGCGGCATGCGCATCGGCGACAGACGCCTCGCCGAAATGAAAGATCGACGCGGCCAGAACCGCGCTCGCATGCCCCTGCGTCACCCCCGCGACCAGATGGTCGAGCGTGCCGACGCCGCCCGACGCCACCACCGGCACCGATACCTGGTCAGCGATGGTGCGGATCAGGTCGAGGTCATAGCCGTCGCGCGTGCCGTCGCGGTCCATCGACGTGACCAGCAGTTCGCCCGCGCCCAGTTCGGCCAAGCGTAGCGCATGCTCCACCGCGTCGATGCCGGTCGCCCGCCTGCCGCCATGGGTGAACACCTCCCACCGCTCGCCGACCCGCCGCGCGTCGACCGAGGCAGTGACGCACTGGCTGCCGAAGCGGGCGGCAATATCGGCCACCAGTTCGGGCCGCGCCACGGCGGCGGAATTGACCGCGACCTTGTCCGCGCCCGCCAGCAGCAGCGCACGAGCATCCTCGGGCGTGCGCACCCCGCCGCCGACGGTCAGCGGCATGAAGCACACCTCGGCAGTGCGGCGCACCACGTCGATGATCGTGTCGCGCCCTTCGTGGCTGGCGCCGATGTCGAGGAAGGTCAGTTCGTCGGCGCCCGCCGCGTCATAGGCGCGCGCCTGTTCCACCGGATCGCCGGCGTCGCGCAGCTCGACGAAATTCACGCCCTTGACCACCCGCCCGGCATGGACGTCGAGACAGGGGATGACGCGGACGCGGACGCTCACGCGCGCGCCACCGCGATCGCCTCGGCCAGATCGAGGCGGCCGTCGTACAGCGCGCGGCCGGTGATGACGCCTTCGATTCCCGCCTTGCCTTTCAGCGCATGGATGTCGCCGATGTCCGCCACGCCGCCGCTGGCGATGACCGGAATCGATACGGCAGCCGCCAGCGCGGTCGTCGCCTCGACATTGCAGCCTTTCAGCATCCCGTCACGCCCGACGTCGGTGAACAGCAGTGCCGCGACGCCGGCATCCTCGAACCGGCGGGCGAGGTCGACCACCGACACGTCGGACACATCGGCCCAGCCGCGCGTCGCGACCATGCCGTCCCACGCATCGACCGCGACGACGATCTTGCCCGGACAGGCGCGGGCGGCCTCACGCACGAAATCGGGGTCCTCCAGCGCGGCGGTGCCGATCACCACCCGCGCGACGCCGAGGTCGAGCCAGCGATCGACGTTGGCGCGGTTGCGGATGCCGCCACCCAGTTGCACCCGGCCGGGAAAGGCGTTCAGGATGCCCGCCACCGCATCGCCGTTGACCGACTGGCCGGCGAAGGCCCCGTCGAGGTCGACGACGTGGAGATGATCCGCGCCGGCATCGGCAAACATCGTCGCCTGCCGCGCCGGATCGTCGCCATAGACGGTGGCGCGGGCCATATCGCCTTCGGCCAGTCGGACGATCTGCCCGCCCTTGAGGTCGATGGCGGGGAAGACGATCAAGGACGCCATTCGAGAAACCTCTCCAGCAGCGCCAATCCGTAGCGCTGGCTCTTTTCAGGGTGGAACTGCACGCCCAGCAGATTGTCGCGACCGATCGCGGCGCTCACCGGGCCGCCATGGTCGGTGGTGGCGAGCACATGCTCGCCCTCGAACGCATAGCTGTGCAGGAAATAGGCCTCGCCCGGCACCAGCAGCGGATGATCGGCCACCGGCACCACGTCGTTCCAGCCCATGTGCGGTACGGTGACGCCGGGCGCGGGATCGATCCGGCGGACGCTGCCATCGATCCAGCCGAGGCCGGCGTGGGCGCCGAATTCCTCGCCGGTCGTGGCCAGCAACTGCATGCCCACACAGACGCCGAGGAAGGGCACGCCGCCGTCCAGCGCCCGTGCGCGCAGCGCCTCGACCATGCCGGGGATCGCGGCAAGCCCGCCCATGCACGCGGCGAACGCGCCGACGCCGGGCAGCACGATGCGATCGGCGCGCAGTACCAAATCGGGGTCGGCGGTGATCGCCAGATCGCGCGAACCCGCTGCCTTCAATGCGTTGGCAACCGAATGGAGGTTGCCCGCGCCATAATCGATCAGCGCGATCACAGCGCGGCGGCCACCGCGTCGACGGCAAGGGTGGCGGTGAAGGCGACGACCTCGACCGTGGCGACGCCGTTCAGCACGAACGGATCGGTTTCGGCGAGCGTCCGCACCGTCTCCGCATCGCCACGGAACAGCAGCACGCCACCGGTCGGCGGATTGCGCCGCCCGGCCAGCAGCATCTCGCCCGCCGCCATCCGCGCCTCGATCCACGCGACATGCGCCGCGCGGTGCGTATCGACTTCTTCCAGCGGCTTCACATAGCTCAGCATGGCGAGGCTCAGCGGCTGCATCGGACGGGCGACCATCGTTACAATACTCCCTTGGTCGAGGGGATGGCGTCGGCCTTGCGCGGGTCGATCTCGGTCGCCATGCGCAAGGCCCGCGCCAGTCCCTTGAAGACGCTTTCGACAATATGATGGTTGTTGGTGCCGTACAGCGTCTCGATGTGCAGCGTGATGCCCGCCGCCTGCGCGAAACTGTGGCAGAAATGCTCGAACATCTCGGTATCCATCGTGCCGAGCGACTGCTGGCTGAACGCGACCTTCCACACCGTCCACGGCCGCCCCGAAATGTCGAGCGCGACGCGGGTCAGCGTCTCGTCCATCGGCGACAGCGCCTCGCCATAGCGGGCGATGCCGCGCTTGTCGCCGAGGGCCTTGGCGAACGCCTCGCCGATCGCGATGCCGGTGTCCTCGACGGTGTGGTGCGCGTCGATATGCAGGTCGCCCTTGGTCCGGACGGTCAGGTCGATCAGCGAATGGCGGCTGAGCTGTTCGAGCATGTGATCGAAGAAGCCGACTCCGGTCGACACGTCGTAGGTGCCGGTGCCGTCGAGGTTGACGGTGACGTCGACCGACGTCTCGCTGGTGTGGCGGGCGATGGTGGCGGTGCGCATGGGCGTCCCATAGCGCGGTGTCGGCCCCATGCAACGCAACGAATCTTGACCGGGCACGAAACCCCGCTACCCAAGGTCGCCATGAACCAGATCATCGCCGACAGCCTGATCCCGTATGACGAGATCGTCCAGGAAGCCCTGCGCGCGGTGGTCGGCCGCGTGCTGGGGCAGGTGTCCGCCACCGGCGCCTTGCCCGGCGAGCATCATTTCTACATCACCTTCAAGACGCAGGCGCCCGGCGTAGACATCCCCAAGCGGTTGATCGAACGCTTCCCGGACGAGATGACGATCGTCATCCAGCATCGCTTCTGGGACCTGACCGTCGACGATACCCGTTTCTCGGTGGGCCTGAGCTTCGGCGGCATTCCGTCGACGCTCATCATTCCCCATGCGGCAATCACCGGCTTCCATGATCCGGCGGTCAATTTCGAGCTGCGTTTTCAGGCGACCGAGGACGGCGGGATCGATTCCGAACCGCACGACCAGCCGGAAAACGATGCGCCGATCGCAACGAGCGAGGACGGGTCGAACGTCGTCGCGGTGGATTTCAAACGCAAGAAGTGACGATCGAGGTCATCGCCGCGCCGGGTGATGCCGAACGCGATGCGATCCTGCGCGTCCTCGTCGCGCACAACGACGCGGCGGTCGGGCCGACCGGACGGCGGCAGGTCGCGATCGTCCTGCGCGACGAGGGCGGCGCGATCCTCGGCGGGCTGTGGGGCAGGATCGGCTATCGCTGGCTGTTCGTCGAATATCTGGCGGTGCCGCCATCGCACAAGGGGCGCGGGATCGGCCGTGACCTGATGCAGCGGGCCGAGGCAGAAGCGCGGGCCGGCGGGTGCATCGGCATCTGGCTCGACACCTTCAGTTTCCAGGCGCGCGGTTTCTACGAAAAGCTGGGTTTCGCCGTATACGGCGACATTCCCGATTTCCCGCCGGGCGAGACGCGCTTCTTCCTGTCGAAGCGGATCGACTGAGCCGCTGACGGGTTTTGGCGGATATGACCAATACCCGCACCGAAACCGATTCGATCGGCCCGATCGAGGTTCCTTCGCAAGCCTATTGGGGGGCGCAGACCGAGCGATCGATCGAGAATTTTCCCTTTGCCGCTAGCGAACGCATGCCGATCGGCATCGTCCACGCACTGGCGATCGTGAAGCAGGCGGCGGCGCGCGTGAACCGTACGCACGGCCTTCCCGACAACATCGCCGACACGATCGATTCGGCGGCGGGAGAGGTGATCGCCGGCAAGCTCGACGACCAATTCCCGCTGGTCATCTGGCAGACCGGCAGCGGCACCCAGTCGAACATGAACGTCAACGAAGTGATCGCCGGCCGCGCCAACGAGGTGCTGGGCGGAACCCGCGGCGGCAAGGTGCCGGTACATCCCAACGATCACGTCAACATGGGGCAATCGTCGAACGACAGCTTCCCGACCGCGCTGCATGTCGCCGCCGTCATCGCGCTCAACCGCGATCTGCTGCCCGCGCTCGACCGGCTGGCGGGATCGCTGGAGGCGAAGGCTCGGGACTGGGCGGAGATCGTCAAGATCGGCCGCACCCATTTGCAGGATGCGACGCCGCTCACGCTGGGGCAGGAGTTTTCCGCTTACGTCGCGCAACTGCGCGATGCCGACCGCCGGTTGCGCTCTGCCGAGGGCGATCTGCTACGGTTGGCACAGGGCGGTACGGCGGTCGGCACCGGCCTGAACGCCGCGCCCGGTTTCGCCGAAGCGGTCGCAGCGGAGATCGCCTCGATCACCGGCCACGCCTTCGTCACCGCGCCCAACAAGTTCGAGGCGCTGGCATCGAACGATCCGCTGGTGCAACTGTCGGGCACGCTCAACACGCTGGCGGTGGCGCTGACCAAGATCGCCAACGATATTCGCCTGCTCGGTTCGGGGCCGAGGTCGGGGCTGGGGGAGATTGATCTTCCCGCCAACGAACCGGGCAGCTCGATCATGCCGGGCAAGGTCAACCCGACCCAGTGCGAGATGCTGACGATGGTGTCGGCGCAGGTCATCGGCAATCACCTGTCGGTTACGGTGGGCGGAATGCAGGGGCATCTCGAACTCAATGTGTTCAAGCCGTTGATCGGGGCGGCGGTGCTGCGGTCGATCGATCTGCTGAGCGTCGGCATGGTCAGCTTCGCGACCCGCTGCGTCGACGGGATCGAGCCGAACCGGCAGCGGATCGGTGAACTGGTCGAACGCTCGTTGATGCTGGTGACGGCGCTGGCCCCCGAGATCGGTTATGACAATGCCGCCAAGATCGCCAAGCATGCCCATGCCGCAGGGCAGACACTGCGCGAAGCCGGCCTCGCGCTCGGGCTGGTCGACGAAGCGACGTTCGACCGGCTGGTCCGGCCCGAATCGATGGTGGGGTAAGGGAACCGACGCGCGTTTCCCGCGCTATACCGGCGTAACGACAGGCAGGTGACAACATGGGTGCGACAACTATCGGCGCGCTGGTCGGCGGCTTCATCGACAGTCTCGACGGCGGTGACGATTCGAACGTCGATGGTGCGATCAAGGGTGCGATCGTCGCCAATGTTCTGAAAGTCGTGATCCCCGTCGCCATCACCTATGCCATCGGCTGGGCGGTATTGCGTGGCGCGGGCGAACTGAAGGCACAACTCTTTGAGGAGACGGCAGCATGATCGGACGTATTATCGGAGCGCTGGTCGGACGCCAGATCGATCGTCGTGACGGTCGCGGCGGTGCCAAGGGCGCGGCGATGGGCTGGCTCGCGGGCAGCGCGATGCGGCGAATGGGGCCGCTCGGCATGATCCTGGGCGGTGGCTATGCCGCGAAGAAGGCGTATGACCGTCGCAAGGGCGACCGCCTGCGACGCGGTTACTGATCGCGACACCAAGCTAATCCAAATACGGGCAAGGGGCGACGGTTTCACGACCGTCGCCCCTTGACGTTGTGGCAGGCCGCACGCCATCAGGCGGCCCCATGACCCAAGTGCCAGACCCCGACCTCCACGGCTTCAAGCGCCGCGGGGTGTTGTTCGTCCTGTCGTCGCCTTCGGGCGCGGGCAAATCGACGATCGCGCGCAAGCTGCTGGCCGCCGAAGCCGATCTGTCGATGTCGGTGTCCGCTACCACCCGTGCCCCGCGCCCCGGGGAGGTCGACGGCAAGGACTATCACTTCGTCGATCTGGAAGAATTCCGGCGCATGGCGACGGCGCACGAATTCCTCGAATGGGCGCATGTGTTCGGCAATCGCTATGGTACGCCGCGCGAGGCGGTCGATGCGATGCTGAGCGCGGGCAAGGACGTGCTGTTCGACATCGACTGGCAGGGCGCGCAGCAACTGTTCCAGATCGCCGGCGGCGACGTGGTGCGGGTGTTCATCCTGCCGCCGTCGATGGCCGAACTGCATCAGCGGCTGATCGCGCGGAACACCGATTCGGCGCAAGTGATCGACGGCCGTATGGCCCGCGCTGCTGCCGAAGTCAGCCATTGGGACGGCTATGATTACGTCCTCGTCAACGACGATGTCGACGCCTGCTTCCGCAAGGTGCAGACTATCCTCGCGGCGGAACGGTTGCGCCGTTCGCGGCAGACCGGCCTGATCGGGTTCATCCGCAAGCTGATGAACCCGGCACCGTAGGGCCGATCGACCTTCCTTCGCGCGTCGTCACCCCGGACTTGTTCCGGGGTCCACCTGTACGCAAACGCTGTCGATACAGCCTCAAGGCGCACCGATCGCCGAGCCGTGGACCCCGGAACAAGTTCGGGGTGACGAAGATCGGTCGGCAATGCTGAAGGTCGATCGGCCCTAAGCCCCTCCCCGCGAAGGGGGAGGGGTACGACGGGTCAGGCGGTCGCGACCGTGATGTCGGCCGCATTGGGAGCGATCGGGCTGCCGATCGGCTTTTCCGAAAAGCGTTCGCCGGCCACGGTGCTGACGATGCCCGAGGGTTCGGGAATCGTGTTTTCGTCGGCGATCGCTGCGGCGAAGGACGCCGATGAGTCGCTGCCGCCCGCCTGATGCGCTTTCGGTTCGAGTGCGGGCAGCAGCTTCGGCGCAGCCTTGCGCGGAGTCGATCCACGCAGCGATAGCAACATGCCGGCGGCCGCGCCGATCGCGCCAAGGATCGCGAGCGTGGTCAGCGGACGCATCTGCGCTTCGAGCGCGAGGCTCTGCTTGCGGACATGGATGTCCTGGTTCGACCGTTCGCGGCCGTCCTTGCGTGGCTGGTAGAGATTGTCCTTCGCACCCGGTTCGGCCGGAGTATCGATCGTCTGCGCCGCTTCGCCGAAAAACGCCTCCATGAAGCGGTCGGCGCTGCGCGGCAGCAGGTTGCTCATCTTGGTCATCACCATGCCGGTGCCGCCGACCGTCAGGTCGCGCTTGGGATTGGCGACCGCGAAGCAGATCGCCTTGGCGACCAGTTCGGGATCATAGACCACCGGCGGCACCCGCGCGGGCTTGTCCATGCGGTTGCGGGCATGTTCGGGGTACGGGGTGTTGATCGCCGCCGGCTTGATGAGCGTGACCGACACCGGCTTGCCGTCCGCCTCCAGCTCCATGCGCAACGCTTCGGTAAAGCCCTGCACCGCATGTTTCATTGCGCTGTACGCGCCCTGCAACGGGACCGAGCGGTCCGACAGGATCGAACCGACATTGACGATCGCGCCGCCGCCGCGCGCGGTCAGTTCGCGCGCGGCATAGAGCGAGCCGGCGACCGTTGCGAAATAGCCGACGTCGAACGCGCGGCGCTGTTCGTCGAGACCGGTGTCGAGCAGCGGCGCATAGAGCGCGACAGCGGCATCGTTGACCCATGCGTCGAAGCCGCCGAACGCCTCGCGCGCCTTTTCGCCGATTCGCTCGGACGCGTCGGCGGCGGTCACGTCGATCGCGAGATGGGTGGCGCGGCCGCCCTTGTTGCGGATCGATTCGACCGCTTCGGCCAGTGCGTCCTCGTTGCGGGCGACCAGCACGACGCGCGCGCCTTCGCGCGCGGCACGGCGGGCGGTGGCGAGGCCGATGCCCGACGAAGCTCCGGTGATGACAATCGTCTGTTGTGACAAGGGTTTAAGGCTGACGGCCATGATGAATCTCCCGACTGGGTTTGCACCGGCGCTGAACGCGCAGGAAACCAGTCGGGGTCCGACCGTCAGCCGTCGAGGATCGCCATCCGTTCGGGCAGCGTCGCCATCACCTGCCGCCGGGCGGCGGGATCGATGCTGGTCCAGCAGGCGATCTCGTCGCGGGTGCGGCCACAGCCGAAGCACCAGCCGGTGGCGCTGTCGATCGAACAGACCAGCGTGCAGGGGCTTTCGATCGCGACGGGGGCCACCGCCTCGAACGGATCGTTGGCGTCCATCGCCTCAGCCAGTCAGCCGCACCGAAAGGAACGCCGGGACCGGGCCGTTCCAGCCGCCATCCTCGATCGCGTCCTGCTGGACATAGCGGGCAGGGCGCTCGTCGCGCACCGGTTCGCGCCGCTGGGGCTCCTCGCGCTGGGGGGCTTCCTCGCGGCGTTGCGGTTCCTCGCGACGGCGGCGCGGCTGGGGCGCGGCTTCCTCGGGCGCGGCGGCGGCACGGGGACGGCGCGCGCGGCGGGGGGCCTCTTCCTCGGCCTTCGCAGCGGCTTCTGGGACGTCGTCGGCGGGAGCGGAGGTGCCCATGTCGAGGATGGGGATCGTCTGGCCGGTCAGCTTCTGGATATTGGCGATGTTTTCGGCATCGTCTTCGGTAATCAGCGTCCACGCGGTGCCGGTGGCGCCGCCGCGCCCGGTGCGGCCGATGCGATGGACGTAATCGTCGGGGTGCCACGGCGCGTCGAAGTTGACGACATGGCTGACCCCCTTCACGTCCAGCCCGCGTGCCGCCACGTCGGAGGCGACGAGGATGCTCACGTCGCCGCGCTTGAAGCGTTCCAGTTCGGCGATGCGCGCGGCCTGTTCCATGTCGCCATGGATTTCGGCCGAGCTGAAGCCGGCGCGTTGCAGGCTCTTGTTCAGTTCGCGCACCGTCGTCTTGCGGTTGCAGAACACGATCGCGTTGCGAAGATCGGCGCTGCCGAGCAGCTTGCGCAGCACGTCGCGCTTCTTTGCCGCGCTCACCGGAACCAGATGCTGGGTAATGTTGGTGTTGGTCGTCGCCGGCCGGGCGACCTCGATCGTCTTGGGATTGTCGAGGAACTTGTCGGCCAGCTTCTTGATCGGCGGCGGCATGGTGGCCGAGAACAGCAAGGTCTGCCGCTGCTTGGGCAGCTTGGTGCAGATTTCCTCGATGTCGGGGATGAACCCCATGTCGAGCATCCGGTCGGCCTCGTCGATCACCAGCATCGAACAGCCGTTGAGCAGGATCTTGCCGCGGGTGAACAGGTCCATCAGCCGACCCGGCGTCGCGATCAGCACGTCGACGCCTTTTTCGAGCGCGGCCAACTGGTCGCCCATCGACACACCGCCGATGAGGAGCGCCATCGAGAGCTTGTGGTTCGCGCCATATTTCTCGAAATTCTCGGCGACCTGCGCCGCCAGTTCGCGCGTCGGTTCGAGGATCAGCGAGCGCGGCATGCGGGCGCGGCTGCGGCCGTGCGCGAGGATGTCGATCATCGGCAGCACGAACGATGCGGTCTTGCCGGTGCCGGTCTGCGCGACGGCGACCAGATCGCGCATCATCAGCACCGAAGGGATTGCCGCCGCCTGAATCGGGGTGGGCTCGCTATAGCCCGAATCGGTGACGGAACGCAGCAGTTCGTCGGACAGGCCGAGATCGGCGAAGGTCATGCAGTTTCCAGCTTATGGAAGGGCAACGAAACAGCGTCGCCAAATGGGGTTGCCGCTGCAGGAAATCCGGTGAAAAGTCAAGGAGGCCGCGCCTAGCGCGCCGGGACCAGCGTGCGAAACTGGGCGATGCGGCACTGGCCGCCCGAACGCGAGCGCAACACATCGCGCGCGGCGCACATCTGGCCGTCGCCGCTGGGCTTGAAATACAGACCCGCGTAGAAATCGAGCGCGGCGCAATCATCGGCGAGGCGGGCGCGCAACCGCTTGCCCCCGGCGAGCAGCAGGTCGACGCTGTCAGGGCGGCTGACGGTGACGGCGGCAAGGTCCTGCACGGGCACGCAGCGGTCGGCGCGCTTTTCGACCCACTGGATCGGCGGCAGCGGACGCGGCGTGCTGAACGATGCCGGCGCGATCGGCGCGCGGGGCACGCGGATGATGACGCGCTGGATCCGCATTTCGGTCCTGACCGTCGTCACCCCGCCGGGCGGCAGCGGATTGTCGACCAGCCGCCGCTGCGCCGACCCCGGCAGCGCCAGCATCAGCAGCGCCGTGGCGGCGACAGGGAACGGCAGGGCACTCACGCGACAAACATTCACCCCGACGTTTTAACCTGCGATGAACTGGCGGCAAGGGGGCGGTGGTGATAGCGCGTGCCCATGCGTACCGATGCCGTCGCCGCGATGGTCGCCGATGCCCGCGAATTGCTGGGCGAGCGCGCCGTCTCCACCGATCCCGAACGGATCGCCCCGTGGCTGACCGACTGGCGCGGCCGGTTCCACGGGGCCAGCGCCGCACTGTTCGAGCCGGCGAATACCGCCGGGGTCGCCGGAATCGTGACGCTGGCGGCACGGCATGGCGTCGCGCTCGTGCCGCAGGGGGGCAATACGTCGATGGTCGGCGGGGCGACGCCGCCGGCCGACGGATCGGCGGTGATCGTCTCGCTCCGCCGGATGAACCGGATTCGCGCGGTCGCAGGGGGCCAAGCGGTGGCGGAAAGCGGGGTGATCCTCCAGCATTTGCACGACGCGGCCGCGCAGGCCGGACAACGGTTTCCGCTGACGCTGGGCGCGCGGGGCAGCGCCACGATCGGCGGCCTCGTCTCGACCAACGCCGGGGGCACGCAGGTGCTGCGCTGGGGCACGATGCGCCGGCTGGTGCTGGGCGTCGAAGCGGTGTTGCCCGACGGATCGGTCCACGACGGGCTGGCGGCATTGCCCAAGGACAATCGCGGCTATGACCTGACGCAATTGCTGGTGGGGGCGGAGGGGACGCTGGGCATCGTCACCGCCGCGACGCTGCGGCTGGTGCCGGCGATCGGCGCGCGAGCGGTGGCGTGGGCCGGAATCGCCGATCCGCAGGCGGGGCTGACGCTGCTGCGCCGGATGCAGGCGGCGACCGACTCGATCGAGAGCTTCGAGATCATTCCGGCCGATTCGCTGGCGCTGGCGGTGGCGCATCTGCCCGGTGCCCGCCCGCCGCTCGCCGGGCCGCACCCGTGGCATCTGCTGATCGAGGCGGTGGCGGGCACCGGCGAGGCGTCGCCCGATGCGCTGCTCGTCCGCCTGCTCGGCGATGCGCTGGCCGACGGGGTGGTCGGCGATGCGGTGCTCGCCACGTCGGAGGCGCAGGCCCAAGCGTTCTGGGCCTTGCGCGATTCGCTGTCGGCGGCGGAGAAGGCGGCGGGGCCGGCGGTGCAGCATGATATTTCGGTGCCGGTGGATGCGATGCCGCGCTTCATGGTGGAGACGGCCGCCGCCGCCGAGGCGCGCTTCGCCGGGACCCATGCCACCGCCTTTGGCCATCTGGGCGACGGCAACGTGCATTTCCATGTCCGCGCACCCGCTGGGGCCGATCCCGCGCACTGGTATGCGCAGGATGCGCCGGTCGTCACCTGCTTCGTTCATGACGCGGTGGTCGCGGCCGGCGGATCGATCTCGGCGGAACATGGCATCGGCCAGATGAAGCTCGGCGAACTGGCGCGCACCGCGCCGCCCGCGCGGCTGGCGGCGTTGCGTGCGGTGAAGGCCGGGCTGGATCCGCACGGATTGTTCAATCCGGGGAAGCTCGTATCGCTTGCGCCCGCGCCACCCAGCAAATAGACGAAAGTCCCAAGTTCGCCGGGGGGCGGACGTCCGGCGGGTACTGCCGGACAGGGTATGATTACTTGGAGATCCTGAAATGGCCAGCGCGCCGCAGAACCAGTCGCTTCCGCTTTTCTACAACCAGCTCGAACCGCTTTCGAGCCAGACGCATGCCGACTGGAAGGTTCGCAGCACCGATCGCGCGCCGTTCCTGGTCGGCCAGCATGCCGTGCCGGTGACGGTCGAGGAATTCCCGCTGGTACAGCGGCGGATGCCGATCGTGTTCTCGGTCGGTGACGATCCCGTGCCGCTGGCGCTGATGGGCCTGAACGAAGGCGTCAACACCTTCCTCGACGACGAAGGCCGACTGATCGATCCCGAGACCTATGTCCCGGCCTATATCCGCCGCTATCCCTATCTGCTCGCGCGGCTCCGCCCCGAATCGGAAGAGCTGTCGCTGTGCTTCGACCCGACGTCGGACGTGATCGGCCAGTTCGACGAGGGCGATGCGCTGTTCGACGGCGACAAGCCCAGCGAAGTGACCCAGCAGATCCTAGCGTTCAACGAGCAGTTTGAGCAGGCCGGCCAGAAAACCGGCATGTTCATGAAGGAACTGAAGGAACTGGGCCTGTTGATGGACGGCGAAGTGTCGATCCAGCAGGACGGCAACGACCAGCCGTTCGTCTATCGCGGCTTCCAGATGGTGTCGGAAGAAAAGCTGATGGAACTGCGCGGCGACCAGCTTCGCAAGATGCAGCAGTCGGGCATGCTGCCGCTGGTGTTCGCGCACCTGTTCTCGCTGTCGCTGATGCGTGACGTGTTCGCGCGGCAGATGCGGCAGGGCAAGGTACAGGCGCAGCCGGTCGGCGTGCCGACCTTCTGATGGCGCGGGCCGTCCCGGGCGCACGCTATTCGCGGGTCGCGATCGCTTTTCACTGGGTGATCGCCTTCCTCGTCGTCGTGAACCTGTGGATCGGCCTGATCGGCGGGTCGATGGGGCTGCACAAGTCGATCGGCCTGACCGTGCTGGTGCTGACGATCGGGCGGATCGGCTGGCGAATCGCCAATCCGCCCCCGCCGTTGCCCGCCGCCACGCCCGCGTGGGAACGGGCGGTGGCGCATCTGACGCATGCCATCTTCTACCTGTTCCTGATCGTCCTGCCGATGAGCGGCTGGGCGATGGCGTCGGGCGCGACCCGGCGGCCGCTCGAATGGTTCGAGCTGTTCGCCGTGCCCTATCTGCCGATTTCACCCGCCGCGGCGGGGGCGGGGCATGAGGTCCATGAGATCGTCGGCATCGCCATGGCGGTGCTGGTCGCGCTGCATGTCGGCGCGGCGTTGCGGCATCATTTCGTGCTGCGCGACGCGGTATTGGCGAGGATGCTGCCGGGCGTGCGATGAGTCGTTACAAACGGATACAATTTCGCTCTTGAAGCCTGCCGACGCCTTTCCTAGATTGTTGATACACGGTTCGATGTTCCCCCCTTTCGTCGGGCCGTGCGGCGCGTTTCACGCGCCTCCTCCCTGAACCTTGGCCACTCCGTGCTTCATGCACGGGGTGGTTTTTTTATGTGCTTATTCCGCAGCGCGGCGGAGCGGATCGGCAAGCGTCGCCAGCGTGTCGAGCACGGCGCGAACCATCTTCGCGGTGCGGGCCAGCCCCTCGCCCGGCTGATCGAGCGTCGCATCGAGATACAGCGTCCGGTCGAGTTCGAGCTGGAGCGCATAGACGCCGCCGCGCGGATCGGCATGGGCATCGAGAATGTGGCCGCCGGCATAGGGCCGGTCGATCGCGACCGGGCACCCGTGGCCCCGCACGACCCCGGCGATTCGCGCGGTGACATGGCCGGGGCAGCTTCGCCCGAACCGGTCGCCGAGCACGACCTGCGCCGGATCGGGGCCGGGGAGCGGCGGCATCGAATGCAGGTCGAGCAGGATCGCCGTACCGAACGCCGCGCGGGCGGCGGCGAGCGCCTGCCCGAGCGCGGCGTGATAGGGCGCATGGGTTTCGACGATCCGCGCCCGCACTTCCGCGTCAGTCAGCTTGCGCCGCCACATATTGTCGGCACCGCCCGCACGGCGCGGGATCAGGCCGATGCCGCTCTTCACCTTGTCCGACCGGGCGAGGGCGGCCGGGCGGGCGCCCTCGTCGATCCACGGATCGCGATCGGCGTCGGGCGAGCGGTTGAGGTCGATCCATGCCCGGGCGTGGCTGGCGACGAGCATCGTTTCGTCCTCCCGCGCGGCATGGGCGACGGCATCGACGTGGCGATCCTCCAGCGGGACCAGCGCGGCCATCGGCACGCTGACGAGATCGGCGAGCGCTTGAGGATAATATCGCCCGGCGTGCGGCACCGATACGACCACCGGCGACCGTGGCGGACCCATGCCGAAGCGATGGAACGGGGGCGGGGCGGTGTCCATTTTTGCCACAGACCATGTCGTCCCCGGTGTGTCGAGGCGGGACGTCTGGAATTTCTTAACCGCTCCCGGCATATGCGGAGCCATGACGGCCAAGGGGTGCCCATGTTCAAAATTCTGCTGGCCGAGGACGATCAGGTGATGCGCGAGTATCTGGCGCGCGCGCTGGAACGTGCCGGCTATCATGTCAGTGCGGTTGATCGCGGTACGGCGGCGGTGCCGCTGCTGGAGCGCGAGCCGTTCGACCTGCTGCTGACCGACATCGTCATGCCCGAGATGGACGGCATCGAGCTGGCGCAGCGCGCGGGCGAGATCGCGCCCGACCTGCGCGTCATGTTCATCACCGGCTTCGCCGCCGTCACGCTGAAGGCCGGCAAGACGGTGCCGCAGGCGCGCATCCTGTCCAAGCCGTTCCACCTGCGCGAGCTGGTGGCCGAGGTCGACCGGATGTTCGAGGGAGAAAAATTGCCTGCGGGCAATTAGGCTCTTGTCAGCCCGAAACGACGCCGCTAACAGCGCCACTCCGGTTTCGCTCTCCCCTTACGGGGAACAGCGCCGGGCGCGTAGCTCAGTGGTAGAGCACTGTGTTGACATCGCAGGGGTCGCAAGTTCAATCCTTGCCGCGCCCACCATTTCGAAGAGCCGTCGGTCCCACCGGACCGGCGGCTTTTTGCTGTTTGCAGCACGGCATCACAGACCCTAAGCGAACGCGGCCGGGTCAGCCGGCGACATACGGGACACGCGCATTAAGATCGTCGTTTTCGGGCTGGGCTATGTCGGCATGTCGAACGCGGTGCTGCTGGCACAGCACCACCATGTCGTCGCGGTCGACATCTCGGCCGAGCGGGTCGCGCTGGTCGAGGCGCGCCAGTCGCCGATCATCGACAAGGAACTGGACGAATTCCTGCGCGACCGTCCGCTCGACCTGACCGCGACGCTCGACGGACCGGCTGCGCTGGCCGGCGCGGACTATGTGATCGTCGCGACGCCGACCAATTATGACGAGCAGACCAACAAGTTCAACACGACCTCGGTCGAGGACGTCATCGCGCTGGCGAGCCGGACCGCTCCGCAAGCCACGATCGTCGTCAAGTCGACCGTGCCGGTCGGCTTCGTCGACGATGTGCGCGCGCGGCTGAACGCGCCGCAGGTGATCTTCAGCCCCGAATTCCTGCGCGAAGGCCGCGCGCTGCACGACAATCTCCACCCGTCGCGGATCATCGTCGGGGAACGCTCCGAACGCGCGAAGGTCTTCGCCGACCTGCTGGTCGAGGGGGCCGAAAAGACCGACATCCCGGTGCTGTTCACCGATTCGCGCGAGGCGGAGGCGATCAAGCTGTTCGCCAACACCTATCTCGCGATGCGGGTCGCCTTCTTCAACGAACTCGACAGCTATGCGATCGCCGGCGGGCTCGACACGCGGCAGATCATCGAGGGGGTCGGCCTCGATCCCCGGGTCGGCATGCACTACAACAACCCCAGCTTTGGCTATGGCGGCTATTGTCTGCCCAAGGACACCAAGCAGCTCCTCGCCAATTATTCCGAGGTGCCGCAGAATTTGATCCGCGCGATCGTCGACGCCAACCGCACGCGCAAGGATTTCCTCGCCGACCAGATCCTCGCCCGCAAGCCCGAGCGCGTCGGCATTTTCCGCCTGACGATGAAGGCGGGGTCGGACAATTTCCGCCAGTCGTCGATCCAGGGGATCATGAAGCGGATCAAGGCCAAGGGGATCGAGGTCGTCGTCTACGAACCGACGCTGGCCGACGACCAGTTCTTCGGATCGCGCGTCGTCCGCGATCTGGCGGGGTTCAAGGACGAGTGCGACGTCATCATCGCCAACCGCAACGATCCCGAGCTGGCCGATGTCGCCGCCAAGGTCTTTACCCGAGATGTGTTCGGCGCGGACTGAGCGCGGCCATCCCCTCGGCCAGTGCCCGCGCGATGACAGCGTGGCCGAAATGGGTTTCGATCAGCGCGCGGCGGTCGCGGGGGCGTTCTCCGCTGCGCGCCGCACGAATCGCGGCCACCAGCGCGGCGGCGAAGCCTGACGGGTCGTCGGCGAGGATCAGGTGATCGACGACGGCGGGCGGCAGGCCGCGCGCGCCCTTGGCGGTCGTGACGACCGGGCGGCCGCTCGCCAGCATGTCGATCGTCTTGATGTTGACGCCGCTGCCATGGTGGATCGGGTTCATCAACACATGCGCCCGCCCGACCAGCGGCGCGACCGCTGCCGGATCGGGCAGCGTTTCGATCCCCGCACCGCCCAGTTGGCCCAGCAGCGTGGACGGCGGCGAGCGGCCGGCGATCACCACCCGCACATCGGGCAGCGCGTCGCGGACGAGGGGGTGGACATGGCCCAGATACCACGCCAGCCCCGCCTGATTATTGGGGCTCGACAGGCTGCCGACGAAGAACAGGTCGATGCTACGCGGGGCGTCGGCACTATCGCTCATGATCGCCGGGTCGGGCTGCGGCGGCAGCCAGCGGTTGTGCGCGATGCCCCGGCCACGCCACCAGTCGCGGTCGTCGGCCGAAATCTCGAACACCTGCGCGGCATCGCGTTGCAGCGCGGTTTCGAACCGGCGCATCCCCAGCACATTGGCGGCGATGCGCCAGCGGGTCCGGCCGCGCGCCAGCCGCGCCTGTTCGGCAAGGTAGCGGTGCTCGATATTGTGTGAGCGATAGAGCAGCGGCACCCCCAATGCCCGTGCCAGCCAGCGGCCGAGCGCCCCGGCGTGGATGCCGTCGACCCAGACACAGTCGGGTGCCGCCACCCGCGCCCGCAACCGGTCCAGCAGCGCGTGGCGATCCCCTGCGGTCGGCCAGCGCCCGGCGACCTGCGAGGGGAAGCGGGCAAGGTTGGCGACCCGCCGCCAGCCCCGGTCGATCGGCAGCACCTCCAGCGAGGCGGTGAGCCGCGCCGCCGCCGCCACGTCCGCGTCGCGCAACACCGGATCGAGCCGGCCGCCGGTCCATGCGATGGCGTGGACCTCATGCCCCAAAGCATGGAGCGTCGCGAGCCGGCGCGAAATATCCGATCGCATGCCGTTGTTCGCGGGGAACGGAAATTCCTGCAACAGCGCGACGATCCGCATCAGCGCGGCACCCGCACCCGGCCGGTCAGCGCCCGCACGGCACCGATCGCCCGACCGGTCCGGCTGCGCAGCAGCGCGCGGCCGGCTTCGCTCAGGATACAGGCGGCGACCCATGGCAGCCGCCGGGCCGCGAACCGGCGGGCACAGGCGAGGCGGCTGCGATAGAGGAAGCCGGTCGACCGTGCGGACAGCCCCTGCGGCGTCGATCCGGCGGATGCGCCGATCTTGTGATACACGATGCTGTCGGCGGCGATGGCGACGCGGTAGCGCGGATGGCCGCGCAATGCCCAGTCGGCTTCTTCATAATAGAGGAAATAGCGCTCCTCCATCAGCCCGACATCGCGCAGGAAAGCGGCGGTGACGAGCATCGACGCGCCGATCGGGTAGCAGCGTTCGTGTGGCCGAACCGGATCGACCAGCATCGCCGCCGCCGGGTCCGATGCGGCGACACCGATGCCGAGATGTCGCCCCTTGAAGCTGCGCAGGTCGAGCGCGCCGGCATAGCCCTGTAGCCGGCCGGGGCGGTGATATTCGACCAGCACCGATCCGACGAGGCCGATCGCGGGATCGCTGTCGGCAAGACGGACCAGCGCGCCCAGCGCGTCTGCGGCCACGACGGTGTCGTTGTTGAGCAGCCACGCATGGGTGCAGCCGCGCGTCAGCGCCCAGCGCAGGCCGACATTGTTGCCGCCCGCGAAGCCGAGGTTGCCGCCGGTGCGGATCAGCAGCAGCTCGGCATCGCCGCCCTCGCCCCGTTCGGCGGCGGCCCGGTCGAGGATCGCCACCCCATGCGGGCGGCGCGCGGCGAGCGGAACCGGACTGTCGGGCACGTCGGGGGCGGGGGTTTCGCCGCGTGCCCATGCGGCGATGCGCTCGACCGATCCGTCGTGCGAGCCGTTGTCGCACACCAGAATGCGCGCGGGATGATCGAGCGCGAGGCAGGCGCGGATGCAGGCGATGCTGTCGCGCCAGCCGTTCCAGTTGACGAGGATGACCGGGACCATCGTCAGCCCGGCCGCCCGCGTCGCGCCCGGCGGAACGTGCCGACAAGGTTGCGCAGCAGCTCGACGGGCGACGTCGAGACCGTCAGCCGGAGCAGCGACAGGCGGGCAAAGCGCGGCCCCCGGCCCCGTGCCGCCCAGAGCGCCACGCTGCGCACCAGCGCATTGCGTTTGCGCGTCGCCTGATAGGGCTGCATTCGCGCGATCTCGCTCACATCGAGCGCTTCGGTCGCCACCGTGCCCGCGGCCACCGCCTGCGCCAGCAGCGCCACACCGGTGGCGGTGCGCGCGACGATCAGGCTGCGGCCGTCGCGTTCCGAAAAATCGGGATAGCCGGACTCGCCGACCCACGCATCGGCACAGGCGATGTCGGCGAACTCGCCGGTGCCGTCGGGGCAGATCTTGCAACGGAATTGGAGATGCCGGTTGAGGATGCGGCCCCAGCTTTCGGCATAGGTCATGCTCGCCTCGCTGCCGTCGCGGCGGCTGGCACGGGTGCGGCCGGGCCAGCCGTCACCGCGATACTGGAAGCGCGCCACCTCGTCCTCCGCGACGTCCAGCGCCGTAAGGACCGCCTGCGTACCGCGCCGGCTGGGCACGCCGGCGCAGAAAAAGGCGAGCATCACCGGGATCAGCCGGTCGATGCGCGGGTCGCGGGCGGCCATGCGGCGCAAGGTCGCGACGTCGCACGGCTTGCCGATGAACGCGAAGCGACGCCCGGCGGCCAGATGCCGTTCGAGATCGACGAGCGGTGCGGACGGGGCATAACGCGACCCTGCGGCGGCGAGGATCGCGTCGCGGTCGGCACGCGGTGCAGTGCGGTTGCCGATCGGATCGTCGGGGTCGGCGGCAGTGGCGAGGACGAAATCGACCGCGCCGCTTGCCACCAGATGGATTGCCAGTGCCGACAGCACCCCGCCCGACGATCCGCGAAAACGCACCTCGGGATCGGTCGCATGGCCGGTCGCCAGTTCGCGGATCGATCCCCACAGCGGATGATAGCGCGCGGGGTGCGGATCGTGCGACAACGCCCGTCCGGCACAAACCCGGTCGAGCGTGACACGCTGCGCCGATGTGAGCGGCACGACGGTCGGGCGGAGAAAGCCGGCGGGGTCGAACGCCATCGTCAGCCCCGGCGTATCGATCGCCGCGACGCAGCCGCCGCAACCGGTACACAGCCCGCTCCCGACGATCGCCTCGATGCCGCTCATGGCAACTCGCCAAGGATCGCCGCCAGCCGCGCCTCATAGGCATCGAGCCGCTCGGCGGCCAGCGCAAGGCCGGGCCGGATCGTGGCGGCCAGCGCGTCGCGCCCGGCAAAGCCGGCGAGGATCGTGGTAAAGGCGTGGTCGGTATCGGCCACGCGGCCGTCGACGAAATGCGGATAGCCGAGCGTGTCGAACAGACCGTTGAACTTGCGGCTATAGGCGATCGGCACCACCGGCACCCCGGCCGAAAACGCGCCGATGCAGGCGTGCATCCGGCCGCCGACCACGAAATCCAGCCCCGCCATCCACGACTTGGCGGCGCTGGCATCGGCGAAGCGCGGCGGCGCGACGATCGCCGGATAGCGTGCTTTCAGCGGCACGATGAGGCTGACATCATCGTCGTTGCCGGCGGGCGCGGCGACATGCGGGATCAGGTGAACGTCCACCCCCGCCGCCAGCCAATGCTCGATCAGCCGGTGGGTGAGCGCGGCATAGTCGAGCGTCAGCGCGAAATCATTGCCGCCGCGATAGCCGCCTCGATAGAGCAGACCCGAGACGTTCAGCCCGACGCGCGGCGCGCCATCGCTGCGGACGGGACGGGCGAAAGGCAGGCGGAAGGCGACGTCGATGAACGTGCCCGTCTCGCAAGCCAGACCACGACCGGCGAGATACCCGGCCGAGAGCGTATCGCGCGCATAGACCGCCCGCGCGCGGCGCATGATCGTATCGGCCAGCCGCCGCCGCCATGGCGAGGCGAAAGGGCCGATCGTCTGCGGGGCCAGTACCAGCGGCTTGCCCAGCGCCAGCGTGGCGAGCTTGGTCCCGGCGTGGAAGGCGAAGCGGCGGCCGCCGTACAGGTCGGTCCAGCTATCGCCCTCGCCGATGTCGACCACCAGATCGGCGTCGCGCAGTACGCTCAGGAACGGCGAACGCCCGGTCAGCGCCGCGCGCGGGCTGGGCATCGGCCCGATCGTCACGTCGTCGGGCAGGACCACACCGTCACCCGGCGCGGCGCAAAGCGTGGTGAAGCGGACCTCGCGCCCGATCCGCGCGGCGGCGGCGCGCAGGATGGCGATGTTCGATCGGGTCAGCGCATCGATGCCGAGGTTGCCATGGCCGATCGCATGCCATGGCAGCGCGATATGCAGCGGACGGGCCATCATACCCCTCCCGCAAAATAACGGGCGGGATCGAATGCAAGACCGGGCTGCTCGCGGACCAGCCGGCGCAGGTCGTCAGGCGTGCCCTCCCACCAGCGGGTCGCCTCGACCGCGGCGATGATCGCGGCGTCGAAGCGCATCCGCAGCAGCCGCGCCGGGTTGCCGGCGACGATGGCATAGGCCGGGACCGGGCGGGTGACGACCGCGCCGGCGCCGATCACCGCACCGCGCCCGACGCTGCCGACGCCGGGCAGCAGGATCGCGTCATGACCAATCCAGACATCGTCGCCGATGGTCAGGGTTGCGGGCGGAATGGCGCTGTCGTCGACGACGCCAAGCGCTTCGTTGTAGAAATAGGGGGTGAGGCCGAGAAAGCCGAGCCCATGGTTGCGCAGGAAAATTTGCGCGCCCGCCGCGACCGAGCAATAACGCCCGATGGTGACGCCCGGCGGCACCCGCGCGAGATCGAAACAGCCGTAGCTATAAAGGCCAACCGTCACGCCGCGTGCCGCGAACCGCCGCCGCAGCGCGCTGCCGGTCAGTTGCTCGGCCAGCGTCGGCTGGCCACGCCAGCGGCGGCGCAGATCGTCGATCCATCGTGCGATGCTCATCCCCCGATCCACGCCCCCCATGCCAGCCCCCCGGCGACGGGCGGCACCATCAGCAGCACCGCCGCCACGGCGCGATCCGCCCGGCCGCTCCGCCACAGGACCGCCCCCAGCCCAATGAACGTCCCGCCGCCGATCGCCGCCAGCGCCCATGCCGTTACGCCAAGTCCATGGGTCCGCACCAGCAGGATGATCGCGATCGTATATCCAAGCAGCGTCGCGATCTGGACGAGGATGCGCGGACCGATCCGGCCGAGTGCTGCAAGCTGGATACCGAAGCCCGCCGCCGCGAACCGCAGCATCGCATAGGCGGCGAACCCCGGCCACAGCGGCAGCAGCGGATCGAACGCCGCTCCATAGAGGTGGCGCGTGACGAACGGCCCGAGCAGCGCGAAGCCGATCCCGCCGATCAGCCCGAGGCCCGCGAACTCGGTAGTGACCCGGCGTGACTGGCGACGAAAGGCGTCGTCGTCGCCGCGCAGCGCGTTCGCCGAGAGCGCGGGCAGGTGGACGCTCGACAGCACGACCGCGAACGGCACGATCACCTGCACCAGCCGCCCGCCCGCCTGATAGATGCCAAGATCGTGCGCCGACAGCAGCAGCGCGAGCAGCAGTACGTCGACCTGCCCGGTCAGGACGGTCAGGATATTGTCGACGGCATAGGGCGCAGCCTGGCGCAGCGTGGCACGGATAGCGTGCTGGCCGGGGCGATGGTCACGGTGGAGCAGCGCGCGCAGCCGCAATCGGGTAGCGACCAGATACGCAAGGCGGGTCAGCGCGAAGGCAGCGGCAGTGGCGAGCGTGTCGTGCGTCACCATCGCGACCGTCGCGGTGATGGCGAGGATGCCGATGCTGGTGGTGACGACCAGCCCCGCTTCGGTGGCGAAGCGGCGGTGCGCCCGCGCGGCGACCAACGTCAGATCGGCGAAGGAATAGGCAAGCGTACCGATGAAGACGAGGAGATAGACGCCGGTATCTCCCGCCGGCACCGTCCACAACGTCAGCGCCGCGCCGGCGGGAAAGGCCAGCGCGACCAGTGCCGCCTTGGTCCTGAGCGCATCGCCGACGATCTCGCCCGACCGCGCCGGATCGGCCGCCGCCAGCCGCAATGCCGAGGTGGCGAGGCCATAGTCGGTCGCAAGCGCCACAAGCGTTGCATAGGCGGCGGCGGCGGCGAACCCGCCGAACCCGGCGGGGCCGAGCGCGCGGGCCAGCACCATGAAGGTCAGCAGGCCGACGCCCATCCGCGCCAGTGTGGCGGCGAGCATCAGCGCCCGGTCGCGCCGGTCCGGTTCAGCCTGGCGCATGTGGCGGCCGCCCGGCATGGGCGACGAACACCCCCGCCGCGAGATAGGTGAAGGTCAGCATGTCGTCGATCGCGACGATCGACAGGCCGGCGGCATTGCCGCAGACCAGCGCGGTCCAGAAGGCGAGGATGCTGCGCCGTCCGGGATCGCGCGCGCCGATCGCCAGTCGCGCGCCGGTAAGCACGATCGCCAGCGTCATCAGCGCATAGAGCGCGAGGCCGACCAGCCCATGGTCGACCGCCAGCACCAGATACTGGCTGTCGACCGTCAGCACGTCGTTGCGGCCGACGACACCGGCATGATATTTGGCCTGCCCCCCGCCATATCCGGCGAGCGCACGCTGGTCGAGCGCGGTGCGGGCACGCTGGAACTGAAGCGCGCGGACCTGCGTGCTGGCGACCTCGCGGCCGTCGGTTCCGGCGATCAGGTCCTGTGCGGCGTCCACCACGACCGGCAGCGCGATCAGCGCGCCGACGCCCGCCACGTTCAGCACCAGCAGCCGGGCCGGACGCCGCACGTCGAACTGGCGCAGCACGCCATAGACGATCAGCGCCACGCCGATCACGATCAGCGGCGAGCGCGATCCGCACAGGACCAGCGCCACCGCGATCGCCATCGCCAGCAGCGCACCGCCCAGCCGCCGCGCCATGCCACAGCTCAGCAGGTAATGCAGCGACAGCGGGGCGAGCACCGCCATCGCCTGGCCATAGACGATCGGATGGGCGAAGCTGGCCTTGATGCGGAACCCCGACGCGGCGTCGGACGAGGCGGAGGCGATCGCGCGAAGCTGGTTGGCGTCGCCCGCCGCGATGCGGTTTAGTCCAAGCGCGGCAAGCAACGGCTGGCCGCTGGCATATTCGATCAGACCGAAGCCGGTGGCGGCGATGCCGGCGATCAGCAGCACGGCGGGCAACCGCGCCATCGCCACCGGATCGGCGAGCAACACCATCCCGATCCACAGCCAGCCGGTGGTGAAGACGAGGTCCTGCATCGTCTCCATCAGCGATGCCGCCGGGGTGAGGCCGGTCAGGTCGGTCAGGATGCGCCATGCCGACCAGGCAACGATCGCGAGCAGCATCGGCAGGGTATGCGCCATACCGCGCGCGACGATGGCACGAGTCGCCCCCGAACCGAGCAGCGCGACGATGGCGCCGACCAGCATCGGCAGGGTGATCGCGGTATAGCCGCTCACACCCTTGCCCGCGACGTTCACGAAGAAATAGCGCGGCCACAGCAACGCGACCGTGGTCGCGAGCAGAAAGCCGTTCCTGCCGATGTCCCCCACGGCCGCGATCCTATGCCGGGTCGCGGCGCATGTCGCGGGCGCTTTGTGGCGGCAGCCATGATGCGATCGTCGTGCGCAGCGCGGTATCCATGATCGCGGTCGCGAAGTGGGTGCCGAACCGGTCGAGCGCTTCCGCACCGCGCCGGGCGATCTCGGCCGGATCGTCCTGCGCGGCGGCGATCGCCCGGGCCAGTGCCGCCGGATCGTTCGGGGCGACCAGCCAGCCCGAATCGCCATCGGTGACGATCTCGGTCAGGCCACCATGCGCGGCGGCGATGACCGGGCGGCCATGCGCCATCGCCTCGATCGCGACTCGGCCAAACGGTTCGGGCAGGCGCGAGGGCACGATGCACAGGTCGGCCCAGCCATAGACCCCGCCGGGATCGTCGCGGAACGGCTCCAGCGTGACGCTGTCCTCCAGCCCGTGCGCGGCGATGGCGGCGGTCAGCGCGGCGACGGGTTGGGGGGTGTCGCGGTAGCTGCCGCCGACAATACGTAGGCGGATCGCCGCCGTCCGCTTGGCGGGCAGACGGCCGAGCGCCTCGATCAACAGGTCCTGCCCCTTCCAGTCGCTGATCCGGCCGAGCATCGCGATGCGTAACGGACGCTCGACCGTGAAGCGGGGCGGCAGGTCTGGTGCCGTTGCGCCCTCCATCGGATCGACGCCGTTATGGATGACGGCGTGACGCTGGTCGGCAAGGGTCGCGAAGATGGCGCGGGTCGCCGCCGAATTGAAGATCAGCCCGGCGCGGCTCCAGCGCAGCAGGGCGCGGAGGATCGGCAGCGCGCGCGGCTTGGGAATTTCGCGGACATGGATCACGCTGCGCCCCGGCATCATTCGGGCGGCGGCGGTGAAATCGGCAATGACGATGGTATTGATATAGACCAGATCGGCGCGCGCCATGTCATAGGCGGCGGCGGCCAGATACCATGGCGCGGCGACCGTCGCCTTGCCCAGCGTGCGGACGGGCGTGGCGAGGCGCAGGACGCACAGGTCGCGCACGCGGACCCGGTCGGCGACATCGGCGAGCGCGGTGCCAAGCGGCCCGTCGACCGCAAGCAGCACGTCGATGCGCGCATCGGGCCAGCCGTCGCGCAGGCTCCGCACCGCCTGCAGGAAGCTCCGGTCCGATCCGTAGAGTTCGGCGCCCTGATGGACGCAGAGAAACCGCTTCGCCATCCATGCCCCCCAGCTTGCGATGCGATACCGTATCCTATCGCGCCGCAAGCCCCCGGGATCAAGCGGCGCGATAGCCGGGGCGGCAATCGGCCATGCGGTCGAGCGCGGCGCGCAGCAGGTTGGCGAGGATGGCGTTGCCCGCGTCGCCGGGGTGGATGCCATCGGGCATCAGATTTGCCGGCGGCACGCTCTGCCCCTGCGCATCGGGCGGGCCGGACAGCGCCTCGGCGAAGTCGCACACCATGCCGCCGCCACGCGCCATCGCCGCCGCATCGGCGCCATAGGCGCGGCGCAGCGCGTCGCTGGCGCCATAGGCGCGAATGCGCGGGTCGGTCGGCGCCCATGTGAATGGCAGGACGGGCACGCCGGCGCGTTCCAGCGCGGCGGTCGCCTCCGCCACCTGCAACCGCATCGCGCCGACCTGCGCCGGGGTGATCGCCCCGCCAGAGGCATTGTTCGGCGATCCGAGGGGCACGACCGCCAGCGACGGGCGCAGGCCGAAGGCGATCGCCGCCTGCACCTGCTCGGTGGTCTGCGCCATGGCATGCCCCGACCAGCCGAGGTTCGACCATTCGAACGCGATCCCGCCCGGATTGCGCGACGCGGCGACACAGGCGGGCAGGCCGAACCCCTCGTTCAGATAGGTGCCGCGCCCCTCGGCGATGCTGTCGCCGAAGCCCATCACGCTCACCACCTTGCCGCGCGCCAGATATTCGAGGCCGACGACCGGCGATCCGGTGGCAGCGATGCTGTTCGCATCGGTCATCCCCGCCCAGTTAGTCGCCGACACGCCGATCTTGGAGCGCATCCGGAACAGCCGGCCCGAGGGGTGCGCGTCCCAATTGTCGAACCGGTCGGTGCCGTTGCCGAGCAGCACGACGTTCCCGCCGCCATCGGCCAGCGACAGCGAGGTGCGCACCGCATAGAGCGCGCCGCCATGGCCGTCACCGCGCGGCACCGAGGGCAGCGACACCCACGCGCTGCGATAGAACACCCGCCGGCCCGCCGCCCCTGCGGGCGCGAACTGCGGGATGGTGCCGCCGGACGGCACGCAGTCGGGCACCGGCACCAGCACCGTCTCACCCGCCTGGATCTGCCCGATGGAGGCGACGCTGGCGGCGGTGACGGTGGCGCGCGGCGTCACCGCATCGCCCGCCACCGTCTGGCCGAACGCAAACAGCACGCGGATCGCCTCGGCCGGCGCGGCGAACGCGATCAGCGTTTCATAGGTGACGACGTCGGTCGTGACCGGCCGGACGTTGTAGATGCGGCCACCGAAGATGCGGGTGGCGACCCGCTGCGGCCGGACGAGGGCCGGCATGGCGGCCCGGACGGCGAGCGCGCGGGCAAGGCTGTCGATGCTCATTGGCGCACCTCATAGCCCAGCGTGCCGCCGGTCCGCTCGAAGCGCAGCCACCATCCCGCGCCCGCCACGCTTTCCTCGCCGACCGGTTCCTGCGCATTGGCGGTGAACAGGCCCCAGTCGCTGCCGCCGATCGTCAGTGGCAGCGGGGTAGCGGCGGCGTCGCTCGCCCGCAGTACGCGCACGGTGCCGCGCCAGTCACCGGTCAGCGCGATCCAGATCGTCCGGCCGGGCTCGGGCAGGAACGGGCCGATCAGCCCGGTATCGCTCGCTTGCCCGACCAGTGCGACGGTATCCGCCGGGGGCAGGGTCGCGCGCACCGGCAGCGGCGTCGCGCGCGTCACCGCCGCCGCCGCACCGCCGCGATTGCCGAAACTGAGCGCCAGTTGAGGGACGAACCCCCCGGGGGCTTCGATCGTCGTCATGCCTTCCTCCTCGATGTTCGCTGTATGTTCCAGCGAACGTCGCGTGTAGGAAAGTGGTTTTTAGGGAGCGGCATTTTCTTTCCGCTCCCACGATGAGTCCGATCAATACACGTCGCGGCGGTAGCGGCCTTCCTGCGCCATCGTCTCCAGCACCTCGTCGCCGAGGATCGCCCGCAGCGCGGCGTCGACCGCGCCGGCCATGCCGCTCAGGCTGCCGCAGACGTAGATCGCCGCCCCCCGCGCCGCCCAGTCGGCGATCCCGTCGGCCGCCTCGGCGACGAGATGCTGGACGTAGCGGCCGCACTCCGCATCGCGCGAGAAGGCGAGATCGAGGCGGGTAAGCGTGCCTTGCGCCTGCAACGAATCGAGTTCGGCGGCATAGGGCCGGTCGTGGGCGCGGGTCCGTTCGCCATAGAGCAGCCATGCCGGCGCACCCCCAATCCGCGCACGGGCACGCAGATGTGCCATCAGCCCGGCGATGCCGGTGCCGTTGCCGATCAGCACGATCGGCACATCGTCCGCCGCCGGCGCGAAGCCGGGGTTGTCACGGACGCGCAGCGCGATCGTCCCGCCGAGCGGGGCGACCCGCGTCAGCCAGCCCGATCCGAGGCCGAGGCCGCCGTCGGGGGCAGGGCAGGCGCGCACCAGCAGTTCGGCCGCGCCCGATTCGGCGATCGAGGCGACCGAATAGTCGCGGTGCGCCAGCGGGCGGAGCGGGGCGGCCGGATCGTCGGGCAGGACCTTGTCGACAAGCGATGCGCGCAACGTGGCATCGTCGTCCCGTCCGGCCGTGGCGAGCCAGCGGTCGACCCGTGCCGGATCGTGTCGCGGCATCACTTCGGCGATCGCGCCGGGTTGCCAGGCGACCGGCACCTCCGGGGTCAGGATGACGCGGAACACCGGCGCGCCGGGGCTGCCGGGATTGACCTGCTCGCGCGCGGTGAGCGTCCAGCGGCCATAATCGGCACGCTGCCAGTCGGGCTGGATCGCATGGCCGGCAATCGCGGCCAGTTGCTGCTGCCAATGGCGTTCGGCGTCATTGTCGGCGCCGTCCACCTCGACCCGGTCGAACAGGCGTCGCCCGCCACTTCGGTGCAGCCACGCATCAACCCGCTGACCGAACGCGCAAAACTCGGGATATTGCCGGTCGCCCAATGCCAGCACCGCATAGTCGAGCTGCGCGAGATCGGCGGGCGCTGCCATTACGCGCCCCTCGAAGCGGCGGGCGCGGTCGGGGGCGTGGCCCTCGCCATAGGTCGCGACGACGAACAGCGCGCGGCGCGCCTGTGCCAGCGTGGCGGGATCGAGATCGCCCAGCGCGGCGATTTGCGCGCCGGGAAAGGCGGCGGCGGACAGGCGGGCAAGCCGTTCGGCATTGCCGGTCTGCGAGGCGTGGACCACCAGCAGGTCGTGCCCGTCGCCCCCGGTCGCGGCGGGCAGGCTCGCCGCGACCGCTGCCAGCGCGCGCTTGCTCCGCCGCCGCGCCAGATACAGCAGCAGCCCGGTGATCGTGAACAGCGGCATCGTCAGGCTGGTCAGCAGCATCACGATCCGGCCGGGCAGGCCGAAGAACGATCCGGTGTGCAGCGCATAGAAGTTGGCGGCGATCGTCTCGCCTACCCCACGCGCCGCATAGCGTTCGGCCTTCACCAGCGCGCCGGTCGCCGCGTCGAAGCGCAGTTCGTCGGTCATCCGGTCGAAGCGCGCGCCGCGTGGCAGCATCCGCATCGTGACCGGCGCATCGCCGCTGGGCAAGGTAATGGTGACGCGGTCGTAGCGCGCGCCGTCGCTCCCGACGAACGTCGCCCATGCCGGGGCGAGCGCGGGGGCGGGGCCGTCCGCCTCCGCCCCGCGCCGGTCGCGCTCGTTGCCGGCCTTGCCGGTCAGGACATAGCGTGCACCCTGCTTGTACCAGTCGTAGGACCAGGTAAGGCCGGTCAGCGCGCTCAACAGGTAAAAGACCAGCACCCAGCCACCGACTACGGCATGCAGCGCGCGGTAGAGGTTGCGCCCGGTCTTGCGCAGGTCGAGCACCAGCCACGCCCGCCAATCGAGCGCGCGGCGCGGCCAGCGCAGATACAGGCCGGACAGCGCAAAGAAGATCAGCGCGATCGCCGAAAAGCCGGTGATCTGCCGCCCGATCCCGTTCGCCCCGCCGGGCAGCGCCAGCCAGCGGTGGAGGTCCTCGACGAAGCGGAAGAAGCCCTCGCCTGCGGGATGGGGCAGCAACGCGCCGCTGCGTGGATCGATATAGCGCGTCTCGCCGCGCCGCTGTCCCTTGGGCGGGGCGAAGGTGACTTTTGCCGCCAGCGTCGGATCGCGCTGGAGCGTCAAGCGCGTCACCTTCCCGCCATGCGCACGCAACGCTGCGGCGACCAGTGCGTCGGGCGCAAGCGGTGGGGCGGCGGCGGGCGCGAGGGTGACGATGCCGGGATTGAGCGCGGCGACGATCTCGTCCTCGAACGCGATCGTCGCGCCGGTGACACCCATCACCGCCAGCACGAAGCCGGCGGTGAGCCCAAGGAACCAGTGGATCTGGAACAGTACGCGGCGGGTCATCGGGTACGGTCTCCGGTCACAGGCGGAAGCGCAGCGTGCCGATCGCCCGGCGCGGGTCGCCGATCGCGACGCCATATTGGTTGATGGCGGAAGTGTAATAGGTCGTATCGAAGAGGTTGCGCAGGTTGAACTGGAGCGTTACCGCGCGTCCGCCGAGCCGCAGGTCGTAGCTGACGAACGCATCGGCGATCTGATAGGCCGGCAGGAAGAAGCTGTTGGCGCTGTCGCCCGCGCGCCGCCCGACATGGCGGCCACCGCCGCCGATGCGCAGGCCATCGCCGCCGGCAACCGGCCCGACGTCATAGACCAGCGACAGTGACGCGGTGTCGGGCGCGACATTGGCGAGCATATTGCCGGCGAACAACGGGTCCTCCGTCGTACGGGCGCGGGTATGGGCATAGCTGCCGATCAGGCTGAGCGCGTTCGTCACCTGTCCCGCGACATCCAGTTCCACCCCGCGCGACGCGGCGCGGCCGGCGGTGCGGAATTCGGTGAGTGCGGTCGCCGGGTTGAGCTGCGACACCAGCACGTTGCGCTTGTCGATGTCGTACAGCGCCAGCGTGGCGGTGATCCGGCCGGGCAGGTCGAGCTTCGCGCCCGCCTCCAGCGAACGGCCGCGTTCGGGGGCGAAGGCGGCGGTGATCGTCGTGCCCCCGGCCAGCGGCGCGATGGTCGAGGTCGGGCGGACCGAGCGGGTATAGCCGGCATAGAGCGAGAACACCGGCGTCGCGCGCCATACCAGCCCGGCCTGCGGCACCACGTCCCATCCCGACAGGTCGGTATTGGCGGTGAACGGCCGCCCGCGCCCGGCGCGCTGGTCATACCCCAGCAGCCGCCCGCCGGCGATGACGATCAGGTCGCCGATCGTCACCGAATCCTGCGCGAACAACGAATAATTGTAGAGCGTATCGGTCTGGTCGCTGTCGCTGGCCGACACGGTCGACGGAAACGGCTCGCGGCCATACACCGGGTTCAGATAGCTGAACGCGCCGCCGCGCACCGCCTGGCGGATCAGGTCGCGGCGATAATAGCGGCGATATTCGCCTTCCGCGCCGATCAGGATCTTGTGGTCGACGCCCAGCGCGGTGAAGCCGCCGTCGACATAGGCCTGCGCATAGGCGTCGGTGCTGACCGATCCGATCGTCGCGTCGTTGCTGCGCGTGAGCGCGCCGCGCGCGAGATTGACCCCGGTGACGCGCAACTGCCCCGCGTCATAACGCTCGCTGTTGAAACTGGTCGCGAGATGCGCGCTCCACCCGCCGCCCAGCCGGTGGTCGACCGCGAGCTGCACCAACTGGCTGTCGCCGGTCATCCGGTTGTTGGGTTCGTCCAGCCGTCGCCGCCGGGGCACCGCCAGCGGGGTCAGCGTCACCGGATTGAGCGAGGTGCCGCGATCGAACGGCGTGTCGAATGTCCGCAGCTCGACCCACAGGATCGCCTGCGTGGCCCCGCCATACCAGCCGAGCGACGGCGCGATCAGCGTGTCGCGCCGCTCGCCGAAATTGCGCCAGTAATCCTCTTCCTGATGATCGAGCACCAGCCGTCCGGCCAGATTGCCGGCGATCCGCCCGCTCACGTCGCCCATCGCCTCCAGCCCGACGCGCCCGGCGGCATAGGCCGATCCGGTCAGCGCGACGCTGCCCTGCGCGTCGAGCAGCGGCTTGCGGCTGACGAGGTTGATGACCCCGCCGGGGTCCATGATGCCATAGAGCAGCGAGGCGGGGCCTTTCAGCACCTCCACGCTTTGCGTCGCGGCGTTGAACGCGCGGCCCTGCACCACCGGCATGCCGTTGTGCATCACCGATCCGTCGCGATTCGCCCCGAACCCGCGCTTGAGCACGGTATCCTGCGTCGCCGCCAGCGTGTTGCCCTGGGTGATGCCGCTGACGTTGGCGAGCACGTCGTCGAGGAAGCGCGGGCGTTGGTCGACGATCACCTGCGCGGGAACGATATTGACCGCCTGCGGCACGGCGAGCGGCGAGGCGGCCGAGCGCAACGTCGAGGCATCGGGCACCGGCTGGTAGCGATCGTCCGCCGCCGCCGGGGCGGGGGAGGCACGGCCGGTGACGACGATGTCGCGCTGCGCATCGGGCAGGTCGACCGGTCCGGCATGACCGGACGTCGCCACCGCCGTCAGCGCCAGCGCGAGCAACTGCTGCAAAGGAATATCGTACACCAAGTTCAAATCCCCCGAGCGCTGCCGCCTAGCGGACATGCGAAAGCTTCGCAATAGCAGGATTGCCGTGCGCTCCGGATCGATACCGATCGATAACGATTGGTCCGTATCGGAAGGGAAGGGAAGCGATAGCGGCGATATTCGCCCAGCGATCAATGTCTTGCGCGAAACGGTTCCCGCTTTGTCCGTCACCGGACCGTCCTGCGCGATTTACCCCGAATTTTCGCAAAGCGGCTGAACGGCAGGCGATTAATCCGGTCTCCAAAGTTCCCGTACAGAGCACGCCCCTCGCGTAAATACCGGAATTGACGTATTTTTTCTGAAAAGCGAACGTTCGCCAACCGGGGAGCAGCATCCGTCCCACGAGATAGAAATCTCGGCACACAGGAGGATGTATGCACCCGGCCATTGCCCCAACCCGTCCCGCCGTTTCGCGCCTGTTCCTGCGCACGTTGATGGGAACCACGATGCTGATCGGCACCGGTATCGCCGGTCAGGCCGCCGCCCAGAACCGCGTCGTCAGCGCGTGCAGCGGCGTCCAGCTCCCGCGTTCGGTCGTCACCGATATTCTCTCGCCGGTCGTCACCGGCATCACCGGTCCGCTGGAAGGACGGGTTAACAGCATCCTCGGCATCCCGCTGCTCAGCGCCCTGCTGCCGCTGCCGCCGCTCAACACCAACGTTACCGGGCTGCTCAATCAGGCCGCGTCGGGCCAGCCGATCACGCTGCAGGTGCTCGATACCGGCGGCAACGTCGTCGGCCCGACCGACCAGTGCCAGCTCACGACCGATTCGATCAGCCTCGACACGCCGGCCGGCATCTCGATCGGCGGCAATCGCATCAGCGGGCTGGGCGCGGAGGGTGTCGCCTCGTTCGCCTCCGACATCAACGCCATCGCTTTCGGCAACAACGCCCGTGCCGAAGCCGGCGCGACTGGCAGCATCGCCTTTGGCACCAATGCGCAAGTGACCGCCGCCAACAGCGTGGCGCTGGGCGCCGGATCGCTCGCCACACGCGGTGCGCTCGGCGGCTATACCGCGGTCGGCCTCGCCGGCACGCAGACCTCGGCCGGCGAAGTCTCGGTCGGTGCCGCCGGTGGCCTGCGTCAGATCACCAACGTCGCCGCTGGATCGGCCGCGACCGATGCCGCGACGGTCGGACAGGTTGCGGGCGTCGCGGGGCAGGTCGACGCGCTCTCGGCGGTCGCGCTGCGCTACGACGACGCGACCCGCGCCCGCGCGACGCTGGCCGGGGCGGCGGGCACCGTGCTCGGCAATGTCGGCGCGGGTGCCGTGACCGCGACCTCGACCGAAGCGGTCAACGGATCGCAACTGTTCGCCACCAATACGCAGGTCGCCGCCAACACCGGCGCGATCACGACCGTGCAGGGCGATGTCACGGTGTTGCAGGGGCAGAGCGCCAATGCGGTCCGCTACGACACCGATGCCGCCGGGGTGCGGACCGGCGGCGTGACGCTCGCCGGGGTGACGCCGGGCGCCACCGTGACGCTCGGCAACGTCGCACCGGCCGCCCTGAGCGCGACCTCGACCGAGGCGGTCAACGGATCGCAGTTGTTCGCGACCAACACGCAGGTGGCGGGCCTCGACACCCGCGTCACCACCAATACCCAGAACATCGCGACCAACACGCAGAATATCACGACGCTGCAGGGGCAGACCGCCAATGCGGTCCGCTATGACACCGACGCGGCGGGTGCGCGGACCGGCGGCGTGACCTTCGTCGGAACGACGCCGGGCGCGGCGGTGACACTCGGCAATGTCGGCGCGGGCGCGCTGAGCACAACCTCGACCGAGGCGGTCAACGGGTCGCAACTGTTCGCGACCAACACGCAGGTCGCGACGAACACCGCCGGGATCGGCGCGCTTGATACGCGCGTCATGACCAACACCACCGCGATCGGCGGCCTCGACACCCGCGTGACCGACAACACGACCGCGATCGGCGGCCTCGATACCCGGACAACCGGCAACACGACCGCCATTGCCGGACTAGACACCCGCGTCACGACCAACACGCAGGATATTGTCACGCTTCAAGGCGGCGTTGCCAACTCCGTACGCTACGATACCGATGCGGCTGGTGCCCGGACCGGCGGGGTGACGCTGGTCGGCACCACCCCCGGCGCGACGGTGACGCTCGGCAACGTCGGTGCGGGTGCGCTGAGCGCAACCTCGACCGAGGCGGTCAACGGATCGCAACTGTTCGCGACCAACACGCAGGTCGCGACGAACACCGCCGGGATCGGAGCACTCGACACGCGGGTGACGACCAACACCACGGCGATCGGCGGCCTCGACACCCGCGTTACAACCAATACGCAGGACATTACCGCACTCCAGGGCGGTGTCGCCAATGCGGTGCGCTATGACACCGATGCGGCGGGCGTTCGCACCGGCGGCGTGACACTGGTCGGCACCACCCCCGTCGCGACGGTGACGCTCGGCAACGTCGGTGCGGGGGCGCTGAGCGCAACCTCGACCGAGGCGGTCAACGGATCGCAACTGTTCGCGACCAATACGCAGGTCGCGACGAACACCGCCGGGATCGGAGCACTTGATACGCGCGTCACGACCAACACCACCGCGATCGGCGGCCTCGACACCCGCGTGACCGACAACACCACCGCCATCGTCGGCAATACCACCGCCATCGCCGGCCTCGACACCCGCGTCACGACCAATACGCAGGACATTGCGGCGCTTCAGGGCGGGGCGGTCAATGCGGTGCGCTACGACACCGACGCCAGTGGTGCCCGGACCGGCGGCGTGACCTTCATCGGCACCACCCCCGGCGCGACCGTGACCCTGGCCAACGTCGGCGCCGGAGCGCTCACCGCCACCTCGACCGAGGCGGTCAATGGATCGCAGCTCTTCGCGACCAACACGCAGGTCGCCGGGCTCGACACCCGCGTGACGACCAACACCCAGCAGATCGCTTCGCTGCAAGGCGGGGTCGCCAACGCCGTGCGCTACGACGTCGATGCGGCGGGCAATCGCACCGGCAGGGTCACGCTGGTCGGCACGACGCCCGGTCAGGCGGTGACGATCGGCAATGTCGGCACGGGTGCGCTCAGCGCCACCTCGACCGAGGCGGTCAACGGGTCGCAACTCTATGCCACCAACCAGCGGCTCGATGGCGCGCTGACCTCGATCGGCGGGCTCGATACGCGCGTCCTCGCCAACACCGCCGGCCTCGCCGCGCTGTCCGCCAGCGCTGCGCAATATGACAACGTCGCGCGCGACCGGCTGACCTTCGGCGGTGCGAACGGCACGGTGCTCGGCAATGTTGCGGCGGGGGCGCTCTCCGCCACCTCGACCGAAGCGGTCAACGGCGCTCAGCTCTTCGCCACCAATACGCAGGTGGCGGCCAACACCGCGCTGATCGCGCAGATCGGCAGCGGATCGGCCGGCCCGGTGCGCTATTCGACCGCTGCCGCGCCGACGACGCCGAACGGCGGCACCGTGACCGACGAACTGACGCTGGTCGGCGCGAGCGGCGGCGCGGTGGCGCTCCACAACGTTCGCGGCGGCACGGTGGGCGCCGGGTCGACCGATGCGGTCAACGGCGATCAGCTCAACACCACCAACCAGGCGGTGGCCGCGCTCGACACCCGCTTAACCGGCACCGAAAGCCGGCTGACCACGGTAGAGGGCAATGTCGCCAACCTCGACACCCGCGTCACGAACAACACCACGCAGATCGCGAACAACACCACCGCGATCACCAACCTGACAACGCGGGTCGATGCGAACAGCACCGCGATCACCAACCTCCAGACGCAGGTCGGCAATTCCCCGATCAAATATGCCGATGCCGCCACGCCCACCACGCCCAACGGCGGCACCCCGACCGACGATACGACGCTGGTCGGCGCCAGCGGCGGTCCGGTGGGCCTGCGCAACGTGCGCGACGGCGCGCTGGTCGCCGGATCGACCGATGCGGTCAACGGCGGACAATTGGCGACGACCAATGCCCAGGTCGCGTCCAACACCTCGGCGATCACCACGATCCAGAACACGATCACCGGCAGCACCGTGGCGGCGATCCAGTACAGCAACCCCGGCAGCCCGACGACGCCCAACGGCGGCACGCGCACCAACGACGTGACATTGGTCGGCGCCAACACCGCCGCCCCGGTCGGGCTGCACAATGTCGCCAGCGGCACCGTCGCCGCCGGATCGACCGACGCGGTCAACGGCGGGCAGTTGTTCGCCGTCGCCCAGCAATCGTCGAACAGCCTGCAATATGATCGCAACGCCGCCGGGCAACGCACCAATCAGGTGACGCTCGCAGGGGGCAATGCGGCCGCGCCGGTCACGCTCGCCAATGTCGCGGCCGGCACGGTGTCGGCCACCTCGACTCAGGCGGTCAACGGGTCGCAGCTTTATGCCACCAACCAGACGGCACAGGCGGCGCTCGCGCTCGGCAGCAACTCGGTGCAATATGATCCGAGCGGCAACGTCAGCCTCGGTAACGGCAACACGCCCGTCGCTCTGCGCAACGTCGCGGCGGGCACGGCGGCGACCGACGCGGTCAATCTCGGGCAGCTCCAGTCGGGGATGCGCGACACGCTGTCGCAGGCGACCAGCTACATCGACGCCCGGCTGACCGACGTCGGCTTCGACCTCGGCACGATCCGCCGCGACATGAGCGCGGGATCGTCGGCGGCGATGGCGGTGGCGGCGCTGCCGCAGGCGATGGAGCCGGGCGCAACGATGGTCGCGGTCGGCGGCGGCACCTATCGCGGACAGTCGGCGATCGCCTTCGGAGCGTCGCGTGTCTTCAACGACGGGCGGGCGGTCGTGAAGGTCGGCGGCACCTATGACAGCCGGGGCTATGCCGGGGCGAATGCCGGTGTCGGCTTCCAGTTCTGAAACCTCGTGGCCGGGGTGCAACGACGCCCCGGCCATTCGCACGGGAGAAGATGCGATGTGGGGGTTGCGCAACTGGTGGCGGCCGACCGACCGGCCGACGGAGGACGACGAGGCCCGCGCCTATCACACCCGCCGGTTCGTGCAGGAACAGGCACTGGCCCGCGAAGCGCAATCGGGTGCTGCCCGCGATGCCCATCGCCGGCTGGCGGCGGCACACCGGGTGGCGATGGAACAAGGCGACGATGCGTTCGATCATGGCAGCGGCACGACGCAGGTCGACGCCCCAATCGTGCCATGATCGCGCCATCCGGTCATGGCTGACTTCGCACCTGCGAAGCCATCGGCCAGCCAAAAAAAAGGGGCATCCCGTCGCCGGGGTGCCCCTTTCTCGCATCCGGTTTCCGGCCGGGCGAACCCGGCCGGAAAGGGGATTACATGCCGTTCAGCTCGGCGGTGTTCTCGATCGCGTCCGAAGCGTCTTCGGCGTTCTCCGAAGCGTTCATCAGGTCGGCTGCAACGGCCTCGTTCGAGGTGTTCTCAGCCTGTGCTTCGAGGTTGTCGGCCATCATTTCCAGGTTGTCCGAAGCGGCATCCGCGGCGTTGTCGGCCGGGGTGTTCTTGCAAGCGGCGACCGAGAGGAGGCCGGCAGCAGCGGCGACGAGCAGGATCTTCTTCATGTGGGTGGCTCCCGAAAATTGACTTCGCGTTGGTCCGGCGAAACCGCCGCCGCGACACCAGCCGCAATAACGTATGCTGCGCCGCCGTCAATCTCCAATTGTGGCAGCAATGCGGCTTTGCGACCAATGGAGGACCGGTTCGGCAACAGTTCGGACACAAGTCGCCGTGTTTCAGCGTGGCCGGACGACCCGCCCGATCGGTTCGGGTGCATGGGCAACGACCGCCAGCATCGCGGTCCATGCCGCTACGTTCTGCTGGAGTTGCGCGGGGTCGATCTTGTCGAGCGTGTCATCGGCGGTGTGGTGCAGATCGAAATAGCGCAGGCCCGATTGGGACAGATCGACCCCCGCGACGCCCAATGCCAGCGTTGGACCAATATCGGTGCCGTCGCCCGCGAACTTGTTGCCGCGCGTGATGCCCAGCGGGGCGAGCGCGGTGGCGAGTCGGTCGCCTACCGCCGCCGCTTCCGCCGGCAGGCCGACGTCGAACTGCCACACCCGGTCGGCCCCGAAGTCGCTTTCCGACGCGGTGGCATGGATGTCGCCCTTGTGTGCCTCGGCATAGGCACGGCCGCCGACGCCGCCGACCTCTTCCGCGCCGAACCAGACCAGCCGGATCGTGCGGCGCGGCTGGCCCGCCGCCATGATCCGCCTGGCCGCCGCCGTGGTGATGCCAAGCCCCGCCGCATCGTCGATCGCGCCGGTGCCCAGATCCCAGCTATCGAGATGCCCGCCGATCAGCACGATGCCGGCGGAGGGATCGCTGCCCGGCACCTCGGCGATGACGTTGCCCGATTCGCGCGTGCCGGTCTGGCGCGGGGTCAGCAGCAGCTTCAGCCGCACCGGCTGGCCGCGCTTCAGGACCCGTTCGAGCTGTTCGGCATCGGGCACCGACAGCGCGCCCGCCGGAATCGCCGTCGTTCCTGCCGGAAAGACGGTGCTGCCGGTATGCGGCACCCGGTGCCGGTCGGTCCCGATCGAGCGGATGACGATCGCCGCCGCGCCCTTCTGCGCTGCGATCGCCGGGCCCGCGCGGCGCACCTGTCCGGCGGGGCCGTACGCCGATCCGTCCTGCGTCGCCGCCATCGCATGGCTGACGAACGCGATCCTGCCTTTCAGGCTCCCGTCGGGCGCGGCCTTCAGATCGTCGAGCGTCGGGAAGAACGCGACCTCGCCGATCAGCCCGTCGTTACCGGTCGATCCCGAATTGCCGAGCGCGGTGATCGCCAGCGGCTGCGGGAAGGGGGCGAGGATCGCCGCCTTCTCCTCGCCGCGCACCCACACCGCCATCGGGAACGGTTCGATCCGCACATTGCTGAACCCCAGCGCCTTCAACCGCGCCACCGCCCAGATGCGGGCGCGTGCCTCGTCGGGGGTGCCGGCAAGGCGGGGGCCGATCTCGGTCGTCAGCCCTTCGGTAATGTCCCACGCCAGCGTATCGCCAAGCGCCGCATCGCGCAGGGCGGCGACTTGCGCGGTGGTCGGCTGGGCCAGTGCCGGCAAGGGCAGGAACAGGGCGGCAAGAAGCAGACGGCGCATGGAAATCCCCCGTGGAACTCGGTTCGCCTGCGTTCCATACGTTCGACAGCGATGCAAGGCGCGTGTGCGCGGGCACGCAAGCGTGCCGTCGCCCGCGTTGCCAACCCATCGCCCCGACGCTACATCGCGGAACAACACGTCTGACCATCCCCGACAATATGAAACGGAGCCTTCGGCAATGGCCGTGCAGTACAGCTATGTGATGAAGGGCCTGACCAAGACCTTCCCCGGCGCCAACAAGCCGGTGCTCAACAACATCCACCTGCAATTCCTGCCCGACGCGAAGATCGCGATCATCGGGCCGAACGGCGCTGGCAAGTCCACGCTGATGAAGATCATGGCGGGGATGGACACCGAATTCACCGGCGAGGCATGGGCCGCCGAGGGGATCAAGGTCGGCTATCTGGCGCAGGAGCCCAAGCTCGACAACACCAAGACGGTGATCGAAAACGTCAAGGACGGCGTGCGTCCGGTCGCTGATCTGGTCGATCGCTTCAACGCCATCTCGGCCGAAATGGGCGATCCGCAGGACGACACCGATTTCGACAAGCTGCTCGAGGAAATGGGCGATCTCCAGGCCAAGATCGACGCGGTCGACGGCTGGAGCCTCGACAACCAGCTCGAGATCGCCATGGAGGCGCTGCGCTGCCCGCCGGGCGACGCCTCGGTCGAAAACCTGTCGGGCGGTGAAAAGCGCCGCGTCGCGCTGTGCAAGCTGCTGCTCGAAAAGCCGCAGATCCTGCTGCTCGACGAACCGACCAATCACCTCGACGCCGAAAGCGTCGGCTGGCTGGAGAATTATCTCAAGGAATATACCGGCAACGTCATCCTGGTGACGCACGACCGCTACTTCCTCGACAATGTCGTCAACTGGGTGCTCGAGCTCGATCGCGGGCGCTACTACACCTATGAATCGAACTATTCGGGCTATCTGGAAAAGAAGGCCAAGCGGCTCGAACAGGAAGAGCGTGACGAGGCCGGCAAGGCCAAGGCGATCCAGGACGAGCTGGCATGGATGCGCCAGACCCCCAAGGCGCGCCAGACCAAGTCGAAGGCCCGCATCCGCGCGTTCGACGAACTGGTCAAGAATCAGGAGAACCGCGTCGTCGGCAAGGCGCAGATCCTGATCCAGATCCCCGACCGTCTCGGCGGCAAGGTGATCGAGGCCGAGGGGCTGACCAAGGCCTACGGCGACAAGCTGCTGTTCGAGAATCTCGATTTCAGCCTGCCGCCGGGCGGCATCGTCGGCGTGATCGGCCCGAACGGGGCGGGCAAGTCGACGCTGTTCAAGCTCATCACCGGTCAGGAACAGCCCGACGGCGGCACCATCGATGTCGGGCAGACGGTGAAGCTCGGCTATGTCGACCAGTCGCGCGACGACCTCGATCCCAACAAGAACGTGTGGGAGGAAGTGTCGGACGGGCTCGACGTGTTCCGCTTCGGCAAGCAGGAACTGGGCACGCGCGCCTATGTCGGCGCGTTCAACTTCAAGGGGCAGGACCAGCAGAAGAAGGTCGGCCAATTGTCGGGCGGTGAGCGCAACCGCGTCCACATCGCCAAGATGCTCAAGGAGGGCGGCAACGTCCTGCTGCTCGACGAACCGACCAACGATCTCGACGTCGAGACGCTGCGCGCCTTGGAAGAGGCGCTCGAATCTTTCGCCGGTTGCGCCGTGGTCATCAGCCACGACCGCTTCTTCCTCGATCGTCTCTGCACCCACATCCTCGCGTTCGAGGGCGACAGCCACGTCGAATGGTTCGAGGGCAATTTCGAGGCATATGAAGCCGACAAGCGCCGCCGCATGGGCGACGCCGCCGACCGGCCGACGCGTCTCGCCTACAAGAAGCTGACCCGCTGATGTCGACGCCCCCGGACCATGGCGGTCTGGGGGCGATCGCCGACGTCGCGCGGGTCCGCGCGCTGTTGATCGACGCCGCGCGCGAGGGGCAGGCGCTGACCTATTCCGGGCTGCTGCTGGCGCTCGGCCATGGCTTTACCCGGCCGAAGATGCGCGCGCTGTGCCGCACGCTCGACGTGATCGATGCGGCGGGCGCCGGGATGGGGGAACCGGGCCTCGCCGTCCTTGTCGTGCGCCAGTCGGATGGGCTGCCGGGGCAGGGCTGGTGGATCGATACCGCCACCCCGGCGGGCTATGCCGACGCATGGACCGGCCCGAACGCCGCCGCCCACGTCCGCAGGCACCAGCAGGCGGCCTTCAGCTACTGGCAGGGGCCGGGTGTTTGATTCGGTCCAGTCCGGGGCGGTTCGACATCCAGGAAAATGCCTTTCCAACCTGTTCCCCTCCCTGGAAGGGAGGGGTTGGGGGTGGGTTGGCCGATTGTGGAGCGCGTCCGTTCCCTCTCGGGCCGAGCCACCCCCGGCCCCTCCCTTGTCAGGGAGGGGAGGTGTCCACGAACCGCCGCCTTATGACCGCCGATCGATCCTGTCGGCAGGGTATGGCCGGTGCCGCCCAACCGCCCCAGCCTTCGCTGGGGCGACGTCCGCCGCAAATGCCCACACTCACACCCGCTTGACGAAAATCCCGGTGTCGCGCCGTTCGACCTCGAACTCGCGGACCTTTTCGATCAGGTCGGACAATCGCTTGAACCCATAGTTGCGCGTATCGAAGCTCGACCGGTTGGCGGCGCGCTGGCCGACTTCGGACAGGCTGGCGAAACCGCGCTTGTCGATCTTCGACGCATCATAGGCATCCGACAGCAATTTGACGAAGGCGACGTCGACCTTCTGGCTGGTACGCGCCGGGGCGGGGGTGGGCTTGGCCGCCGGGGTCGCAGCGGTCGCGCCAACGCCGCCGATCGCGGGGGGCAGCGGCATGTTGGCGACATCCTCGACATCCAGCGACGCGACGTCGATGAAGCGGGTGCAGCTCTCGCGGAATCCCTGCGGCGTGCGTTCGGTGCCGAAGCCGTACACCGGCACGCCTTCCTGCCGGATGCGCTGCGCCAGCGGCATGAAATCGCTGTCCGACGACATGATGCCGAAACCGGTGATCCGCCCGCGCAACAGCAGGTCCATCGCGTCGATGGTCATGCGCATGTCGGTGGCGTTCTTGCCCTTGGTGATGTCGAACTGCTGGAACGGTTCGATCCCGTGGCGCATCAACAGCTTTTCCCAGCTTTTGAGGCCCGGCTTCTGCCAGTTGCCATAGGCGCGCCGAACGTTGACCGTGCCGAATTCGGCCAGCACCGTCAGCACCGAATCGAGATAGGCGGCGCCGGCATTGTCGGCATCGATCAGCAACGCGACGTTGCCGGTGGGGTGGGGAAGCTGGACCATGACGCCCGGCCTACCGCATGGACGGCGGCGGCGCGACCGAAACCGTCAGCGTTTCGCGCAGGACGGGTCGATCGCCGCCGGATCGATGGCCAGTTCGATCCGTACCGCCGTGCCGCCGGGACGGTCGATCGCCATCGCGGCGTCGCCGCCGCACCCGACCAGTAGCACCGGCCGGCTGACCGTCGTCCAGCGTCCCGCCTGTTGCCGCGCTACCTCGACCGCGACCTGTGCCGCCGGCTTGCCGGCGATGGTGGCGCGCTCCGGCCGGACGCTGATGGCATAGCCGCCGGGCCGGTCGAGCCGGATCGTCGTTGCCTGGCCGTAGGGGGTATAGACGATCGGTGTCGCGATCAGCCGGTCGCCTTCGTAGAGCCGGATCGCGATCGGTACGTGCGCGGCATCGCCGGCCTCCGCGCCACTCGCCACCGTCATCGCGATTAGCGCCAGCATCATCCGCACGATCGACCAGAATATCGCCACCGAATCCACCCCCGTTGCTTCGATCGTGCGATGCTACGTCGGCGCGAACCGTGGGGCAACCGGGTGTCGGATCATCCCGTTGCCGCCCGCTGCTCCCCCGCCCGCCTGAGCATCGTGCGCGCCAGCTCTTCCTCGCCCAACACGACCTCGTCGACGCCGTGGCGTTTGAGATAGGCGACCTCGTCCACCGAATGCGCGCGCGACAGGACATAGAGATCGGGGTTCAGCGCCCGTGCCCGCGCGGCGATCGCCCCGGCCTCGAACCCGCCGGGGATCGCGATCAGCAGCTTGGTGGCGCGCGGCACGCCTGCGTCGCGCAGCACCCGGTCGTCGAGTGCATTGCCGACGACCACGCTCCACCCCTCGCTCACCGCCGTGTGCGCGGTATCGCGCTGGTCCTCGACGATCACGAAGGCGCGGCCGGCGTCACGGCATCCCTTGGCGATGATCCGCCCGACCCGGCCGGCACCGATGACGACGACATGGTCCTCGCGGGCTTCCTCGCGCGCTTCCTCGCGTTCGGTTTCCTGTCGGCTGGGGTCCTGCGGCGCGGTGCCGCGTCCGGCGACCATCGCGAACAGCACCGGATTGACCAGGATCGACAGGATCGCCCCGCCCAATATCAGGTCGCGCGCCTCCGCCGGCAGGATGCCGAGCTTGGTGCCCAGTCCGGCGAGGATGAACGAGAATTCGCCGATCTGCGCAAGGCTGGCGGCGACCGTCGCGGCGGTGCGATTCGGATGGCCGAATGCGCGGACGATCACCCATGCCGCCGCCGACTTGCCGATCACGATGATCCCGACCGTGGCGAGCAGCGGCAACGGCTGTTCGATCAGCACCTTGGGGTCGGCCAGCATGCCGACCGACACGAAGAACAGCACCGCGAACGCATCGCGGAGCGGCAGCGTTTCCTGCGCCGCGCGGCGGCTGAGTTCGGTTTCGCCAAGGATCATGCCGGCGAAGAAGGCGCCCAGCGCGAACGACACGTCGAACGCCAGCGCCGATCCGAACGCGACGCCCAGCGCAATGGCCAGCACGGCGAGGCGGAACAGCTCGCGCGACCCGGTATGCACCACCCAGTGCAACGCCCACGGAATCGCCCGCCGCCCGACGATCAGCATCAGCGCGACGAACCCGCCGACCTTCACCAATGTCGTCGCGATCGACCACAGGATCGCCGGCATCGCCACCGCCTTGTCGGGGTCGAGCGCGGCGGCGACGACCGGCAGCAGCACGAGCGCCACGACCATCGCCAGATCCTCGACGATCAGCCAGCCGACCGCGATCCGCCCCCGCTCGGTCTGGACCAGCGAGCGCCCCTCCAGCGCGCGCAGCAACACCACGGTACTCGCCACCGACAGCGCGAGGCCGAAGCAGAGGCCCGCGACCAGCGGCCAGCCGAGCCATGTCGCAAGGCCCAGCCCCATCAGCGTCGCGGCGGCGATCTGCACGATCGCGCCGGGCACCGCGATCCGCCACACCGACATCAGGTCCTTCAGGCTGAAGTGGAGCCCGACGCCGAACATCAGCAGGATGACGCCGATCTCGGCCAGTTCGGTGGCGATCCCCGAATCGGCGACCACGCCGGGCGTGAACGGCCCGATCAGCACCCCGGCCATCAGATAGCCCGCGATCGGCGACACCCGCAGCCGATGCGCCAGCGCCCCCATGAAGAACGCGACGACCAGGGCGAGGACGATAGTACCGATCAGGGGCGTGTAATGCGGCATCGGCGCTCCGTTTTAGGAATATGTACGGAACGAACTGTCAGGACGCGACCGGGTTTCGCCGGACCGGCTATTCCTGCTGGTGCCGCCGCTTCCACTTGGCGGCGATCCACCACCGCCAGCCCAGTGCAGCGATGGCATAGCCCAGCACCGCGCCGATCACCGAACACACCACCATGCCGAGCGCGGTGGCCGGACCCACCTCGGCGATCAGCCAGTCGAGCCAGCCCGGCGGGGCCGCCACCGCATCGCCGATCGGTTGGCCCGGCACCGCCCGGTCGAGGTGCAGCAGCCACGCCCCGACCTTGTAGTACAGGATGAACAGCAGCGGGGTGGTGATCGGATTGGTGAAGAAGGTCGTCAGCGCCGCCGCCGGCACATTGGCGCGCAAGGGCAGCGCCAGCACCGCCGACGCCGGTATCTGCCCCAGCGGAATCAGGATGCCGGTGAACATGCCCAATGCCACGCCGCGCGGCACCGACCGGCGGGTGAAGCGCCACAATTCGGGGGCAAGGACGCGGTGCGCGACCGGGCGCAGGAAGCGGTTCGCCTCCATCGATTCGCGGGTCGGCAGGTTGTCACGGATCCAGCGCAGCGCGCGGACCCCCAATGTCTTGTCAGCCACGGTCGCGCAGCAACCTTCCCGCTTCGCGCTTCCACTCGCGCTCCTTGATATGCTCGCGCTTGTCGTGGTTTTTGCGCCCCTTGGCCAGCGCCAGTTCGACCTTCGCGCGCCCCTTGGAATTGAAATAGACCGACAGCGCGATCAGCGTCATGCCGTCGCGGGCGACCGCGCCGTGCATCTTGTTGATCTCGCGTTCGTGGAGCAGCAGCTTGCGCGGGCGGCGCGGTTCGTGATTGAACCGGTTGCCGTGGCTGAATTCGGGCACGTTGGAATTGATGAGCCACACCTGCCCCTCACGGACATCGGCATAGCTTTCCATGATCGATCCCTCGCCGAAGCGCAGCGACTTCACCTCGGTCCCGGTCAGCGCGATGCCGGCTTCATAGACGGTGTCGATCTCGTAATCGAAGCGCGCGCGGCGGTTTTCGGCGACGATCTTCTTCTTGTCGAACAACTGGGGACGCGGACGGCTCATGCGCGGGACATAGGGGGTCGGGGGGCATAGGGGAAGCGGGCAGGCGTGATAGTCTGATCCGCGCACCCGCGGGGTCCGGTGCGACCGGCAGGGGAGGGGTGCTTCCTCCCCTCCCTGTCAGGAAGGGGAGCCACGAACCGTCCGAACCCCGATCCGCTCCGAACCCTATCCGTCCAGCGCTTCCCGGACCTTACGCGCCAACTCGTCCACCCCGAACGGCTTGGACAGCAAGCGCGTCCCCGGATCGAGCACGCCGTTATGCACCACCGCGTTGCGGGTATAGCCGGTGGTATACAGCACCCGCAGCCCCGGCCGCAGCACGCCCGCGCGGTCGGCGAGTTCGCGGCCGGTCATGCCCGGCATCACCACGTCAGTGAACAGCAGCGACACCGGCTGCCCGCCCTCGATCAGCGCCAGCGCTTCCGGCCCGCTCGCCGCCTGCACCACGCGGTAGCCAAGGTCGCGCAACACCTCGACCGAGAAGCTGCGCACGCGCGCCTCGTCCTCGACCACCAGCACCACTTCGCCGGGGCTCCCGCCACGCACGTCGGGCACCGCGGTGCGCGGACCCGGTGTCGGCGCCTCGCCATAGAAGCGCGGCAGATAGAGGCGGACGGTGGTGCCGACGCCTGCTTCCGAATACAGGCGGACATGGCCGCGCGACTGGCGGACGAAGCCGAACACCTGGCTCAGCCCCAGCCCGGTGCCGCGCCCGACCGGCTTGGTGGTGAAGAACGGATCGAACGCCTTGGCCAGCACCTCGGGCGCCATGCCGCTGCCGGTGTCGCTGACCGCGATCAGCACATATTGCCCCGCCGCCATCTCCGCCTCGCGTGCATAGTCGTCGCCGACATGGGCGTTGGCGGTCTCGATGGTCAGCTTGCCGCCGTCCTCCATCGCGTCGCGCGCGTTGACCGCGAGGTTCACGAGCGCGTTCTCCAACTGCCCCCGGTCGGCCTCGGCGCGCCACAGCCCCGCGCCCAGCACCGTCTCCACCGCGATCCGTTCGCCCAGCGTGCGGACGAGCAGGTCGGTCAGGTCGGCGATCAGGCGGTTGCCCTCGACCGGTTCGGGCGACAGCGGCGACTGGCGCGAAAAGGCGAGCAGGCGCTGCGTCAGCGCCGCCGCGCGGTCGGCCCCCTCGCGCGCGGCCTCGACATAGCGGGTCACGTCGATCCGGCCCTGCGCCAACCGGCGATCGATCATGTCGAGGCTGCCGATGACGATCGCGAGCATGTTGTTGAAATCATGCGCGATGCCACCGGTCAACTGGCCGACCGCCTCCATCTTCTGCAACTGGCGCACCTGTGTTTCGGCGGCGGCGCGGGCGGACGCCGCGTCGTGCAATTCGGTCGCCACCCGTTCGAGCTGCGCGTCCTGCCGCCCGACCCTGGCCTCCAGTTGGCGCAGCGCATCGGCGCGCTGGATCGCGATCCAGCCGGTTTCGGCGATCTCGTTGGCCAGCGCCACCTCGCCAGGTGTCCAGCGCCGCGCGGTGGCGTGGTTGAGGATCAGTATCGCCTCGGCCCGACCGTCGTGGCGCAACGGAATCACGATGCCCGACCGCGCCGAATAGGTCGCGACGATCGCCGGATCGAACGCCGGATCGGTCGTGAAATCGTCCGACACGATCGGCTGGCCGCTGCGCAACAGCGCGGTGCCCGCCCGTCCGAACCGGTCGAGCGAGTGATCGCCGGTGAGCGGCGGCAGCGCGCCGTCGTTCCAGCCCGCGCCATAGCGGACACGGTGGCCGATGATCCGCGCGAAGCCGACGCGGTTGATGCCCAGCCGCTCGCCCAGCGCCTGCGCGGTGAAGCGCATGATCGCCGCCGGATCGGTCGCGGACCGCTGGCGCGCGGACAGCGACAGGACGAAATCGCGCTCGGCCTTCGCCGCCAGCGCCGCCAGCTCTGCCCGCTTGCGATCGTCGATGTCGTAGCTGACGCCGGGGAAGCGGACCGGGCGGCCGGCATCGTCGAACACGCAGCGCCCCTGCGCCGACACCCAGCGGCTATGGCCATCGGCCCCGAGCAGGCGATATTCGGCAAGGAACGTGCCGTCGCCGTCCGGGTCCATCGCCTCGGCGATCGCGCGCTGCGCCGCCTGAAGATCGTCGGGGTGGACGCCTTCAAAGAACCGGTCGATCGACGCGCCCAGCGCCGCCTGCTTGGGATCGACGCCATAGAGCAGCGCGAAGCGCGAATCGGCGCGCACCACATCGTTCTGCACGTCCCAGTCCCATGCGCCGATGTTGCGTCCGGCGGACAAGGCCTGTTGCAGCCGTTCGTCGGCGGCGGCGCGCTCGCGCTCGGCCATCACTCGCCCGGTCGTCTCGCCGGTGATGCACAGCAATCCGGCGACTTGGCCGTGATCGTCGAAGGCGGGCGAGTAGGTGAAACTCCACCAGCTTTCCTCGCTCTCGCCGGTGCGTTGCAGGTCGAGCTGCATGTCGGTCGCGGCGACATGACCGCCGGCCATCGTCCGCTCGACCAGCGGCAGCAACTCGTCCCAGATCGATGCCCACACCACGTCGAACCGCTCGCCCAGCGCCATGTCGACGCGGTGGCCGAGCAGCGGGCGATAGGCGTCGTTATAGAAGCAGCGCAGGTCCGGCCCCCACGCGAGGAACATCGGCGTGGGGCACGACAACATCATCGCCAGCAGCGCGCGCAGCGACACCGGCCAACCCTCGATCGGCCCCATCGGTGTCGCGGACCAGTCACGCGCGACAAGTTCACGCCCGGTCAGCGTCTGGATCGAAAACGGTCCGTTTGGCATACGCCCCGCGTGTTAGCCGATGAGTCCGCCATGCGCGAGGGCCGCGTCGACCGCCGCGCACGATGCCGCCGACGGCGGGGTCATCGGCAGGCGCAGATCGGTCGGGAAACCGGGCCGGACGCGCCCGAGCGCATATTTGACCGGGCCGGGCGACGCATCGCTGAACAGCGCCGAATGCAGCGGATACAGCCGGTCCTGGATCGTCAGCGCGCGGGCATAGTCCCCGGCAAGGCAGGCGTCCTGAAACTCGGCGCACATCGCCGGCGCGACATTGGCCGTGACCGAAATCGCGCCGGCGCCGCCCATCGCCATGAAGGCCAGCGTCATGTCATCGTTGCCCGACAATTGCACGAAATCCGGCCCGCAGCGCGCGCGGTGTTCGGCGACCCGCGCCATCTGGCCCGTGGCGTCCTTGATGCCGACGACCGTGTCGGGGAACGCCTTGACGATCCGCTCGACCGTTTCGACCGCGATGTCGGTGACGGTACGCCCCGGCACGTTGTAGAGCATGATCGGCAGGCCGCCGCGCGATGCCAGCACCTCGAAATGGCGGAACACGCCTTCCTGGTTCGGGCGGTTGTAATAGGGCGGGACCAGCAGCGCGGCGGCCGCGCCCGCCGCCTTGGCCGCATGGATGTGATGCAGCGCGACGGCGGTGTCGTTCGATCCGCAGCCCGCGATCACCGGCACGCGCCCGCCCGCCTGGTCGACGCAGACCCGCACGACATGATCGTGTTCCTCGATGGTCATCGTCGCCGCCTCGCCGGTGGTGCCGCAGGGCACCAGCGCCGACGATCCGCTCTCGATCTGCCAGTCGACGAGCGCGCGGAACGAGGCTTCGTCGAATCGGCCGTTGGCGAACGGCGTGACGAGCGCCGGGATCGAACCGGAAAACATGGGGATAATCGCTCCGTCGAAAGGAAATTGGGCCGAAAAGGTGGCGACAGATAGGGCGGGCTTCCATATCATGTCCAGTATGCTGACCACCGTGTTCAAGAGCGCGTTCCTGCTCGCCGGCGTCGCGAGCGCCGCCGTGGCCACCGGGGTGTTGCAGACGCCCTTCCCGCAATCCGCCCCCGTGCCCGCTACGGTCACGCGCCAGCCGCTGCCGGCGGGCTATGTCCCCTCGGTCCCGGCCCCGACCGTGCAGAGCGCACCGGTGCCCTATGATCCGGTCCAGCCGGTGCTGGCCGACTGGAAGCGGTTGCAGCAGTCGGACAATTACCCGTTCGCCGACTATGCGCGCTTCCTGCTGGCGCATCCCGGTTTCCCCGGCGAGACCAGCCGCCGCGCGGCGGCCGAGACAGTGCTGGCCAACGGCGCGCAGGACCCCGCGACCGTGCTGCGCTTCTTCGATCGCTATCCCCCGCTCACCGCCGCCGGGCAGCTCCGTCGCGCCGAGGCACTTGCCGCGACCGGCCGGATGACCGAGGCGAACGAGGCGGCCCGCGCGGCATGGCGCAGGGGGAGCCTGCGCACCGCCGACGAGACGGCGCTGTTCGCCCGCTTCGCCGCCGCGCTGACCCCGGCCGATCACGACGCGCGGATGGACCGGCTGTTGTGGCAGGGCGCGACCAGCAGCGCGCAGCGCCAGATCGGCTTCGTCTCGGCGGCGATGCGCCCGACCTTCGATGCCCGCCTGGCGTTCAAGGGCGGCGGCGCCGACGCCACGGTGCGCGGCGAGCAGGGCGGCGTCGACCGTGCCGATCCGGGCTATGTCGCCGACCGGGCGATGTGGCTGCGCGCCACCGGCCAGTCGCCCGCCGCCCGCGCGTACCTCGCCCAGCCGCGCCGGCTGTCGCGCAGCCCCGGCGATGCCGAGAAATGGCTGGAGGTGCTGCTGACCAACGCCCGCGCCGCGCAGGCCGACGGGCAATACGCGCTCGCCTACCAGATCGCGTCGCAGATCGACGACGCCTTCCCAGCGGGCACGGTCATCGCCAATGAATCCTATGGCGAGCGTGACGACTATACCAGCCTCGCATGGCTGGCGGGGACGCTCGCGTTCCAGAATCTGAACCGGCCGGGCGACGCGGCGGGCATGTTCGCGCGCTACGCCAGCGGGTCGCGCACCCCGACCGTGCGCACCAAGGGTTATTACTGGGCGGGTCGCGCCGCCGAGCGCGCGGGCGACCGCCCGACCGCCGACCGCTGGTATGCGCAGGCCGCCGACCTGTCCGACCTGTTCTACGGCCAGTTGGCGAGCGAGCGGATCGGCCGCCCGCTGCGCGCGCCGTCCGCCACCGCCAGTCCGGCGATGGTGCCGCCTGCGCTGCGCACCGCCTACATGAACGGCGAGGTCGCCCGCGCGGTCCGCTATCTCGGGCGCACCGGCCAATATGCCGACCAGACCTTGTTCGTCCGTAAGATCGCCGAGGATGCGAGGAGCGATACCGACCATGCACTGGCGGTCGAGCTGTCGCGCGCGATCGAGCGGCCCGACCTCGGCGTCATGGTCGGGCGCAGCGCGCTGCTGAACGGGCACAGCGACTATACGCTGGCGGGCTATCCCTCGGTCGCGGTGCCGGGGTCGCAATCGGGCCAGTTCACGCTGATCCACGCCATCGCGCGGCAGGAAAGCCAGTTCGACCGCACCGCCGTCAGCCGCGCCGGCGCGCGCGGGCTGATGCAGTTGATGCCGGGCACCGCGCGCGAGACGGCGGGCAAGCTCGGCCTGTCGTACAATCCGTCGTCGCTGAACGATCCCGGCTACAACATGGCGCTGGGGTCGAGCTACATCCAGCGGATGCTCGACTATTACGGCGGCAGCTATCCGCTGGCGATCGCCGCCTATAATGCCGGGCCGGGCAATGTGAACAAGTTCATCCGCGCCAACGGCGATCCGCGCACCCCCGGCGTCGACATGATCGAATGGATCGAGAAGATCCCGCTCTCCGAAACGCGCGGCTATGTGCAGCGGGTGCTGGAGAATGCGGTCGTCTATGACCTGATCCATGCCGACAAGGCGCGCTCGCGCGGGCCGAACAACCTTAGCTGGTATCTCGGCAAGAACCGGCCGGGATGAGCGAGCCGCGTCCGAACTACATCACGCCCGCCGGCTATGGCGTGCTCAAGGCCGAATATGACCAGTTGCTGGGTGACGAACGGCCCAAGCTGCTCGACGTCATCGCGTGGGCGGCGGGCAACGGCGACCGCTCGGAAAACGGTGACTATATCTATGGCCGCAAGCGCCTGCGCGAGATCGACCGGCGGCTGGGCTTCCTTGCCAAGCGGATGAAGGCGGCGCGGGTGGTCGATCCCGGCCAGCAGGCCGACCGGACCCGCGCATGGTTCGGCGCGACCGTCACCATCGCCGACGAGGACGACCGCCACCGCACGCTGATCCTCGTTGGCGACGATGAAACCGATGCGGGGGCGGGCCGGATCGGCTGGAACTCGCCGATGGCGCGTGCGCTACGCGGCAGCGCGGTGGGTGACGTGCGTACGGTGCAACTGCCCGGCGGGGTCAAGGAATATGAGGTGATGACGATCGCCTATCCGTGAGCGGACGGCGGATCGTGTTCACGGTCAGGGATGGATCGACATTCAATTTCTCCCCTCCCTGACAAGGGAGGGGCCGGGGGTGGGTTGGCCCGAGAGGAAACGCAAGCGCTCCACAACCGGCCAACCCACCCCCCAACCCCTCCCTTGTCAGGGAGGGGAGGAAACTGGAACAGCCCCGGGACGACTGTAAGAGCATGAATGTCAGTCCACCCCGGTCCAAAATCACGCCAACCATATTGACGATCGATATGCCCCGGGTGCAGCATCGCCGTATCACCTGATACGAAAAGGCATTTCCCATGCGGCGTAGTTTCGTCCTGACCACCCTGCTCGCGGCGTCCGCGCTGTCGGCCTGTGCGACCCAGCGTGCCAATGTCGGCGGCGCCGATGCCAATCTCGACGCCGCGACCCAGGCGGCGGCAACCCCGCCGCCCGCCCCGGCAGCCAAGCCCGAGATCGGCAGCTTCGGCTTCGACACTGCCGGCATGGATACCGCGGTCAAGCCCGGCGACAATTTCTACAAATACGCCAACGGCACCTGGGAAAAGATCACCCCGATCCCCGCCGACAAGTCGAACTACGGCATGTTCACCGCGCTGGACGACCTGTCCAAGACGCGCACCCGCCAGTTGCTCGACGCGGCGAAGGGCGATCCCAATTCGAAGATCGGCACCGCCTACGCGACCTTCCTCGACCAGAGCGCGATCGAGGCGAAGGGCTTGGGCCCCATCCAGCCGTGGCTGACCGAGATCAAGGGCCTCACGTCGAAGGCCGGCTATGCCGCGCTGGTCGCGAAGGCGGCGCAGGCGGGCGTCGGCGCGCCGTTCGGTGCCTATGTCGGCCCCGACGACAAGCAGCCCGACGTCTATGCGCTGTCGGCGGGGCAGGCGGGCCTCGGCCTGCCCGACCGCGACTATTATCTCTCGACCGACGCCAAGCTGGCGCAGACCCGCGCCGCCTATGAGCAGCATCTGGCCAAGATGCTGACGCTGGCCGGCGAGCCGAACGCGGCGGCGCGGGCCAAGGCGGTCGTGGCGCTGGAGACGCAGTTCGCGCAGGCGCACTGGACGCGGATCGAAAGCCGCGACGCGAACAAGACCTATAACAAGATGACCGTCGCCGACTTGTCGCGTCGCGCGCCGGGCTTCGACTTCGCGACCTATTTCCGGGGCCTCGGTGCCGATACCCAGAGCGTGATCGTCGCGCAGCCAAGCGCCTTCACCGGCATGGCCAAGGTGATCGGCGCGGCCCCGCTGGCGGTGCTCAAGGACCAGTTGCTGCTGCGCTCGCTCGACGGTTTCTCGAGCGTCCTGCCGCGCAGCTTCGATGCCGAGAATTTCGCCTTCTTCGGCACCGTCCTGTCGGGCACGCCGCAGCAGGAGGAACGCTGGAAGCGCGCGGTCGACTTCACCTCGGACGCGGTCGCCGACGATGTCAGCAAGGCCTATGTCGCGCAATATTTCCCGCCTGCGACCAAGGCGGCGGCCGACGAACTGGTCCGCAACGTCACGGCGGCGATGGGCCGGCGCATCGACCAGCTCGACTGGATGGCCCCCGAAACCAAGGCGAAGGCACGGGCGAAGCTCGCCGCCTTCACCCCCAAGATCGGCTATCCCGACCGCTGGCGCGACATGAGCGACCTGACGATCACGCCGGGCGATGCGTTCGGCAACATGCTGCGCGCGAACCAGTGGCAGCAGCGCTATAACGTGCAGCATCTGGGCAAGCCGATCCAGAAGTGGGAATGGTTCATGACCCCCATGACCGTGAACGCCTATGCGAACCCGGTGATGAACGAGATCGTGTTCCCCGCCGCGATCCTCCAGCCGCCGTTCTTCGATCCGGCGGCCGATCCGGCGGTCAATTACGGCGCGATCGGCGCAGTGATCGGTCACGAGATCAGCCACCATTTCGACGATCAGGGCCGCAAGTACGACGTCAACGGCAGCCTCACCGACTGGTGGACCGCCGAGGACGTGAAGCGCTTCGACGAACGCACCGCCGCGCTGGTCCGGCAGTACGACGCCTATGAACCGCTGCCCGGCATGAAGGTGAAGGGCGAACTGACGCTGGGCGAAAACATCGCCGATCTCGCCGGGCTGACGGTGGCGTGGGACGCCTATACCCACGCCTATCCGGGCACCCGGCCGGCGATCGAGGGCTATACCCCCGAACAGCGCTTCTACCTCGGCTGGGCGCAGGTCTGGCGGCGCAGCTACCGCGAGGCGAATTTGCGCCAGCGGCTGCTGACCGATCCGCACAGCCCGTCCGAACAGCGCGCATGGGTCGTCCGCAACCTCGACCCGTGGTACGCCGGCTACAAGCCCGGCGCGACCGACAAGCTGTTCCTGACCCCCGAACAGCGCGTCCGCATCTGGTAAGGGCAGGGGGCGCGGCGCGGATGCGTTCCCGCTCCCCCCGTGCCGTCATTCCCGCGCAGGCGGGAATCCATACACGCTACCGTTCCGGCTCCAGCATGTTCGTCAGCGCCTATGGATTCCCGCCTGCGCGGGAATGACGAGTGACGGAGAAATCCCTCCACCTTGTCACCCCGGACTCGTTCCGGGGTCCACCGTACCGCAAACGCTGCCGATCGAACCTCCAATCGCACCGATCGCCGCGCCGTGGACCCCGGAACAAGTCCGGGGTGACGATCGAGGACCGGAGCTGTCGGTCCGACCGGCAGAACCGGCGATTGCGGTCGTCGATAACACCCGCGATAACGCGATTCACCCCCACCCCGACCACCCCGCTTGACGCCATCGCCCAAGCGCCGCAACAGCCTGTCATGGTGTCGCTTTCCCCCCGCTCTCCCTCGCCACTGGTGCCGATCGCCATCGCGGTGGCCAGCGGTATCGCGGCGGCGGCGGTGATCCTGTGGCTGCTCGGCGATTCGACCATCGCCGGCGGCTTTCTTGCCACTGCGCTGGTGCTGGCCGGCGCGCTGTTCGGCTGGACCCGGATGCGTGGGGTCGCGCAGCCCGACGAACCGCGCATCGACTGGTCGGTGGCGCAGGCGCTGGCCGCCGTCTCGCCCCACGCCACCGCCGTCACCGACCGAGCCGGGCGGCTGATGTGCGCCAACGACCGCTATGCCGCGCTGTTCGACGGCTATCCGACCCCACCGGGCGTGGTGGGCGAGGGCGGCGACGCCACGTTGCTCGCCGGTGCCGCCCGCGCGGCATGGCGCGACGGCCATGCGCAGGTGACGCTCCGGCAGGGCGAGGCCCCGCTGATGGCGACGCTCACCCGTGCCGGCGACACGATGCTCGTCTGGCGGTTCGAGGGCGGACAGGCGATCGCCGAGGCCGCCGGCATCGGCATGATCCTGTCGGGCGAGATCGGCGAGCGGCTGGGATCGGCCGGGATCATGGTCGCGCTGCTCAGTCCCGACGGCCGCATCCGCAGCGCCAACCGCGTGTTTCAGGCGCGCGCGATGGGGCAGGAGGATGCGACCTTGATCGACGGCCGCGACTTCGCCCGCTTCCTCGTCACCGACACGCGCGGTCGCGTCCGGTTCGAGCGCGAGGGGCTGGGCGGCGACCCCCTGCGCATCCTCCAGGTCCCGCTGGCCGAGGAAAGCGGTGGCCCGATGCTGGTCGCCCTGCTCGACGAGGAGGAAGCCCCCGCCGGCCTGCTCCCCATCGCCACGCCGGGGGCGGCGGGGCAGGTGCGCGCGCTCGTCTCGCTGCTGCCGGTCGGCATGGCACTGGTCGATCGCGACGGGCGCTTCCTGCACATGAACGATGCCTTCGTCCGCGCGACCGGCGTGAACCCGGTCGCCCCGCCGCTCTATCCGGGCGATCTGGTGGTGCGCGAGGACAAGGCGGCGCTGGCCGATGCCGTCCGCCGTTTCGCCGGCGGCGCGCAGCACAGCGCCGACATGGCCGTCCGCCTGACCGATCGCCCCGACGAGCCGATCGCGCTGTCGATCGCCGGCGCGCGGGGGCTGGGCGAAGCGGCGGTCGTCGTCTCGCTGCGCGATACCGGCGAGGAGGGCAAATTGAAGCGTCAGGTGGCGCAGGCGACCAAGATGCAGGCGGTCGGGCAACTGGCCGGCGGCGTGGCGCACGACTTCAACAACATCCTTACTGCGATCATCGGCCACTGCGACCTCATGCTGATGCGCCATTCGCCCGGCGACAGCGACTATGACGACATCCAGCAGATCCGCGCCAACTCCAACCGCGCGGCCAGCCTGACGCGCCAGCTCCTCGCCTTCTCGCGCCAGCAGACGTTGCGCCCGCAGGTCCTGCAACTGCCCGACGTCATCTCCGAAGTGTCGAACCTGCTCAAGCGGCTGCTCGGCGAAACGGTGCAACTGGTCGTCAACCACGGTCGCGGCCTCGGCTCGGTCCGCGCCGATCCCGGGCAGCTCGAACAGGTCGTCGTCAACCTCGCGGTCAATGCCCGCGACGCGATGCTGGCGCGCGGCGGCAACGGCGGCACGCTGACCATCGAAACGCTGTCGACCAGCGCGCAACAGGTCCGCGCGATGGACGATGACGTGCTGCCGGTCGGCGATTACGTGACGCTCACCGTCTCCGACACCGGCACCGGCATCCCGCCCGACATCCTGCCTAAGATCTTCGAGCCATTCTTCACCACCAAGGAAGTAGGCAAGGGCACCGGGCTTGGCCTCTCGACCGTCTATGGCATCATCAAACAGTCGGGCGGCTACATCTTCGCCGAATCGCGGCCGGCCAAGGGATCGACCTTTACCATCCACCTGCCGGTCCACGCCGCCGAACCTCCGCGCCAGTCGACCCGCCCGGTCCGGCGCGAGGCGGAGGGCGCGCCGGCATGGGGATCGGGCACGATCCTGCTGGTCGAGGACGAGGACATGGTGCGCGCCATCGCCGAACGCGCGCTGACGCGACAGGGCTATACCGTGATGACCGCCGAGCATGGCGAGGCCGCGCTGGAACTGCTCGCCGACCGGCCGCACATCGATCTGCTGATCTCCGATGTCGTCATGCCGACGATGGACGGACCGACGATGGTCCGCCACGTACGCAAGGCATATCCGGCGCTGCCGATCCTGTTCATGTCGGGCTATGCCGAAGAGCAGTTGCGCCGTTCTATTGATCTGGATCAAGTTTCGTTCCTGCCGAAACCCTTTTCGGTGCAGCAACTTGCCATGGCGGCGCGCGATGCGCTGGCCAAGCCGCCGGGTTAACCGCGAATTGAGTTGCGGCGTTCGCGCTTTGACCGCTAAGGACCGCGCGCTATGACCTCGCCAGTGCGTATCCTTGTCGTCGAAGACGAACCTCTCATCGCGATGATGCTGGAGGATTTTCTCGACATCCTCGGCAAGTCGGTCGCCGGCACCGCCGACACCGTGGCTACCGCGCTCGCCGCGATCGACGCGGGGGGCATCGACGCCGCCATCCTCGACGTGAACCTGCGCGCAGGTGAGAAGAGCTGGCCGATCGCCGACCGGCTGGCGGCGGCCGGCATTCCCTTCGTCCTCGCCACCGGCGGCTCGGGCGACACGATCGAACCGGCGCACCGCGACCGCCCGGTCCTGTCCAAGCCGTTCACGATGGACGGCATCGAACAGGCGCTGAACGAACTGGGCTGAGGGCTCGGCGGGAAGTTCGCAGACGAGCAGGCCGGCACCCCGGAACGCATAGGCAAGTGTTTTGAAATAGCGTCATATTCGGGAACGTTCTCATGCTTGACAGCGCATGGGGAGCGGATGACCATCCGTATATGATCGTCTCCGCGCTGCTCCTGCTGGCCCAGGCCGCCACCCCGCAACCCGCCCAGCCGGCGGACATCATCGTCGTCGGCCAACGCGCCGAACAGGCGCTGGCCGATTGCCTCGCCCGCGCCTGTCCCCCGGCGGAGGACGTCGAGGCCTCGCTCCAGGCCTCGGTCGAACAATTCACCGGCGGCCGCTACGTCGATGCCCGCCGCACGTTGCAGGCATCGATCCGCCGCAACCGCGATCATGCCGCGCAACTCCCGGGACCGGTGTCCAGCCTGTACGCGACGCTCGCGACCGTCGCCGAACATGAAGGCGATGCGGACCTGTGGCGCACGTCGGCGCGCAACAACGTGCTGGTGCTGCGCGAACATGTCGGCGAGGGCAATCCCGCGACGCTGACCGAAGAACTGAGCTTCGCCGACAATATCCTCGGAATGGGCCAGACCGCGACGGCCGACGAGATGTACGGCACCGCGCAACGCCACGCGATCGAGGCGGGGCACGCCAATATCGCCGCCGGTGCCGCGTTCCGTCGCGCATGGCTGGCGATGCTGCGCGAACAATATGACCGCGCCGAACGCTTCGCCACGCAGGCCGTGACCCTTGCCGGCCCCGGCGACCGCACCATCGTCGAACTGCGCGACATCCTGCGCGCGCGCATCGCCATCCGCAAGGGCGACAAGGGCGCGGTAGACGCGCTGGCGGCGCGTCTGCGCCAGTCGGCCGACGCGCAGCCCAGGCTGCTGTTCTCGCGTCCGATCGAGAATATCGATCCGGCGCAATTTACCGACCTGTCCTTCCCCATCGGCGGCTGGAACGACTCGCGCATCCGCTTCGCCGATGTCGGCTATTGGGTCCGCCCCGATGGCCGGACCGCCGATGCAGAGGTGCTGCAAACCTCGGGTCTCGGCCAATGGCGGCAGGTGATTCTCGATCAGGTCGCCGACCGGCGCTACGTCCCGCTCGACGTCCCGGCGGGCAGCCCCGGCACCTACCGCATCGACCGCTTCACCATACGTGGCACGATCGGCATCGCGACCGGCACCCGCATCCGGCAGCGGGTCGGACAGTTGACCGTCCACATCGTCGACCTGACCGAAACCGAGGCGATGAGCGCGGCGGCCAAGCGCCAGATGGCCGAGGTTCGCAGCCGGCAGGGTAGCTAAAGGTTGATTCGCCCATCCCGAAACAAGCGTCATCCCAGCGAAGGCTGGGATCTCCCGGGGCTGATGCGCGACAAATGCCGCCTGAGACCCCAGCCTTCGCTCGGGCGACGTTCCTGTCCACATGAATAAGACTCTGCGACCACGCGCAAGCCGGATGGAACGCCGTTCCACCGGACTTGCAGAACCGGAACAAAACGAATACATGAGGGTCAACGGATTGCGTTGAACCCTCGACGCGGTTGCTCTACGCGAAAGGCTGGACATGGCGGCAAATCTTAAGGCGGTCGATAGCAAGATGGCGGCAGCAAACGACAAGGCGGCAAGCGAGCGGCAAAAGGCGCTCGACGCCGCGCTGGCACAGATCGACCGTGCCTTCGGCAAGGGGTCGGCGATGAAGCTGGGCCAGAAGGAGACGATGCAGGTCGAGGTGATCTCGACCGGGTCGCTCGGCCTCGACATCGCCCTGGGCGTCGGCGGCCTGCCGCGCGGCCGCGTGATCGAGATCTACGGCCCCGAATCGTCGGGCAAGACCACCTTGTCGCTGCACGTGCTGGCCGAAGCGCAGAAGGGTGGCGGCACCGTCGCCTTCGTCGACGCCGAACACGCGCTCGATCCGGTCTATGCCAAGAAGCTCGGCGTCAATATCGACGAGCTGATCGTGTCGCAGCCCGACACCGGCGAACAGGCGCTGGAGATCGTCGACACGCTGGTCCGCTCGAACGCGATCGACGTGCTGGTGGTCGATTCGGTCGCAGCACTCGTTCCGCGCGCCGAGATCGAGGGCGAGATGGGCGACAGCCACGTCGGCCTTCAGGCGCGGCTCATGTCGCAATCCCTGCGCAAGCTGACCGGTTCGATCAGCCGCTCGCGCTGCATGGTGATCTTCATCAACCAGCTCCGCATGAAGATCGGCGTGATGTACGGCAACCCGGAGACGACGACCGGCGGCAACGCGCTCAAATTCTACGCCTCGGTCCGCCTCGACATCCGCCGCACCGGCCAGATCAAGGACCGCGACGAGATCATCGGCAACGCGACCCGCGTAAAGGTGGTGAAGAACAAGGTCGCCCCGCCGTTCAAGCAGGTCGAATTCGACATCATGTACGGGCAGGGCATCTCGAAGATCGGCGAGATTCTCGATCTGGGCGTCAAGGCCGGGCTGGTCGAAAAGTCGGGCGCGTGGTTCAGCTACGACAGCGTGCGCATCGGGCAGGGGCGTGAGAACGCCAAGACCTTCCTGAACGAACACCCCGAACTGCGCGACAAGCTCGAAGCCTCGATCCGCCAGCGCACCGAAAAGGTCGCCGAGGAAATGATGGCCGGCCCCGATGCCGAGGACGATCTGTAAGGATCGCGTCGATCGTTATTAATCGCCACCGCCGCCGTATCCCGACCGGATACGGCGGCGGTTCCGTTTCAGGCATCCCCTCCCTCGAAGGGAGGGGCGGGGGGTGGGTAGGGTCCCGCACGCACGACCTGTCGGCAAGCCAAGGCCCTGTCCTACACACCATGTTTCAAGCCATGCTCGCCCGATACCACGCCGTGCCCCAACCCGACCCTCTCCCCTGGACAGCGGAGAGGGATACCGAAGCTTGCCAGCTTTGCTGGCTAGCGCAGGTTGGGAGAGAGGCGAAGCGAGCCAAAGGGTCGCGCGATCGCGCCAGCGATCGTAGCTGCGACACGTTCGCAACAAACACGTCGTTAGTGTAAACTTTGTCAACTTTGGGGGGAATTGCATGCCGAGCGTCGTCCGCGCGAACCGTCTCCACCCCCCTCGTCATTCCGGCGAAGGCCGGAATCCATACACGCCAACGCTGCGGCTCTTGGCGGACAGCAGTTCCACCCGCAGCCAACNTGTGGCGCGGCGCTGCTTCGCTGCGCCTCGCCCGGCGCGCCGTGCAACGCTTTCCGCTTTGCCGCATTGCCCTGTCGAATCCTATGCCCCGGGGAGGCCCACCGATGATAACCGTCCACCACCTCGAAAACTCCCGCTCGCAGCGCGTGCTCTGGCTGCTTGAGGAACTGGCCATGCCCTATACGGTGCGCCACTATCAGCGGAACAAGGCGACGATGCTCGCCCCGCCCGAGCTTCGCCGCATCCACCCGCTCGGCAAGTCGCCGGTGATCGAGGACAGCGATGCCGGCGTCCCCGGCGATCCGCTGGTCGTGGCGGAAACGGGGGCGATCGTCGAATATCTGGTCGAGAAGGCCGACGGCCGGCTCGGCACCCCGCGCCATCGCCGCGCGGCGCTCCACTATCGCCACTTCCTCCATTATGCCGAAGGCTCGCTGATGCCGCCGCTGCTGGTCAAGCTGGTGCTCGGCCGCGTGCCGCTGCTCGGCAAGGCGGCGCAGAAGAAAGTGCAACCGATGATCGACGTCCACCTCGACTATGTCGAGGCGCATCTGACGGCGAACACCTGGTTCGCCGGCGACGCGATGACTGCCGCCGACATCATGATGAGCTTTCCGCTGGAAGCCGCGCGCAGCCGTGCCGGCCTCGACGCCACCCGCCCGCGTACCATCGCGTGGCTGGAGCACATCCACGCCCGCCCGGCGTACCAGGCGGCGCTCGCGAAGGGCGGGCCCTATGCCTATGCCTGATCCGGTGCCGGTTGCAGGAATCGAACCCGCGACCTTCGGTTTACAAAACCGCTGCTCTACCATCTGAGCTAAACCGGCCGACCGGACCCTTGCGTTAGATTTGCCGCGCGCCGTGGTCAATCCCGAACCGGAAGGTCAGCCGACGCCGAACGTCCATCCCTCGGTCCGCGCGACCGCCGGCGTCATCCCCGCCGGCGCCCACAACGCCGGGGCATCAGCCACCCGCCGCAACCATGCCGCGCTCAGTACGGCATCGGTCGCATGATCGTCATACCGCCTGAGCGGCGCATGCCCCGCGCTGCCCAGCACCGCCAGCGCGGCGTCGAGCGCCGGCCCATCGCGCAGCTTGCTCCGCCCGGGCCGCACCCCCGCCGCCCGCGCGGCGATGGTGGTGTAGATCTCGACGATCACCGGCCCGGTGTCCGGCACCGGATCGAACGGCCACACCGGCACTTGGCCACCCAGCCGGTGCAGCACGCGCATGCCGGTCAGGCTCGACTTGCCGACCTGCGCCGCGCCGATCAGGTTGAAGCAACTGGTCGGGGACAGCCCCGCCGCGCGCTGCGCCACCTCGCACACCCGCAGCCGCCCGCGTCCGGCCTCGAACCGGTCGCCACACGCGAAGCGCTGGCGGAAATGCCGCGCGATCTCGCCATGCGCCACCACAGACGACACCCCCAGATGCAGGTCGTCCGCCGCCAATGCCTCGACCATCGCCCACAGCGCCTTGGCGTCGGCCGGCGAGGCATCCCACCCCGGGAAATAGCCGCCATGGTCGCAGAACGGCAGCGCGGGCGACAGGTCGAGCCCGATCAGCACGTCGTCGCGTGTCGCCAGCAGCCAGTCGCACACGTCATCCCGCGACCACCCGCCCGGCCGCTCGACCAGCACCGGGGCATCGTCTCCCGCCCCGGCCACCGCCACCGCCAGCCCCTTGGGCCGCGCCACCGCCTGTCCCGACCAGTCGATCCCGGCGAAGCGGGTGAAGCGTGACCTCACTCCCCGGTCCGGCGGCGTTCGTCCCACCATGTCATCCGCTCGGCGATCCGCTGCTCGAACCCGCGTCCGCTCGGCTCATAGAAGCGCTGCGCCGCCATTGCTTCGGGCCAGTAATCCGCTCCGGAAAACCCGTCCGCATGGTCATGGTCATAGGCATAGCCCTTGCCATAGCCGATGTCCTTCATCAGCCGGGTCGGGGCGTTGAGGATCGACGGCGGCGGCATCAGCGATCCCGTCTCGCGTGCCGATTTCCACGCGGCCTTCTGCGCGGTGTACGCCGCGTTCGATTTGGGCGCGGTGGCGCAGTACAGGCACGCCTGCACGATCGCCAGTTCGCCCTCGGGACTGCCAAGGAAGTCATAGGCGTCCTTGGCGGCAAGGCACTGCACCAGCGCCTGCGGGTCGGCGAGGCCGATGTCCTCCGACGCGAACCGCGTCAGCCGCCGCAGCACGTAGAGCGGTTCCTCCCCCGCGCTCAGCATCCGCGCCATATAATAGAGCGCCGCCTGCGGGTCCGATCCGCGCAGCGATTTGTGCAGCGCGGAGATGAGGTTGTAATGCCCCTCGCGGTCCTTGTCGTACACCGCCACCCGCCGCTGGAGCAGCGCCGACAGCCCCGCCGGATCGAGCGGTGCGTCCAGCGCAATCGCGAACAGCGTCTCGGCCTGGTTCAGCAGGAACCGCCCGTCGCCATCGGCACTCGCGATCAGCGCGGCGCGCGCCGCTTCGTCGAGCGGCAGGGCGCGTCCCTCGACGGCTTCCGCCCGCGCCAGCAACTCGGCGAGCGCACCCGCGTCAAGCCGGTGGAGGATCAGCACCTGCGCCCGGCTGAGCAACGCGGCGTTCAGCTCGAACGACGGATTCTCGGTCGTCGCCCCAACCAAGGTGACGGTGCCATCCTCGACGTACGGCAGGAACCCGTCCTGCTGCGCGCGATTGAACCGGTGGATCTCGTCGACGAACAGCAACGTCCGCTTGCCGAGCCGGCCATGCTCGCGCGCCTCGGCAAACACCTTCTTGAGATCGGCGACGCCCGAAAAGACCGCCGAAATCTGGGCATAGCGCAGCCCCACCGCCGCCGCGAGCAGCCGTGCGATCGTGGTCTTGCCGGTGCCGGGCGGCCCCCACAACACCATCGACGACAGCCGCCCCGCCGCGACCATCCGCCCGATCGCGCCATCGGGTCCGGTCAGATGCCCCTGTCCCACCACCTCGCCGAGCGAGGCCGGGCGCAACCGGTCGGCCAGCGGGCCGTCGGCGACCGGTTCGGGGGCGGGGGGCGTGAAGTCGGCGAAAAGGTCGGCCATGTCCGACATGTAGGCGCGCCGCGTCCGACGGCCAAGCCGATGCGGTACGGCAATCATGCGATGCAGTGAAAATATATCTTGAACCTACTTGCAGCGTGTCGATCAAGATATATCTTGGCGATATGGCAATCGATAGGAACCCCATGTTTTCACATCATCATCATCACGCCGCCGGTCGCGGCGATCCTTCACGCGGCGGCCCGTTCGGTCGCGACTGGCCGATGGGCCGGGGCGGTCGCCCCGGCGGCGGCGGCGGGCGGCGCATCTTCGACGGCAGCGAGCTGCGGCTGCTCCTGCTGCGCCTCGTCGCCGACGAACCCCGCCATGGCTATGAACTCATCAAGGCGGTCGAGGCGTTGAGCGGCGGCGCCTATGCGCCGAGCCCCGGCGTCGTCTATCCCACGCTCACGCTGCTGACCGACATGGGAATGACCGAGGAACAGGCGGCCGAGGGCACGCGCAAGCGCTTCGCCGCGACCGAAGCGGGACACACGCATCTCGTCGAAGCGTCGGCGCAGGTCGCCGAGTTGTTCGCCCGGTTGCAGGCGCTGGGCGAACGCCACGCCCGCACCGACGGCGGCCCGATCCACCGCGCCAAGGCCAATCTTCGCGCCGCGATCCACCACCGGCTGAGCGGCAGCGAGATCGATGCCGACACGCTCCACGCGGTGGCCGCGATTCTCGACGACGCGGCACAGAAGGTCGAACGTCTATGAGCACGCATACCAGCACCGCCACCGTCCCGACCCCGAATGCCAGCCGCTATCTCCAGCAGCTCTGCAAGCACTGGCAGCACAACCTGACCGTCGAGTTCACCCCTGACCATGGCACCGTCGTGTTTCCTAAGGACGCGCGCGGTGCCGATCATCCGGGCGACGCGCTGGTAACGTTCGACGCCGGCGCCGACGCGCTGACCGTCCGTATCGATGCGACCTCCGCCGAACAGCTCGCCGCGCTGGAGGGGGCGGTCGCCCGCCACCTCGACCGATTCGCCTTTCGCGAAGGCGCGCTCGCCTTCGACTGGCGCTGATCCGTTCGTCCCGGTCGTGCGTTTGCCCCGCATGACCGGAACGATCGAACAGTTGCGCGCCGAGATGGAAGCCGCCGCCGCCGCGCTCGATTTTGAGCGCGCCCGGCAGTTGCGCGACCGGATTGCGCTGCTGCGCGGCGGTGCGGAGGCGGACGCCGCGCGTGCCGCCGACACCGCCGGGCTGACCCGCCAGCAGCCGGGCGCGATGGGGCTTGGCACCAGCAGGCAACGGGTCGAGCCGCCCGCCGGCTGGAAACCGCCGCCGAAGCCCGACCCGATGGTCACGCGCAAGCGATAGCCATCGCCGCTTTCCCGATCGCCCGGTCTGTGCCAGCCTCCCGCCATTCCCTGGGAGAGACGGCCATGACCGACCTGCGCGACCGTGCCATCGCACTCTACGATGCCTTTACCCACGATCACCGCGACCGCCGCGCGTTCATGAAGGAGATGGTCGTGCTGGCCGGATCGGTCGCGGCGGCCGAGGCGCTGGTCGCCAGCATCGCCGCGTCCCCGGCGGCGGCGCAGCAGGTGAAGGCCGACGACCCCCGGATCGAGGCGGCGCGGCGCAGCGGCACCGAGGCCGGCGCCCCGGCCACCGCCTATTTCGCTGCGCCCAAAGCATCGGGTAGGCAGCGGCCGACGGTTCTGGTGATCCACGAAAATCGCGGGCTGAACGCGCATATCGAGGATGTCGCCCGCCGCCTGGCGCTCGCCGGCTTCCGCGTGATCGCGCCCGATTTCCTCGCCCCCCAAGGCGGGACCCCGGCCGACGAGGATCGCGCCCGCACGCTGATCGGCAGCATCGACTATGATCTGGCGCTGTCACAGGCCAAGGCGTTTCTGGCGAAGGCGCGGAAACAGGCGAGCGGCAACGGCCGGACCGGCGCGGTCGGCTTCTGCTGGGGCGGGGCGTTCGTCAACCGGCTGGCGGTCGCCGATCCGGCGCTGACCGCCGGCGTTTCCTATTATGGCCCCGCGCCCGATCCGGCCGAGGCGGGCAAGGTCCGCGCCGCGCTGCTGCTGCAACTGGCGGGCAAGGACACGCGGGTCAACACGACGGCCATCCCATGGGGCGACGCCCTGCGCGCGGCGGCCAAGCGGGCGACGACCCATGTCTATCCGGGCGTCGACCATGCCTTCAACAACGATACGTCGGCGGCGCGCTACGATGCCGCGGCCGCCACGCTGGCATGGGAGCGGACCGTCGCCTTCCTGCGTCACGAACTTGACGCGCGATAGCATTATGTTCCACTTCCGTTCCAACCGAATTGTTTGAGAAGGGAGCCGACCATGACCGGACTGACGCTATACACCAACCCGATGTCGCGCGGACGGATCGCGCGCTGGATGCTGGAGGAAGTCGGCGCCGACTATCAGGTCGAAATGCTCGGCTATGGCGGCACGATGAAGGACGACGCCTTTCTGGCGGTCAATCCGATGGGCAAGGTGCCGGCGATCGTTCACGGCGGACGGGTCGTCACCGAATGCGCCGCGATCTGTGCCTATCTCGCCGATGCCTTTCCACAGGCGGGCCTCGCCCCGCGCGCCGACGAGCGCGCCGACTATTACCGCTGGATGTTCTTCGCCGCCGGCCCGGTCGAGGCGGCGATCACCAACCGGTCGCTGGGGGTGGTCCCGACGAGCGACCAGCAGCGCATGGTCGGTTATGGCGAATACGACCGGGTCGTCGCGGTGCTCGAAGCGGCGGTATCCGCGCATCCCTATATCGCCGGCGACCGCTTCACCGCCGCCGATGTCTATGTCGGCTCGCATGTTATGTGGGGAACGCAGTTCGGCTCGCTGCCGAAGCTCGATGCGTTCATGGCCTATCTCGGCCGGCTGGTCGACCGGCCGGCGCATGTCCGCGCGAGCGCGCTGGACGATGCGGCGATGGCCGAAATGCAGGCGGCGTAACAGGGGAGTGGCGGGCGCGGCCGGTGCCGCGCCTGCCTCACCGCTTGATGTTGATGAGCCAGACCTTGGGAAGTCCGGTCGGGCGCGGGGTGCCGTCCAGCCGCCGGGCGCGCAGGATGCGGACGGGGTCGAGGATCATCTGCCCCTTCATCGCGTCGAGGCCGCCGCCGGTCGGCACCGCGAGGATCTTTTTGACGGTCGCCATGCCGCCGACCACTCGCCCGAACGCGGCATAGCCGTCGAAATCGCCCTTGGCGTCCATGCTCGTCATCGCGCCGACCAGCAGCACGAAATTGCCCCCCGCCGAATTGGCTTCGGGCCGCCTTGCCATCGAGATCGCGCCATCGACATGACGCACCCCGGTCCGGTCGGTGCGTTCGTGGGGGAAGGGCGGCAGGATGCGCCGCGCATCGGTGCGGATGCCGCCCTGGACGAAGCCCAGCTTCGGGTCGCTCTTGCGTCGTGCCGACCGGTAGAACACCGTATCGTCGAACCGCCCGTCGTCGACATAGGCGAGGAAGTTCTTCGTCGTCGCCGGCGTCCGCTTCGCATCGAGCGCGACGATGATCGGCCCGGCCGAGGTGTCGAACCGGACACGGATATAGCCCGGCGTGGCGCGGGTGGCGGACTGGGCGGCGGCGGGGGCAGGTGCCAGCAGGGCCAGCGACAGGGCGGCGGACAGGATACGCATCGGCGCTCTCTAACGCCTGCCGCCCGCAGGGGAAAGGATCGCCGGTCGCCGCACGGGGAACGACGGCGCGGGACGCGACGTTCTGAACCCCGACTTTCAGGAGAGCCACGCTCATGACCCGTATCCTTGCCGCCGCCGCCCTTCCGGCCTTCGCGCTGCTCGCCGCCTGTGGTGGGCAGGAGATTACCGTAACCAACGACAGCAACGTCGTGTTGAACGATACCTATGCCAACGCCGCCTTCCGCAACGACGGCGAGGTCGGCAACGAGATGATCGCGATCAATCCGATGGATACCGGCGAGAATTCGGTGACGGCTGCTGGCGACGCGATGATGGGCAACACGCCCGACGCGGTGAACGCGCAGATGGGCAACACGGCCAACTGACCACGGCCTTCCACGCCGGTTCGGCCGCGCAACGAAAATTGATTGACCTCCATGCCCCTGCTGCGCGACGACGCGCGCGGGGGAATGGGGTTGATGGACATGCTGAGCGCGATCATCCTGACGGCGGCACTGGCGAGCGCGCCGGTAACGGCGGCGCCGGTCCCGGCCGATCCGCCGGTCGCCGACACCGGTGCCGATCTCGAAACCGTTCCCTATCCCTTTCCGCTGATGCGAATGGAAACCAGCGTCGGCGGTGTGCCGGCGGGCATGGCCTATATGGACATCCGCCCGACCGCCGCCGCCAACGGCCGCACCGCCGTACTGCTCCACGGCAAGAATTTCTGCGGCAATAGCTGGGAACGCACCGCCCGGACGCTTGCCGCCGCGGGCTGGCGGGTGCTGGTGCCCGACCAGATCGGCTTCTGCAAATCGTCGAAGCCGCGCACCGCGCAATACAGCCTGCACCAGATGGCACGCCTCACCACCCGCCTGATGACCGAGCGCGGCATCGCCAAGGCGGTGATCGTCGGCCATTCGATGGGCGGCATGCTGGCGCTGCGTCTCGCGCTCGCCCATCCCGACCGGGTCGAACGGCTGGTGCTGGTCAACCCGATCGGGCTGAAGAACCGCACCGACGACGGCATTCCCTATACCCCGATCGACCGGTTGTTGCAGGATCAGCGCGCGACGACGCTGGCCAGCATCCGCGCCTATCAGCGCGACACCTATTATCACGGCACCTGGACCCCGGCCTATGAACGCTGGGCGCGGATGCAGGCGGGGATGTATGTCGGGGCGGGGCGCGATACGGTGGCAATGGCGCAGGCCAAGACCAGCGAGATGATCTATACCCAGCCGGTCGCCTATGAACTGGGCCGGATCAAGCTGCCGATGACGCTGATCGTCGGCACGCTAGACCGCACCGCCTTCGGTCGCGAACAGGCGTCGCCGACGCTGGCGCAATATCTCGAAACCGCGCCGCAGCAGGCGGCACGGCTGGCGACGCAGTTGCCCAACGCGACGCTGGTGCGGCTGGCAGGGGTCGGCCACGTACCCCAGATCGAGGTGCCCGAACGGTTCGAACGCGCGTTGCTGGGCGCGATGGGGACCGACGTCCGCTAGACGGCCGCTGCCGGACTACGCGCCGGCCCCGATCCGAAAGTTGTCGTTCGCACAGTCCGGCAGGCGCAGCGCGGCCGCCAGTTGCCACATCGCCATACCGATCACCGCCGGGCCAAGGACGGGAGCGACGATCGCCACTGTAAGGCAGGCGATGACCATCGCCCCGGATCGCGCATACAGCGCGAACGGCACGACGGCGACCAGCAGCGCGATCGGCACCGGCAGCAGCAGGCCTATCGCCAGCATCGCCAGTGCCACCGCCTCCGCCCATGGTCGCGCATGCCGGACATGCGTCAGCGGCTGGGTGAGCGCGACCGCGACCGATCCGGCGGCCAGCACCGGCAGCAGATGGACGAACGGTTCGAGCATCGCGAATCGATCGAGTAGCCACCACAATCCCGGCGCGGGCACGGTCCCAAACGGCGTCGCCCGCACCGCCTGCCACAGCGCGAGGCTGGAGACGGCGACGGCGGAAAGGGGCGGGGCGGGGCGCATCGCCGCAGAGTAGCGCCACAACCATTGCCAACTCCTTGCGCCCGTCGGCGTCATTGACGCTGGCAGGCGTCCGCGATATAGGCCCGCCCTGTCCCGCTGGGTCGGCTTCGTATCCGCGCCGCCAGCCTGCATGTGGGCAAGAGCTGAACATTGCTGGAGACATCGGCCTCGTGGAAGATCCCGCGCGGCCTTTGCGCATTTCTGATGAAGAAGGGCTCCGGCAAAGTAACCGCAAGATAAGGTGAAGGGCTTCATGCCGACGATCAACCAGTTGGTCCGCAAGGGCCGCGAACCGCAGAAGGCCAAGTCGAAGGTCCCTGCGATGGACCAGAACCCGCAGAAGCGCGGTGTCTGCACCCGCGTCTACACGACGACTCCGAAGAAGCCGAACTCGGCGCTGCGCAAGGTGGCCAAGGTCCGCCTGACCAACCAGCGCGAAGTCATCAGCTACATCCCGGGTGAAGGCCACAACCTGCAGGAGCACTCGGTCGTGCTCATCCGCGGCGGTCGTGTGCGCGATCTTCCCGGCGTGCGCTACCACGTCCTGCGCGGCGTGCTCGACACGCAGGGCGTCAAGGATCGCCGCCAGTCGCGTTCGAAGTACGGCGCCAAGCGTCCGAAGTGATTTCGCGCCGCATCGGCGGCGTGAAATCCACCTACCCCAGTAAGCCCCCGACAGGTTCGGGAACCGGCTGAAGATTAAAGGAATATCTGATGGCTCGTCGTCGTCGTCCCGAAAAGCGGGAAATCCTGCCTGATCCCGTATACGGGGATGAGGTTCTGTCGAAGTTCATGAACTCGGTCATGCTGGACGGCAAGAAGTCCGTCGCCGAGGGCATCGTCTATTCGGCGTTCGAAACCGTCGAATCGCGCGCCAAGCGTGATCCGCTGGGCGTGTTCCACGATGCGCTGAACAACGTGAAGCCGAACATCGAAGTGCGTTCGCGCCGCGTCGGCGGTGCGACCTATCAGGTGCCGGTCGAAGTCCGTTTCGAACGCGCCCAGGCGCTGGCGATTCGCTGGCTGATCTCGTCGGCGCGCAACCGCAGCGAGAACACCATGTCGGCGCGCCTGTCGGGCGAGTTGATGGATGCCGCCAACAACCGCGGCAACGCGGTCAAGAAGCGCGAAGACACGCACCGCATGGCGGAAGCGAACCGCGCTTTCTCGCACTACCGCTGGTAAGCTTCGGCGGTGGCTTTTCACCGCTGATCTAACCGCCTATATCGTGGGGAGCGGGCGTCATGCCTCGCTCCCCACATTGCTAAGGAAGCACGACCATGGCCCGCAGCCATCCGCTCGAACGGTATCGTAACATCGGCATCATGGCGCACATCGACGCCGGCAAGACGACCACGACCGAGCGCATTCTCTATTACACCGGCAAGTCCTACAAGATCGGCGAAGTGCACGAAGGCACCGCGACCATGGACTGGATGGAGCAGGAGCAGGAACGCGGCATCACCATCACCTCGGCGGCAACCACCTGCAAGTGGCGCGCGGAAGAGGGCAAGGGTGAAGAGCACCTCATCAACATTATCGATACGCCGGGCCACGTCGACTTCACGATCGAAGTCGAGCGTTCGCTGCGCGTGCTCGACGGTGCGGTCGCCTGTTTCGACGGTGTCGCCGGCGTGGAGCCGCAGTCGGAAACCGTGTGGCGTCAGGCCGACAAGTACGGCGTGCCGCGCATGTGCTTCGTCAACAAGCTCGACCGCACCGGTGCCAACTTCTACTTCTGCGTCGATTCGATCATCGAGCGCCTCGGCGCGCGTCCGGCGGTCCTGTATCTCCCGATCGGTATCGAGGGTGGCTTCAAGGGTCTGGTCGACCTGGTCGAGAACCGCGCGATCATCTGGCTCGAAGAGTCGCTGGGCGCCAAGTTCGAATATCAGGACATTCCGGACGACATGGCCGAGAAGGCCGCGAAGTATCGCAGCGAGCTGATCGAGATGGCCGTCGAGCAGGACGACGACCTGATGGAAGCCTATCTCGAAGGTAACGAGCCGTCGGTCGCCGACCTCAAGGCGCTGATCCGCAAGGGCACGCTGGCGATGAACTTCGTGCCGATCGTGTGCGGTTCGGCGTTCAAGAACAAGGGCGTGCAGCCGCTGCTCGACGCCGTGGTCGACTATCTGCCGTCGCCGCTGGACATCCCGGACGTGCAGGGCGTGAAGCTCGACGGCGAAACCCCGGATTCGCGTCCGGCCACCGACGATGCGCCGATGTCGCTGCTGGCGTTCAAGATCATGAACGATCCGTTCGTGGGCACGCTCACCTTCGCCCGCATCTATTCGGGCACCCTCACCAAGGGCGGGTATCTCAACTCGGTGAAGGACAAGAAGGAAAAGATCGGCCGTATGCTCCTCATGCACGCGAACTCGCGTGAGGACATCGACGAGGCGCGCGCCGGTGACATCGTCGCCATCGCGGGTCTGAAGGAAACGACGACCGGCGACACGCTGTGCGACCAGTCGAACCCGATCATCCTCGAGCGGATGGAGTTCCCCGAACCCGTCATCGAGCTGTCGGTGGAACCAAAGACCAAGGCCGACCAGGAAAAGATGGGCATCGCGCTCAATCGTCTCGCCGCCGAGGATCCCTCGTTCCGCGTGTCGACCGACCATGAATCGGGCCAGACGATCATCAAGGGCATGGGCGAGCTTCACCTCGAAATCCTCGTCGATCGCATGAAGCGCGAGTTCAAGGTCGAGGCGAACGTCGGTGCGCCGCAGGTGGCGTATCGCGAATATCTCGCCAAGCCGGTCGAGCTGACCTACACCCACAAGAAGCAGTCGGGTGGTTCGGGCCAGTTCGGCGAAGTCAAGGTGAAGGTGATTCCGGGCGAGCGCGGCACCGGCTACCAGTTCTTCGACGAGATCAAGGGCGGTAACATTCCGCGCGAATATATCCCGTCGGTGGAAAAGGGCATGCGCGAGACGGCACTGACCGGTTCGCTGATCGGCTTCCCGATCATCGACTTCGAAGTCCACCTGATCGACGGCAAGTACCACGACGTCGACTCGTCGGCGCTGGCGTTCGAAATCTGCGCGCGTGGCGCGATGCGCGAAGCGGCGCAGCGCGCCGGCATCAAGCTGCTCGAGCCGATCATGAAGGTCGAGGTCGTCACCCCGGAAGACTATCTGGGCGACGTCATCGGCGACATGAACAGCCGTCGTGGCCAGATCCAGGGCACCGACAGCCGCGGCAACGCGCAGACGGTCGAGGCGATGGTCCCGCTGGCCAACATGTTCGGCTATGTGAACCAGCTCCGCTCGTTCACGCAGGGTCGCGCGCAATACTCGATGCAGTTCTCGCACTATGACGAAGTGCCGCAGAACGTCGCGGACGAGGTGAAGGCGAAGATGGCCTGAAGCGCACGGGGCTAAGCAAGCTTAGCCCCGAGACGCTGAAGGCCGGCCGGCGGGGCGGTCCTTGGATCGCCCCGACCGACGCGGGATTTACTCCCGCGTCGGCTCCCCCCGCACAAGGGCTGGCAATCCCCCCAAACTCCCGCTAAAGGGCCGCCTTCGCGTTGCCCTGATGCGGCACCGAAATCGAATCAGAAGGTAGGAAAATGGCAAAGGCAAAATTCGAGCGGAACAAGCCGCATCTGAACATCGGCACCATCGGTCACGTCGACCATGGCAAGACCTCGCTGACCGCCGCGATCACCAAGGTGCTGGCCGAAACGTCGGGCGGCGTCGCCGTCGACTTCGCCAACATCGACAAGGCACCGGAAGAGCGCGAGCGCGGCATCACCATCTCGACCGCGCACGTCGAGTATGAGACGGCCGCCCGTCACTATGCGCACGTCGATTGCCCGGGCCACGCCGATTATGTGAAGAACATGATCACCGGCGCCGCGCAGATGGACGGCGCGATCCTGGTCGTGTCGGCCACCGACGGCCCGATGCCGCAGACCAAGGAGCACATCCTGCTCGCCAAGCAGGTCGGCGTTCCCACCATGGTCGTCTTCCTGAACAAGGTCGATCTGGTCGACGACGAGGAAATCCTCGAACTCGTCGAGATGGAAATCCGCGAAGAGCTGTCGAAGCGCGAATTCGACGGCGACAACATTCCGATCATCCGTGGTTCGGCTACCTGCGCACTGTCGGGTTCGAACGACGTGTTCGGCAAGGAAGCGGTTCTTGCGCTCATGGCAGCGGTCGACGAGTCGATCCCGCAGCCGGAGCGTCCGCTCGACAAGCCGTTCATGATGCCGATCGAGGACGTGTTCTCGATCTCGGGTCGCGGCACCGTCGTCACCGGCCGTGTCGAAACCGGCATCGTGAAGGTCGGTGAGGAAGTCGAGATCGTCGGTATCCATGAGTCGGTCCGCAAGACCGTCGTCACCGGCGTCGAAATGTTCCGCAAGCTGCTCGACCAGGGCCAGGCCGGCGACAACATCGGCGCGCTGATCCGCGGCGTCGCTCGCGACGAAGTGGAGCGTGGTCAGGTTCTGGCGAAGCCGGGTTCGATCACGCCGCACACCGACTTCCAGTCGTCGGTGTACGTGCTGTCGAAGGACGAGGGTGGCCGTCACACGCCGTTCTTCGCCAACTATCGCCCGCAGTTCTACTTCCGCACGACGGACGTGACCGGCACGATCGAGCTGCCCGAGGGCACCGAAATGGTCATGCCGGGCGATGAAGTCGCGCTGGGCGTAAAGCTGATCGCACCGATCGCCATGGACGTCGGCCAGCGTTTCACCATCCGTGAAGGCGGTCGTACCGTCGGCGCAGGGGTTGTCAGCGGCATCGACAAGTAATATAGCGACTCTACTGACGGCCGCTCCCGGCGACGGGGGCGGCCGTTTGCTATTTAATGAGGGCGACTCGCTTCGAGCTGGGTCATCCAACTAACCATTCGTTGTTAATCAAGAGCCGTCCCAACGGCCCGCTCTTTCGCATCGGTAGGACCATGGACAACAATATCCGTATTCGCCTTAAGGCGTTCGACCATCGCGTGCTCGACCAGGCGGCCGGCGATATTGCCGATACCGCGCGTCGCACCGGCGCCCTGATCCGTGGACCCATTCCGCTGCCCACGCACATCGACAAGTTCACGGTCAACCGCGGCCCGCACATCGACAAGAAGTCGCGCGAGCAGTTCGAGACCCGCACCTACAAGCGTCTGCTCGACATCGTGCAGCCGACCCCGCAGACCGTTGACGCGCTGATGAAGCTCGACCTCGCGGCAGGGGTGGACGTAGAGATCAAGCTGGCGTAATGCCGGCTTTCCGCGACGTAGGGTGATTCCGCCCTGCGTCGCGCTTTCGCTTCCCGCCGGTTCGCGTCAGAACCCGCTGCGGTCGAGGCAGGGAAAGCACCAACGGGATACCGAACGGCAGGTCGTCCGCAAGGACAAAAGCCGTTGACCGAGTCCCCGCTATCGCGCGTGACATTCCCCTGGGAACGATCCGTGATGTCTGGCCCTGGCGGGGGCATGGTTTTCGCAGGGGCTGGGGCTTCGGAGGCGGGCGACCGCGCACCGGAGCCTTTTTCGTTAGGCAAGCTCGTCGTCAAGACGAGCCTCTGTTGGAGGAGATGGTCATGCGTACTGGTGTGATCGCGAAGAAAATGGGTATGACCCGGTTGTTCAAGGATGATGGGCGCCACGTGCCCGTCACCGTGCTGCAACTGGAAGACGTGCAGGTCGTCGCCCGTCGTGAACTGGATCGGGACGGCTACGTCGCGGTGCAGCTCGGCGCCGGTGTCGCCAAGGCGAAGAATGTCGCCAAGCCGCAGCGCGGCCATTTCGGCAAGGCCGAAGTGACCCCGAAGGCGCGCGTGGTCGAATTCCGCGTGGCGGAAGACGCGCTGCTCGACGTCGGTGCCACCATTGGTGCCGATCACTATGTCGCGGGTCAGCTCGTCGACGTATCGGGCCGTACGCAGGGCAAGGGCTTTGCGGGCGCGATGAAGCGGTGGAACTTCGGCGGTCTGCGCGCGACGCACGGTGTGTCGGTGTCGCACCGTTCGCACGGTTCGACCGGTCAGCGTCAGGATCCGGGCAAGGTCTTCAAGAACAAGAAGATGGCCGGCCACATGGGCGACCGCAACCGCACGCAGCAGAATCTTGAAGTCGTGTCGACCGACGCCGAGCGTGGTCTGATCTTCATCAAGGGTTCGGTTCCGGGCCACAAGGGCACCTGGCTGACGGTCAAGGACGCGGTGAAGGTCGCGCGCCATGCCGACGCGCCGTATCCCGCAGGGCTCAAGACCGCGAACAGCAACGAGGCGCCGGCAGCGGCCGCCGACGGCCAGGAGGGCTGATCCATGAAGGTCAAGGTACAGACCCTCGACGCCGTCGAAAGCGGTGACATCGAGCTCAACGACGAGGTGTTCGGCCTCGATCCGCGTGCGGACATCCTGCACCGGGTCGTGACGTGGCAGCTCGAGAAGCGTCGCGGCACCGCCCGCGGCACCCGCGAGCGCGCCGACGTCGCGCGTTCGGGCAAGAAGCTGGGTCGCCAGAAGGGCGGCGGTGTCGCCCGTCACGGCGATCGTCGCGCTCCGGTGTTCATCGGTGGTGGTAAGGCACACGGCGCCCGCGTCCGTGACTTTAATCCCGGCCTGAACAAGAAGATCCGCGCGCTGGGCCTCAAGATGGCGCTGTCGAGCCATGCCAAGGCGGGTTCGCTGGTCATCCTCGACGGCTTGACCGTCGAGAACGGCAAGACGCAGGTCCTGCTCGGCAATCTCGCCAAGCTGGGCTTCGGCAAGAAGTCGCTCGTCATCGATGGCGACGCGGTCGAGAACAGCTTCGCGCTGGCCGCCCGCAACCTGCAGCAGGTCAACGTCCTGCCCGCCGGTGGCGCCAACGTCTATGACATCCTGAAGCACGACACGCTGGTGCTCACCCGCGCCGCGATCGAAAAGCTGGAGGCCCGTTTCAATGGCTAAGCAGCAGCAGGCGATCGACATCCGTCATTACGACGTGGTCCTCGCGCCGCACATCACCGAAAAGTCGACGATGCTCTCCGAGCATAACGCCGTCGTCTTCAAGGTCGCGACCAAGGCGTCGAAGCCGGAGATCAAGGCAGCGGTCGAAGCGCTGTTCAACGTCACCGTCACCGGCGTCAACACGATCGTGACCAAGGGCAAGACCAAGAAGTGGAAGGGCGCGCCCTACACCCGGTCGGACTTCAAGAAGGCGATCGTGACGCTGGCCGACGGCCAGTCGATCGACATTACCGAGGGGGCCAAGTAACATGGCACTCAAGCAATATAATCCGACCACGCCGTCGCAGCGTGGCCTGGTCCTGATCGACCGTTCGGCCCTGTACAAGGGTCGTCCGGTCAAGGCGCTGACCGAAGGCAAGACCAAGTCGGGCGGCCGCAACAACAAGGGCCATGTGACCTCGCGCGGCATCGCGGGCGGTCACAAGCAGCGCTATCGCATCATCGACTTCAAGCGTCGCCTGTGGGACGTCGAAGGCACCGTGGAACGGATCGAATATGATCCCAACCGCACCGCATTCATCGCGCTCGTCAACTATGGCGAGATCGAGGGCAAGGCCAACGTCGCGTACATCCTCGCGCCGCAGCGTCTGAACGTCGGCGACAAGGTGATCGCCGGCAAGAAGACCGACGTGAAGCCGGGCAACGCGATGGAACTGGGCCAGGTGCCGGTCGGCACGATCGTCCACAACGTCGAGATGAAGCCGGGCAAGGGTGGCCAGATTTCCCGTTCGGCCGGCACCTATGTGCAGGTCGTCGGTCGTGACAAGGGCATGGTCATCGTCCGCCTGAACTCGGGCGAGCAGCGCTACATCCACGCCACCTGCATGGCAACGATCGGCGCGGTGTCGAACCCCGACAACCAGAACCAGAATCTGGGCAAGGCCGGCCGTAATCGCTGGAAGGGCATCCGCCCGCTGACGCGCGGCGTCGCCAAGAACCCGGTCGACCATCCGCACGGCGGTGGTGAAGGCCGGACCTCGGGCGGCCGTCATCCGGTCACGCCGTGGGGCAAGCCGACCAAGGGCGCGCGCACGCGGCATAACAAGGCGACGGACAAGATGATTATCCGTAGCCGTCACGCGAAGAAGAAGGGCTAAACGAATGGCTCGTTCCGTATGGAAGGGTCCGTTCGTGGACCTCAACCTGCTGAAGAAGGCGGAAGCCGCGCAGGACGCCGGCACCCGCGCCGGTCCGATCAAGACGTGGTCGCGTCGCTCGACCATCCTGCCGCAGTTCGTCGGACTGACGTTCAGCGTCTATAATGGCCGCAAGTTCGTGCCGGTTTCGGTCAACGAGGACATGGTGGGCATGAAGCTCGGCGAATTTGCGCCGACTCGCTTCTTCCCCGGCCATGCCGCCGACAAGAAGGGCAAGCGCTGATGAGCAAGCAGGCAGCACCGCGCCGCGTCGGTGACAAGGAAGCACTGGCCGTCGCGACGCAGGTTCGCGGTTCGGCGCAGAAGCTGAACCTCGTCGCCGCGCTGATCCGCAACAAGAACGTCGGCGATGCGATGAACATCCTGGCGTTCTCGAAGAAGGCGATGGCGGTCGATGTCCGCAAGTGCCTCGCTTCGGCGATCGCGAATGCGGAAAACAACCACAACCTCGACGTCGACGCACTCGTCGTCAAGGAAGCCTCGGTAGGCAAGTCGATCACGATGAAGCGTTTCGCGACCCGTGGTCGCGGCAAGTCGACGCGCATCCTGAAGCCGTTCAGCCGCGTGCGCATCGTCGTGTCCGAGGTGGAGGAAGCGTAATGGGTCACAAATCCAATCCCATCGGTCTGCGTCTGCAGATCAACCGCACCTGGGACAGCCGTTGGTACGCCGAAGGCGCCGACTATGGCCGTCTGCTGCTGGAGGATCTCAGGATTCGCCAGTTCATCATGAAGACGCTGCCGCAGGCGGCGATCTCCAAGGTGGTGATCGAGCGTCCGGCCAAGCTGTGCCGCATCTCGATCTTCGCGGCGCGTCCCGGCGTCATCATCGGCAAGAAGGGCACCGACATCGAAAAGCTTCGCAAGAAGCTCGGCTCGATGACCTCGTCCGACGTGTCGCTGAACATCGTCGAGATCCGCAAGCCGGAAATCGACGCCAAGCTCGTCGCACAGGGCATCGCCGATCAGCTCGAGCGTCGTATCGCCTTCCGCCGCGCCATGAAGCGTGCGGTGCAGTCGGCGATGCGTCTGGGTGCCGACGGCATCCGCGTTGCTTGCGGCGGTCGTCTGGGTGGTGCGGAAATCGCCCGGTCGGAAGGCTATCGCGAGGGCCGCGTGCCGCTGCACACGCTGCGCGCCAACCTCGACTATGCCGAGGCCGAAGCGCACACCGCGTACGGCGTCTGCGGCGTCAAGGTCTGGATCTTCAAGGGTGAGATCCTCGGCCATGACCCGATGGCGCAGGACCGGCTGATGATGGAGGCCCAGACCTCCGGCGTGCGCCCCGCGCGCGACGATCACCGCCGCTAAGGATGATGTGAGATGCTGCAACCAAAGCGCACCAAGTTCCGCAAGGCCTTCAAGGGCCGCATCCATGGCGATGCCAAGGGCGGTACGTCGCTGAACTTCGGGTCGTACGGCCTGAAGGCGATGGAGCCCGAGCGGATCACCGCCCGTCAGATCGAAGCGGCCCGCCGCGCGATCACCCGTCACATCAAGCGCCAGGGTCGCCTCTGGATTCGGATCTTCCCGGATCTGCCGGTGTCGTCGAAGCCTGCCGAAGTCCGCATGGGCTCGGGCAAGGGTTCGCCCGAATTCTGGGTCGCCCGCGTCAAGCCGGGTCGCATCCTGTTCGAACTGGACGGCGTGCCCGGCCCGCTCGCCGCGGAGGCGTTCGAACGCGCCGCGATGAAGCTGCCGATCGCGGTCAAGGTCGTCGCCCGTCTGGGCGACACCTCGCACCTGGAGGGTTGAGAATGACGAAGGCAACCGATCTTCGCACGAAGAGCGACGACCAGTTGGTCGAGGAACTGTCGAGCCTGAAGCGTGAGGCGTTCAACCTCCGTTTCCAGGCCGCGACCAGCCAACTGGAAAAGCCGACCCGCGTGAAGGAAGTCCGTCGCGACATCGCGCGGATCAAGACGCTGCAGGGCGAGCGTTCGCGCTCGTCCGACAAGTAAGGACGAGAGACATGCCGAAGCGCGTGCTGACCGGGATGATCGTCTCGGACAAGACCGACAAGACGGTGGTGGTCAAGGTAGAGCGGAAGGTGAAGCACCCGCTCTACGGCAAGATCATCCGCCGTTCGAAGAAGTACCATGCCCATGACGAGGGCAACGAGTATCGCGAAGGCGAGACCGTGCGCATCGAAGAGACCGCGCCGATCTCGAAGCTGAAGACCTGGAAGGTGATCGAGCGGGTGAACACCCACGCGACCCCTTCGGAAGTCGCGGCCGAGGCGTAAGCCTTCGCGGGGGGTGGGGGCCTTCGGGCCTCCGCCCCCCACGCAATTCCGGGGTCGAACCCGGATCGTATGGACGCGGACGGACGGGCCTTGCCTTTTCGTCATGGGGCGGTTATTGGGCCGCTCCCCCGGCGTGGACTCGCATAGTCCGCTGCCGGGGTTCATTTTTAGCAGGCGGGGACCGGTCGGAATCGGCCCCAAGGACAAGGAATCGCATCGATGATCCAGATGCAATCCAACCTTGACGTCGCTGACAACAGCGGCGCCAAGCGGGTGCAGTGCATCAAGGTGCTGGGCGGCTCGAAGCGCCGCACGGCAGGCGTTGGCGACGTTATCGTCGTCAGCATCAAGGAAGCCGCTCCGCGCGGCCGCGTGAAGAAGGGTGACGTGCATCGTGCCGTCATCGTTCGGACCGCCAAGGACATCCGTCGCGCCGACGGTTCGGTGATCCGTTTCGACGGCAACGCCGCGGTGCTGGTCAACAAGAACGAGGAGCCGATCGGCACCCGTATCTTTGGCCCGGTGGTTCGCGAGCTGCGCTCGAAGGGCTTCATGAAGATCATCTCGCTCGCCCCTGAGGTGCTGTAATGGCTTCCGCAAAGATCAAGAAGGGCGACACCGTGATCGTCCTGTCGGGCAAGGACAAGGGCAAGACCGGTCAGGTCGTGCTGTCGATGCCCAAGGACGACAAGGTCGTCGTGTCGGGCGTCAACATCGCCGTCCGTCACAAGAAGCCGACGCAGGCGGAGCCGCAGGGCGGTCTCGTCCGCTCGGAGGCGCCGCTGCACGTCAGCAAGGTCGCGCACGTCGTCGACGGCAAGCCGACCCGCGTTCGCTTTGAAATCCGTGACGGCAAGAAGGTCCGGGTCGCCGTAAAGGGCGGGGAGGTCATCAATGGCTGATACGTATACGCCACGCATGAAGTCGATCTATAACGATCGCATCATCAAGGCGATGACCGAGAAGTTCGGTTACAAGAACGCGCTCGAAGTGCCCCGGATCGAAAAGATCGTCCTGAACATGGGCGTAGGCGAAGCGACGCAGGACAAGAAGAAGGTCGAGCAGGCCGCTTCCGAAATGGAGCTGATCGCCGGCCAGAAGCCTGTCGTGACGAAAGCCAAGAAGTCGATCGCGCAGTTCAAGCTGCGTGAAGGCATGGCGATCGGTTGCAAGGTGACGCTGCGTCGCGAGCGGATGTACGAGTTTCTCGACCGCTTCCTGACGATCGCGCTGCCCCGCGTCCGCGATTTCCGTGGCCTGAGCCCCAAGTCGTTCGACGGCCGCGGCAACTATGCCTGCGGCATCAAGGAACAGATCGTGTTCCCCGAAATCAACTATGACCGCATCGACAAGGTGCGCGGCATGGATGTGATCGTGACCACCTCCGCCAAGACCGACGACGAGGCTCGCGAGCTTCTGCGTCTCTTCGGTTTCCCCTTCCCCCAGGAAGCGGACGCCGAGGAAAAGAAGGCGGCATAACCAAAACCGCTCCCCTTCGCCGGGGAGCGGCCTATGCTTTACTAGAGAGAGCTTAAGTCCATGGCGAAACTGAGTTCCGTGAACAAGAACGAGCGTCGGCGCGCGCTCGTCAAGAAATTCGCGCCCAAATATGCGAAGCTGAAGGCGATCGCAGCCGACCAGTCGCTCGACGAAACCGAGCGTCTGATCGCGCGGCTGAAGATGGCCGAGATTCCCCGCAACGGGAATCCGACCCGCATCCGCAACCGTTGCGAGCTGACGGGGCGTCCCCGCGGCTATTATCGCAAGTTCCGTCTCGCCCGCGTCATGCTGCGGGAACTGGCCAACAAGGGCCTGATCCCCGGCGTCACGAAGTCGAGCTGGTAAGGAACCTACAGCATGGCATTGACCGATCCCCTGGGTGACATGCTCACCCGCATCCGCAACGGCCAGCGCGCGCGCAAGGACAGTGTCCTGACGCCCGCCAGCAAGTTGCGTGCCCGTGTCCTCGACGTGCTTCAGCGCGAGGGCTACATCCGTGGCTACAGCGAAGAGCAGATGGGCCCCGCGGCCGGCATCCGCATCGAGCTGAAGTATTTCGAGGGCCAGCCCGCGATCAAGCATGTCGCGCGCGTCTCGAAGCCGGGTCGCCGCGTCTATTCGGGTTCGCAGGAACTGCCGAAGGTTCGCAACGGCCTTGGCATCACCATCGTCTCGACGCCGCGTGGCGTTCTGTCCGACGCCGAAGCGCGCGAACAGAATGTCGGTGGCGAAGTGCTCGCGGAGGTCTTCTGATGAGCCGCATCGGTAAGAAGGCAGTCCCGGTTCCGGCCGGCGTCACCGCCAACATCGCAGGGCGCGAGCTGAGCGTCAAAGGTCCCAAGGGCACGCTCACGCTGCCGCTGGCCGATGACATCGCCTATGCCGTCGAAGGCGACACCATCTCGGTGCAGCCGGCGAACGAAACCAAGCGCGCTCGCGCGTTCTGGGGCATGCAGCGCACGCTCGTGCAGAATCTGGTCACTGGTGTCACGACCGGCTTCACCAAGAAGCTGCTCATCACCGGCGTCGGCTATCGCGCCGCGGCACAGGGTCGTAACCTGAAGCTGCAGCTCGGCTACAGCCACGACGTCAACATCGACGTGCCGGAAGGCATCGAGATCAAGACGCCCGATCAGACCACGATCGAAATCAGCGGGATCGACAAGCAGAAGGTCGGTCAGATCGCTGCCGAGATCCGTCGTTGGCGTAAGCCCGAGCCGTACAAGGGCAAGGGCATCAAGTACGACGGCGAGTTCATCTTCCGCAAGGAAGGGAAGAAGAAGTAATGACCAAGGGTCTCTCTCTCTTCGCGAAGCGCCGTCGGCGCAATCGCACCGCGCTGAAGGCGCGTTCGGGCGGCCGTGCGCGGCTCTCGATCCATCGCTCGGGCAAGCACATCTATGCCCAGGTCATCGACGACGCGGCGGGTCGCACCGTTGCTGCGGCATCGACTCTGGAAAAGGACGTGCGTGGCACCTCGGGCGCGAACGTCGATGCCGCCAAGGGCGTTGGCACCCGCGTTGCGGAAGCGGCGAAGGCCGCCGGCGTGACGCAGGTCGTGTTCGACCGTGGCGGCTTCCTGTTCCACGGTCGCGTCAAGGCGCTGGCCGAGGCCGCCCGTGAAGCCGGATTGGAGTTCTAAGATATGGCTGACGAAAACAATCAGGCCGAAACCCCCGCCGCCGACGTGTCGGCAGCGCCGGGTGGCGAGCAGCCGCAGGGCCGTGGTCCCCGCGGTGGCCGTGGTCGTGGCGGTCCGGGTGGCCCGGGCGGCGGCGGCGGTCGCGGTGGTCGCGACGGCAATCGTGGCGGTCGTCGCGACGATCGTCGCGGCGGACAGGATGATGGTGGCGAGGAGCTGATCGAAAAGCTCGTCCACATCAACCGCGTGTCCAAGACGGTGAAGGGCGGCAAGCGCTTCGGTTTCGCGGCGCTGGTCGTCGTGGGCGACGGCAAGGGCCGCGTCGGCTTCGGCCATGGCAAGGCACGCGAAGTGCCCGAAGCCATCTCGAAGGCGACCGCCGCTGCCAAGAAGGCGATGGTCCGCGTTCCGCTCAAGGACGGTCGCACGCTGCACCATGACGGCAACGGCCACTTCGGTGCCGGTCGCGTGACGCTGCGGTCGGCGCCTGCCGGGACCGGCATCATCGCGGGTGGCCCGATGCGCGCCATCTTCGAATCGCTCGGCGTCGCCGATGTCGTGACGAAGTCGGTGGGCACGTCGAACCCGTACAACATGATCCGCGCGACCTTCGAGGCGCTGAACGACCAGTCGTCGCCGAAGGCGGTGGCCCAGCGTCGCGGCAAGAAGATCGCCGACCTGCTGGGTCGCGGTGGATCGCAGACCGCCGAGGCTGATGCCGCGGCGATCGTGGAGTAACGAGCGATGGCAACCGTCAAGATCACCCAGACCGGGTCGCCGATCCGCCGGACCAAGGACCAGCGCGCGACGCTGATCGGTCTCGGCCTCAACAAGATGCACAAGACCGTGGAACTGACCGACACCCCCGAGGTGCGCGGCATGATCCGCAAGGTGCAGCACATGCTGTCGGTCGAGGGCTGAGGCTCTTATCTGATCCATGTCTTCCGAAAGGGGGCGGACTTCGGTTCGTCCCCTTTTTCGTTTTAGCGAACCGGCCATGGCGGCGGCCGTCTTGCTTCCGCGCGCCTGGCCGGTAACTGCGACATCGTCATTGGCGGACATCTGCCGGAGACGATCGCGGGCAGGGGGATGAATGACCGGAACACCGATCGCGACGGCCGTTGGCGGATACCGCCCCTATCTTGATGGTTTAAGGTCGATCTGTATCCTCTTCACGATCGCGAACCATGTGCAGGGGGCGTCGTGGTGGGTGAACGGTTCGGTCGGTGTCGACATTTTCTTCGCGTTGAGTGGCTGGCTTATTACGTGGTTGTTGCTGGCGGAGCGGGGACGCACTGGACGGATTGATCTCCGGGCATTCTATATCCGCCGGGCGTTCCGCATCGTTCCGCTCTATCTGCTGATCTTGCTGTTGTACGGTGTGATTGCCACCCGGATGGGCGGTGGTGATCGCGCGACCGAATACTGGCAATCGCTGCCGTACATGCTGACCTTCACCATGGAATACCGGCCAGATACGATTGGATCGATGTTCCAGCCGGCGTGGACGCTGGGAATCGAAGAAAAATTCTATCTTCTATGGCCTGCGACTCTGGTTGCCGCCGGGCTGAGGTATCGTCTGGCCTGGTTGGCCGGACTTGGTGGGGTTACGGCGTTATTCGTAACTTTCGGTACGTCGGCGTTCGTGATCCGCGGGTATGTCGGACTCGGCCTTGGTAGCAGCGCCGCGCTACTGTTCTGGCATTGTCCCCGTCTGACACGACATGTCGCCGGGGCGCCTTACACGCTGCTCGGCTATCTTGCGGTGCTGTGCTGTTACGCCGGTTCGCTTCTCCAGCCGCATCCTTGGGCTTGGAATGTCTCGATCGCCGCTGCGGCGACGGTCGCGATCGCCGGCAGTTGGCTGAATCCCGATCAGGCAGTCGATCGCTTCCTCGCCATGCCATGGCTAGCATGGCTCGGAACGCTCACCTACGCGATCTACCTGATCCAGTCGCTCGCCATCGCGGTCGTTGAGCGCCTGTTCGAACGGTTTGGCCTGATACCGGAAGGTATCGCGGTCTATCTCGCAGCCTACGCCGCTTGCGTCGCGCTGGCCGTGCCGCTCCACTATGGGCTGGAGCGGCCGCTGATCGACCGTGGCCGCCGTCTTGCGCGCCGTTGGGCAAGGTGCGCTGACTGACAGGTTGCATTTTCGGTGTATTGCGTTAATGCGCCCGCCTCCACAACCGCGCGAACATAGCGAAAGCGAGTGCAACTCATGAAACTCAACGAACTCCGCGACAACAATGGTGCCCGCAAGAGCAAGATGCGCGTCGGACGCGGCATCGGCTCGGGCAAGGGCAAGACCGCCGGTCGCGGCCAGAAGGGCCAGAAGAGCCGTGAAGGCGTCTCGATCGCCGGGTTCGAGGGCGGCCAGATGCCGCTCCACATGCGGATCCCGAAGCGCGGCTTCAACAACATCTTCGCCAAGGACTATGCCGAGGTGAACCTCGGCGCGATCCAGAAGGCGGTCGACGCCGGCAAGATCGAAGCCGGCGCCACGCTCGACCATGCGGCGCTCAAGGCCGCCAACCTTGCCCGTGGCGGCAAGGACGGCGTGCGCCTGCTCGCCAAGGGTGAGCTGACTGTGAAGCTCAGCTTCACCGTCGCCGGCGCGTCGAAGTCGGCGATCGAGGCGGTCGAAAAGGCCGGCGGTTCGGTGTCGGTGATCGACGTCGTGCCGGCCGCCGAAAAGGCCAAGGCCAAGAAGGGCCAGACGCTCGCCGCCAAGAAGGCCGCGCACGCCTGAATCCCGCTCCCGCCCGGTCCCGGTCAACGCGACGGTTCGCCGCGCGACGACCGGGCCGGGCGGTATCCTAGGGGGTGGGCAACCACCCCTTAGACATCCCGGCCGCAACCCCTATATGGTCGCCGGGGGGTGGGCTCGCGGCCCGCCAGCATCATTCGGGACAAATCCATGGCATCGGCCGCCGATGGTCTTGCGACCAACATCAATCTATCGAAGTTCGGCAAGGCGACCGAACTGAAGAAGCGCCTGTGGTTCACGCTCGGCGCGCTCATCATCTTCCGCCTGCTCAGCTATGTGCCGCTGCCGGGGATCGACCCGACGCAGCTCGGCCTGCTGGCCAACCAGACGCAGGGCGGCGTCCTCGATTTCTTCAACACCTTTTCGGGCGGCGCGCTGACGCGCATGTCGGTCGTGGCGCTGGGCGTTATGCCCTACATCACCGCCTCGATCGTCGTGCAGCTCGCGACGTCGCTATCGCCGCAGCTCGCCGCCATCAAGAAGGAAGGCGAGTCGGGCCGCAAGAAGCTTAACCAGTATACCCGCTACGGTACGGTCGCGCTGACGGCGATCCAGGGCTATACCATCGCGGTCGGCCTCGAGGCGTTCGGCGCGTCGCAGGGCGTGGCGGCGGTGATCGAGCCGGGCCTCGCCTTTCGCGTCGCGGCAGTCATCTCGCTGATCGGCGGCACGATGTTCCTAATGTGGCTGGGTGAACAGATCACCAGCCGCGGCATCGGCAACGGCATCAGCCTCATCATCATGGCCGGCATCGTTGCGCATCTGCCGACCACGCTGCTGCAACTGTTCGAGGGCAGCCGTTCGGGCACGATGAACCCGATCACGCTGCTCGGCATCATCGTCGCGGTCGCTGGCCTCGTCCTGTTCATCTGCTTCATGGAGCGCGCGCAGCGCCGCATCCTGATCCAGTATCCCAAGCGCCAGACCGCGCGCGGGGTTCAGGCCGATCGCAGCCACCTGCCGCTCAAGATTAACACCGCCGGCGTCATCCCGCCGATCTTCGCGTCCTCGCTGCTGCTGATGCCGGTGACGATCACCCAGTTCGCAGGGCAAGCGACGGCGGGTGAGAGCCGCTGGGGCGATTTCATCATCTCGCTCAACCAGTATCTGGCGCATGGTCAGCCGCTTTACATGGCGTTGTACGGCCTCGGCATCGTGTTCTTCTCGTTCTTCTACACCGCCATCGTCTTCAACCCGGAAGAGACGGCGGACAATCTGAAGCGCTACGGCGGCTTCATTCCCGGCATTCGTCCGGGCAAGAATACCGAGAATTACTTCGATTACGTGCTGACGCGCATCACCGTGCTCGGCGCAGCGTATCTGGTCATCATCTGCCTATTGCCCGAATATCTGGTGTCGGCGCTGTCGATTCCCTTTTATCTCGGCGGTACCAGCCTGCTCATCGTCGTCAACGTGACGATGGACACGGTCACGCAGATCCAGTCGCACCTGCTGGCGCACCAGTATGGCGATCTCATCAAGAAGGCGAAGCTGAAGGGCGGCAACCGCGTCCGCGGTTGACCGGTCCATGGGCGCAAGGGGGCACACTATGGATATTATCCTTCTCGGACCGCCAGGTGCTGGCAAGGGCACGCAGGCCGCACGACTCGAGGCACGCGGCATGGTGCAACTGTCGACCGGTGACATGCTGCGCGCGGCGGTGAAGGCCGGCAGCCCGGTGGGGTTGCAGGCCAAGGCGGTGATGGACGCAGGCGAGCTGGTGTCCGACGCAATCGTCTCGGCACTGATCGGCGAGCGACTCGATCAGTTGGGCGACGATGGCGCGATCTTCGACGGCTATCCGCGCACCGCTGCGCAGGCCGACGCGCTTGACCTGCTGCTCGAGCATCGCGGTCGTAAGCTGACCCATGTCATCGAGCTGCTGGTCGACGAGGATGCGCTGGTCGAACGCATCGTCGGCCGCTTCACCTGTGGCAATTGCGGCGCGGGCTATCACGACACGTTCAAGCAGCCCGTCGTCGACGGCGTGTGCGACGTGTGCGGCGCGACCGAGTTCAAGCGCCGTCCCGACGACAACGAAGCGACCGTGCGTACCCGCATGGTCGAATATCGCGCCAAGACCGCGCCGATCCTGCCGCTCTACGAATCGCGCGGCCTCGTCCAGCGGGTCGACGGCATGGCGCCGATGGACGACGTGACTGCCCAGATCGCGGCGATCCTCGACAATTGACGGTTTCCCTCCCCGCATCGGGGAGGGAATACCCCCGGGGTTACGCCCCGGCGGCAAAGTGGTTGATGTCACGTGGCAAATCACCCACGTCTCGTCCCGAAAATGGTTCCGTTCGGCGGTTGACACACGCCCGGCCCCTCTCTAGTAGCGCTCTACTCCGACACCGATGATTTGCGGCGGCGTGTTTGCGCGCGCTGCCATCGCGCGTATCGGAAGAAGCAACGCTACGAGATGGGGTGCCGCTGCCATGCAGTGCCCCGTGGAGCTGGGAGAACCTAATTCATGGCACGTATCGCGGGTGTTAATATCCCGACCAACAAGCGCGTCATCATCGCGCTGCAGTATATCCACGGCATCGGCCCGGCCAAGGCCAAGCAACTGACCGACCAGCTCGGCATCGCCGCCGAGCGTCGCGTGCAGGACCTGTCGGACCAGGAGGTGCTCCAGATCCGCGAAGCGATCGACGCCTCGCATACCGTGGAAGGCGATCTGCGTCGCCAGACCGCGATGAACATCAAGCGCCTGATGGATCTCGCCTGCTATCGTGGCCTGCGTCACCGCAAGGGCCTGCCGGTCCGCGGCCAGCGCACGCACACCAATGCGCGCACCCGCAAGGGCAAGGCGAAGCCGATCGCGGGCAAGAAGAAGTAAGAACGATCCGGGGGATCGTTTTTTCTTCTTCTCCGCCGGAGGCAGGGTCGAGGCTGACAGCCTCCCGGCCTCCGTACCACGCTATACAGGTCAGGATTTCCAACAATGGCACGTGAACCGCAGCGCCTTCGCCGTCGCGAGCGCAAGAACATCACCGCCGGCGTCGCGCATGTGAACGCCAGCTTCAACAACACCATGATTACGATCACCGACGCGCAGGGCAATGCGATCTCGTGGTCGTCGGCCGGTGCGATGGGCTTCAAGGGATCGCGCAAGTCGACCCCGTACGCAGCCCAGGTCGCTGCCGAGGACGCCGGCCGCAAGGCCGCCGATCACGGCGTGCGCACCCTCGAGGTCGAAGTGAAGGGTCCGGGTTCGGGCCGTGAATCGGCGCTCCGCGCGCTGCAGGCCGTCGGGTTCCAGATCACGTCGATTCGCGACGTGACCTCGATCCCGCACAACGGCGTGCGCCCGTCGAAGCGTCGCCGCGTCTGATCCGTGCCTGCCCCCCCGCCGGGTTCGTCCGGCGGGGTTGTTCTTTCATGGCGCGGAACCGTCCCTTCCGCGCCGCCAAGCTAGGGGAAGCCCGTGTCCGTCAACGCTAAGAACTGGCAGGAACTCAAGAAGCCCAGCGGCCTCGAAAAGAAGCCGGGTGGCGATCCCAAGCGTCGGTCGACTTTCGTCGCGGAGCCGCTGGAGCGTGGTTTCGGCCTGACGCTCGGCAACGCGCTGCGCCGCGTGCTGCTCTCGTCGCTTCAGGGTGCCGCCGTCACCTCGATCAAGATCGAGAATGTGCTGCACGAATTCTCGAGCCTTGCCGGCGTCCGCGAGGACGTGACCGACATCGTGCTCAACGTGAAGCAGGTCGCGCTCAGGATGCAGGGCGAAGGCCCCAAGCGCCTGCAACTCTCCGTCACCGGCCCGGCCGAAGTGAAGGCGGGCGACATCGCCGTCACTGGCGACATCGAGGTGATGAACCCCGAACTGGTGCTGTGCCATCTCGATGATGGCGCGACGCTGAACATGGAACTGACCGCGGATGTGGGCAAGGGCTATGTCCCCGCCGCCGGCAACCGCCCGGCCGATGCGCCGATCGGTCTGATCCCCGTCGATGCGCTGTATTCGCCGGTCCGTCAGGTCAGCTACAAGGTCGAGAACACCCGCGTTGGGCAGGAACTCGATTACGACAAGCTGACGCTGACGATTGAGACCGACGGCACCGTGACCCCGGAGGACGCGCTCGCCTATGCCGCGCGCATCCTGCAGGATCAGTTGGCGCTGTTCGTCCACTTCGACGATTCGTCGCTGCCGCGCGCGGCGACGACCGGCACGCAGGTCGCTGCACCGCAGAGCGAAGGTCAGGGTGACACCGCCCAGATCAACCGTTATCTGCTCAAGAAGGTCGACGAGCTCGAACTGTCGGTTCGCTCGGCCAACTGCCTGAAGAACGACAACATCATCTACATCGGCGATCTGGTTCAGAAGACCGAGGCCGAGATGCTGCGTACGCCGAACTTCGGCCGCAAGTCCTTGAACGAAATCAAGGAAGTGCTCTCCTCGATGGGTCTGCGCCTCGGCATGGACATCCCGGGTTGGCCGCCCGAGAACATCGAGGAAATGGCGAAGAAGCTGGAACAGGAAATTATGGGCTGATTTTGCACCGGGGCAAGCAAGCTTGCCCCGGAGACAAAACCAGCCCGGCCGGCGGGTGGCTTTCAGCCAACCCGACCGACGCCAGCGGCTTTGCCGCTGGCCGCCCGGCAGAAGAACTACGGTGACGGCCCAAACCGCCACCTAGAAGACAGGCGACGGGTGGCGGCCTTCAACAGCCACCTGCTCTGGGGTTCCGTGACACGGCCCCTTAACGAACGAAGGACTTTCCCATGCGTCATCGCGTCGGCGGCCGTAAGCTGCAACGTACCTCGGCCCATCGTATTGCGCTGTTCCGCAACATGTCGGCCGCGCTCATCAAGCATGAGCAGATCACCACCACCGTCGCCAAGGCGAAGGAACTGCGCCCCTACGTCGAAAAGCTCATCACGCTGGCGAAGAAGGGTGGCCTGTCCAACCGTCGTCTGGCGCATGCCCGGCTGCTCGACGACGCGCAGCTCGTGAAGCTGTTCGGCGTGCTGGCGACCCGCTATGCCGACCGCAACGGCGGCTACACCCGCATCATCAAGGCCGGCATCCGCGCGTCGGACGCCTCGCCGATGGCGATCATCGAGTTCGTCGACCGCGACGTGTCGGCCAAGGGCCAGGATTCGGGCCCGGTCCTGAACGACGAGGATTTCGACGAAGCCGCCTGATCGGGCAGCCTGATCGAATCGGACAAGGGCGGTCGCACGATGGTGCGGCCGCCCTTTTTCCTATGGTCGATCCGACGATGCCGCGAGCCATCCCGATCGTCACCCCGGAACAAGTCCGGGGTGACGATCGGGGCAGGGCTCATCCCCCGAACAACCCGTCACGCCGCTCATGCGCCAGCAACCACCGTTTGCGCTCGACGCCGCCGGCATAACCGGTCAGCGCGCCCGACCGGCCAATGATCCGGTGGCATGGCACGACGATCGCGACCGGGTTTGCGCCATTGGCCATGCCCACCGCGCGTACCGCACTCGGTCGGTCGATCATCGCCGCGATGTCGCCATAGCTGACGGTGTCGCCCGCCTTTACCCGCCGCAACGCTGCCCAGACCGCACGCTGGAACGTGGTGCCGCCGGTCACGGTCGGCAGCGAATCGATCGCCGTCAGATCCCCCGCGAAATAGGCCGTCACGGCATCGACGGCAGCGCCGGTCGCCGCGGCCGGAGCGATCGACCAGCCCGCCACCCCGTAATGCCGGTCGAGCAGCCGCCGCATCCGCGCATCATAATCGGCGAAGTCGAGCGCGCGCAGCGCTCCGGTGGCATCGGTCAGCAGGACGACCTCACCGATCGGAGTCGACAGGCGGTGTTCGGACAGGGGCAGGGGCTGGATCATGACCCGCACCGTGCCGGGCACGCCGCGACCGTGCCAGCGGAATCCGGACATGGCAGTGCGCTCAGGTCCGTTTCCCGCTGGTCGCGCGACCCCCGACCCGGCAGGATCGCACCCATGCTCGATCCCGATAGCTGCTACGCCGCGCTCGAACGGCGCGATCCCGCGATGGACGGCCGTTTCTTCGTCGGCGTCACGACCACCGGCATCTATTGCCGCTCGGTCTGCCCGGCGCGTACCCCGGCGCGCTCGCATGCCCGCTTCTATCCCGGTGCGGCGGCGGCGCAGGCGGCCGGGTTCCGCCCCTGTCTGCGCTGCCGCCCCGAAACCGCGCCAGACAGCCCGGCATGGGTCGGCACCCGCGCCTCGATCGACCGCGCGTTACGGTTGATCGACGAAGGCGCGCTGGCGGAGGGGAGCGTCGTCGATCTCGCCGACCGCCTCGGCATGACCGACCGGCATCTGCGCCGGTTGTTCGAGCGCCATCTCGGCGCGGGGCCGCTGGCGATCGAGGCCACGCGGCGGCTGAACCTCGCCAAGCAACTGATCCATGATACGGCGTTGTCACTGACCGACATCGCCTTTGCCGCCGGCTTCGGCAGCGTCCGCCGTTTCAACGAGGTGTTTCTGAGCGCATTCGACCGCCCGCCCTCGGCGCTGCGGCGGGGCGGCGCACCGGCCGATCCGGTCGCGCCGATCACCGTCCTGCTCGCCCTGCCGCCCGGCCCGACGCCGGTCGTCCCCGGCACGTTATCGCTCGATCAGGGGGCGGTGACGCTGATCGAGCGACGCGGCGGATCGGTGCGAGTCGCGCTCCACGGCGTAGCGCTGGCCGATCTCGGTCGGACGATCGCGGCGGCGAGGCGGGCGCTGGCGGCGGGCTGTCCTACATCGCCGCCGTGCGTCACAACGTCCGATGCGGGGGATGGGCTTCGGTCGGGCTGAGATGCCGGCCCTATCCATCAACACCTTCATCAAGTCCGGCGACGTTCGCTCCAGAGCGTGCTTAGTGTAAACTTTGTAAACTTTGGAGGCACGTCGCGGGCAAAGCCCGCGTCGTCGGACGGCGCTTTGGGCGCCGCCGGCCGGTCGCGCCTTGGGCGGCTCGGCGTAGCTTCGCTACGCCTCGCCCGGCGCGACTGGCGCGACCAGCCCGTGCCGCTCCAGCATCGCCTGCGGATCGGGATCGCGCCCCCGGAACGCCCGGAACAACTCGATCGCCGGCCTGACCGACCCTTGCGACAGGACGCACGCCCGCAACCGGTCGCCGGTCGCGCGGTCGACGGTCCCGGCCTCGGCGAAGGCGGCAAAGCCGTCCGCCGCCAGCAGCTCGGCCCACAAATAGCTGTAATAGCCAGCGGCATAGCCCCCGGCGAAGATATGCGCGAAGGCGTGAGGAAAGCGGTGCCATTCGGGCGGGCGGACCACCGCCACCTCGTCCCGCACCGATTCGATCACCGCCATCGGATCATCGCCATGGACGCCCAGATGCAGCAGCAGGTCGAACATCGCGAACTCGATCTGCCGGACGAGGAACATCCCCGACTGAAACCGCCGCGCCGCCAGCATCCGCTGGAACAGCGCGTCGGGCAACGGTTCGCCGGTGTCGCCATGCCCCGACATGGCGGCGAGCACCCCGGCGTCCCACGCGAAGTCCTCCATCAACTGGCTGGGCAGCTCGACCGCGTCCCACTCGAACCCCGACGTGCCCGAAATGTCGGGCCGGGGGACGCGGGTGAACAGATGATGCAGGCAATGCCCCGTCTCGTGGAGCAACGTCGTCACATCGTCATGGCTGAGCAACGGCGTGGCCGCTCCGGTCGGCGCGAAGTTGCAGACGAGATAGGCAACCGGCAGGCTCGGCGAATCACCGTCGAGAAACGGCCGGGCAGGGGCCATCCACGCGCCGCCCTTTTTGCCCGCACGCGCATGCAGGTCGAGATACAGCCCGGCGAACACGCCGGTCGCATCGGCCACATCGTAATAGCGGACGTCGGGATGATAGGTCGCGACATCGCTCCGCTCGGTCAACGTCACGCCGAACAGCCGGACGAGCAGCGCCTGCCATCCGTCAAGCACCCGATCGACCGGGAAATAGGCCTTGATCGCCGCATGATCGATCGCATGGGCATGGCGCTTCAACCGGTCGCCGACGAAGCCGATGTCCCACGGTTGCAGATCGTCGAGGCCGAGATGTTCGGCGGTAAAGGCGCGCAATTCGGCGACTTCGGCCTCGGCATGCGGTTTGGCCCGCGCGGCCAGATCGCGCAGGAACGCCAGCACTTCGCCCACGTCGGGCGCCATCTTGGTGCTGAGCGAGCGCGCGACCGGATCGGCGAACCCCAGCAGCGTCGCGGCCTCGTGGCGCAGCGCGAGGATGCGGCGGATGCGATCGCCATTGTCGAACTGCCCGGCGTGCGGCCCCTGATCCGACGCGCGCGTGCCATAGGCGCGGTACACCTCGGCGCGCAGCTCGCGGTCCTCGGCAAAAGTCAGCACCGCGACGACGCTCGGCTGTTGCAGCGTGACCAGCCAGCCCTCCAGATCGCGGGCCTGCGCGGCGGCGGCCATCATCGCCCGGTCGGCTTGCCCGAGCCCCGCCAACCGCGACTCGTCGGTCAGGTGCAGCGTCCACGCATCGGTCGCATCGAGCACGGCGCTCGCGAACTCGGTCTGCAACGCCGACAATTCGGTCGCCACGGTCTTGAACCGCTCGCGCGCCGCATCGTCCAGCGCGACCCCCGCCAGCGTCCGGTCGCGGATCGACCGTTCGACCGCGATCCGGTCGGCGTCGGGCAACATGGCGAAATCGGGGGTGGTCGCCAGCGCGCGCAACCGGTCGAACATCGCCCGGTCCTGCTGCGCGGCGATGCCGCGTTCGGTCAATACCGCCTGCCCCTGCGCATGCGCGGCGCGCAGCGCGGGGCTGTCCTGCACCGCATGCAGGTGCCACACGCTCGACCAGAAATTGTCGATCGCGACATCGGCGCGCTCGATCGGCAGCCACGTCGCCGCGAACGTCGGCGGACCGTCCAGTGCGGTGGCGCTGGCGGCATCGCGTTCGGCCAGCAAGGCATCGAGCGTCGCGCTGATCGAATCGGGGGTGATCGCGGCGAAATCAGGCAGGTCGGACAAACGGGCTTCCTTCAACATTCGACGACGTTGACCGCCAGACCACCCTGGCTGGTCTCCTTATACTGGCTCTTCATGTCCTCGCCGGTCTGGCGCATGGTCTCGATCACCTGATCGAGACTGACGATGTGGCGACCATCGCCGTGCAGCGCCAGATAGGCGGCGTTGATCGCCTTGATCGCGCCCATCGTGTTGCGCTCGATGCACGGGATCTGCACCAGTCCGCCGATCGGATCGCAGGTGAGGCCGAGGTTGTGCTCCATGCCGATCTCGGCGGCATTCTCGACCTGCGCCGGCGTCGCGCCGAGTGCCGCGGCAAGGCCCCCCGCCGCCATCGAACAGGCGACGCCGACCTCGCCCTGGCATCCCATCTCGGCGGCCGAGATCGAGGCGTTCTGCTTGTAGAGGAAGCCGATCGCCGCCGCGCTCATCAACAGCGCGCGGCTGCCCTCGCGGGTCGATCCATGGACGAACGTCTCGTAATATTTCAGCACCGCCGGAATGACGCCGGCGGCGCCATTGGTCGGCGCGGTGACGACCCGGCCGCCGGCGGCATTCTCTTCGTTCACCGCCAGCGCCCACAGGCTGACCCATTCGAACACGACGCCGGGGTCGCTGCGCGGACCGCGTTCGAGCAGCTTCTCGCGGATCGCCCGCGCGCGCCGCTGCACCTTCAGCCCGCCGGGCAGTTCGCCGCTGCCGGCGCACCCGCGATCGATCGAGGCGAGCATCGCCGCGCGCACCGCGTCGAGAAAGCCGTCCGTCTCGGCCTCGGGCCGCCACGCGCCTTCATTGGCGGCGACGATCTCGGCGATCGACTGGCGGGTTTCGGTACAGAGCGCCAGCAGGTCGTTACCGCTCGCAAAGGGATGCGGAAGCGTCAGGTTGATTCGCGGGGCTGCCTCGCCCTCGGCGCGGATCGCCCCGCCGCCGATCGAATGATAGCGGCGCGTGATCCGGCTGCCGTCGGCCAGCACGGCGGTAAACGCCATGGCGTTGGGATGCCCGGGCAGGAACCCCGGATGGAAGATCAGGTCGCGCGCCGGATCGAACGCGATTCCCACCTGTCCGGCGATCGCAAGCGCCGTCGTGTCATGGATCGTGGCGACGATGCCTGCAACCGCGTCGGGATCGACTCCCTCCGGCGTCGCGCCCGAAAGCCCCAGCAATACCGCGACATCGGTTGCATGGCCCCGCCCGGTCAGCGACAACGACCCATAGAGATCGCAGAAGACCCGCGCCGGGGTCAGCCCGTCCTCGACTAGCATCGTCGCAAACGCATGCGCTGCCCGCATCGGGCCGACGGTATGCGAACTGGATGGGCCGATGCCGATGGTGAACAGGTCGGTGACGCTGAGCGGTGTCATGCCGCTGCCAGGAAAACGGCATGACGCGCCGCCGATTCGCGCCAGTCGATCCCCTTCGCCGCCAGCCAGGCGTCGTCGTGATAGGTATCGGCATAGCGCAGTCCCGAATCGCACAGGATGGTGACGATCGATCCCGCCTCGCCCGCCGCCGCCATTTCCGCGACCAGCGTGGCGCAGGCGGCGATGTTGGTCCCGGTCGATCCGCCGACCGGCCGCCCGAGCCGCGCGCCGATCGCGCGCATCGCGCCGATGCTCTCGGCATCGGGAACGGCGATCATCCGGTCGATGACGGCGGGAACGAACGACGGCTCGACCCGTGGCCGCCCGATCCCCTCGATTCCCGAACATTCGCCCTCGACGGTACGGATGGCGGGATCGCGGTAATGGCGGTGGAACACCGACGCTTCGGGGTCGGCGACGCACAGCCGGGTGGCATGCCGCCCATAGCGGATGAAACGACCGAGCGTCGCCGACGTGCCGCCGGTGCCCGCGCCGCAGACGATCCACGTCGGTTCGGGATGATCCTCCTTCGCCATCTGCGCGAAGATCGATTCGGCGATATTGTTGTTGCCGCGCCAGTCGGTGGCCCGTTCGGCATAGGTGAACTGGTCGAGATAATGGCCGCCGCTCGCATCGGCCAACCCCTGTGCGGCGGCATAGACCTCGCGCGGATCGTCGACGAAATGTACGTCGCCTCCCTGGAAACGGATCGCCTCGACCTTGGCGCTGGCGATGCTGCGCGGCACGACCGCGATGAAGCGCAGTCCGATCAGCCGCGCGAAATAGGCTTCGGACACGGCGGTCGACCCGCTCGTCGCCTCGACCAGCACCGTATCGGGGCCGATCCACCCGTTGCACAGGCCATAAAGGATCAGCGAACGGGCGAGGCGATGCTTCAGGCTGCCCGAAGGATGTACCGATTCGTCCTTGAGGTAGAGGGTAATGCCGGGGGTGCGCGGCAGTTCGATGCGGATCAGGTGCGTATCGGCGGAACGACAAAAGTCGGCCTCGAGCCGGCGGATCGCCTCCAGCGTCCACGGGCGGTCATACAGGGGGGCGGTCACGACAACGATCCTCTCATCCGATACCATCTACCGCCTTATGCCGCGTGGACCGGGCAGGGGGAAGGTGTCGCCCGAACGTGCCGCAGCGGGGCGGAAACCGGGGCTGGGTGCGTAAAAACGCATGGAACCGAAAAAAGTGAAGAATCGTTGTTGACGCCTTCCAGCGACGCCCATATAAGCAGCTTCACCGGACGACGAGACGCTCTTCGCTTCTCCCGCCGGTTGCCTCGCTGGCCTTCGGGTCGCTCCGCTGAAGCGGATAGCGAGATTGCTCTTTTTATACCGGATCATGGTTCCGATCAATTGATCGGGGCCACTGTTCCGGTCCTCCCCATCGCCGGTTCGCTGGCGCTTCCACCACACGGTGCGAAGCAGGGAAGTTCTTTGACATTGTTGATGTAGATGAAGGGACATGTGGGCGGCGGCTTGCGGTCTGAGCCATTC
>NZ_LMKU01000003.1:0-101574 GCF_001421635.1 Sphingomonas sp. Leaf25
GGAACTCGATATGGCCGCATGACCCAAACCTAAATGCCTCCAGGAAACCCGGGACGCTTCAGTATCGCTCGACGGACTGCCTCTGTCGTGCGGGTGCTCCCGTGTAGAACCTGTCCCATAGTGCATCCTTCCAGGCTTGCGCCGATGATGCACCATCAAATACCGGGATCAAACATGTAGGGTAAACTTTGGAAGAAATTGAAGCTGACAACATATCAGACGTTCTCTGGCCAACAGCTTCAATTCACCCGAAAAGCCGCCTCGCGCTCCGCTCCAGCATCACCAACTGCCACAGCGTCCGGCCATGTTCGGCCCGCCCGCTGCGATGGTCGGCCGCCAGCCGTTCGATCATATGCGGATCGAACCACGCCGCCAGCACCGGCGAGCGCGCCAACCCCGCCGCCTCGTCGGCCAGTGGCCCCCGGAACCACGCGCTGATCGGCGTCACGAACCCCATCTTCGGTCGATACAGGATCTCGCGCGGCAACCATGGCTCCAGCGCCTTCTTCATCAGCCACTTGCCCTCGCCACCACGCAACCGCATCGCGGAAGGCAGCGTGGCGCAAAACTCAACCAGCCGGTGGTCGAGCAGCGGCTCGCGTGCTTCCAGCCCCACCGCCATGCTCGTGCGGTCGACCTTGGTCAGAATGTCGCCGGGCAGCCAGTGGCGGAAATCGGCATATTGCGCCCGGTCCAGCCCGTCGCGCGCCGGTGCCTCGCGCATCGCCGCGACATAGCGTTCCTCGGCGCGATACCCGCCGATCGCCTGCGCGGTGGCGGCGTTGTACAGCCGCTGGCGCACCGCCGGCGTCGTCACCCCGACCGCCCGGGCATAGGCTGCCTCGCCCCCCTCGGCCAGCGCCAGCAGCGTCGTCCTGGCGCGCAGCGGGCGCGGTGCCCAGTCCGCCTTGGGCCACATCCGGCCGAGCGTACCGAACACCGATCCGCGCACGCCTTCGGGCAACAGCGCGCGGACGCGCTCCTCGACGGCATGGAATCGATACCGCCGATACCCCGCCAGCGCCTCGTCCGCCCCGTCGCCCGACAGCGCGACGGTCACATTCTCCCGCGCCAGCGCACACACGCGGTAGGTCGCGAGTGCCGAGGCATCGGCGAACGGCTCGTCGAACGCCGCGACCAGCGGGTCGATCAGCGCGAAGTCGTCCGACGCGACGGTGCGGACGCGGTGCTCGGTCGCGAAGCGCCGCGCGACCAGCTCGGCCGGCCCGCGCTCGTCATGCCCCGCCTCGTCGAAGCCGATGGTGCAGGTCTTGACCGGTTGCCGGCTCGCCTCGGCCATCAGCGCGACTACCGCCGAACTGTCGACCCCGCCCGACAGGAACGCGCCGAGCGGCACGTCGGCCACCATCCGCGACCGTACCGCCTGTCGCATCCGCTCGGTCAGTTCGGCCGAGAGCTCGCGCACGCTGCCCTTCGCCCGGTTCGAGAAATCGATGTCCCACCAGCGCACGGGCGCCGGCACCGGCTTCCCCCGTTCGAGCAACAGGAAATGCCCGGCCGGCAGCTTGCGCACTCCGGCGACGATGCTGGTGTCGTCGGGGACATAGCCGAACGCCATGTAATCCTCGATCGCCGCGACATGCGGCGTCCGCCGCACCAGCGGATGCGCGAGCAGCCCTTTCAGCTCGGAAGCGAACGCCACCGCCCCGTCGCTCAGTTCGACATAGTGGAGCGGCTTCACCCCCATCCGGTCGCGGGCGAGGAACAGCGACCGCGTCCGCGCATCATAGAGCGCGAAGGCGAACATGCCGTTCAACCGCGCCAGCATGTCCGGCCCCCACGCCGCCCAGGCGTGGAGCAGCACCTCGGTATCACCCTGCGTGACGAACGCCGCCCCCTTCGCCCGCAGTTCGGCGCGGACCTCGGCGAAATTGTAGATTTCGCCGTTGAAGGTGACGACCGCCGACCGGTCGGGCAACGCCATCGGCTGCGGGCTGCCCGCGACATCGATGATCGACAGTCGCCGATGGCCGAGCCCGACGCCGGCATCGGTCCATACGCCCGACCCGTCGGGACCACGATGCGCCTGCACCTCGCACATGGCGGCGATCCGGGCGGGATCGACCGGTTTGGGGGTGACGGGATAGAACAGCCCGGCGATACCGCACATCTCAGCGCATCCCCGCCGCTTGATCGGCAATCGCCTCGACCGGCCCCGCCGCTTTCAGAAACGCGGAAATCGCAGCACGTGGCTCCTGCGCACCTTTCTGCGCCGACAGCAATATCGCGACGCCGCGCTGTGGCCCGCCGAGCAACCGCGCCTTCAACGTCTCCAGCTTCACCCGATCGGGATCGCCGGTGACGATGTCACCCACGCGATACCAAGTTGCCGTCTCACGCTCGACCGGCCCCGGCGCGGCCATCCTGAGCGCCGCACCGCCCGCGATCGGCGCAGTATCGGCGACACGGACCCAGCGGTCATTCTCGCGGATCGCCCCTTGTCCGAAACCCACCAGTTCATGCCCCTCGCCCTGCGATCCATAGACCGCGATCGCCATGTCGACCTGCCGCCCCTGCCCATCGCCATAGCGCCCGATCAGGAAATGATCGGCACCGGGATAGTTGGGCACCCATGGCTCGCCGATGATCGCCACCCGCTGCCAGCCCGGTACGGCGGGCAACTCGATCCGCTGCGGCAGCGGCTGCGCCCGCGTGTCGATCACATGCCCCCATGCGGCAAAGGCCACCGCGATTCCCAGCACCGCGCCGGCCGCCAACGACCGGTCGGTCGGGCGCATCGGCAGGCCGGCCAGCCGCGCGGCATCGAACCACGGCGCGTCGGGATCGCGATCGAACCAGCGCCAGCCAAGCGCCAGCACCGCCGCCATCGTCAGCGCAAAGAACACCCAGCCATAGACGATGTGGTCGAACCCGGTCGCCGCCTCGACCGAGGTCAGATGCGCGGCATAGATCGTCCCCGCCGCGCGCAGGCCGTTGGCGAGGATCGGCACGACGATCGCCATCGCCATGAAACCCGCCCGCCGCCGCCAATCGACATAGCAGACGTTGGCGACCAGCGCGCCATAGGCCACCATCGCGATCAGGAACTTGGCCCCGGAACACGCCTCCGCGACTTCGAAATAGCCGCCCGGAATGGTGATGAGCACCCCGTCGACCCGCGCCGGCACACCCAGCAAATGCAGTAGCGGCATCGTCATATCGACCGTCGCCGCCTGCAACCGCGGTTCGAGGAAGTCACCGAACGGCACGAGGAACGCCATATAGGCCAGCGGAAACGCCAGCCCCTGCGCGACCCGCCGCCCGAGCATGGTGATCGCCGCGCCCTGCAGCAGCAGCACCAGCCCGGCATGCCGGAACAGCGCGACCGCCGCCGCCTCGCCGATCAGCCAGACGACCCCGCCGCCCGCGACCCAGAACAGTCCCGGTGCCCATGCGGCGGGCCGCACCTGCGCAAGATCGGCGCGGCGTTGCCACACCAGCCAGCCGAGGATCGGCGGTACGAACAGGCAATGGCCATAGGTCGTCGAATTCCACCAGATGCCGACGATGTCCGCCACATCGCGGCGGAACAGCAGCAACAACGCCACCCACAGTCCGGCGAGCGCCAGCAGGCTCGTCCGCCACGCCGCATCGGCGGTGCGCGGTTCGGCCGAGCCAGAGGAAAGCGCGATCGTCATGCCGCGATCCGGTTGCCAGCCGGCGGCAGCCCCATCAAGCCGCCAAGCGGCGCAAGACACGCATCCCAGCCATAGCGCGCGATCACCCGCGCCCGCGCGGCGGCACCGAGCGCATCGGCCGCGCTCCGATCGTCAAGGAGATGTACGACCTCGCCGGCATGAGCGGCGGCATCGGCCGCGACGCGCAGCGTGCCGCCATGGTCGATCCCTTCGGCCGCCGCCTGCGACGCGACGACCGGGCGCGCCATCGCCATCGCTTCCAGCACCTTGTTCTGGATGCCCCGCGCCAGCAGCAGCGGCGCGACGACGACACGGGCGGCAGCGATCCAGCCGCGCACATCGGCGACCTCACCGGTCACGATCACCGCGTCGCCGGCCAGCGCCTGCACCGCCGCCGTCGGCTTGCGACCAACAATGGCGAAGCGGACCGTCGGATGCGTCCGGCGGATGATCGGCAGCACGTCCTGCGCAAACCAACGGACAGCATCGACGTTCGGGCGATAATCCATCTGCCCGGTAAAGACGATCAGCGGCGTGTCGCTCGCAACCGGCCGGACGATTGCCGGATCGAAGAAGCCGGTATCGATCCCGTTCTCGATCGCGACGACATGCTCCCCCGCGCCGAACAGTTCGGCCTCGGCCCGGCTGACCAGCAGCGTCGCAATCGCCCGCTCGGCGACCGCCTGCTCGAACCGTCCCAGCAACCGCGCCTCGCGCGCGAGCATCCAACGCATGGGCGGCCGGGCGGTAGCGGCATAGCCGGCGAACTTGGCCGAATCGACATCGACGAAATCCATGACGAAGCGCGCGTCGCCCGGCAGATACTGCGCCATCTGCCCCGAATAGACATAGATGCCGTCATAGCGGCGGGCGGCCAGCAGCCCGGCGACCGCACGCCGCATCGTCGGCGCATCGAACGCGGTCAGCGACACCGGGCGACCAGTCGCCAGCGCCTCGAGCGCGGCACGCGGATTGCCTTTGGTCCGGCGGATCACCTGCGCACTCGCACACCACGTTCCGAGCACCGCGTCATGGCCCAGATCGCGGTGGTCGTCGGCAAAGGTCGCCAGATGCACCCGGCCGAGGGTCGAGAGGTGCTTCAGGACATGGTGGCTGCGTACCTTGTCGCCGCGATCGGGGGGATAGGGCGTGCGATGGGCGAGGAACAGGATGTCGCTCACCCCAGCCCCTTTGCGATCCACGGGCCGATGCGGTTGGCGATCGGCAGCGGCAGTTTCTGCCACGCCGCGATCTTCGCCCGGTAGCGCGGATTGAGCGGGCTGGCATCGCGCGGTGCCGCCCCCGAAGCCGTCCATGTCGGATAGCCGAGCGGCTCACCGGTGAAGCCCCAGTTCTTCTTGTACGCCGCCGGCCCGGTGCCGACCTTCGACCGGCCGAAGTCGAACCGGCTACACCCCTTGGCACGGGCATGGCGCATCAATTCGAAATACATCCGCTCGTTCGCGCGCAATCCCCGCGCCGCCGCCGTACCGCCGCCCCAATAAGGATAGACCATGCCGCGCCAGTAAAGCGACAGGACGCTGGCGACCGGTACACCTTCGTGGCAAATGGTCAGGACGTCAGCGCGCTTGCCGAACCGGTCGAGCACTTCGGCGAACAGCCGTTTGGGGAATACCGGCGTGCCGAGATTGCGGACCGAGGTGGCATAGACATGGAAATGCTCGGACCGCGCCGTCGCATCGCGACCGATCGCGACCGCGAACGGCATCGCCAGCGCCTTGCGCACATCGGCACGCTGTTTGCGGGGGACGGCGAGCAGTTCGGCATCGTCATCGGCGGCAAGATCGCGGACGAAGCCGAGGTAGCGCGTATCGTCGAAGCTCCATCCCGCTCCCGCTGGTGCCGGCCCGCCGCGCAGCTCAATCGTCGGCACGGTCAGCTCGGCCGCAAGCGATACCGCCGCATCGGCCAGCGCCTGCGCCGCCGCCGGATCGATCGCGAGCACGCCGCCGCCGACCGCGAACCCGGTCGATACCAGCGCCGCACCGAACAGCGGCGAGCGGACATGCGTCAGCGGCAGCAGCCCCAGCAAGGCGCCATTGCTACCCTCGACCAGCAGCATGCGGAACGACTGGCCGCAGCCTGCCGCCGTCGCCTCGCCCCATTCGGGCAGATGGAACGGCGTACCCTCGGGATGCGCCGTCACGAACGCATCGATCCGCGCGCGTTCGGCCGGGTCGCTGAGCGCGGCGGCGCGGACTGCCCGTACGATGGTGACTGGCGCGTTCACAGGCCGGCCGCATGCGCGGCGACGATCCGGTCGCTGCGATCCCATTCATGCTCCGCCAGCAGCCGCCGCAGTTTTCCCGCCATCGCGCCCAGCCGCGAATAATGGCGGATGCGCGACCGGAGCGGCGCGCACGCCACGCGCGGCTGGCCGGGATCGATTTCCCATGGATGGAAATAGAACATCGCCGGGTGGCGATCGTCGCCATTGCTCCGCTCGACCGCGCGTTCGACGACCCGGTTGGGCAACAGGCGAAAGAAGCCGCCCCCCGCCGGCACGTCGCGCCCGGCAACGCGCGCGAGCGTGATCGGCCATTCGATCAGACCGGCATCAGCCAATGGGCGATGGATCGCGCGCGGGCTGCCCTGCCAGCCATAATGGTCATGCCGCACCGGCGCGACCGACGACGAATAGGCATAGCCCGCCTCCGCCAGAACCGAATGCGCCCATGGCGTCCGGGTATCGATCGAGAAGCTCGGCGCGCGATAGCCCGTCACCGCCTGCCCCGAGGCATCCTCCAGCGCGGTGCGCGCCTTCGCCAGATCGGCACGGAACTGGTCGGGCGTAAAAGTGAACACCCGCGCATGGTCATAGCCATGGCTCGCCACTTCATGCCCGCCCGCGACGATCCGCCGCATCAGCGCAGGAAAGCGATCGGCGACCCAGCCGAGCGTGAAGAACGTCGCCTGCACGCCCGCCTCGGCGAACAGGTCGAGCACCGCGTCGGTATTGGCCTCGACCCGGTGTTCGAGGCCGTTCCAGTCGCGACGGTCGATCACGGTTTCGAACGCCCCGACCTGAAACCAGTCCTCGACATCGACCGACATGGCGTTGCGCATCGAGGTCAGCTCGCCGCGCGCAGGCCGGACAGGTCGGGCCGGCGCTGATCGCTCTCGACCCAGTCGACCAGCAGCGTCAGCACCCGGCGCAGCGCCGCTTCCTGTTCCTCCAGCCGGGTTTCAAGCATGGCGATGCGCTCGTGCAGCGGCGCAGCGTCCTCGCCCGGTGCATCGGCCGCTGGAGCAGGCGGAGGCGCAACCGGCATGTCGATCGTCACCACCGGTTCGACCGGCGGCGCGCGATACTCGGCACGCGCCGCCGCCGGGGCGTCGCCGTCGTACCAACTGTCGCGGGCGTCGGGCAGCGCATCGAAATCCTCGTCGTCGCGATCGAGCAGCGGCGGCGTGTCCCATGCCTGCGCCGGCACGACCGACAGGTGGATCGGACGCGGCGGCATCGGCGGCGGCGGCGGGGTCATCGGCAGCGGTTCCGGTTCGACCGCTTCCGGTTCGATCGTGGCAGGCTCGATCACCGGCGTTGGCGGGGCGACCGGTTCGGGCGGCAGTTCGGCGACGGGTTCGGCGATCGGTGGCACGACGATCTCGGGTTCGGGCGCGACACGCGGCACGGCATCGCGCGTCACGCTGCCAAGGCCGTCGCCATCGAGATCGTCGATCACCTGTTCGACATGGCGGCCGACGAAGTCATCGACCCCCTCGATTGCACCGAACAGCATCACCCGTCCGGTCAGCTGGTTCAGCCGGCGCGGGATACCGCCCGACCAGCGGTGGAGCGCCGCGATCGCGTCTTCCGCAAAACTCGGCCGCCCGGTCCAGCCGACGATGCGCAGCCGATGTTCGAGATACGGCCCGACTTCCTCGACACCCATCGGGTCGAGGTGGTGCATCGCGATCACGCGCTGGCGGAGTTGCTCCAGCCGGTCCGATCCGTGGAGCCGCTGGCGAAACTCGGGCTGGCCGAGCAGGAAGATCTGGAGCAGCGCATAGCCGCCCGCCTGAAAGTTCGACAGCATCCGCAGCTCTTCGATCGACGCGACCGGCAGCGACTGCGCCTCGTCGATCACCAGCAGCGTCCGCCGGCCTGAGCGCGCGACATTGTGCAGCCCACGCTCGATCGCCGCGAGCAACTGCGCCTTGGTCAGCCCGCCATGGTCGACGTCGAGCCCTGCCGCGACCAGCCGCAACAGGTCGTCGGCCTCGATCTGGGTGGTGACGATGCGGATCACGTTCAGCCGCTCGGCATCGATCGTCGCCATCAGATGGCCGACCAGCGTCGTCTTGCCGGTGCCCGGATCACCGGTGATGACGATGAACCCCTCGCCTTGGCTCAGCCCATAGCCAAGATAGGCCATTGCTTTGCGATGCGTCGCGGTGTCGAACCAGAACGCCGGGTCGGGCGTCAACTGGAACGGGCGTCCGCTCAGGCCATAATGATCGTCGTACATCATCGTCTCCGTGGGGCGTGTCGCCCCGCTCACACGGTTCAGAACCGGATACCCATCGCCAGCAACGCCTGGGCGATCACATCGGCGTCGCCCCCCTCGACGTCGAAGCCGTAGACGCCGGCCGACAGGCTGCCATAGGCGCGCCCGAACGTCCGGTAATAGGACCCCTGCGCCCCGCCGCCCCAGGCATCGGGCGCACCCTCGATCCCGCTGCTGAAATAGTTGCCATAGAGATCGGCGGTCAGCCCCGACCGGCTGTCGAGCGCCCATTGCCCGAAGCCCTGAACGTAATAGCTCTGATCGTTCGCGCGATAGACGACCGCGCCGGGCACCGGCGGCAAATAATAGCGGCGGTTGGCATAGCCCGCGCCGACACCCAGCCGGGTGCCACCGTGCGTGACCGAATAGACCGCATCAACCCCGCGCGCACGATAGGTCGCGCTGCTGATCGACTGGAACACCGGCGTCAGGCACCCGCCGGGGGCAGGCGCGCCATCGGGCGAGCTGCCGCCGCCGAAGGTGCAGCCGCCATAGCGCGATCCGAACGGATCGTTGCCGCCGAAAAAGCTGGTCGGCAGTTGCGCCAGTGATCCGGTCAACTGCCGACCAAAGGTGGTGACGCTGTCATAGACGCCGACCTGCACCCCCGCCCCCGGGCCGCTGGCCCATGAGAAGGAGCCGATGTAGCTCATCGTACCGTAGCGCCGCCCGATCCGCGCCTCCAGCGTGGTGCGCGGTGACGGCCGCCACAGCACGCCCGCATCCCAGATGATGCCGTCGGTATCATAGGCAAGGCGGGGCGCGGACGCCGGATCGGTGACATAGCGCCCCGCCCCGTCGAGCACCGGGGCGCCGGTCGCGTCGAGCAGGGGATCGCGCTGCGTCGCCTCGATCTTTTCATAGCCGACACCGCCGATGACCGCGAGCGTCGGCGTGACCGGCAGCACCGCATCGACCCGGCCATAGGTGCCCTCGAACTGCTGGTCGAGCTGACCGGCGTCCTCGCGGGTCCATGCGCCCGACACGGTGAAACCGATCGGCAGAAGCGTGCCGGCGCGCGTGCCGATGCTGCCGAACACCAAATGGCTGGTCGCCTCGTCATAATAATCCAGCCGACGCTGGCCGGCGGGCAGATCGACGAAGCCCGGTACCTCGGCCTTGGTATAGCCGAATTGGTAGGTCGCGTTGACCGCGAACGGCCCCGCCCGTGTCGCAAGTGTCGGTCCGGCATACAGGCCATAGACCTGCGAACTGTTCACGTCGCTGCGGTTGACGAACGGGCCGAAGCCCCCGCCGCGAATGTCCGAGCGCGAGCGGGTGGCGATCGCCCCGCCCTCAAGGCTCAACCCGCGCAACAGGTTCACATTGGCGCGCGCGAGGCCGGAATGTACGTCGCTGTCGCCGATCCCGCGTTCCCATTCGAAGAAGCGCTGATACTGGTAATTGGCCTGCACCTGCACCCGCTGCGTCGTGACGGTCGCATCGACGCCCGCCGTCAACTGGGTAAAGGTGACGACGTCACCGTTGGTCAGATCGGCAGCGACAACCTGTCCGGCCTCCAGATAGGGCGAGACATCGACGCGCTGGGCATTGGCGGCGGTCGCCCCCATGCCCAATGTCATCGGAAGCGCGATCCAGCGCATCATGCCTGCTCCTGTCCGTAATAGCCAAAGCGTGCGCCATCGGCGCGGTAGGTGGTGGCGTTCAGCAACAACTGGATTTCCTCGCAACCGTCGAGCAGCGTGACCGCTTCGCGCAGGTCGCTCTCGCTGCTCTTGTCGGCGCGGACGACCAGCATCGTCTGCCCGACCAGCGTCGCCAGCACGGCGGCGGGCGACGCCGCCAGCGCCGGCGGCGAATCGAAGATGACGATGCGGTTCGGATCGGCGGCCAGCAACGATGCCACCACCTGCCGTGCCCGGTCGCTGCGCAGCAGTTCGGTGTCGGCATGGCTGCGGGTTCCCGCAGGCAGGATCGACAGTTGCGGCACGTCGGTCGCGATCACCAACGCCTCCGCATCCACCGCCGGATCGGCCAGCGCGTCGAGTAACCCGCGTTCTCCCTGCAGCCCCAATCGCCCGAGAATGTCGGGCTTGGCAAAGTCCGCATCGACCAGCAGGATTTCGACATCGCGTTCGGCCGCGAGCGAGAGCGCCAGATTGATCGCGCAAAAAGTCTTGCCGTCCCCCGGCTGCGCCGAACAGACGAGGATCATCCGCGCGGCATCGGCATCGCGCTTCGCGACACGGTCGGCGGTTGCGAGCAACTGGCGCTTCACCAGCCGGAATTCCTCGGCAAGCGCCGTCACCGGTCCACCGGGGACCAGCATGCCGCGATCGGCCAGCAAGATACGATCGATCGGCACGATGTCGACGGGGCTACGGCGTGCCGAGGGCATCGCCGGCTTGCGCGATGGCGCTGTGGGCGCCGGTACGGGCACCGGTTCGGGCGCGATCGCTTCCGCCGGCACAGCCGGCGCGAACGTCCAGCGGTCGGCGGCACGTTCCAGCAGCGACGGCCGCACCGGTCGGGGAGAATAGTTCATCGGATCCTTCTCCGTCACGCAACCAGTCCGCGCTGGGCGAATTCAAGCCCCAGCAACAGCACGAACGCGACCCCGAGCGCGCCGGCCCCGCCCGCGAACAGCTTGAGCCGCCGGGCACGACCGGCCTTCACCGCGTCGGTCACGACCTCGCCGATCGATCCGAGCACCGGCATGCCGCTGACTTTCTCCAGCTTACCCGCCGTCGCAAAGCTGGTCCTGAGCCGGCTGAGCGCGAAGGCAGCCGCCACCCCCGCCCCCAGCCCGACGATCAGCACGCCCAGCAGCAGCAGCGGCCGGTTGGGCGCGGTCGGCGCGCGCGGCTGCGTCGGCGGATCGATCACGCTGAACTTCACCGCATCGGTATCGGTCTGCACGCTGCTTTGCAGGCGAACCTGTTCGCGGTTCTGGAACAGCGTATCGTACTGCGTCTTGAGCGAGGCGATGTCGCGATCGAGCTGCGACTGCTGCGCCGCTGCCTGCGGATCGGCGGCGATGCGCGATTGCAGCGCGTTCAACTGTCCGTCGATCAGGCTCTTGCGCTGGTTGAGTTCGGCGACGCGCGCCTGCCGTTCGGCCTGCGCGGCGCGCAATTGCAGGTAGAGCGGGTTGGGCGATGCCGCCGTCCCGCCGCTGACGCTGGTGCCTTCGCTCCGCGCGGCGCCACGCGCGCTGGCGAGCTGGCGGTTGAGCGCGACCATGTCGGGGTGCGAGTCGGTCCAGCCCCGGCTACGCCCCTCGGCGATCTGCCCCTCGATCGCGCTCAGCCGCGCACGCGCCGGCCCGGCGATGGCCGAACCCGCCGTGCCCGGCAGCGTCGCCGCCGTGCCCGCCATCTGCGCGTTGGCGGCGTTCAGGCTCGATTGCGCGGCGGCAAGATCGCCCTCGATCTGCGCCAGTTGCTCGCGCGCGCTCGACATGCGGTCGTCGACCGATCCGGTGCCGGGCAGCAGCGCCATATATTGCTGCTCGAACGCCTGCCGCCGGCTTTCCGCATCGGCAAGCTGCTTCTGGCGCTGCGCGATCTGCTGATCGAGGAAGCGGAGCGACTGGCTGGTCGCGTCGCGATCGCTGCTGAGGTTATCCTCGACGAAGATGTCGATCATCTTCTGGACGATCTCGCGCGCCAGCTTCGGGCTGCCCGAGGTCGCCGAAATCTCGAACAGATTGTCCTGCTGCGCGGTCAGCTTGATCGCGTTCTGGAGCGAGGCGACGCGATCGGCGACATCGGCGTCGCTCGACACGCTGTCGGCCATCGACGTGCCGCGTACGACCTTTTCGAGATTGACCGCCGAGGTCAGCGTCTGGCGAACGCGGTCGATGTCCTTGGCCTGTTCGTTCTGCGCGACCTGCGCCTCGGCACCGGGCAGCACCTGGCGCATCTGCACCAGCACGCGCGCGGTCGATTGATAGCTGTTCGGAATCTGGCTGACCGCCAGCCAGCCGCCGAGGCACACCACCCACGCGATGGCCAACGCGATCCAGCGTCGCTGCCAGATCGCGTGCAGCGACAGCCGCAGTTCGTCGTACAGCCCGTCCATCTCAGAACATGCTCTCGGGAATGATGATGACGTCGCCCGGCTGCAACCGCACGTTCGCGCTCGAATCGCCGTTCTTGAGCAGGCTGGAGATGCGGAGACCAAATTCCGACTGCTGGCCCGAAGCGCGATCGTAGCGGACGAGGCGCGCGCGATTGCCGGCGGCGAATTCGCTCAACCCCCCGACCGAGATCATCGCGTCGAGCAGCGTCATGTTCGCGCGATAGGGGATCGAGGCGGGCTTTTCGGTCGCGCCGACCACGCGCACCTGCTGACTGAACGTGCCCGAAAAATTCTCGACGATGACCGAGACGAGCGGGTCCTTGATATATTCGCCCAGTGCCAGCTTCAGGTCGTCGGCCAGCATCGCCGGTGTCTTGCCGGTGGCGGGCATGTCGTTGATGAGCGGCGTGGTGATGCGGCCGTCGGGGCGGACCTGGACCTTCGCCGACAATTCGGGATTGCGCCACACGAAGATGTTGAGCTGGTCGAGCGGACCGATGACATAATCCTCGCCCGGCGCCTCGCGCGCCTGAACGAACGGTGCCGGGGGCAGTTCGGGACGCGCGCCGCCGGAGCAGCCACCCAGCAGCGCCGCGATGCAGACCCCAAACCCCAATTGCCGCTTACCGCGCATACCATACCTCATCCAAACAAGCGCGACCGCAGGAGCGACCTGACGCGGGACTGCCAACGACCATGAAGGTTAAGGGGTAAAGATAGGGTTGCCTTGCGTAGCGCCGCAACCGCCCTGCCCCGGATCGGGACGGTTGGGTACGTTCAGACCAGCAGTTCGCGCGCCGGGGGGTGGCCGAGAAACGCCTGCGGGCTGGCGGTCGCGCCATAGGCTCCCGCCTGAAAGATCGCGATGGTGTCGCCGACCGATACCGCAGGCAAGGCGATCCGGTCGGCAAGGCGGTCGAGCGGGGTGCAGAGGCAGCCCACGACCGACGCGGTGATTGCCGGGTCGGCATTCATCCGGTCGGCCAGCGCGACCGGATAGTTTCGGCGTACCACCGTGCCGAAATTTCCGCTGGCGGCCAGTTGGTGATGCAATCCGCCATCGACGACGACGAACCATTCGTCGCCGCTGCGCTTCACGTCGACGACACGGGTGCAGTAGACCCCCGCCTCGCCCACCAGATACCGGCCGAGTTCGATCGCGAAGCCGGTTTCAGAGAGGATCGGGTCGCGAGCGGCGAGCGTATCGCCCAACGCGACACCGATCGCGGTGACGTCGATCGGCGTATCGCCAGGGAAATAGGGGATGCCGAAACCGCCGCCCAGATTGACGAACGCCGGGGCATAGCCGGCCGCGTCCGACAGGCGCGCGGCGAGCGTGACGGTGGCCGCCTGCGTCTCGATCAGCGCGGCGGTGTCGAGCGTCTGCGATCCGGCAAAGATGTGGAAGCCGTGCCAGTCCGCGCCGGCCGCGACGATATGGCGGACGAGGGTCGGCACGCGCGCGGCATCGACGCCGAACGGCGACGCGCGCCCGCCCATCCGCATGCCTGATCCGCGCAGTTCGAAATCGGGGTTCACCCGCACCGCGATGCGCGGGGTCAGTCCCAGGCGATCGGCGATGGCAAGCGTGCGCTCCACCTCGCCCTCCGATTCCGCGTGCAGCGTGGCGCTGGCCTCCAACGTCGCGGCCAGTTCGTCGTCGCGCTTGCCGGGTCCTGCGAAGCTGACCGCCCGCGCCGGCTTGACCGCAATCGCCTTGGCCAGTTCGCCGCCCGAGGCGACATCGAGGCCGTCGACCAGCGGTGCGATCAGCGCCAGCACATCGGCATGCGGATTGGCCTTGATCGCATAATGAATGCCGACCGACGGCGGCAGCGCGGCGCGCAAGGCCGCGACCCGACCGGCGATCGCCGCACCGTCGTACAGGAACGCGGGCGTGTCGCCGGCCCGCGCCAGCAGCTCGGCGAAGTCGACTCCGCCGACCTGCAACCGGCGCTGTCCGGCAAAGACCGGCGGGATCGGTCCGACAGGCTTCATGCGTCGCGCTCCAGCACAAGCGCGCGCAGGCCCGAGCGATCGAGCTTGCCATTGGCGTTGCGCGGCATGGTGTCGATCCAGATATAACGCGCCGGCTGCTGGAACATCGGCAGGTCGCGGCGCAGGCGGGTGCGGACACGGTCCTCGGCATCGGCGACCAGCGCGCGGGCGACGACGGTGATCGCCTGCCCCTGCCGGGGATCGGGCACGCCGATCGCCACCGCCTCCGCCACTTCGCTGCCCGCCAGCACCGCTTCCTCGATCTCGGTCGGGCTGATGCGGTTGCCGGCGACCTTTATCATCTCGTCGGCGCGCCCGACGAAGCGCAGCAAGCCGTCGCTCCCTTGCGCCACGCTGTCCCCCGACCAGACCGCGGTGCCGCCGCTTTCCATCCAGTCGGGCGCGGGGCGGAAGCGCTGCGCGGTGCGTGGCGCATCCCGCCAATATCCCTGCGCGACCAGCGGCCCGGCATGGACCAGCTCGCCCGCCTCCCCCGTCGCGGCGCGGCTGCCGTCGGGGCGAACGACGGCGACCTCGGCGAACGGGATCGCGCGGCCGATCGCGTCGGGGTTGGCATCGATCAGCGCCGGATCGAGCCAGGTCGAGCGGAATGCTTCGGTCAGGCCGTACATCGCGTAGAGATCGGCCACCGGGAACCGGCCGCGCAACGCCCGGACAAGGGAAGCGGTCAGCGCCCCCCCCGAATTGGTCAGCAGCCGCAGCCGGCCGGCGACCGCGTCGTCCCATCTCGTCTCGATCAACTGGGTCCATAGCGGCGGCACGCCGGCCAGCGTGGTGATGTCGAAGCGCTCGACCGCCTTCACCACATCCCGCGCGGTCAGATAATCGAGCGGGACGACGCTGCCGCCCGCCGCCCATGTCGAGAACAACTGGTTCTGGCCATAGTCGAAGCTGAGCGGCAGCACCGCCAGCACCCGGTCGTCCGGCGTCAGGCGCAGATAGTGCGCGACCGAAATCGCGCCGAGCCACAAATTCGCGTGGCTGAGCATCACCCCCTTGGGCCGCCCGGTCGAGCCCGAGGTATAGAGGATCGCGGCCAGCGCATGACAGTCGCGCGCCGGATCGGCATCAATCGCATCGCCCTCGGGAGGCTCGACGATGACCGCGCAACCATCGGGCACGTCGCCATCGGCCAGTGTCGCCGCGCGCCCCGGCTGGGTCAGCAGCAGCGCCGCGCCGCTGTCGCCAAGGATATGCGCGACCTGCGCCCGCTTGAGCGCGGGGTTAACGGGTACGTGAACCAGTCCGGCCCGTGCCACCGCCAGCGGCAGGACGCAGGCCAACCGCGTCTTGGGAAGCCACGTCGCGACCCGGTCGCCGGGACGCAGGCCCCGTACCCGCAGCCCGCCGGCGATGCGGGCGACGCGGTCCTCCAAGCCGGCATAATCGAGCGTCCCGTCCCGGTCGCGGATCGCGGCCGCGTCCGGCTGCCCGCGCAACGGGAGCATGTCGATCGGCAGCGGAACGGGATCGGGCGACGGCATCGCCCGCCTTTACCCGTTCGGGACGGGCTGTACCAGCGCGTGGCTTGGCAGCGCACGGGCTTGCGCGTACATCCGCCGAAACGGTCCGGCGGACAGGCCGGCGACAGGGGGTATGCGTGGTTCCAGAGGGCAAGACCGAGATCGAGACCACCGTGCGGGCGGTATTGCGCGACGTGCTGGGCCTGTCGGACGATCGGGTCGCCGCGTTCCGCGACGATACGCCGTTGTTCGGCGCGCTGCCCGAACTGGATTCGATGGCGGTGGCGGGTGTGCTCACCGAACTGGAAGACCGGCTCGGCATCCTGATCGAAGACGACGACATCGACGGTGACACGATGGAAAGCTTCGGCTCGCTGGTCCATTTCGCCAGCGGCAAGGCGCTCGTTTGATCGACCGCTACGACTGGGCCGGGGGGCAGGAAGCGCTGTGGCGCTTCGGCCCGGCGGACGGCCCGGTCGTGGCGCTGGCGCTGCCCCCGTTCGAGGAAGCGAACCGGACGCGGACCTTCGCGGTCGGTCTGCTGCGCGCGCTGGCCGAGCGTGGCGTCGGATCGATGCTGCCCGATCTGCCCGGACAGGGCGATAGCCTGATCCCGACCGAGGCGGCGAGCCTGTCGGACTGGCGCGCCGCCTTCGCCGCCGCCTGCGCGACGTCCGGGCGACCGGTGATCGCCGCATCGATCCGGGGCGGCGCGCTGATCGATGGCGAGGCCGACGTCGCCGGGCGGTGGCAGTTGAGCCCACAGCCCGGCGCGCGGCTGGTCCGCGAATTGCACCGCGTAGCGAAGGCGGCGGGCGAGGCCGACAGCGGCGAGGCGGTGGCGATGCTGAGCGGCAACCGCATCGCCCGGCCCCTGCTCGACGCACTGGGCGCCGCCGTGCCGGCCGTGACGCATCCGGTACGGGTAGTCAGGCTGGGCACCGATCCGGCGCCCGCCGACCTGCGGATCGACGCCGCGCCGTTGTGGCGGCGGGCCGAACCCGGCGACGACCGGGTGCTGGCCGAGGAACTTGCCGAAGACCTCGCCGCATGGAGCCGTGCATGCGCCGGCATCTGACGTTCCCCTGCATGGGCGAGACGCTGGGCGCGACGCTGGACGAGGCGGCGGGCGACACCGGGCTGTTGATCGTCTCGGGCGGCAACGAGCTGCGCATCGGCGCGCATCGCGGCATGGCGCTCGCCGCCGCCGCGATCGCTGCGCAAGGCTTTCCGGTGTTTCGCTTCGACCGGCGCGGGATCGGGGAGTCAGGCGGGATCAACCTCGGCTTCCGGTCGAGCGGACCCGATATTGCCGCTGCCGCCGCTGCCTTTCGTACGCAGGCGGGGGTCGGGCGGGTCGTCGCCTTCGGTAATTGCGATGCGGCGACCGCGCTGGCGCTGTTCCATGAGGCCGCGGGGATCGATGCGTTGCTGCTCGCGAACCCGTGGATCATCGAGCCGATCGACGAGCTGCCGCCCGCCGCCGTGATCCGGGCACGCTATGGCGAGCGGCTGCGGTCGCCCGCCGAATGGTTACGGCTGGTCCGCGGCGGGGTCGACCTGCGCGGAGTCATCGGCGGGGTTCGCAAGATCATCGCCACGAAGCACGAGCGGTCGCCGCTGATGGCCGCGTTCGTCGCCGGACTAAAGCAGGGGACGCCGACGCGCATCCTGCTGGCCGAGGGCGACAATACCGCCATCGCCTTTGCCAGCGAATGGCGCGGCGAACGCCTGTCGCGGCAAGTACCGGTCGTATCGCGGCCGACCGCCAGCCACAGCTTCGGACGCGACGGTGACGGGGCATGGCTGCGCGAGCAAATGCTGGCGGCGCTACGCTGAGCCCGCCGCCCTTGCGTCCCTAACGACGCAAGGGCGGAACGGGCGCCAGTTATTCGGCAGCTTCGGCCAGATCGGCGAATTCGGCGGCCTGCAGGAAGCGTTCGGCGTCGAGCGCGGCCATGCAGCCGGTCCCGGCTGCCGTCACCGCCTGACGATAGACCTTGTCCATCACGTCGCCGCAGGCGAAGACGCCGGGCACGCTGGTGCGGGTCGATCCGGTTTCGACCGCGATATAGCCGTCGTCGTCGAGCGCGATATGACCCCGGAACAGCTCGGTCGCCGGATGGTGGCCGATCGCGACGAAGCCGCCGTCGACCTCCAGCGTCGATAGCTCACCGGTCACGGTGTCCTTCAACTCGATCGCGACGAGGCCGTGCGGGGTGCCGCCGCCGACGAACCGCTCGACCTGCTTGTTCCACAGCACGCTGATCTTGTCGCTGGCGAACAGACGCTGTTGCAGGATGCGTTCGGCGCGGAAACTGTCGCGACGATGGATGATCGTCACGTCGTCGCTGTGGTTGGTGAGATAGAGCGCTTCCTCGACCGCCGTATTGCCGCCGCCGATCACCGCGACCTTCTTGCCGCGATAGAAGAAGCCGTCGCAGGTCGCGCAGGCCGACACGCCCTTGCCCTTCAACAACTCCTCGCTGTCGAGGCCCAGCCAGCGCGCCTGTGCGCCGGTGGCGATCACCAGGACCTCGCCCTCATACACATCGCCGCTGTCGCCGGTCAGGCGAAACGGACGGTTGGTCACGTCGACATCGACGATCGTGTCCCACATCATCCGGGTGCCGACATGCTCGGCCTGTGCCTGCATCTCGCCCATCAGCCACGGCCCCTGCACCACCTCGCGAAAGCCGGGGTAGTTCTCGACGTCGGTGGTCGTCATCAACTGGCCGCCAGGCTGGATGCCCTGCACCACGATCGGCTCCATTCCCGCGCGCGCGCCATAGATGGCGGCGGAAAGCCCTGCCGGTCCCGATCCGAGGACGAGCATGCGGGTGGTGTGGGTAGCGGCCATGACGTTCTGTTCCGTTCGATTGATCGCGCCGTCTAGGACGAACGCGCTGTCGAACGCAACATGGGGGATCGAGCCGTCGCAGCAAGGCGTCGTGCCCGACGCATCAGAAGATCAGCGCGAGGATTCCCACCCAGATCGGCACCGCGACCGCCATGCAAAGCAACAGGCCTGTGGGATTGGGAACCCGATCGATACCCGACAGGCGATGACGGGCGGAGGCGCCAGCGACTTTGGCCATGACAGTCCATCCTCTCGTTATATTATTCTGTTTTGAAGCCAACGAACGACAGAGGATTATGTTCTACCAAAAAATCGGTGAATGTCACATTAATCAGCGAAGGATGTGGATGGCGCTTGGCGCATGGCGACGTCGGCTATCGGACTGTCGCGGGTGGTAGCGAAGGAGGGATTTGAACCCCCGACCCCAGGATTATGATTCCCGTGCTCTAACCAACTGAGCTACTTCGCCCCACGCATCCCCGTTCGGGGAGGCGGCCCTATACGAACGCGAATCGTGGCCGTCAAGCGAACATATGCCGGGAAAGCGCTTCCCATGGTCCGCCACGATACCACCAGCTCGCCAGACCGGCGATCCGAACCGGACGGGGCGCGAAACCGGCGTTCAGACGGGCAAGGAGCGCCTTGGCATCGGCGGGTTCGACCTTGTTCTGGATGGTGACATGCGGCCGCCAGCCGGCCTTGTCCTGCGGCACCAGCATCGTCGCGAACGCATCGGCGATGTCCGCACGGATCGCCTCCAGTTCGGGTGCTTCGATGCGATAGGCGACGCCACGACCAAGGTTCAGGAGTCCGCCGACCCGTGCCTGCGGTGCCCCCTGCCCCCGTGTCGCCGCATTGAGCCGCTGTTTCAACTCCGCTCCCAGTTCGGGGGCGAGGTGATGAAACATCGTGCAGTGCGCGGCGAGCACGTTGCGCTCGGGGGGAAAATACGCACGGCGCTGCGTGTCGAACCATGCCTGATCCTCGGGCGCGAACAGCGCGGTGACGATGATCGGGGCCGGACCGCCGGTCAAATCTCCACCTGACTGCCGAGTTCGACGACGCGGTTGGTCGGCAGGCGGAAGAACTCCATCGCGCTTTCCGAATTCTGGAGCATCCACGCGAACAGCTTCTCGCGCCAGATCATCATCCCCGGCCGCGACGAGGGCAGCAACGTCTGCCGTGCGAGGAAGAAGCTGGTGTCCATCATCCGGAAATCGCCGCCGCAACAGCCGACTTCCTTCAGCGCGCCCGGCACGTCGGGGTCCTGCATGAAGCCGAACTTCAGAATCATGCGGTGGAAGCCCTGCCCCAGATCCTCGTTCTTGGTCCGCACGACCGGGTCGACATAGGGGGTGTCGGCGATCTTGACGGTCAGCAGGACGACCCGGTCGTGCAGCACCTTATTGTGCTTCAGATTGTGGAGCAGCGCGTGCGGCACCCCTTCGGGCGTCGACGTCATGAATACCGCCGTGCCGGGAACGCGGGTGGCGGAGTTGGCGGCCGACTGGATGAACACCTTGATCGGCATCGCCGCCTCGCGCATCCGCTCGATCATCAGCTTGCGGCCCTTGGCCCAGGTCGTCAGCAGCACGAACACGATGATGCCGACCAGCAGCGGGAACCAGCCGCCATCGGGCACCTTGGTCAGGTTCGACGCGAAATAGGCACCGTCGATGCACAGGAACAGGAACACGAACGCCCCCGCCGCCACCGCCGGCCAGTTCCACACACGGCGGAACAGGACGCCGATCATGCAGGTGCTGATGAACATCGTGCCGGTGACGGCGATGCCATACGCAGCGGCAAGGTTCGACGATTCCTGAAAGCCGAAGATCAGCAGCAGCACCATGACGAGCAGCGCCCAGTTGACCGACGGGATGTAGATCTGCCCCGCCGCATCGGCGCTGGTATGTTCGATGCGCAGGCGCGGCATCAGCCCGAGTTGCACCGCCTGCTGCACCACCGAGAATGCGCCGGTAATCACCGCCTGGCTGGCGATGACCGTCGCCAGCGTGGCGAGGATGACGAGCGGCAGGCGGAAATCCTCAGACGCCATGAAGAAGAACGGATTTTCGGCGGCACTCGGGTTGTTGAGCAGCAGCGCCCCCTGCCCCAGATAGTTAATCATCAGTGCGGGGAACACGAGGTAGAACCACGCGACCTGGATCGGCCGCCGACCGAAATGGCCCATGTCGGCATAGAGCGCCTCCGCCCCGGTCACCGCCAGCACGACCGAGCCCAGCGCCAGAAAGGCGAGGACGCCGTCCTGCTGGAAGAAGCGGATCGCCCAGATCGGGTTCAGCGCCTGGAACACTTCGGGCCGTTCGAGGATGTTGAGGATGCCAAGCCCGGTCAGCGTCGCGAAATAGACGACCATGATCGGCCCGAACAGCCGACCGACGCTGGCGGTGCCGACCGACTGCAACCAGAACAGCCCGATCATGATGACCACCGCGATCGGAATGACGAACGCATCGAAGCGCTGATCGACGGTCGCCAGCCCCTCGACCGCCGACAGCACCGACATGGCGGGCGTAATCATGCAGTCGCCGAAGAACAGCGCGGTCGCCAGCACGCCCAGCACGATCAGGCTGGCGGTCCAGCGCCCGCCGCCGCTCTTGCGCTGGATCAGCGCGAGCAGCGCGAGACTGCCGCCCTCGCCGTTGTTGTCGGCGCGCATGATGACGAAGACGTATTTCAACGTCACGATCAGCATCAACGACCAGAAGACAAGGCTGACGACGCCGAAGATGTTGATCTGATCGACCGGCAACCGGTGGTGGCCGACGAACGTCTCCTTCATCGCGTACAGCGGCGAGGTGCCGATGTCGCCATAGACGACACCGATCGCCCCGAAGGCAAGCTTCGTGATCGACTGGCGCGGGCCATGGTGGCCGACCGGTTCGGCGGTGAGATCGACGGCTTGCGGCGAAGCCTCTGCGGTAGAGTTCACGAGCGCGGGGACCGCGCCGGAGTGGCAACGATATTGGTCATGGCGACCGCGTCCCAATGGTTCAGGGGCGGGCCGTTAGCATGCGCACAACGCCGCTGCAACGGGCCTGAATGGTGCGACATCGATGGACGCAGGATGAACGGAGCGCTTCGGCTATTCCGCCGCCCCGCTCCGCCTGCCGCGCAGCCGCCCGGCGTCGATCGCCGCGGGGATCAGCGCGAGGTTCTCGATCGCGGCCAACCCCCATTGCGACGCGGCGTTGGTGCTGACTCCGGGCCATTCGACGACTCCGCCGGGTAGCGTCCGCCGGGGATCGCCGGGCGCGACGCCGAGGCCGGCGCGGCCGCCGTAGAATTCGCTCGCGGCACGACTCGCCAGACCCGCATCGCCGGTTTCGTGCGCGACGAACGCGGTCAGCCGCGAATGCGCCTCGCCCAGATTCTCTGAACCTCGGCGCGGGCCATAGCGCGCCTCGAACTCCGCACGCGGCGCATTGTAATAGCGGCAATAGTCCAGCCACGCCCCGCGATACCGCGGCACGTCTAGCAGTTGCAGCAGTTCGGCATTGATCTCGACCGCGCCGAACACCGAATTGAGGTGCGACAGTGACACTTTGTCCCCCGGCCCCACGAAGCGGCCGCTGGCGAGGTCGTAGGGGGCGCGGCCGGCGATCCAGCCATTCTTCAGCCGGCCGATGCTGTCCATGCCCGCGATCAAGCGATCGCGCCAGCGGCGCTCGGCGGTGCGCTCCCATTCGGTCAGCCAGGCGGCGGCAAGCGAGCACCAGACGGTGCCGAACGACATCTCGATCGTACCGGCGGGCAGGACCTGTTTCACACCGCCCGGCACCTTGCGGCCGATCTCGACCTTGGTGAGCGTCCGGTCCGATTCGAGCAGGTCGCGCATCAGGTCGCCGACGCGCTCGTCGGCGGTCAGATAATAATAGATGCGGCGATAGGCGGCGTTGCTGACGCGCGGCTGTTTGGAACTGTCGCTCCAATGCTGGACGCCGTGGCGCGTGCCCATGCCCTTGAAGCGGCCGGTGTGATAGACGTCGACCTCGCCAGTGTGGCGCGTCATCGCTTCGGCCAGCCGGTACGCCTGCCCGCCGCCGGTACGCAGCGCCTGCATCCACAGCCACAAGTCGGGCGACAATTCGCTGTTGGCCCATGCGAAACCGCCGATGTCGTAGCGCCACTGATGCCGGTCGGTGTCGTAGCTGTGCATCACGTCGCCGTGGTTCCAGAAGCCGTACCAATGGCGCCGCTCGACCTCGCCGGCATAGAAGTCGACGAGGTTGGTGAGCTGGTCCTCGATCGCGACACGGTTGGGCGTCGAGCGATCGGGCAGGCTCCAGCGGCCGAACACTTGGGCGTCGTGAAGGTCATCCGCATCGGCGACGAGTTGCGGCGGGCTGGCAGCGAGATTGGCGAGCGCCTGCAACCGATCGGTCGCGGGCGTTTCGGGAAAGGCCCAGAGCATCAGCTCGCTGGTGCGGGCGATGCCGGTCGCGCTGTCCCAACCGGGTTCGTAATCCTCATAGGTGACGGCCAGCCCCTCGTTCTGGGCGGCGAACGCCTCCATGCCCATCACCCCGCGATAGGGGCGCAGGTCCATCGCCGGAGCCTGCGGCGACCAGAGCCACAATGTCAGGTCGGCGGCGTCGCCGGCCGCGCCGCCGATCGCGATCTCGCTCGGATGCCGTTCCCAGAACCAGCGCGAGGCGATCGCCGCCCCGCCCGCCGGACTGCCGACATAGCCGAAGCCCGGCGCGCGCTTGCCCTCGGCGGCATCGATCCACGCATGGCCGGGCGCGGTCCGCTTGCGCACCGTGAAGCCGCCAGCGGACAGTTGCGCTAGCGATAGGTCACCCCACGCCGGAATGCGCTCGATCAACTCGCCGACCGGTTTGGCCATGTCGGCCAGCGGCGGCGTAGCCTTGCCCGCGATCTGCGCGCTACGGGTCGCCTCGCCCGGATCGCGGCGCAGGCCGGTCAGCGGGCGAACCGCCTCGACGAACATCGCATCGTCGGCCAGGGCGAGACGGACGTGGCGGTCGTGGAGCGGCGCGGCCATCGGCACGCTGCCACGAACCCCCAACCCCGAGACGAACCATTGCGCCGGATCGACGTCATGGATGAAGCTGTGGACGATCCGCAGGCCGGGCGACCCGGCATAGGCGTACAGGCGCACGACGAACGGCAGCATCGTCCGGTCGCCCGCAACATGTCGTCCCTCAACCTTCACCACCGCGCGAACCGGCCCTTGCTGCTCGACGGTGACGCGCTCGATCCGGCCGTTCAGCGGGACCCGTGGGCCTTCGGGCGAACCCTGCCGCACCTCACCCACCAGCGACACGTCGCGCAGGACGACACGCTCGCCATAGGCGGCCTGCCGTACGACGGCGTCACCGCTGCGCGGAATGTGCCAACGAAGATCGCCGCTGGTGATGACGACCGCGTCGGCGCGTTCCTCGACGCGGACCGGGGCGGCCGGCGCCGGCGCGGTGCCGGGGGCCACGGTCAGCGTCGCACCCGGCATGACGTCGGCGGGCAGCGCGTGCGCGGTCCATTTGACCGAGCCATCGGGCCACGTCGCCGTCACCCAGCTTTGCGCCGGAACCGCCCGACCACCGGCATCGCGCACCGCCAGCGACCGCCGACGGTTCAGCGTCCCTTGGGGCCAGGCCAGCCCGAACGTCTGGCCGGCATGGGTGGCGGGTGCGGTGCCCTCCACCCAATGCGCGCCGACCGGACGGGAAACAGCGCGTGGCGCGGCGAATGCCGGCAGGCTGCGGGCGGTGGCGGCGGCAAGGATCGTGGCCCCGAGCAGGCTACGGCGGGTCATCCGCATCGCGGTTCTCCTGATGGTCAGAATCGGGTGATGCGCAACCGGCGGATGCGCAAATGGCTCTGGGTGGTGCGGATGCCGAACCAGCCCGATCGGTAAGGTTCGGCATCGGTCATGGCGAACAGCCGCTTGCCGTCGCGTTCGACCGCGACCTGTCCGTCGCGCGCGATCAGGGCAATGCGCGTCCAGCGGTTGGCGGCGAGCAGCGCGGCGGGATCGGCGCGGTCATGCTCGGGCAACAGCGGCCGATCGCCGGCGCGCGCGGTATAGCGGCGCATCCGCGTCGTCGTGTTGCGGTTGCCGCCGATCCCGACATAATAGGTCGCGAGCGTGTCATAGTCCTCGAACCTGCCGCTGCGCTTCGCGGCGAACACCGATTCATCGGGCACCGCCGGGTCGCTCGCCATCCAGAAGGCATTGAGGTCGCTCACCTGATCGTTCGGTCCGCCGGCCGACACCGCCATCGCCTCGAACGTGATCCGCACCGGCGCGTCCAGCCGCCGGTCGTACCACAGCGTCAGCCCCTTGGCGGTATCGATGTCGATCGTGCCGGACGCAAAGCCGACGGGGGCGGCGGGATCGTGCGCCTCGACCGTCCAGTCGCTTGCGACCGGTGTATGGATACAGCCGCCGAGCGCGAACAAAATGATGCCCGACCACCATCGCGGCAGCCGGGCACAGGGGGGAGTAGATCGCGATGGGGACCGGTCGCGCCGCAGCACGGGGCGACCGGTCCGCCGCATCACAGCTTGAACTGCGCGCCGACGAAGATGCGGCGGCCGAAATCGCTGTATTCGATGGCGCGGGCGTCATCGATGTACGAGCGGGCAAGTTCATTGGTCAGGTTCAGCGCTTCGAAGAAGATGCTGTACTGTGGCGTAATGCGGAACTGTACCTTGGCATCGACATAGGTTTCGCCGCGACGGAAGACCGGGTTGTTGCTGACGGAACCTTCGGCAGCGGTCTGGAGATAGTCGCTGCGCTTGTTGTAGCTGACACGCGCGTTCAGCCAGTCCTTGTCGTAGAAAACGCTGCCATTGTACGTATACTTCGACAGGCCCGGGAAAGCGTCGAGCGGTTCGCCGGTCGCGACGTTGGTCAGCGAACTGTTCAGGGCGCGGCTATAGGTGAAGTTGCCGTTGATCCCGAACCCGTCGAACGGTGCCGGCAGGAAGGTGAAAGCGGTCGAGGCGCTGACCTCGAACCCGTCCAGCTTCGCACCAAAGCCGTTGGTCGGCTGGCGAACGGTATACAGCACGCCGTCACCGAACAGATCGACGCCGGCAATCGTCTGCGCTGGCAAGACGAAGCTTTTGATGTCCTTGTAGTAATAGCCGATGCTGACGACAGTGTCGGCGTTCGGATACCATGCGGCGTTCAGGTCGTACTGATCGGCGCGATAGGGCTTGAGGTTCGGGTTGCCTGCCGAACAAGTGTCTTCGCCAGCAAGGGTGTCGGCAACGTCAATCACGCAATTTACCGTTGGCGACAGGTCGCTCGGCCGAGGACGCGCGAGGTTCTTGGCATAGGTGGCGCGCACGAACAGGTTGGGCTGCACTTCAAGCGACAGGTTCGCGGCGGGCAACCAGTCGTGATAATCGTTCGACAGGGTCACCTCCTGCACCGCGACCGTGGCGACCTCGATCACCGCCGGGATGCCCGGCACCCCAGTACCCGGCCGTACCCGGCTCTCGCGTCGGGTATTGCTGCTGGTCGAATCGTCGCGGGTGTAGGTGTAGCGCATGCCGGCGTTGCCGGTCAGGTTCATGCCGAACACCTGCGTCCCGAAATTTGCACGTAGATACCCGGCCACGATCTTTTCATTGATGATGTAGCCCGGAATCTGCGGCAGCCCATCCGCCTCGCGCACCCGGCTCTGGTTGAAGCCGGACAAGTCGTAATATCGAGAGAGGTTAGCGAAATCGAACAATGGCTGCGCCAGCCGGGTCGGTGCGCCGTCGACTGCCTTGATCCCGCCGAACAGCGGGGCACCGCCAGTAACGCCGCCGTTGACCGCCAGGAACTCCTGATACTGCGCCGGGGTGAAGTAGGTGACGCCGGCCGCGGGACCGGTCGCCGGCGGCGAACCGATCACCGTGGTGAGCGACACGTTGTTGTTATACTGGAACACCGCAGGCCGCGCGACGATGCCCGCCGCCGGAACGGCGATGACCGCCGGCGAGAGCAGACGCGCGCCGCCGGCATTGTAGGCGACGAGGTCCTGGCTGCGATACTGGCCGCCGAACTTGATGCTCTTCAGGAAACCCCAGTCGAGATCATAGTCGACGTCGAGCTTCAACTGGTCTTCGGACGAGTCGTTCTGGCTAGGGCGATACTGGACGTTCGGCCCCGACTGGACGAGCAACTGCCCGTTGGCACCGCGCCGCGTGGCGTCGGCATAGGACGCGATATTCGCCGGATCGAACCCGGTGGGGAACGACAGGATCGGCAGACCCTCGGCATTGCGACGGTCGACCGAAATCCCCGAAACGCCGGTTGTGATCGACACGAGATTGGTTTCGTTCACCCGGTTGCCCTCGGCGCGCGAGGCGAGGAACACCATCTTCATCCGGTCGAGGTCCCATTTGAACCCGGTCTGGTAATAGCGCGTATTCTCGTCGTAGCTGAAGTCGCGGCGCTGCACGCCGACGATGTTGCTGGCTCCACCCGAATTGAGGACGACGCCGCTACCCGTGGGCGTGCCGGCGTTCAGCGCAGTCGTCCAGCTCGTCAGCACATGCCCCTCGGTCGTCACGAACGACTGGGTGGGACGTGCGCGCGAGACACCACCGGCGGCATTGTTGGCCAGTGCCGCGTCGAGATTATAGCGGGTAATGTCGGGCGTGCTGCTCTGCACTCCGGCGTTGCTCAGACCACCGCCCATGTTCACGGCATAGTTGGTGTCGCGCAGGTTCTGGTTACGATAGTTGAGCGTGACCTGACCCCATGCCGAGAAATTGTCGGCCAACTGCACCTGCGCCTGGAAGTCGAGCGTGGTGCGCGCATCGGTGCGTTCGTTGTTGCGATAGCGGACCGACCCCGGCGACCAGTCGAAGAACTGGGTTTCGCAGGCGAGCCGGTTGGCGGTCGCCAGCGCCGCCGTCGTGCCGGTCGTACCGGCGCAGCTCTCATAGCTGCCGAAATTGGCATAGGCCGGATCGGCGACGGTCTTTTCGGTCGACCGGTCGAAATCGAGATACCGCTGCCAGTTGGTGTTGGCGACCGAATCGCCGCGCGTGTCGACGACGCTGTGCGTCACGTTGAACAGCACGCCCAGCCGCCCGTCGAGCAGGTCCGAGCGACCCGCCGTCAGGTTGAAGCGCGGACGCCATTTCTGGGTGAGGTTGAGGCGCTGCGCCTCGCCCTTCACGCTGAACAGCGGCTTGGTGAGTTCGAGCGGACGGCGCGTCTCGACGCGCACGGTGCCGCCGATGCCACCTTCGGTCAGGTCGACGGTATAGCCCTTGTACACATCGATCGACTTGACCAGTTCGACCGCCAGTTCGCGGAAGTCGCCGCTGCGCCCGCCGCCGGGCGATTGCTGGCTGACGCCGTTGATCTCGATACGGTTGAGGTCGGGCTCGACGCCGCGGATCGAAATCTGCGAGCCTTCGCCGAAGTCGCGCTGCAACTGGACACCCGTTACCCGGGCGAGTGCCTCGCCGACGTTCTTGTCGGGGAAGCTGGCGATGTCCTCCGCCACGATCGAGTCGACGACGGTGTCGGCGTTCTTCTTGCGGGCGTTGGCCGATTGCAGCGAGGCGCGGGTGCCGGTGACGATGATCTCGGCCTCGCTCGCTTCCTGCGACAATTCGTCGGTCGGCGACTGGCGGACATCGTCCGACGCTACCGCATTATCGACCTGCGACGTCGTTTGCGCCCACGCGGGTGCGCTGCCGAGCGCGACGATCAGCGCGAGGCCGGAAGCTGCGCTGCAAATACCGGCCCTGCGAATATTGACGAACGATGCCATGCAATCCCCTCCTTAATTCCCATCCGGTGCGTGGGTATTCCCCGTCACCGCCGAACGAACACAAATTTCTTCATTAGGGGTAACGTCGAATCCTTGCGTTGCAAAGCTAAATCTTCGCAATATGATATGTATGTCCACATGATGGAAAATCATCAGGACCGGGAGAGATGAGGATGCGTAGCAAATTGCTGGCACTGCTGGCCGCCACCGTGGCGTTGCCGCTGGGTGCGGCCCCGGTGAAGCCCAGCCGCCAATACGAACGACTCGACAGGGCGCTGGTGGCGGTTCCGGCACCGGATGGCGGCAATCACGTGAGCTGGCGGCTGCTCGCCACCGACCGGCCGGGTGTCGAATTCCGGCTGCTGCGCGACGGACGGGCGATCGCCGCGCGCCTGACCAGCGCATCGAGCTTTCACGACCGGCAAGGCACGCCCGGCGCACGCTACACGCTGGAGACGATCGGCGGGCGCGAACGCGCAGTCAGCGTCGGCGTATGGGCCAGGGGTTATCTGCCGATCCCGCTCGACAAGCCGGCCGACCGGACGACGCCCGCCGGCGAGCGCTATGGCTATACCGCCAACGACGCGAGCGTCGGCGACTTGGACGGCGACGGGCGCTACGAGATCGTACTGAAGTGGGATCCGACCATTTCCAAGGACAACGCCTTTGGCGGTTACAGCGGCGAGACGATCCTCGACGCCTATACGCTGGAGGGCAAGCGGCTGTGGCGGATCGACCTTGGTCGCAACATCCGCTCGGGCGCGCACTATACCCAGTTCATGGTCTATGACTTCGACGGCGACGGGCGGGCGGAGATCATGGTCAAGACCGCCGACGGGACCATCGACGGCACCGGCAAGGTGCTGGGCGACGCAAAGGCCGACTGGCGCGAGACGGGCGGCGAACTGCCGCAGGCCGACCGCACCGGATCGACCATCCTGCCCGACGGCCGCCGGATCGCGCGGACGCAGGGGCGCATCCTGTCCGGCCCCGAGTATATCACCGTGTTCGACGGCCGTACCGGTGCGGCGCTGGCGAGTGCACCCTATTCGCCGCCGCGCGGCGGCGACACGCCGGAGGCGCGCGCCGCGATCTGGGGCGACGGCTATGGCAATCGCTCCGACCGGTTCCTCGCCGGGGTCGCCTATCTCGACGGTCAGCGGCCCAGCGGCGTGTTCGGGCGCGGCTATTATGCCCGCTCGACGGTCGCGGCGTGGGACTGGCGGAACGGCAAGCTGACGCAGCGCTGGCTGTTCGACAGCGCCGCACCGGGCAATGCGAGGTTCGGCGGACAGGGCAACCACAATCTGTCGGTGGCCGACGTCGACGGCGATGGCCGCGACGAGATCGTCTATGGATCGATGGCGATCGACGACGATGGCAAGGGGTTGTGGAGCGCAGGGCTCGGCCACGGCGACACGATGCATCTCGGCGATCTCGACCCGGGTCGGCCGGGCCTCGAGAAATTTGGGGTGCATGAGGAGGTGCCGGGCAATGGCGGCTTCGGGTCGGCGATGCTCGACGCGCGGACCGGGGAAATCCTGTGGACGACGCCGGCGACCAAGGACACCGGGCGCGGCCTGTCGGCCGACATCGACCCGCGCTATCCGGGCGAGGAGAACTGGAATTCCAGCACGCCGTATCTCTACACCGCCAAGGGACAGGTGATCCCCGGCGCCAAGCCGCGCGTCGCCAATTTCGCAATCTATTGGGACGGCGATGCCCTGCGCGAACTGCTCGACAAGAACCGCATCACCAAATGGGACTGGAAGACCGGGACCGAGACGCTGTTGCTGGACGCACAGGGCGCGACGTCGAACAACGGCACCAAATCTACGCCGGCGCTCAGCGCCGACATCCTCGGCGACTGGCGCGAGGAAGTGATCCTGCGCAGCGAGGACAGCAATGAACTGCGCATCTATGCCACCCCCTTCCCCACCATGATCCGGCGGGTGACGCTGATGCACGATCCGGTCTATCGTCTGGGCGTCGCGTGGCAGAACACCGCCTATAACCAGCCACCGCATGCGCTGGACGTGCCGAAATGATCGTCGCGCTGGCAATGCTGCTCGCCGGGCCGGCGACTCCCGTCACCTATCGGCTGGACGATGGCCGGGCGCAGCCGGGCGAGACGCGGGTCGAGCGTGATCGCGGCTACCGCGACGGCTATGGCTATGAACCGGGTGGCGGGCGGCGCTTCTCGGTCGCGCTGCCCGAAGGCAACTGGCAGGTGACGGTGACGCTGGGCGACCGGCGCGCCGCGACGACGACGGTGAAGGCCGAGGCGCGGCGGCTGATGCTCGACCGGGTGGCGACCGGCGCCGGCAAGCGCGTCACCCGCAGTTTCGTGGTCAACACGCGCACCGCGCGGCTTGCTCCGCCGCCCGAGAATGCACCGGGCGGCACGATCGTCCGGTTGAAACCGCGCGAGATGGCCAGCCCGACCTGGGATGACCGGCTGACGCTGGAACTGCTCGGCGACGGCGCGGTGTCGACGCTCCGGATCGCGCCGGCGAGCGTCCCGACCCTATATCTGGTCGGCGACTCCACCGTGACCGACCAGCGGGCCGAGCCGGCGGCGAGCTGGGGCCAGATGCTGCCCGCCTTCCTCGACGACAAGGTCGCGGTGGCGAACCATGCCGAGTCCGGCGAGACGCTGAAATCGTTCGTGACCGAGTTGCGGCTCGACAAGGTGCTGTCGACGATCAGGCCCGGTGACTGGCTGTTCATCCAGTTCGGCCATAACGACCAGAAAGCACAGTGGCCGCAGACCTATGTCGAGGCGAGCACGACCTATCGCGCCTATCTGAACGCCTATATCGCCGAGGCGAAGCGGCGCGGCGCGAAGCCGGTGCTCGTCACCAGTCCCGAGCGACGCAATTTTGATGGTAACGGCCGGATCAAGCCGAGTCTGGGCGACTATCCGGCGGCGGTGCGCGCGGTGGCGCACGAGGCGGGGGTGCCGGTGATCGACCTCAACCAGATGAGCGTCGCGATTTACGAGGCGCTGGGGCCGGAGCGCAGCCCACTGGCGTTCAACGACGGTGGCAAGGACCGGACGCATCACAACAACTATGGCGCATGGCTGCTGGCGCGCGGGGTGGCGGAGGGTATCCGGGCGCTGCCCGATCTGGCCGGGCATGTGACCGCGCCGCGCTTCGACCCTGCCAGACCGCCGCTGCCGGCTGAGGTCGCGATCGTGCCGAGCAGCGCGCGCAGCGACGAACGGCCGGACGGCAATTGATCGCCCGGCGAACCATGCTGGCAGCGGTGCTCGCCCTGCCCTTTCCGGCGCATGGCGCGCAGACGCACGACGTGCGGACGTTCGGCGCGGTGGGCGACGGGCGGGCGATCGACACGGCGGCGGTGCAGCGCGCGATCGATGCGGCGGCGGGCGGCGGCACGGTGATCGTGCCGCGCGGGCGCTATCGCTGCTTCACGCTGTTCCTGAAGAGCGACATGACGATCGTGCTGGAGCGGGGGGCGACGATCATCGCCGCCGATCCGGTGCGCGACGGCGGGCGCTATGCGCTGCCCGAGGATCGGGGCGAGCAGCTCTATCAGGACTTCGGGCACAGCCATTGGCACAACAGCCTGATCGTCGGTGACGGCGTGGCGCGGGTGGCGATCCTTGGTCCCGGCGGCATCGATGGCGCGGGGCTGACCCGCGACGGTCCCGGCGCACGCTGGCGCAAGCAGGCCGGCGAACGGCCACTGTCGATGCAGGGGATGAGCGCGGCGCAGATCGCCGAGCTGGAACCCGATGCGCGAGCGATGGAGGGGCTGGGCAACAAGGCGATCGCGCTGGTCGCGGCGCGCGACGTGCGGGTCGAGGGGCTGACGATCGCGCGGGGCGGGCATTTCGCGATCCTCGCGACCGGGTGCCGGGGCATGGTGCTGCGCGACCTGACGATCGACAGCAACCGTGACGGGATCGACCTCGACGGCGTGTCCGACGTGCTGGTCGAGCGGTGCCGGGTGAACACGCCCAACGACGATGCCATCGTCCTGAAGAGCAGTTTCGCCCTCGGTCGTGTCCTCCCGTGCGAGGATGTGACGATCCGCGATTGCGAGGTGTCCGGCTTCGACGGCGGTACGCTGATCGACGGGACGCGGCGGCGCACGCAGGCGCTGGCGCCCGATCGTGACCGGGTGACGGGACGGATCAAGCTCGGCACCGAGAGCAATGGCGGGTTTCGGCGGATCCGGATCGAGCGGTGCCGCTTCACCCGGTCGCGCGGGGTGGCGCTGGAGACGGTGGACGGCGGCGTGCTGGAGGATGTGACGGTGCGCGATATTGCGATGACCGAGGTGACGACTGCGCCGCTGTTCCTGCGAATCGGCGACCGGCGGCGCGGGCCGGCGGGAACCGGGGTCGGCGCGATCCGGGGGGTGGTGATCGAGGGGCTGGATGCGCGGGGGATCGACCATCGCTTTGCCGCGACACTGGCGGGGTTGCCGGGGCATAGCATCGAGGATGTGACGCTTCGCGACCTGCGGCTGCGCTATCTGGGCGGTGGCGAGGCGGTGGTGGAGCCGGAGGAACTCGCCGATGCCTATCCCGAACCCAGCATGTTCGGGCCGACGCCGGCATGGGGGCTGTGGTGCCGGCATGTCCGCGGGTTGCGGGTCGAGGGGCTGCATCTGTCCACGGCGGGGGACCGGCGGGCGGCGGTCCGGCTCAGCGATTGTCCGGGGGCGAAGGTGACGAAGCTTACACAGAATGTTTGACGTTTGCCGATCGCAATTCTATCATTTGGATATAGAGTCCATATAGTGGACGATTATCGGGAGGGATCGATGGCGCGTCAGGCGTTTCGGATGCAGCTCAAGGCCGGCATGGCGGCGGAATATCGTGCGCGCCACGACGCTATCTGGCCGGAATTGGTCGATTTATTGCGCGAGGCGGGCATTTCCGACTATTGGATCTTCCTCGACGAAGCGACCGGTGCGTTGTTCGCGACGCTGGAGCTCGCCGACGACAACCAGCGCGACCGTCTGCCCGCCAGCTCGATCATGCAGCGCTGGTGGGAATCGATGGCGCCGCTGATGGAGACGCAGGCCGATCATCGGCCGCTCGAATGGGCGCTGACCCCCATGTTCCACATGGCATGACGTCGATGTTGCGCCATTTCCTGCTCGCCGCGTCCGCGCTGGCCGCGATACCCGCCGCCGCGCAGACCGCGAAGCCGACCGCCAATTTCGGCGCGCCGGCCAAGCAGTTCGATCGCGTATCCTATGACGCACGCTCGCTAATGATCGACGGCAAGCGGCTGACGATCTGGTCGGCCGAGGTCCATGCGTTCCGCCTGCCCTCCCCCGATCTGTGGCGCGACGTGTTGCAGAAGATGAAGGCCAGCGGGTTCAACACCGTCGCCTTCTATTTCGACTGGGGCTTCCACAGCCCGAAGCGTGGGCAGTACGACTTCAACGGCATTCGCGACATCGACCGGCTACTCACCATCGCCGCCGAGGAAGGGCTGTACGTCATCACTCGCGCCGGGCCGTATGTGAATGCCGAACTGACGCGCGGCGGCTTTCCGGGATGGTTGCAGAACCAGCGCGCCCGCGCGCGGACCGACGATCCCGACTATCTCGCCGCCGCCGACGAATGGCTGTCGCAGATAAACCCGATCATCGCCCGCCACCAGATCAACGGCGGCCCCAAGGGTGAAAAGGGCGGCACTGTCATCCTGCACCAGATCGAGAACGAACTGGCGCTGACCACCCCGGCGCAGGGGCGGTATATGGACCATCTGTACGCCAAGGCGCGCGCCGACGGCATCACGGTGCCGCTGTTCCACAACGATCAGGGGCGCAACGGATATTGGGCGCCGCGCGGATCGAACGTAGCCAAGACGGTCGAGGGATCGCCCGACCTGTATGCGTTCGACGGCTATCCCGGCGGCACCTGCACCGTGGGCGGCAAGACGACACGCGGATCGGCCGCGCCCGACTGGGGCTTTTATGGCCCGGGCGGCGCGCGTGGTGGCGCGTCGGCCAGTCCGAACACGCCCGGCTTCGCTGCCGAGTTCGGCGGCGGCTGGTTCGATTACTGGGGATCGAACGGCGGATACGAGTGCAACGCGATCCAGCGTGGCAAGCGGTTCCAGCGCGTGTTCTATGGCACCAACCTGGCGAACGGCATCGCGATCCAGAGCTTCTACATGGGCTTCGGCGGCACGAGCTGGGGCTGGCTACCCGCCCCCGTAGTCTTCACCAGCTATGATTATGGCGCTGCGTTCAGCGAGACGCGCGAAGTGCGCGAGAAGGCCGAGGAGCTGAAGGCGCTGGCCGGGCTGATCCGGTCGGTGCCCGATCTGGCGGGCATGGTCCCGGCGGGGCCGGTGACGATCTCGTCGCCCAATATCCAGGTCTATCATAACAAGTCGCCCGAAACCGATGCGCGTTTCCTGCTGGTGACGCATAATCCGTCCAACAAGGCGAGCGACGACCGGTTCACGATCACCGCCGACCTGCCCGACGGGCGCTATGCGTTTCCCGAGATGCGGCTAAACGGGTTCGATGCGAAGTGGCTGGTCGCCGGGGTCAATCTCGGCGGGCAGCGGCTGGTGTATGCCACGTCGGAATTGCAGAGCCATGTGGCGATCGATGGCGGCGACGTGGCGCTGCTGTACGGGCGGGCGCAGGAAACCGGGACGACCGTGCTGCGCTATACCAGCGCGCCGACCGTGCGGGTGATCGACGGTGACGTGCGGTCGTCGTTCGATGCGGCGAAGGGCGATCTGCGGCTCGACTATATCCATGGCACGCTGGCGCGGGTCGCGGTGTCGGGCGGCGGACGGCCGCCGCTGACGCTGCTGATCGGCGACGAGGGCGAGGCGGCGAAATTCTGGGAGCATGGCGACGTGCTGGTGCGCGGGCCGGCGCTGGTGCGATCGGTTCGGGCGACCGGCGGCACGATCGCGCTGATCGGCGACACGCGCGAGGCAACGCCGCTGGAGGTCTGGGGACCCCGGCGCGCTCGCGGGCTGACGTGGAACGGTGCGCGGGTCGCGACCGCAGCCGGCAGCGCCGGGAGCATCGTGGCGCGTGCCCCCCTGGCAGGTCCGGCGGCGGTGACGTTGCCGGTGCTGGCCGACTGGCGGATGGCGCCGGGCACACCCGAGGCCGAACCCGGTTTCGACGACGGCACCTGGCAGGCGATCGACAACCGCGCTTATGCCAGCATCACCGCGCGGCCCGACGGGCAGCCCAACATGCTGATGGACGCATACGGCTTTCACGAGGGCGACGTATGGTATCGCGGGCGCTTCACCGGCACCGCCGATGCCGAGCGGCTGCGCATCTATTATGGCGCGGGTGGTTCGGGGCTAGCGCAGGTGTTTCTCGACGGCAAGCTGATCGGGCAGGACGAATTGCCCGGCGGGCTGCCGCGACCGGTCACGACCGGTGCGGCGACGATCGCGCTGCCGGCGCAGGCGCGGACGCCCGGCGAGCATGTCCTGTCGATCATGGTGCGTAACAACGGCCATAACTGGGACCTCGACGCCGACGATTTCCACAAGGAAGCCCGCGGGCTGGTGTCGGCATCGGTCGAAAAACAGGCGGGCGCATCGTTCGCGATCCCGATCGCATGGAAAATCCAGGGGCGGCAGGGTGGCGAGGACATCGTCGATCCCGTACGCGGCGTGCCCAACAACGGCGGCCAATATGGCGAGCGGATGGGCTGGCACCTGCCGGGCTTCGACGATACACGCTGGGCAAAGGCGACGGTACCGGCGAGTGCCGCCCCGGCGGGGACGAGCTGGTATCGCACGAGCTTCGACCTGAACGTACCCAAGGGACAGGATGCGACGATCGGCGTGTCGTTCGGCGATGCGTCGGTCCCGCGTTCGCCGGTCGACTACCGCGTGCTGATCTTCGTCAACGGATGGCATATGGGCCAGTTCATCGCCCATGTCGGGCCGCAGCGGACCTTCGTGATCCCCGAGGGCATCCTGAACCATCGCGGGCGCAACGTGCTGTCGCTCGCCGTCACCAGCGATGGGCAGCCGGGCAATGCCCTTGAAACGGTCAAGCTAGTGACGATGCGCAACGTGCGCGGCGGATTGCCGGTGCGGATGGTTGAGGCGCCTGCGGTATTGGCGAAGTGATGATGCCTTCGCCCTCCCCGTCACCCCGGACTTGTTCCGGGGCCCACTTCACCGCTTGCGCTGGCGTTCCCGTCTCGGGCGGCACCGCCCGCCGCGCGGTGGACCCCGGAACAAGTCCGGGGTGACGAATCCTGCGGGGTATCTGCTCCGCACCAAAAATCCACGAACCAACCCTATTCTACCGGAGCAATCATGGCCGCGCTGACCCACGACATTCCCCGCCAACAGGTGAACGATGCCATCGCCCTGCTGATGGACAACCTCGTCAACATCAAGGACGAGACGGGCGAATTCCTGCTCCATCTGGAGGATGGCCGGATCATCGACACGAAGGGCTGGGCCGGGTGGGAATGGACCCACGGCGTCGGCCTGTTCGGCATGTGGCGCTATTATGAGCAGACCGGCGACAAGGCCGCGCTGGCCATTATCAAGCAGTGGTTCGAGGATCGCTTCGCCGAGGGCACGCCGACCAAGAACATCAACACCGTCGCGCCGTTCATCACGCTTGCGTATCTCTATGAGCACGAGCCCGATCCGCGCTACATCCCCTATCTCGACACCTGGGCCGAATGGCTGATGGCCCCCGACGGCCTGCCCAAGACCGAGGAGGGCGGGTTCCAGCACATCGTCTACAACGACGAAAACCCGGGCGAGATGTGGGACGACACGCTGATGATGTCGGTGTTGCCGCTGGCCAAGATCGGCTTGCTGCTGAACCGCCCGCAGTATGTCGAGGAGGCGAAACGCCAGTTCCTCGTCCATATCAAATATCTGTTCGACAAGAAGACCGGGCTGTGGTTCCACGGCTGGGACTTCAACGGGCGGCACAATTTCGCCGAGGCGCTGTGGGCGCGCGGCAATTGCTGGGTCACGATCGCGATCCCCGAGATCATCGAGATCCTCGATCTGCCGGTCGGCGATGCGTTCCGCACCTTCCTGATCGATACGCTGGCGGCGCAGGTCAAGACGCTGGCGGAAACGCAGGACGAAAGCGGGTTGTGGCATACGCTGATCGTCGATCCGACGAGCTATCTGGAAGCATCGGCCGCCGCCGGTTTCGCCTATGGCATCCTGAAGGCGGTGCGGAAGGGCTATCTGCCGCGCCATTACGAGGCGATCGGCATCAAGGCGGTGCGCGGCGTGCTGGCCAATATCGACGACAAGGGCGAGTTGCGCCAGGTCAGCTTCGGCACAGCGATGGGCGATACCCAGCAATTCTACAAGGACATCGCGCTGACTTCGATGCCGTACGGCCAGAGCCTTGCCGTCTGCGCGCTGGCCGAATTCCTGCGGACGTACATCTGATGCGCCGGGCGGCGATCATGGTGGTGGCCGGCGTGCTGCTGCCGGTCGCCGCCCCTGCCCGCGATCTGGTGGGCGAGACGCCGGGCGGCTTCGCGCTGGCCGGGGCGCAGGTCGTGACCGATCCGGGTGACGCGGCGGTGGTGGGCATCGCCGCCGCCGATCTTCGCGGCGACCTCGTCAGCGTGCTGGGCACGCAGCCGGCGGCGGGCAAGCGGCAGATCTGGATCGGGACGCTGGGACACAATGCCGCGATCGACCGGCTGGCGGCCAAGCGCCGGATCGATACGCGCGGGTTGACCGGCGCGTGGGAGCAGTTCCGCATCGCCACGGTCGACCGGCCGGCACCGGGAGTCGCGCAGGCGCTGGTGATCGTCGGCAGCGACCGGCGGGGCACGGCGTTCGGCGCCTATCACCTGTCGCGCGCGATCGGGGTCAGCCCGTGGAACTGGTGGGCGGACGTCACGCCACAGCGGCGCGCGGCGCTGTATGTCGCGAAGGGCACGCATCGCTTCGCCGGGCCGTCGGTCAAATATCGCGGCATCTTCCTCAACGACGAGGATTGGGGGCTGCACCCATGGGCTGCGACCAACTTCGAGCCCGAGGCGAAGGGGATCGGCCCCAAAACCTATGGCAAGCTGTTCGGGCTGCTGCTGCGGCTGAAGGCGAACATGCTGTGGCCGGCGATGCACAAGGTGACGCCGGCGTTCAACGCGAACCCGGCCAATGCCGCGCTGGCCGATCGCTATGCGATCGTCATGGGGTCGAGCCATGCCGAGCCAATGCTGCGCAACAACGTCGGCGAATGGACCGCGCCGGCGGCGGACTTCGACTATGCGCGCAACCCGGCCGGGGTCGCCGCCTATTGGCGCGAACGGGTGGCGACCAACGGCGGCTATGAGAGTGCGTGGACGCTGGGGATGCGCGGCATCCATGACAGCGGGATCGTCGGTGCGGCGACGATGGCGGAGAAACAGGCGCTGGTGACGCGCATCCTGACCGACCAGCGCGCGATGCTGAACGGGGTGAAGGGGCCGCAGGTGTTCACGCCGTACAAGGAGGTGCTCGACATCTACCGCGCCGGGTTGAAGGTGCCGGGCGATGTGACGCTGATGTGGCCCGACGACAATTTCGGCTATATCCGCCGCCTGCCCCAGCCGGCCGAACGCGCGCGGCAAGGTGGGCATGGCATCTATTATCACTTGTCGTATCTGGGCGCGCCGCTCAGCTATCTGTGGCTGTCGACCACCCCGCCCGCGCTGATCGGCGAGGAGATGGGGCGGGCCTGGGACTTGGGCGCGCGCGAGATGTGGATCGCCAATGTCGGCGACCTGAAACCCGCCGAGCTAGCGACCGACTATTTCCTGTCGCTCGGCTGGGACATCGGCGTGCGGGCGCGGGCCGGCTTCGTACGCGACTGGGCGGCGGAGAATGTCGCGGCCGGGCTGGCCGGCGACATCGCGGCGGTGATGGACGAGCATCACCGGTTGAACTTCGCGCGGCGGCCCGAGCATCTGCAATGGTGGCTGCCGGAGCAGAAGGCGCGCGCGAGCGCGATGCCGCAGGACGAGGTTGCGGCAAGGCGGGCGGCGTTCGCCGCGCTGGTGGCGCGGGTCGACGCGATCGAGCCGCAGGTGCCGGCGGAACGGCGCGATGCGTTCTTCCAACTGGTGCGCTATCCGGTCGAAGCGGCGGCGATGGCAAACGAACGGGTGTTCGCCGGCGAAGCGCACGACCGGCTGCGCGACCGCGACCTGCCCGCCGCGCTGGCTGAGGCGACGCGGGCGCAGGCGGCCGACCGGCGAATCGCGGCGCTGACCGATCGCTATAACAGCGGCAAGTGGCGCGGGTTCATGGCGGTCGAGCCGGCGGACGGCCAGTGGCGATCCTATCGCACCATGCCGCCGGTGGTGCCGGCGCTGGGCGGGCCGCTGGTGCCCGCGCCTGCTGTGGCGGCGTCGGGGGATGTGGTTATCGACCTGTCCGAGATGCGTGGTGCGTGGCGGCGGGTCGCCGGGCTGGGTCGCGGCGGGACGGTGTTCGCCTCGACGCCGGGCAAACGGGTGACGGGAACGGTTCCGGTCGACCTGCCGGCGGGCGAGTGGATGTTGTCAGTGGAGTTGCTGCCGACCTACCCCGATGCCGATGGTGCGCCGCTGGAGGTCGAGGTTCGGATCGATGGGCGCGACGAGCGGCTTGTCGTCGAGCGGGCGACCGGGGATGCGGCGTGGGCGCAGGCGGTGCTCGACAACCGGATCGTGGTGGCGGTGCCGGGCAGCGTCGGCGGTGGACGACATTCGTTGACGTTGGCGGCGACAGGGGGCGGCGTGCTGGTCGATCGGGTGGTTGCCCGGCGGAGGTAGCGCGTCGGCGCTTTTCCGGGGAGCGTTGTGGGTGCAACTGCCCACCCCGAACCACTATTTCTTCGCCACTTCCACCGCGTAGATGTGAGTGGCGCCTTCAAAATTGCCACGGAAGACGACCCACTTCGCGTCGGGGGTGAAGGTCATGTTGGGTTCGAGCCGATAGTCGTGCCTGCGCATGTCGACCAGTTTCTCGACCTCCAGCGTGCCGGGCACGATCAGGCGGTCGGCATCGGCGGCGTGGATGTCGGCGACGTCGGGGATTGCCCTAGGCGTGAAGAGGTAGAGATATTTGCCGTCGGGCGCGTGCGCGACCATTTCGGCGTCCCCACCGTCGCCCGAGAAGCGCCGGCCGCCGGGCATCTGGTTGTAATGGACCGACCACTGGTTGCGGTCGACCTTGTACCAGTGCCGCTTGCCCGAGGTCAGGTCATAGCCCGCCAGCCAGAACACCTCGCCGCGCGGGGTTTGCAGATCGTACCAGATGCTCTTGCCGTCGGTGGAAAAGAATTCGTGGCCGGCGATTTCCATGTTCATCGTGCGGTGATGAACGAGCGTCTTGCCCGAACCGTCGGCGCGGATCGTCCAGATGCGGTCGACCTTGTGCCACGGTCCTTCGTGGCAATACATGATCTGCTGCGGATCGGTCGGCGAGAACTGGATATGGTTCAGCCAGTCGGTCGAGGCGGTGACGACGCGGCGCTGCCCGGTGCGCAGGTCGATCGTGAAGATTTCCATCGGGATGCGCGCCTCCAGCCGTTCGTTCAGCCGGCGCTCCTTGGCCTCGGCGAAGCTGTAGGGCGTGCCGTCGGCGCGCATCGCCTGATAATCGGCCTCGCCCGGCCCCACGACGCGGCCGGGGGTGTGGCGGCGGTCCTGCCGGGTGCCGTCAGGGCGCAGGCCTCCCTCCCCCAGCGCGACCTGCCCCAGCAACAGCGTCTCGTCGGCATTGATCGAGCCGATCGAGCCGCCAGGCACGTCGGCGACCTTGCGGGTCCTGCCCGTGTCGATATCGACTGCATGGATGGTCGAGGGGCCGCTGGCGTCGTTGCGAAGCTGCGTGGCGTAATAGGCGGTGCGGGTGCGCCGCCCGGTGAACAACAGGGTGATGCCGGGGCCTGAGACGAGCGGCTTCATCTCCCATGTCGCAAGGTCGATCGTCGCGATCCCGCCGGGGACGCTCACGACCATGCGGTCACCCTGCGGCGTATAGCTGTTCTGATGAAAATACAGGCTGGTGCTGTCGGGCACGCGGCTGATGCGGATCACGCGGTGGCCGGTCGTCGCATCGACCCATTCGGCCGCCGGCTTCGCCACCGCCGGCGCCATCGGCAGCCACGCCATCGCCAGCATCGCCGCGCCGGCGAACAAGGATCGCACCGCCATGTCACTCTCCATTCGCGCTTGTAGATGTTCCACATAGTATGATAGCGCTTCACATTATGAGCATGATGACGCCGGATGCGCAAGTCCGGGATGTGCATAGGAGAGTGCGCGCGTGATTTCCGCCCCCCCGGCCAAACGCCCCGTCCGGCTGATAAACTATCTCGCCTATGGATCGAACGACGTGCTTGGCGCGGGATCGATGGCGGTCATCTCGGGCTGGGTGCTGATCTTCTACACCCAGTTCTGCGGCCTGACCGCCGGACAGGCGGCGCTGATCTTCGCGGTCGCGCGCATCCTCGATGCGATCGCGTCGCCGGTGATCGGCTATGTCTCCGACCATTTCGGCACCACCGCGCTCGGCCGCCGGTTCGGGCGGCGGCGGTTCTTCATCCTCGCCGCGATCCCGCTGCTGCCCAGCTTTGCGCTGATGTGGCTGCCGGGGATGAGCTTCTGGTATTACCTCGTCAGCTATGTCGGCTTCGAGCTCGTCTATGCGATGGTCATCATCCCGTACGAGACGCTCGCGGCGGAAATGTCGACCGATTACAAGACCAAGGCGAAGTTCGCCGGCTTCCGCATCCTGTTCGGGCAGACGGCGGCGATCCTTGCCGGCTTCCTGCCGCTGTGGCTCATCAACTATCTCGGCCGCGACAGCGCCTCGACCTTCTTCTACATGGGCATCATTTTCGCCGTGCTGTTCATGGCGACGGCGGCGTTCCTGTATCGCTTCAGTTGGGAGCGGCCGTTGCCCCTCGACGCGCTGCCCGGCGCGCGCCGGGAGGGCGGCATCGGATCGGCGTTCAAGGCGCTGTACCGCAACCTGTTCTCGACGATGCGCATCCGCGCGTTCCGGCTGCACCTCGGCATGTATCTCGGCGGCTATATCAGCCAGGACATCTTCAACGCGGCCTTCACCTTCTTCGTGATCTTCGCGCTGGCCGGGACCACGGCGATGGCGTCGGGGCTGCTCGGCACCATGTATATCGTGCAGTTCGTCGCGGTGGTGATCGCGATCAACCTCGCGCTGCGCGCCTCGCCCGCCTTCGCCTATCGGCTGGCGGCGGTGACGTTCGGGCTCGGCGTGATCGTGCTGCTGTCGCTGTGGGCGGGCGGCACCACCGCGACCAGCCCGCTGATCTATCTGGCGATCGGACTGGCGGGATTGGGGCGCGGCGCGCTCAACTATATCCCGTGGGCGACGTACAACTACATGGCCGACGTGGACGAGATCGTGACCGGACAGCGCCGCGAGGGCAGCTTCGCCGGGGTCATGACCTTCGTACGCAAATTCACGCAGGCGGTGGCGGTGGCGGGCGTCGGCCTCATCATCCAGGCCGGCGGCTTCGTGTCGGGCGCGCAGGTGCAGACCCCGCAGGCAATTCACACCATTGCCGTCCTGCTGGGTGTGGGAACGCTCGGCGTGCTGGTGCTGGGCATTATCGTCTCGCTACGCTTCAGGCTGACGCCGGCGACGCACGGTATCTTGATGGAAGAGATCGAACGGCTGCGCTCGGGCGATCCGACCCCGCCAGATCCGCTGCACAAGGCAGTGGTCGAGGATCTGTCGGGCTGGCGACACCATCAGCTATGGGGCAAAAATCGGGTCGCCAACCCTGACTATGTCGAACCGTTCGACCCTGACGTCGACGTGTGGGACGACGTCGACGTGACGAAGCCGCCGCGATGATCTGGGCAGCGGTGCTGGCGCAGGCGGCGACGACCGCGCCGGTGCCGCTGTGGCGCGATCCGGTGCATGACGGCGCGGCGGATGCCTCCACGGTGCGCGATACGCGGACCGGCGAATGGGTGATGTTCTACACCAACCGTCGCGCCGATCTGCCGCTCGCGGACGAGAAGGACGTGTCGTGGGTGCATGGCACCGCGATCGGCATCGCCCGGTCGAAGGACGGAGTGCGCTGGCGCTACGGCGGCACGGCGGCGATCCCGAAGGCCTGCACCGGCGCCACCTTATGGGCGCCCGAGGTGCAGCGGATCGGCGGGCGGTGGCATATGTGGCTGACGGTGGTGCCAGGCGTGTTCCGCGACTGGAACGCAGCCCGCTTCATCGTCCATCTGACCAGCCGCGACCTCAAACGCTGGGACTGTGGCGAGCGGCTCGATCTGGGATCGGACCGGGTGATCGACGCCAGCGTCGCGGTGCTGGGGCGCGGGCGCTACCGGCTGTGGTTCAACGACGAGCGCGCGGGCAAGGCGATCAAATACGCCGACAGCCGTGACCTGAAACGCTGGGTGGTGAAGGGCACCGTGACCGACACGCCGGGCGAAGGGCCGAAGGTGGTGCGCTGGCGTGGAAAATGGTGGCTGGTGAGCGATGCGTGGCGGGGGCTTCTGGTACAATCCTCACGCGATGCGACGCGCTGGACCCGGCAGCCGGGCTATCTTCTGGCCGGGGCAGGCATGCGGCCGACCGACCGGGCAAAAGGGCAGCATCCCGACATCGTCGTGGTCGGCGACCGGGCGTTCATCGTCTATTTCGTCCACCAATCGGGCGAGGCGGAGACGGCGCGCGACCCGCGCTGGCACCGGCGCAGCGTGCTCCAGATCGCCGAGTTGCGCGAGGATGGCGGGGTGTTGTCGGTGGATCGCGAGAGGGCGGTGGTGCGGCCGTTGCGGTAAGATTACGTCTGCCGGGCAAGGCACCAAATGCCGACGTCGAACCCGGCGATCGCGAGCACGGCGAAGATCAGGATAAAAAGCGCACTCGCGGTAGACCAGTTAAGTTTGAACGGCAGCGTTTCGCACAGGCGCATGGCGGTGCGCGGATCGTAGGCGCCGTTGACCAGCCTCATCGTCCGCTCCCATGCGATATTATGGTAACGCCAGAGCCGGATCAGCAGATAGGTCCACAATAGACAGATGCCGCTCAACGCAAAGGCGGTCCATGCCCAGACCGTCAGCCGCACCGTAGCATCAAGATTGGCCGCCACCACAGCGGCGACGGCCGTAGCGATGAATGCGAACAATCCCATCGAAACGGTCCATCGAATGACGTCCCAATGCCGGAAATTGTTCATGAACTGATCGAACGATCGATCCGCGGTTTCGCGGGCTGTGAAGTCCGGCAGTATACCCTTTGCCGACAGCCGAAGAAGCGTCGACAGGGTCTTGAGATAGATCGCCGGCTGTTCTTCCGCGCGCGGTCCGGCGATGTTCAACGTGGCCCATGGGGTTTGTGCCTTGAGCCAATCATGGATGGCGGCATCGACACTGGCATCTTCCGACAAGCCGGCAGCGGCAAAGTCGATGTGCAATACCCTCTCCGGCGGTTGCAGAATATTCCTTGCATGGCTCAAGGTCGCTTCGGTTCCGCCCGTCGGCTTACCGGATGTGAAGATGAGGGTCAGGTCGGCGAGTTCAACGTTCAGATGGGTCCGATCCTTGACGTCATCGGATGCGATCTCAACGACGGTGTAGCGCGGATCGAGGACACCATCCGCTGCCCGCCGGTTCCGTGGCACGAAGCCCCCGTGCGGAATGCCCTTGGCCAGCGCGAAGTCGAATGCGGCGCGATCGACTCCCGTCTGCCCCCCGGAAATGATCTTCATCGGCACCTACCCCCCGATCATATTCCCATACCCGATCACGATCGTAGCGAGGATCAGCAGGCCGACCCCGGCCCACACCAGCGCGCGGGTCCTGGGGGCGGCGTCCTTCCACTCGCGCAGCGCGAAGCCCCAGAGCGTGCCGAAGATGATGATCGACGCCATGTGCAGCGTCCAGCTCGAAAAGCCGTACCGCCCCATCTGGCTTTCGCCCATGGTGTAGAAGAAGAACTGGAAATACCAGGCGGTGCCGGCCAGCGCGCACAGTGCGAAGTTGAGCGCCATCGGCGCGCCCTTCGCCTCGCCGCGCCCCAGCCATTGCCCGGCACTGCGGTTGCGCGCGATCAGGATCGTACACCACACCGCGTTGGTCAACAGGCCGCCGAACATGACGAGGCACAGCACCGGCAGCCCGGTCCACAACGGTCCGGTGCCCGCTGCCGCCGACAGCGCCTTGATCGGCTCGCCCGCGGCAAGACCGAAGGCGAAGCAGGCGGACATGATCCCGGCGAAGATCGCGACGACGATGCCTTTGCGGAAATCGAATTCGGCAACGGCGGCGGCCTTTTGTTCGGGCGACAGCGCCTGATCCTTCTTCGCCCCCGCCAGCGCGACCACGACGATGCCGGCGATCGTCAGCCCGAGCCCCAGCAGGATGATGTTGCCCGAGGGCGTGTCGAGCAGCTTGGCGGCGAACTCGCCGGTGAATAGCGGCGGGATCAGCGTGCCGAACACGGTGCATAGCCCCAGCACCACCGCCATGCCGAGCGACAGGCCGAGGTAACGCATCACCAGACCATAGCCGAGCCCGCCGAACCCCCACAGGATGCCGAAGAACACCGGCCACAACAATGTGCTGGTCGGCGTCGCAGCGAACACGCCGAGCAGGTCGTTGGTCTGGATCGATGCGAAGAACCACGGCGCCAGCACCCACGAAAAAATGCCGCCGGTCAGCCAGTAGATCTCCCACGACCAGCGCTTCACGCCGCGATAGGGCACGTAGAAGCTGGCCGAGGCGAAACCGCCCAGCCAGTGATAGAGCACGCCGGTCAACGGGTTGGGGGTCATAGCGTCAGGCCCAGTCGATAGAGGCGGTTGGCATTGCCGGCGAACAGCGCGCGGCGTTCGGCGTCGCCGAAATCGGCGGTGATCGTGTCGTACGCGCCAAGCGTGGCGGCGAAGCTGCCGAAGAGCTTGTCGGTCGGGAAGTCGCTGGCGACCATCGCCCGGTCGGTGCCGAACCGGTCGATCGCGGTGAGGACGAGGCCCCTCGCCTGCTCAAGCGTCCATGACCGGTAGGTGAAGCCGATGCCCGACAGCTTGATCGCAACATGCGGCAGGGCGGCGAGCGCGGTCAGACCGGCGCGCCATTCGGCTTCCTCGCCGGGCACGCACATGCCCATGTGATTTATCATCACCGGCGTTTCGGGATGGCGCTCGATCAGCCGCGCCAGACCGGCGAACTGGCCGGGATAGGCTTGCAGGTCGAAGCTCAACCCGTGCTCCGCCAGCCGGGCATAGCCCGCCGCCCATGCGTCGTCGCGCGTCACGTCGCGCGGCGTGTAGGTGCGGCGCGGGTCGGCGTGCCAGTTGACGATGTGGCGGATGCCGCGGACGTTGGCATGCGCGGCGTGGGCGGCCAGCAACCTGTCGACGTCGGGGTGCGAAAGGTCGGCGAAGGCGACGATCGCATTCGGCATTCCCGCCGTATCTGCCATTCCCTGCAACCAGCGAGTCTCGTCGAGCGCTGCGCTCGCCTCAGCACCGGCATCGACATGGACGATGCCGCGCACGTCCCATGCACCCGCATCTGCACGGTAATCGTCGAGGAGATAGGTGCGCGCGATCGGTTCGACCGAGCCGTTGGGGCCATCGTCGGCGAACGGCGGCGTCAGCCACGGATAGCGGAGATGATCGAGGTCCCACAGATGGACATGGGCATCGATGAAGGGCAGCCCGGCCATGGCGTTCGCTCTCCTTTGCATCCCGTACCCCCGCGCAGGCGGGGGTCCAGGGTAACGATCGCCAGCCGTTGTTCGGCTTGGCGCTGGACCCCCGCCTGCGCGGAGGTACGGTCGGTCGTCAGAACGTCGTCCGTCCGCCCGAGGTGTCGAAGGTCGAGGCGGTGGTGAAGCTGCATTCCTCGCTGGCCATGAAACAGACCATCGCCGCGCTTTCGTCGACTTCGCCCAGCCGCCCCATCGGGATTTTCGAGCGCATGTAATCGACTTGGCTCTGCGGCAATTGCGCGAGGATCGGGCTTTCGAACGTCGCCGGGGTCAGCGCGTTGGCGATGACGCCCTTGCCCGCCAGTTCCTTGCCAAGCGACTTGGTGAGGCCGATCACCCCCGCCTTGGTCGCCGAATAGGCGCTGGCATTGGGATTGCCTTCCTTGCCCGCCACCGAAGCGACGTTGACGATCCGGCCATAGCCGCCCGCCAGCATCAGCGGCACGACCGCGCGGTTGCAGTAGAACAGCCCGTTCAGATTGACGTTGACGACGTGCAGCCAGCTATCGATCGGAAATTCGTGCAACGGGACGGTCGCCCCGGTGATCCCGGCCGAACAGACGAGCACGTCGATCCGGCCGCCGAGCGCGGCATGGCTGTCGGTCGCGGCCCGCGCCACCGCAGCGGCGTCCGAAATGTCGAGTGCCACGACGTGGGTCGCGCCGACATCCTCTTTCGCCTGCGCCAGCGCGGCTTCGTTCAGGTCCCATAGCGCGACCTGTCCGCCCTCCGCGACGATGCGCCTGGCGGTCGCCCGGCCGAGGCCGGAGGCTCCGCCGGTGACGACGGCGGTGCGGCCGGCGAAGCGCCCTTCGTAGATGGTCATCCGAGCACCGCGTCGCCAAGGTTGCGCCATTCGACGACCTGCTGGTTCTGTTCGCCAAGCCCTGCGATGCCGAGCTTCATCGTGTCGCCCGCCTTCAGATAGATGGCGTTCGGCTTCTTGCCCTCGCCCACGCCCGGCGGCGTGCCGGTAATCATCAGGTCGCCTGGATACAGCGTGATATATTCGCTGACGTAGGCAATCAGTTCGGCGACGTCGAAGATCATCGTCTTGGTGTTGCCGGTCTGCATCCGCTCACCGTTCACGTCGAGGAACATGGCGAGGTCCTGGTGGTCGCCGACCTCGTCCGGCGTCACCAGCCACGGGCCGACGGGACAGAAGCTGTCGTGGCCCTTGCCCTTCGACCACTGGCTGCCGCGCTGCTTCTGGTTGAAGCGTTCCGACACGTCGTTGGCGATGGCGAAGCCGGCGACGTGGCCCAGCGCGTCTTCCTTCGACACATAGCGCGCGGTCTTGCCGATCACGACCGCCAGCTCGACCTCCCAGTCGGTGTGGGTCGAATCGCGTGGGATCATCACTTCGTCGTTCGGGCCGGTCAGTGACGACAGCGCCTTCATGAACATCATCGGTTCGGCCGGCACCGGCAGGTTCGATTCGGCGGCATGATCGGCATAGTTCAGCCCGATCGCGACGATCTTGCCGATGCCCTTCACCGGCACGCCGTAGCGCGGCGTTCCGTCGACGACGGGCAGGCTGTCGATGTCGACGTCCAGCCCGGCGATGGCATCGACGGTGATGTCGGACACCACGCCCGACAGGTCGCGGATGTTGCCGTCGTTATCGACGACGCCAGGCTTCTCGTTACCCTGGGTTCCGTAGCGGCAGAATTTCATGGGCTGTCTCTCAGTGCTCGAAGGGGCGGTGCATCGGCAGGTCGCGGTTCAGTTCGACCCCGAAGCCGGGCGCGTCGAGATTGCTGGTCCGCATCCGGCCGTTTTCGGGGATGGGTTCGCCGATCAACTGCGGGTGGAACATCGGCTGCACATGGTCGGCTTCCGGCGCCATCATCAGATATTCGGCGAACGGCGAATTATGCCGCGTGACGACGAAATGATAGCTGTAGACCGACGATCCATGCGGCACGACCAGCTTGCCGCGCGCATCGGCCAGCGCGCTGATCTTGAGCAGTTCGGTCACGCCGCCGCACCAGCCCACATCGGGCTGGATGATGTCGCAACAGTCCATCTCCAGCAGCATGCGGAAGCCCCAGCGGGTCGCCTCATGCTCGCCGGTCGTCACCAGCATTCCCTTGGGCGCATTGCGCTTCAACTCGGCATAGCCCCAGTAATCGTCGGGGCTGATCGCCTCCTCGATCCACTTCAGGCCGTGTTCGTGCGCGGCATGGGCGAGGCGGGTGGCATAGTCGACGTCGAGCGCCATCCAGCAATCCCACATCAGCCAGAAGTCCGGGCCGACGCGCGCGCGCATCTCGGCCAGTTCGGCGATATTCTTCTTGAGCCCCTCGACGCCCTCGGCGGGGCCGTGGTGCAGCGGCATCTTGCCGCCGATGAAGCCCATTTCCTTGGCCAAATCGGGCCGCGCGCCGGTGGCGTAGAATTGCAGCTCGTCGCGCACCGCGCCGCCCAGCATTTGGTACACCGGCTCGTCGCGCAGCTTGCCGAGCAGGTCCCACAGCGCGAGATCGACGCCGGAAATGGCGTTCACCACCAGTCCCTTGCGCCCGTAATATTGGGTCGAGAAGTACATCTGGTCCCAGATCTTCTCATACTCGGTCGGGCTGCGGCCTTCGAGGAAGCGGGCGAGATGCTTTTCCACGATGAAGCAGGCGGGTTCGCCGCCGGTCGTGACCGCGAAGCCGATCGTGCCGTCCTCCGCCTCGATCTCGACGATCAGCGTGCCGAGCACGTTGATGCCGAAGCTCTGCCGCGACTGGCGATATTCGGGATAGCGGCTCATCGGCGTCGCGATGTGATCGTCGATCCAGTGATAGCCCTGCTGGTCGTGATAATCCGCACCGCCGCCACGCACGGTGAACGCGCGGACGTGTTTGATCCTGGGAAGCGCCGCCTTCATTGCCACACCTTATCCTTGGGCGCGCGCACTTGCCCGCCGCCGACTGAACTGGAAAACCACACGCCAAGCCGTACCATCATGTGGTACGATGTCGGCATATGGTCGAATAGTTGGAACCCTTTTTGCGGCGAGTGCCGCGAAACATCCGCTCCGGCTGGTTTACTTTCTCACTTTATGGGATAGGATGCTACTAGATGAGACAGAACCCGTCAAACGAAGAATCGCCGTCCGACGCCGCCGTTCCGCTGGAAACGGGGGCTAGGCCGGAGAACAAGACGCAAGGCAGCCAGACGCTGGTGCGTGGGCTCGACCTGCTCGATCAGGTGATCGACGGGCCGGTGAAGCTGGCCGAACTGTCGCAGCGCATGGGGCTGACGCGCTCGACGACGCATCGCCTTGCCAATGCGTTGATCGACCGGGGTTTCCTGACCTTCCTGCCGCGTGAGGGCTATCTGTTGGGGCCGAAGCTGTTGCAGCTCGGCTTTCTGGCGCAGGGACAGGCCGACATCGTGCAGATCGCCCGGCCGCGGATCGAGGAACTGGCGGCGCAGAGCGAGGATACCGTCCATTTCGGGCGGCTGGACGATAATCTGGCGCTGTATCTCGACAAGATACCGGGGCGGCGGCGGGTCGACATCTCCAGCCGGATCGGCGATCGCCAGCCGCTGACCTCGACCGGTCTGGGCAAGGCTCTGCTGCTCGACGACGACGAGGCGCACTGGACCCGGGTGTTCGAGGCGGAACATCCGCCGGGCATGCGCCGCCCCGACTTCGCGGTGTGGTTGGAGCGGATGCGCGGCTATGTCGCCAGCGGCCATGCGTATGACCTTGAAGAGAACGAGGATCTGATCCGCTGCGTCGCCGCCCCCGTGCGCGATGCGTCGGGGCGGATCGCGGGCGCGATCAGCGTGTCGAGCGCCGCGCAATATATGGACGATGCCCGCATGGCGACGCTGAGCGTCGAGGTGCGCGGCACCGCCGAGCGGATCAGTCGCGATCTCGGCTGGTCCCCCGAAACCCAGGCGTTGCAGAAGCGACGCCGGAAATGATGTGGAGAGCATGATGAAGCTGTTGGAAGGCAAGACGGTATTGGTGACGGGGGCGTCGACCGGCATCGGTCGCGCGGCGGCGATCGGCGCGGCGCAAGCTGGCGCGAACGTCGTCATCAACTATCATAGTCGCGATGCCGACGCCGATGCCTGTATCGCCGCGATCGAGGCGACCGGACAGCGCGGCCTCGCGATCAAGGGCGACGTGGCCGAGGCCGCGACCGCGACCGATTTCGTCGCGAAGGCGGTGGCCGAGTTCGGTCGGGTCGACGTGATGGTATCGAACGCGGGCATCTGCCCGTTCCACAGCTTCCTCGAAATGCCCGCGGAAACGCTGGAGCGGACGCTGCGCGTCAACCTGCACGGCGCCTATTACATGTGCCAGGCGGCAGCGCGGGCGATGGTCGAGCAGGGCGAAGGCGGCGCGATCGTCGCCGTCTCGTCGATCTCGGCGCTGGTCGGCGGCGAATATCAGACGCATTATACCCCGACCAAGGCGGGGGTCCATTCGCTGATGCAGTCGACCGCCATTGCGCTCGGGCGGCACGGCATCCGCTGCAATTCGGTGCTGCCCGGCACGATCCTTACCGAGATCAACAAGGACGACCTCGCCGACGAGGGCAAGCGCAAATATATGGAAAGCCGCGTGCCGCTCGGGCGGCTGGGGCAACCGGAGGACATGGTCGGGCCGATCGTGTTCCTCGCCTCCGACATGGCGGCCTATGTCACCGGTGCTGCGCTGCTGGTCGACGGCGGCATGTTCGTGAACCTCCAGTGAGGCCGCTCGCACTCGCCCTCGCGCTGCTGGCCGCCGCGCCGGCCACCGCCGAGACGATCTTCATCGCCGGGGATTCGACCGCGCAGACCTACAAGCAGGATCGCTATCCGCAGACCGGCTGGGGGCAGATGCTGCCGTGCGGCCTCACCGGCGACGTCCGCGTCGAGAACCGGGCGATGGGTGGCCGTTCGACCAAGAGCTTCATCGCCGAGGGGCGATGGGACAAAATCATGGCCGATATGAAAGCGGGCGACGTGGTGCTGATCCAGTTCGGCCACAACGACGCCAGCCAGAACAAGCCCGAACGCTATGCTCCGGCGGCGACGCTGTATCGCGACAACCTGCTGCGGATGGTGTGGGAGACGAAGGGGCGCGGGGCGACGCCGATCCTCATCACGCCAGTGACGCGGCGCTCGTTCGGGCCGGACGGCAGGACCAAGGCGGACTTCGCCCCATGGTCTGCGGTGGTGCGCGACATCGCCGCGACGACGGGCACGCAGTTGATCGACCTCGAAGCGTCGTCGCGCGGCTGGGTCGACGGCAAGGGGATCGAGCCGTCGAAGGCGTTGTTCCTCCATTATCCGGCGGGACGCTGGCCGGGGTTCAAGGACGGCATCGCCGACGACACGCATTTCAGCGAACTGGGCGCACGCGGCATCGCCGAGCTGATCGCCGCCGATCTGGCGCGTACCGGGCTGCCGGTGGCGGCGAAGGTGGCGAAGGATCGCCCCAACCTGACGCGGACGACGCCGCTGGGAAGCACGGCATGTCGGTGATCCTCGCACGGCGGACGCTGCTGGGCGGTACGGTGGCGCTGGGGCTTGCCGCCGCGCTGCCGGCGCAGGCTCCTGCCCCCCTGACCTATCGTCCGATCTGGCCGGGCAAGGCACCCGGCGGCGAGAAAGTGACCGAGGTCGAGCAGGAAATCCCGCGTTCACCGACCGGTCCGAAGGACGACACCGCCTTCCTCCACGTCACCACGCCGACGATGGCGCATGTCGCCCCGGCCAAACCCAATGGCGCGGCGATCCTGTTGATCCCCGGCGGCGGCTATCTGCGCGTCGCGATCGGCAATGGCGGCCGGGCGCTGCTGCAATTCTTCGCCGATCAGGGCTATCACGCCTATCTGCTCAAATATCGCCTGCCGGGCGATCCGTGGGCGGCGGGACCCGATGCACCGTTGCAGGACGCGCAGCGCGCGCTGCGGCTCGTCAAGGCCGAGGCGAAGGCCAATGGCGTCGCGATCGACCGGATCGGGGTGATGGGCTTTTCCGCCGGCGGGCATCTGGCGGCGATGCTGGCGTATCGCGGTGACGAGACGTACCGCGCGGTCGATGCCGCCGATGCCCAGCCGCTGGGCGTGCGCGCGGCGGGGCTGCTCTATCCGGTCGCGCTGATGGGGGTGCCGGGCACCCACCGGGGATCGCAGGACCAGTTGCTGGGCGAGACCCCCGCGCCCGATGTCGCGCTGCGTTACCGCACCGACGCGCGGATCACGGCGGCGAGCCCGCCGACGTTCATCGCCCATGCGATCGATGACCGGGTCGTGTCGGTCGACAACGGTCTCGCGCTGCTCGCCGCGCTGCGCCGGGCGAAGGTGCCGGCCGAAGCCTATCTGCCCGAAATCGGCGGCCATGGCTTTGGCGTCACGATCGACGGACAACCGGCACCTTGGACGCGGTTGTTCTTCGCCTGGGCGAAGCGGCACGGCCTGTGACCCGACCGACCGTCGCCCTGTTCGTCACCTGTCTGGTCGATGCGATGCGGCCATCGATCGGCTTCGCCAGCATCAAGGTGCTGGAAGAAGCCGGGTTCGACGTCGTCGTACCACAGGGGCAGACCTGTTGCGGGCAGCCGGCGTTCAATTCGGGCGACCGGGCAGGCGCGGTCGAAATCGCCAGGGCGACGATCGCCACGCTCGAACCGTACGACACGATCGTCGTGCCGAGCGGATCATGCGGCGGCACGATCAAGGCCCATTATCCCGAATTGTTCGCCGACGATCCGGCATGGTTGGCGCGGGCGGAAGCAGTGTCGGCCAAAACGCATGAAATCCTGTCGTTCCTCGACGCACAGGGCTGGCGGCCCGCCGGCGTCGCGCTTGCGACGAGCGCGGCCTATCACGACAGTTGTTCCGGCTTGCGCGAACTGGGCGTCAAGCGTCAGCCGCGCGCCCTGCTCGGCGCGGTCGCCGGGCTGGAGCAGGTGACGCTGAAAGGCGCGGAAACCTGCTGCGGGTTCGGCGGCACTTTCTGCGTGAAATATCCCGCCATCTCGAACGCGGTGGTCGAGGAAAAAGCACAGGCGATCGAGGACAGCGGCGCGGCGCTGCTGCTGGCGGGCGATCTCGGCTGCCTGATGAACATGGCGGGCAAGCTGCACCGGCGCGGCAGCGGGGTGCGCGCGTTCCACACCGTCGAGGTGCTGGCGGGCATGGGCGATGGCCCGGCGATCGGGGAAACGCGATGAGCTTTGGACAACGGGTCGAGCTGGCGCTGGCCGATCCGATCCTGAAGATCGCGGTCGAACGCACCGCCGGCACCGCCGAGGCCAAGCGCGCGGCGGCGGTGGCAGCGTTTCCGGCGTTCGAGGATGCGCGGGCGCGGGCGGCGGCGATCAAGGATCACACGATCGCCAACCTCGGCCATTATCTGGAACAGTTCGAGGCGAATGCGATTGCGGCGGGCGCGCAGGTCCATTGGGCGCAGACCGCCGACGAGGCCGCCAAGATCGTCATCGATCTGTGCCGCAAGGCGGGGGCGAAATCGGTCGCGCGGTCGAAATCGATGTTGGGCGAGGAGATCGGCCTGCCCCACGCGCTGGCGGAGGCGGGAATCGAGCGGATCGAAACCGATCTGGCCGAACATATCATTCAGTTGGCGGGCGAGCGGCCATCGCACATCGTCTGGCCGGCGATGCACAAGACCCGCGAGCAGGTGTCCGAGCTGTTCCGCGCGAAACATGCCGATCCGCATATCGAGGAAAGCATCGCCGCGATGGCGGAGAGCGCGAGGCGACATCTGCGCGTGGGCATGCTGGGGGCCGATGTCGGTATCTCGGGCGCGAACTTCCTGATCGCCGATAGCGGCAGCATCTGCACCGTCACCAACGAAGGCAATGCCGAACTGTCGATCGTGCCGCCGCGCGTCCATATCGTGACGGCGGGGATCGAAAAGCTGGTGCCATCGATGCCGCATGCGATCCATATGCTCAGGATGCTGGCGCGATCGGCGACCGGTGCGGCGCTGACCCAATATACGACCTTCTATACCGGGCCAAAGCGCGCCGGCGACCGCGACGGGCCGGCGGAAATGCACATCGTGCTGGTCGACAATGGCCGCAGCGCGATGCGCGACGATGCGGCGCTGAAAGACATGCTGCGCTGCATCCGTTGCGGGGCGTGCATGAACCACTGCGTCGTGTTCCGGCAGGTCGGCGGCCATGCCTATGGCGGCACCTATCCCGGGCCGATGGGCGCGGTGCTGACCCCGGCGCTCGACGGGCTGTCGGCCAACCGCGATCTGGCGCATGCCTGCACGATGAACGGACGGTGTCAGGAAGTGTGCCCGGTCAACATCCCCCTCCCCACCCTGTTGCGCGGCTGGCGCGAGAAGAGCTGGCGCGAGGGGCTGGAGCCGGTGACGATGCGGCAGGGGCTGGGCTGGTGGCGGCGGCTGGTGCTGCGGCCCAGGCTCTACCGGCTGGCGAGCGCGGCGGCGGTGCGGTCGATGCGGTTGCTGGCGAAGCGCGGCTGGATCGCCAGACTGCCGCTGGCCGGGGCGTGGACCGCGCACCGCGACATGCCGGCACCGGAGGGCGGCACGTTCATGGCGCAATATGCCAAGGGCAAGCGGCGATGAGCGCGCGCGACGCGATCCTCGGCAAGCTGCACCGCGCGGTGCCGGCGGACCTCGCCGAACAGGCGGCGGCGCTGGTGCGAGGCAATGAGCGGCCACCCGAACCGGCGGGCACGCTCGCCGAACGATTCGCCGGCCGGCTGGCGGCACCGAGCGTGTCGGCGACGATCGAGCGGATCGAGGCGTTGGACGCGCTGCCGGCGGCGGTCGGGCGCTATCTGGGCGAGGCCGGCCTCGCGCCGGCGCTCTACCTGCCGCCCGATCCGGCGGTGCTCGGGCTCGACTGGTCGGGCTTCGCGATCACCGATGCCGCGCTGCCCGATCAGCCGGCGGCGCTGGCGGTGGCGAAGGCGGGCGCTGCCGAAAGCGGGTCGCTGGTGTTCGAAACCGCGCCCGATGCACCGATGCTGCCCAACTTCCTGACGCTGCACCACATCGTCGTGCTGGCGGCCGACACGCTGGTCGACCGGCTGGAGGATATTCCCGCCGATCTGGCCGGGCACCGCGCGCATTACTGGGTGACGGGCGTGTCGGGGACGACCGATATTGAAGGGCAATATGTCCGCGGCGCGCATGGGCCACGGTTCCTGCATGTCGTGCTGGTCGGATAGTCGACGGCAGGGGTGCGGCCCGACGACGCCGGATAGCATTACGATCGGCTGAAAACCGCCAATATCGTTGCACCGCCGCATATTTTGTTCTGCGGTCGGAACGAGCGTCATCACGCATACGTATTGCGCGTGACAAGCGTTTCGCAATCGATACTGTCGTCTTGTCCGATTCAGGAGCCCGCGTGACCCAGCCTGCCCTTGCCGCCGTCGCTTCGCCCACGCCACCGCTCGCCGACGCCATTCTCGACACGCTGATCCACCGGATCGGCAAGGACGCGCAGGCCGCGCTGCCGCATGACTGGCTGGCCGCCACGATCCTGACCGTCCGCAACGACGTGATCGAACGCTGGATGACGTCGAGCAAACAGGCGCATGCCGATGGCGCGAAGCGGGTCTATTATCTCAGCCTCGAATTCCTGATCGGGCGGCTGCTGCGCGATGCGATCGCCAACCTGTCGCGCAGCGACGAGGTGCGCGTGGCGCTGGCGTCGCTCGGCGTCGACCTGTCGACGCTGGAGGACGAGGAACCCGATGCCGCGCTCGGCAACGGTGGTCTGGGCCGGCTGGCGGCGTGCTTCATGGAAAGCCTCGCGACGCTCGACCTGCCCGCCTATGGCTATGGCATCCGCTATGTGAACGGCATGTTCCGCCAGCGGATCGACAATGGCTGGCAGGTCGAACTGCCCGAAACGTGGCTGCGCCACGGCAATCCGTGGGAGTTCGAGCGGCGCGAGAGCGCCTATCCGGTCGGCTTCGGCGGCGAAGTGACGGGCGACGAGAATGGCGCGGTCCACTGGCACCCGGCCGAGATGGTCGAGGCGATGGCAGTCGACACACCGGTGATCGGCTGGCGCGGGGCGCGGGTGAACACGCTGCGGCTGTGGACCGCGCGCGCCTACGACCCGATCCGGCTCGACCGGTTCAACGCCGGCGACCATGAAGGCGCGCTGGCCGGACAGGTGCGTGCCGAAACGCTGGTCCGCGTCCTCTATCCCGCCGATGCGACCCCGGCCGGACAGGAGCTGCGGCTGCGGCAGGAGTATTTCTTCTCCTCCGCCTCGATCCAGGACATCGTGCGCCGCCACGTCCAATATTCCGGCGACATCCGCACGCTGGCGGACAAGGCGGCGATCCAGTTGAACGACACGCATCCGGCGGTGTCGGTCGCCGAACTGATGCGGCTGCTGATCGACGAACACGCGCTCGATCTGGACGAGGCATGGACGATCACCAAGGCGACGTTCGGCTATACCAACCACACGCTGCTGCCCGAGGCGCTGGAAAGCTGGCCCCTCCCCCTCTTCGAGCGGCTGCTGCCCCGGCACATGCAGATCGTCTACGCGATCAACGCGAAGGTGCTGCGCGAAGCCCGCGCGCAGGGGATCGACGATGGCGCGATCTCGTCGATCAGCCTGATCGACGAGGGCGGCGAGCGGCGGGTGCGGATGGCCAACCTCGCGTTCGTCGGCAGCCACAGCGTCAATGGCGTGGCGGCGTTGCATACCGACCTGATGAAGCAGACGGTCTTCGCCGATCTTCACCGGCTGTATCCCACGCGGATCAACAACAAGACCAACGGCATCACGCCCCGGCGCTGGCTGTTCGAGAGCAACCCCGCGCTCACCGCATTGATCCGCGAGGCGATCGGCGACGGCTTCCTCGACGATGCGGCGAAACTGGCCGACCTGCGCCCCTTCGCCGACGACACCGCGTTCCGTGAGAAGTTCGAGAGCGTGAAGCGCGCGAACAAGGCGCGGCTGGCGCAGCACCTGCGCGAGACGATGGGCGTCCGGCTCGATCCGCAGGCGATGTTCGACGTGCAGGTGAAGCGCATCCACGAATACAAGCGCCAGTTGCTGAACATCCTCGAGACGGTGGCGCTGTACGACCAGATCCGCAGCCATCCCGAACGCGACTGGACCCCGCGCGTGAAGCTGTTCGCCGGCAAGGCGGCGCCGAGCTATCACAACGCCAAGCAGATCATCAAACTGGCGGGCGACGTCGCGCGGCGGGTGAACGCCGATCCGGCGGTCGGCAACCTGCTGCGCGTCGCGTTCATCCCCAACTACAATGTGTCGCTGGCGGAGAAGATCATGCCGGCGGCCGACCTGTCCGAACAGATCAGCACGGCGGGGATGGAGGCATCGGGCACCGGCAACATGAAGCTGGCGCTGAACGGCGCGCTGACCATCGGCACCCTGGACGGGGCGAACGTCGAAATCCGCGACCATGTCGGCGCAGAGGACATCATCATCTTCGGCATGACCGCCGACGAGGTCGCGGCGAAGCGCGCCGCCGGATACGACCCGCGCGAGGCGATCGCCGCCTCGCCCGAACTGGCGCAGGCGCTGGCGGCGATCAAGGGCGGGGTATTCAGCCATGACGATCCGACCCGCTATGTCGGGCTGATCGAGGGGATCGAGAACAGCGACTGGTTCCTGTGCGCCGCCGACTTCGACAGCTATGCCGCCGCGCAGCGCGACGTCGACCGGCGCTGGCAGGACCGTGCCGGGTGGAATGCCAGCGCGATCCGCAATGTGGCCGGCGTCGGCTGGTTCTCATCCGACCGCACGATCGGCGAATATGCCCGCGACATCTGGGGCGTGATGTGACGCCTCCGGCGGACGCGATCGCCGCGCTCCTTGAAGGCAGGCAAGCCGATCCGTTCGCCCTGTTGGGGCCGCATGCCGGCCCGGCCGGCACCTTCGTGCGCGCATGGCTGCCCGGCGCACAGAAGGTCCTCGCGCACGACCTGTCGGGCACTGTGCTCGGCGAGTTGAAGCCGGTCGGCGACGGCATCGTCGAGGGGATCGTTGCCGGCCCGCCCCGGCCCTTGTGGTATTACGCGCGCGGCGGCGGCGGCGAATGGTGGGTGAAGGACCCGTACAGCTTCGGACCCGTACTGGGGCCGACCGACGATTTCCTGATCGCCGAGGGGACGCACCTGCGCCTTCACGACAAGCTCGGCGCGCATCCGATCCGCCACGAAGGCGCCGATGGCATGCACTTCGCCGTCTGGGCCCCCAATGCGCAGGTGGTGAGCGTCGTCGGCGACTGGAACGGGTGGGACGCGAAGCGCCACCCGATGCGCCGGCGCGGCGACGTGGGGGTGTGGGAAATCTTCCTGCCCGACGTCGGACCGGGACAGGCGTATAAATTCGCTATCCGGGGGCCGGACGGGCAGTTGCTGCCGCTGAAAGCCGATCCGTTCGCCTTCGCCAGCGAATTGCGCCCCGCCACCGCGTCGCGCACCGCCGCGCCGATCGATCACGACTGGCACGATGCGGCGCACCGCGCGCATTGGGCGTCGATCGATCCGCGCCGGGTGCCGATCTCGATCTACGAGGTCCATGCCGGAAGCTGGCAGCGCGAGGACGATGGCGGCTTCCTGCATTGGGACCGGATGGCCGACCGGCTGATCCCCTATGTCGTCGCGATGGGCTTCACCCATATCGAATTTCTGCCGATCAGCGAGCATCCCTATGATCCGTCATGGGGCTATCAGACGACCGGCCTTTATGCCCCCTCCGCCCGCTTCGGCGATCCGGCGGGGTTCGCGCGTTTCGTCGACGGCGCGCACAAGGCGGGGATCGGCGTGCTGCTCGACTGGGTGCCGGCGCATTTCCCGGTCGACGCGCATGGCCTCGCCCAGTTCGACGGGACCGCGCTCTACGAACATGAAGACCCGCGGCTGGGCTTCCACCCCGACTGGCAGACCGCGATCTATAATTTCGGGCGGCGCGAAGTGTCGCAGTTCCTCGTCAACAACGCGCTGTTCTGGGCCGAACATTATCATGTCGATGGCCTGCGCGTCGATGCGGTCGCCTCGATGCTCTACCGCGACTATTCGCGCGAGCCGGGCGAATGGATCCCCAACCCCGATGGCGGGCGCGAGAATTGGGAAGCGGTCGACTTTCTGCGCGCCACCAACCGCGCGATCTACCGCGAGCATCCCGGCGTGTTCACCGTCGCCGAGGAATCGACGTCGTGGCCCGGCGTCAGCCGTCCGGCGCATGAAGGGGGCCTGGGCTTCGGGTTCAAATGGAACATGGGCTTCATGCACGACACGCTGTCGTACATGGCGCGCGAACCGGTCCACCGGCAGCACCATCACAACGACATCACCTTCGGCCTGACCTATGCCTTTGCCGAGAATTTCGTCCTGCCGCTCAGCCATGACGAGGTCGTCCATGGCAAGGGGTCGCTGCTGACCAAGATGGCGGGCGACGAATGGCAGAAATTCGCCAATCTGCGCGCCTATTATGCGTTGATGTGGGGCTATCCCGGCAAGAAGCTGCTGTTCATGGGACAGGAGTTCGCGCAGGCGCGCGAATGGTCGGAGGAACGCGCGCTCGACTGGGAGTTGCTCGAAGCGCCGGCCCATGCCGGCGTGTCGTTGCTGGTGCGCGATCTCAACCATCGCTACCGCGATACGCTCGCGCTGCATGCGCGCGATTGCGAGGGCGACGGGTTCCACTGGGCGGTGGTCGACGATGCCGCGCAATCGGTGTTCGCATGGGAGCGCCGTGCGCCCGGCGAGCCGCCGGTGCTGGTCGTCGCCAACATGACGCCGGTGCCACGTCACGGCTACCGCGTACCGGTGTCGGCGAACGGGCGCTGGCGCGAAATCCTGAACAGCGATGCGTCCGCCTATGGCGGGAGCGGACTGGGCAATCTGGGCGTTGTCGAGGCTGCGGACGGGGGCGTCGTGCTGACGCTGCCGCCGCTCGCGACGATGTGGTTTCAACTAGAACGATAAACGGGGAGGATGTATGGAGCGTAGGGGGCAACCATTGGCACGCGATGCCATGGCCTATGTGCTGGCCGGCGGACGTGGCAGCCGCTTGTTCGAGATGACCGATACGCGCGCGAAGCCGGCGGTCTATTTCGGCGGCAAGAGCCGGATCATCGATTTCGCGCTCTCGAACGCGATCAATTCGGGCATCCGCCGCATCGGCGTGGCGACACAGTACAAGGCGCACAGCCTGATCCGCCACCTGCAACGCGGCTGGAACTTCCTGCGCCCCGAACGCAACGAAAGCTTCGACATCCTGCCCGCCAGCCAGCGGATCAGCGAGTTCCAGTGGTATGAGGGCACCGCCGACGCCGTCTATCAGAACATCGACATCATCCAGAGCTATCGCCCCGAATATATGGTGATCCTGGCGGGCGATCACATCTACAAGATGGATTACGAGCTGATGCTCCAGCAGCACTGCGATACGGGGGCCGACGTCACGGTCGCCTGTATGGAAGTGCCGCGGATGGAGGCGTCCGGCTTCGGCGTGATGCACGTCGACGGCACCGACCGGATCATCGATTTCGTCGAGAAACCCGCCGATCCGCCGGCGATGCCCGACAATCCCGACATGGCGCTCGCCAGCCTCGGCATCTATGTGTTCCGCACCGAATTGCTGTTCGAACAGTTGCGCCGCGACGCCGATGAGGAAGGATCGTCGCGCGATTTCGGCAAGGACCTGATCCCGTGGCTGGTCCGCCATGGCCATGCGCAGGCGCATCGCTTCTCCGCCTCCTGCGTCCGCTCGGCCGACGAGCCGGGGTCCTACTGGCGCGACGTGGGCACGGTCGATGCCTATTGGGAAGCCAACATCGATCTGACCGACGTGGTGCCGCAGCTCGACCTGTACGACCGGAGCTGGCCGCTATGGACCTATTCGGAAATCACCCCGCCCGCCAAGTTCGTCCATGACCTCGACGGGCGGCGCGGCAGCGCGGTGTCGAGTCTGATCGCGGGCGACTGCATCGTGTCGGGTGCCAGCGTGCATCGCAGCCTGCTCAGCACCGGGGTACGCGCGCACAGCTTCGCCAGTATCGACGAATCGGTGGTGCTGCCGATGACGCGGATCGGGCGTGGCGCGCGGCTCACCAAATGCGTGGTCGACGCCGGGGTGACGATCCCCGACGGACTGGTGATCGGCGAGGATCCGGTGATGGACGCCCATCGTTTCCGCCGGACCGAACGCGGGGTGTGCCTTATCACCCAGCCGATGATCGACCGGCTGTAGGGCGGTCGATGCGCGTTCTGTCGGTTGCGTCCGAAGCCTATCCGCTGGTCAAGACCGGCGGCCTTGCCGATGTCGTCGGCGCCCTGCCCGCCGCGCTTGCCCCGCACGGGATCGAGACGGTGACGTTGCTGCCCGGCTATCCGGCGGTCATGAAGGCGGCGACCGCTAAGGTCGTGCGGACATGGGACGATCTGCTGGGTGAGCCGGCTCGGCTGCTGGGTGGCACGATCGACGGGCATCCCTTGCTGGTGCTCGACGCGCCGACGCTGTTCGCACGCGATGGCGGCCCCTACGCCGATGCGACCGGACGCGACTGGACGGACAATTGGCGGCGGTTCGCGGCTTTATCGCGCGCGGCGGCGGACATCGCCGGCGACTTCGATCTGGTACACGCGCATGACTGGCAGGCGGCGCTGACCCCGGCCTATCTGCGCTATGACGACAGCGCGGTGCCGAGCGTCGTCACCATCCACAATATCGCGTTTCAGGGGCGTTATGACGCGACGGTCTTCGCCGACCTCGGCTTGCCCGACGCGGCGTTCGCGCTCGACGGCGTCGAATATTATGGCGGGGTCGGGTTGCTGAAAGCCGGGCTGGCTTCCGCCTCGGCGATCACCACCGTGTCGCCGAGCTATGCCGAGGAAATCCGCAGGCCCGCGTTCGGCATGGGGCTGGAAGGACTGATCGAGGTCCGGCGCGACCGGGTGAGCGGCATCGTCAACGGCATCGATCCGGCGGTGTGGTCGCCACACGCCGACACGGCGCTGCCTGCACCCTATTCCGCCCGTACCCTTGCCCGCCGTCGCGCCAACAAGCGTGCGCTTGAGGCGACGTTCGATCTGGCGCGGGGCGATGGCCCGATCTTCGTCGTGGTCAGCCGGCTGACGTGGCAGAAGGGCATGGACGTACTTGCCGACACGCTCGACACGCTGGTCGGCCTTGGCGGACGGCTGGCGCTGCTCGGATCGGGCGACGCCGCGCTCGAAGCCGCGTTTCTCGACGCCGCCCGGCGGCATCCCGGCGCGATCGGGGTGCGGATCGGCTATGACGAGGCGCTGTCGCATCTCTTGCAGGGTGGCGGCGACGCGATCCTGATCCCGTCGCGGTTCGAGCCGTGCGGACTGACGCAACTCTACGGCCTCGCCTATGGCTGCGTGCCGGTGGTGGCGCGAACCGGTGGCCTCGCCGATACGGTGATCGACGCCAACGAAGCGGCGATCGCGGCGGGCGTCGCCACCGGCGTGCAGTTCGCCGACGTCAGTGTCGATGGCATGGTCCACGCGCTGCGCCGGACGATCGACCTGTATCGCCAGCCGTCACTGTGGAGCGCGATGCAGCGGCAGGGCATGCGCGCCGACTTCAGTTGGACTCGCAGCGGCGCGCGCTATGCCGCACTCTATCGCAGCCTGATCGCGGCGTGATCCCCGGCGCAAGTCCGATGCCCGGCGGCACCGCCTTCGCGGTGCGCGCGCGGCGGGCCGATGCGGTGTGGCTGTGCTTGTTCGACGGCGACGACGAACGCCGCGTCGCGATGCGGCGCGAGGGCGACTGGTTCGTGGTCGAGGTGCCGGGCGTCGGGCCGGGGCAGCGCTATGGCTATCGCGTCGAAGGCGAATGGGCACCCGATCGCGGACTGTGGCATGATCCGGCCAAGCTGCTGGTCGATCCCTATGCGGTCGAACTCGATCGCCGGTTCCGGTGGGATGCGGCGCTTGCCGGTTTTGGTGCGGGGACGGGGCATCTGGTGCCGCGTGCGATCGTGCCGTCCCCCCTGCCCGCCGCGATTCCCGATCCGGTGGCGATCGATCCGGCGGGGCTGATCTACGAAGTCAACGTGCGCGGCTTCACGATGCTGCACCCCGACATTCCCGAACCGCAGCGCGGGACGATCGCCGCGCTCGCCCATCCGGCGATCGTCGCGCATCTGCGGCGGATCGGCGTCACCGCGATCGAGCTGATGCCGATCGTCGCGTGGATCGACGAGCGGCATCTGGCCCCGCTCGGGCTGACCAATGCGTGGGGCTACAACTCGGTCGTGCCGATGGCGATCGATCCGGGGCTGGCCCCCGGCGGCATCGCCGAACTGCGTGACACCATCACCGCGCTGCACGATGCGGGGATCGCGGTGATCCTCGACCTCGTGTTCAATCACACCGGCGAGAGCGACGCAGAAGGACCGGTCCTGTCGCTGCGCGGGCTGGACAATCGCAGCTATGCCCATGCGCCGGATGGCAGGCTCATCAACGATACCGGCACCGGCAATACGCTCGACGCCGGCGATGCGGGGGTGCGCGACCTGATCGTCGCGTCGCTGCGGCACTTCGCGTGTGCCGGCGTCGACGGGTTCCGGTTCGATCTGGCCCCGATCATCGCCCGCTCGCCCGGATTCAACGCGCAGGCGCCGATCTTTGCCGCGATCGCCGCCGATCCGCTGCTGGCCGTGCGGCAGATGATCGCCGAGCCATGGGACATCGGGCCGGGCGGCTATCAGCTCGGCAATTTCCCGTCCGACTGGCTGGAATGGAACGATCGCTACCGCGACGACGTGCGCCGCTTCTGGCGCGGCGATGGCGGCGCGGGGGCATTGGCGACGCGGCTGATGGGGTCGAGCGACATCTTCGGATCGCCGACCCGCAGCGTCAATTTCCTTGCGGCGCATGACGGGTTCACGCTCGCCGACCTCGTGTCGCATGTCGATCGGCACAACCATGCCAATGGCGAGAACAATCGCGACGGGCATGGCGAGAACCTGTCGTGGAACCACGGCGTCGAGGGCCCGAGCGACGAACCTTCGGTGCGGGCGGCACGCGACGCCGATCTGCGCGCGCTGCTGGCGACGTTGTTCGCGACGCGCGGGCATATCCAGTTGACCGCCGGCGACGAGTTCGGCCGGACGCAGCGCGGCAACAACAACGGCTATGCGCAGGACAATGCGATTTCCTGGGTCGACTGGGCCGGACGCGACACGGCGCTGGAGGCGTTCGTGGCGGACTGCGCGGCATGGCGACGGGCACGGCCGGCGGTGGTCGACCGCACGGTGCCCGATGTCGCGGAATGGCGGACGCTCGATGGGCGGGCGATGACGGCAGAAGCTTGGGAAGCTTATGACTGTCCCGGTTTCGAGCTGCATCTGGACGGGGCGGTGGTTCGGGTCGATCGTTCGGCGCGGCGGGTCATGCTCGAGTAGAAGAAGGCTGGTTCACGCGGAGGCGCGGAGGCGCGGAGAAGGTTCGGACGCGGCAGCGTCTCTTCCTGCTACGCGGCGTCGAGAGACAGCGCCATTCGGCGCGACACGATCGTGAGCCGCAACCCCTCTGCGCCTCCGCGCCTCCGCGCGAACCAACCTTCTACTTCGCCTGCACCCGAACCCGCAGCATCGCCACCGCCGCCAACGCCATCACCGCCGCCGCGATGAGCATCGTATAGGCCGGCTGCCCCGGGAACCATGTCTTGATGACACCGCCCATCACCGTGGCGACGATCAACTGCGGCAGCACAATGAAGAAGTTGAAGATGCCCATATAGACGCCCAGCTTGCGCTGCGGCAGCGCATCGGCGAGCAGGACATAGGGCATGGTCAGCACCGATGCCCACGCGATTCCGATGCCGATCATCGGCACGATCATCCCCAGCCGATCGTGCGTCGCGAAAATGCCGACGAACGCCGCCGCCCCGATCGCGAGACACAGCAGATGGGTTCGCGCCGCGCCGATCGCCTTGGCCAGCACCGGCAGCGCGAACGCCGCCAGCGCCGCGACGCCCGAATAGATCGCGAACAGCACGCCGACCCAGCTTCCCGCCTGATTATAGCCGTCCGCCGCCGGATCGATCGTTCCCCACACCTGCTGCGCGACGACCGGCGTGGTGTAGACCCACAGCAGGATCAGCGCGCCCCACGTAAAGAACTGCACCCATGCCAGCCGCCGCATCGTATCGGGCATGGTGATGAGGTCGCCGACGATATGGCTGAGCACATTATCGCCGCGCCCGCCCCGGATCAGAGCGGCGGACACCAGTTGCGCCACGCCATAGAGCGCCACGCCGCCCGCGACGAAATAGGCTTCACGCCCGCTGTCGAGCGCACCGCCACGCTCGGCCCATGCGATCAGCAGCGCGACGACGCCACCGCCGACGATCCACCACAGGCCATGACGCGGCATCGCCGGCGGTTCGTTCGCCTCGACCGCGCTCGACGCCTCGCCGAACGCCGCCAGTTCCGCCGGGCTGTATTCGCGGACCGTCACGACGGTCCACAGCACCGCCAGCAGCAACATGGTTCCGCCGAAGTAGAAGCCATAGCGGACCGCATCGGGCACCTGTCCTGCCGGCGCGCTGTTGCTGACGCCGAAGACGTTTTCCAGCACGAACGGCGCGATACTGGCGACGACCGCGCCGGCACCGATGAACCATGTCTGGAACGCATAGCCCGCCGGCCGCTGCTTCGAGGGCAGCATGTCGCCGACGAAGGCGCGGAACGGCTCCATCGACACGTTGAGCGAGGCGTCGAGAATCCACAGCGTGATCGCCGCCGCAAGGATCGACGGCGAATTGGGCATGAAGAACAGCGCGCAGGTACACAGGATCGCGCCGACGAGGAAATAGGGCCGCCTGCGCCCCAGCGGCCCCCACGTCCGGTCCGAATAATGACCGATCAGCGGCTGGACCAGCAACCCGGTCAAGGGTGCTGCGATCCACATCAGCCCCAACTGGTCGAGCGGCGTGCCGAGCGACTGGAAGATGCGGCTGGCGTTCGCATTCTGCAACGCGAAGCCGATCTGGATGCCGAAGAAGCCGAACGAGATGTTCCAGAGCTTGGCGAAGCCGAGCGTGGGGCGGGTGTGCATTGCCTTACCTGCGCTTGCCCGGCGCCACGAAGCGGATCGCCTCGCCGCCGCCGGGGGCCAGCGCGATCGTCAGCGTGTCGCCCTTGCGGACCTGCCGCTGTTCGATCGTGATCGAATGGCGGGCGTCGGTACGGTAATCGGCGCCGGGTCCGTCGCGATAGATTTCGGCGGTATAGGTCTTGCCCGCGTCGAGGAAGTCGAGCGTCACCGTCGAACTGCGCGCTTCCTCGTCGCCGACCGCGCCCAGATACCAGTCGTTGCTGCCCGCCGCCTTGCGCGCGATCGTCGCATAATCGCCGACCTCGCCGTTCAGCACGCGGGTGTCGGACCAGTCGGTCGGCACGTCGCGGATGAACTTGAACGCGGCCGGGTAGCGCGCGTAATTCTCCGGCGTGTCGGCGGCCATTACTACCGGCGAATAGAGTACGACATACAGCGCCAGTTGCTTGGCGATCGTGGATTTGATCGCGCTGCCGTTGCTGCCGGTCAGGCTCAGCACGCCCGGCGTGAAGTCCATCGGCCCGCCCAGAAACTGGGTGAACACCATGTTCGCCTCATGCTCGGGCGAGTTCTTGCCGCCTTCCCATGCGTTATATTCCATGCCGCGCCCGCCCTCGCGGCTCATCCAGTTGGGATAGGTACGACGCAGCCCGGTGTCCTTGACCGGCTCGTGGCTGTCGATCGACACGCGGTAGCGCGCGGCGGCATCCAGCACGCGCTGATGGTGATTCACCATCCACTGGCCCTCGTGCCATTCGCGATGCTTCGATCCATCGGCATCGACCCGCTCGATCTGGCCGGCGTCGGTGACATAGCCGGTCTTGACCACCCGTTCGCCATGATCGGCCGCCCATTTGAACGCGCTGTCGAGCTGTGCGTCGTAATGGCTGACCGATCCGCCGGTTTCGTGATGACCGATCAGCCGTACACCCTTCGACCGGGCATAGGCGGCAAGGCCCGCCGCGTCGAAATCTTCGGTCGGCTGGCTGAAGTTCATGTCGTTGCCGTTGCCCAGCCAGTCGCCGTCCCAGCCGATATTCCACCCTTCGACCAGCACGCCGGCAATGCCGTTGGCAGCGGCGAAGTCGATATAGCGGCGGACGTTGGCGGTGGTCGCACCGTGCTTCGGCCCCCGCGCCCAGCTCCAGTCGCCCTTTATCATGTTCCACCACACGCCGACGAACTTGCCCGGCTGAATCCACGACGCGGTATCGCCAAGCTTGTTCGGCTCGTTCAGGTTCAGCCCGATCCGGCTGGCCGCGTACAGGCCGGCGGCATCGTCGGCGATGGCGATGGTGCGCCACGGCGTCGAGAAGCCGGCGGCGCGCGTGACCTTCGGACCATTCGATCCGGGGGTCAGCGCCGCGCGGAACGTCGTCCCCTCGGCGCGGGCGAGGTTCATCGCCGAATAGTCAGTGAGCGCGGCTTCGTGGATCGCGACATGGCGACCGCTCGCCAGCTTGACCGTCATCACCGTCTGCGCGGTGCCGACCGCGTCGAGCGGGGTCTTGTTGTAGAGATATTCCTCGCGATTCCACTCGAACGCCGGCTTCCACCATGCGGTGCCCGGTTCGGCGAAGGCGAACTGCGTCAGTTCGTCGGCGATGTTGGCGGTGGTGAGGTTCGCCTGTTTGGGCAGGGTATAGCGAAAGCCGACGCCGTCGTCGAACAGGCGGAACGTCACCGCCATCTCACGCTTGAGGTTCTTCGCCTCACGGAACGTCACCGTCAGTTCGGTGTGGTTGTCGCGGATGGTCTTCCACTCGCCGAACGGCTGGGTCCACGTCGCATCCGACCGGTCGCGCCTGGTATTCGCCAGCACCAGCCCGCGCTCGATCTTCGGCGCGTCGGTGAATAGGAAACCCAGCCGGCTATCGTTCAGCACCGGCTTGCCGCCCTTGGCGACCGAATAGCTCGGCCGCCCTTCATTATCGAGGCTGATCGCTACCGTCAGCGACCCGTCGGGCGAGGCGGCGCGCGCCACCACTTCGGCAAAGGCGGGCGAGGCGAAGGCGGTCATGCCCACCAGTCCCAGCGCCAGTTTCATCATCCGCATGACCAAATCGCTCCGTATGTCAGGACAGCAGCGCGACACGCGCCGCATAGGGGCCGAGCGCGTCGTCGCCGACCTCGCCCAGCGTTTCGAGGATGCGCGCCGCCGGTTCGGGGGCGAACGGCTGCACCGCATTGGTAAGGTTGAAGCTGCACCGGACCCGTTCGCCGTCGAGCGCGCGCTCGAAGGTGAGGATCGCATCCGACGCTTCGGTGATCGTCATCGCCCCCGATCGCAGTGCCGGATGGGCGTTGCGCAGCGCGATCACCCGGCGGGTGAAGTGGAGCAGCGACTGCGGATCGCCCTCCTGCGCGTCGACCGCCAGCGGACGATGCGCCTCGCCGGTCGGCAGCCATGGCTTGCCCGTGCCGAAGCCCAAATTCTCGGCATCGGCGGCCCAAGGCATCGGCGTGCGCGCGCCGTCGCGCGACAGGGTGAGCGGCCAGTTGGCGATCGCCTCGGGATCCTGCAGATCCTCGAACGCGATGTCGACCTGCGGCAGCCCCAGTTCCTCACCGTTATAAAGGAAGATATTGCCGCGCAGGCAGGCGAGCAGCAGCATCTTCAACCGCCCGAACGCCGCCGGATCGGCGCCCTGCGGCATCCAGCGCGAGACGGCGCGCGGCGCGTCGTGGTTCTCGAATGCCCAGCTCGGCCACGGATCGCCTTCGCCCCAGCTATCGAGCGCGTCGCGCATCACGCGCGGGGTAAAGCCCGGCGCATAGAGGAAGTCGAAGCCATAGGCGGTGTTGAGCTTGTCGCCGCCGCCGCAGAACAGCTTCATCTCGCGCTCGGCATCGTCGCCGCCGATCTCGGCCACGGTGAAACGGTCGCCGTCATAGCCGTCGAGCACGGCGCGCACCCGTTGCAGGAACGCCGGGATGTCGGGATGGCTCTGGTTGTAGAGCTTGCGCTGGAAATCAAACGGGCGGGTGCGGGTCTTGCCGTTGCTGGGCATCGGCGGATTGTCGCGCAATTCCGGGTCGTGCATCGCGAAGTTGATCGCATCGAGCCGGAAGCCATCGACCCCGCGATCCAGCCAGAAGCGCGCGATGTCGAGCAGCGCTTCCTGCAAATCTCCATTATGACCATGAAGTTGCGGCTGTTCCTTCAGGAAATTGTGAAGATAATATTGGCCGCGCCGCGCATCCCATGTCCATGCCGGGCCACCGAACACCGACTGCCAGTTGCTCGGCGGCGAACCGTCGGGCTTGGCATCGGCCCAGACATACCAGTCGGCCTTGGAATTGGTCCGGCTCGACCGGCTCTCGACGAACCACGGATGTTCGTCGCTGGTGTGCGACCACACCTGATCGATGATGATCCGCAGGCCGAGCGTATGGGCACGTGCGATCAGCGCGTCGAAATCGGCCAGCGTGCCGAAGATCGGATCGACATCGCAATAATTCGCAACGTCATAGCCGAAGTCCTTCATCGGCGAGGTGAAGAACGGCGACAGCCAGATCGCATCGACGCCGAGCGACGCCACGTGGTCAAGATGCGCAGTGATCCCGGCGAGATCGCCGATCCCGTCGCCATTGCTGTCGGCGAAACTGCGTGGATATACCTGGTAGATGGTTGCGCCATGCCACCATGGGCGGGCGGCGGCCGGTTCGGGCAGGATCGATCGGGCGGCGTCGGTCATTTGTCAGTCTCCGCGGCACATACCGCATAGCCAAGGGCGGGAAGGGTCAGGCGGATCGCGCCGGGCGCGGTCACGTTGCCGCATTCGCCCGCTAATGCCCGAAACCGGGTGGAAGCGGTATCGATCTGTACGTTGCGGGTGATCGGCGCGTCCGACGTGTTGAACACCAGCAGCACTTCGCCGCCGCTCGTCGGATCGAACCGCGAGATCGCGAGCAGCCCCGCCTTTTCCTCGCGCGCACGCAACAACTGCCGTCCGCGAGTCAGCGCCGGGGTCGACGTCCGCAGCTTCGCGAGTGCGGCGATCTGGCGATACAGCGGATGACCGGGCGTGAAGTTCGTCGTGGCGGTGGTCGCGCTGGTCCCGACCAGCTTGTTGTCATTGTACGACGCGACCTGCGACGCGAACATGTCCTCGCGCGCGTCCTGATCGTTGCCGTCGCCGACGAAACCCTGTTCGTCGCCCGAATAGATGGTCGGCACGCCACGCAAGCTCAGCAGCATCGCGTTGGACAGCATCACGCGCGACAGGATTTCGGCGTCACCCGCCTGCGGAAACGCCTTGCGAACCACCATGGCGAACCGGCCGTCGTCATGGTTGCCAGTGAAGGTTGGCAACTGGCGCGCGGTGTCGAATCCCTTGGCATAAAGCGGATCACCGGCGAACAGCGTCTCGAACGCATCGGTGCCCATGGTGCCCGCAACGGTCTGCACCACCGCTTCCCGGAACGCGAAGTCGAGGACCGCCGGGAACCGGTCGACCACCGTATGCTGTGCCAGCGACCCCGAATCGACCGAATGGCGCGATACTTCGCCAAAGATGTGGAAGTTCGGAATGTCGCGCGCCGCCGCGCGGGCCTGGATCGCGGGCACGAACGCCTGCCAGAATTCGGGGTTGACGTGCCGCGCGGTATCGATGCGGAAACCGTCGATGCCGAACCGGTCGATCCATCCGCCGAAGATGTCGATCATCCCCGCCACCACGCGCGGATGTTCGGTCATCAGATCGTCCAGCCCGACGAAATCGCCCATGGTCGAGCTTTCGTTGCGATAGGTCGTGTCGCCGCGATTATGATACAGCATCACGTCGTTCAGCCACGCCGGCACCTTGACCGACCGTTCGCCCGCCGGGACGAACGGGGTATAGGCAAAAGACGGATCGGTCAGCTTAGCGAAATTCTCCACCGTCTGGACGCCGTCCCCGGCAAAGCCACGATTTTTGCCCCTGGCGGCATAGGGATAATCGGCCCGGCTGCGATAGACGCATTCGGTCTTGCCCACGCATTCGCGATACTGGATCACGTCGGCGGTGTGGTTGGCGATGATGTCCATATAGACCTTCATGCCCATCGCATGCGCGGTATCGACCAGCGTCTTGAAATCGGCATCGGTGCCGAGATGCGGGTCGACGCGGGTGAAGTCCGTCACCCAGTATCCGTGATAGCCCGCCGACTCCTGACCGGGGCCGCCCTGCACCGGTTTGTTCCTGAAAATGGGGCCGACCCAGATCGCGGTCGCGCCCAGTCCCTTGATATAGGGCAGGCGCGCGGTCAGCCCTTTCAGGTCGCCGCCGTGATAGAAACCCTTCGCCGTCGGGTCATAGCCCGTGACCAGCCGGTCGCCGGTCAGCCCGCCGCGATCGTTCGCGCGGTCGCCGTTCTCGAACCGGTCGGGCAGAACGAAATAGATCACCTCGTCTTCGGGAAGTCGCTGGCGCACGTCCTGCGCGGTGGCGGGAAGCGCGGCCACACCGGCCAGCAGGGACAGGAACAGGGTTCGGATCATGCGGCAACCTTCGTTTGCGCCGCCGGACAATGGGCGCGGAGGAACTCGTCATGGGTCGCCATGCGGGCAACGATCGCCTCGACATGCGCGGCGGACAGCGACAGGAATTCGGGCAGTCTTGCCGCCGGCAGCGAACGGACAAGCGGATGATGGCCTTCCGGCACCACCCCCTGCCCGATCAGCAACTGCAGCCACGCCACCTCGGCGAACAGTTCATGCTCGTCGCGCAGGATGCGGCCTGATCCGCGGAACAGCTCGATCCGCTCGGCAAGGCTGTCGGGCAGCGGCGTCGCCCGCCGGTCGCGCCAGAACGGCTCGTCGCGGCCGTTCAGCACATAATGGGCGATCAGGAAATCGCGCACCGCGATCCATTCGCGCTCCGACTGGCGATTGAATGCAGCAATATCGGCAGCGCGTGGCGGCGCGGACGGCCACAGCGCCAGCAACCGGGCGATGCCCGACTGGACGAGATGGATCGAGGTCGACTCGAGCGGTTCGAGAAACCCCGCCGCCAGCCCCAGCGCGACGCAATTGCCGATCCACGGCAACCGCCTGCGCCCCGTCGTGAAGCGCAACGGCCGGGGATCGCCCGACGCCGTGCCGTCGAGACTGCCGAGCAACGTCGCCAGCGCCGCGTCGTCGGACAGATAGTCACTGGCATAGACCAGCCCGTTGCCGGTCCTGCCTTGGAGCGGAATGCGCCATTGCCATCCCGCCGCACGCGCGGTGGCGCGGGTATAGGGGGTGATCGGCGCGGTCGCGGCGCACGGCACCGCCAGCGCGCGGTCGCACGGCAACAGCGACGACCAGTCGTCCCACGCGCTGCCCGGCATCCGCCCGATCAGCAGCGCGGCGAACCCCGAACAATCGATAAAGAAATCGGCGGCGATCCGCCGTCCATCGGCCAGCGTGACGGCGGCGATCGTATCGCCGCCCGACAGCGCGACATCGACCACCCGCCCCTCGACCCGGGTGACGCCGCCGCGTTCGGCCAGATCGCGCAGATAGGTGGCATAGCGCGCCGCATCGAAATGATAGGCCCAGGCCAACCCGCTCGGTGCCTGCGCGCTGCCGGGATCACGCCCGAAGCGACCGGCCTGCGCAGCGGCGGCGCAGGCGCTGTGCCGCCACAGCGATGCCGGATCGCCCGCGCCGCCGGCGGCCAGCCAGTAATGATGGAACGGCACCAGCCCGAGCGCACGCCCGATCGTACCGAACGCATGGAGATAGCGGCTGCCCTCCCCGTTCCATCCGGCGAATTCGATGCCGAGCTTGAAGCTGCCGCCGGTCCGGGCGACGAAATCATCCTCGTCGATGCCGATATTCTGGTTGAAGAGCCGCAGTTGCGGGATCGTCGCCTCACCCACCCCGACCGTGCCGATCGCGTCGGACTCGATCAGCGTCACCTCGACCCCCGGGGGCAGGAAGCGGGCGAGCGCCGCCGCCGTCATCCAGCCGGCCGATCCGCCGCCGACGATCGCGACCGTTGCTATCGCCTGTTGCCCGATCGTCATCGCCGCCTCCCTTGGTGATTGCCCCGCCCGCTTGTCCGGACGCGCGGGGCGATCGATCAGAACCGGAAGGATGCCCCGGCAAGGAAACGCCGGCCATAGGTCTGATAGTCGATGATCGCGAGATCGTAGGACGGATCGGCGGTGGCGAAGCGTTCGTTGGTCAGGTTCTGGCCCTGCACGAACACCGACAATCCTTCGAGCGCGGTGCCCTTCTGGAAGTCATAGCCGATCTGCGCGTCGAGGATCGTCTCATCGAGTGCCCGGCGACGCTGGCGATTGCCGCCGAAGCCCGACAGTTCGCCGACGAAGGTCGAGCGATACCGCGCCGATCCGCGCGCGCTGAACCCCCATTTCTCGAAATAGGCGGTGCCGTTGATGACCCACTTCGAATAGCCGGGGATGTCCTCCGCCGCGCTGGTCGGGGTCGGCCGGATCTGGGTCTTGGTCCACGATCCGCCACCGGTCACGCCAAAGCCGTCGAGCGCGCCGATGATCGTGCCGAGCGGCAGGGTGGTCGCCAGTTCGACGCCATAGATGCTGCCACCCTCACCGTTGATCGGCACGTCGGACCGGCCGAGCGTGGGCGTTCCGGCGGGCGTACCGGTCGGCGTCGGGAACCCGCCGAAGTCGAACGGGATCGTCTGGTTATAGACGAATGATTTCAGGTCCTTGTAAAAGCCCTGCACCGCGATGTAGCCCGCGCGGCCGAAATATTTCTCGACCGTCAAGTCGAACGAGTTCGACCGGATCGGGCGGAGATAGGGGTTGCCGCCACCGCCGGTGATGATCCGTTCGGCCACGTTATAGCCATAGCCCTGCGACACGCGCATGTCATCGAGCCGGGGGCGCTGCACCTGCCGCGCAGCACCGGCGCGGAATACCCAGTCGCCCGGCGTCCGCAGCGACAGGTTGATGCTCGGCAACACGTCCCAGTAATCCGTCCCGCGAATGGTCGGCAGCAGCGCGCCGTTGGCCGCGACGAGGCCCGAGGACTTCTGTTCGGTCGCCACCGCCTGCACGCCGAGATTGCCGGTCAGTTGCGACGCGCCGATCTCCTGATCGATGTCCGCCTGGGCGTACATCGTCATCAGGTCCTCGGCGATGCGAAACGCCTTGGCGGCGACGTCGGGGCTGATGTTGCGGCTGAGCGAATAGATGCCGCCACCGAGCAGGTCGCGCGGATCATAGCTGAGCATCGGCCCCAGCCCCAGATAATCGAGGCTGGTTGATTCCTTGCGATACTGGTCGGGCAGGCCCAACTGGCGCTGCCCGCCAGCCAACACCAGCAGGGATTCGTTCGGGCTCAGCGACTTGTCGCGATCGGTGTAGTTGAGGCCGGCCTTCACCGCGCCGAAGAAGCCGTCGAGTTCCTTTTCGACCTCGAAACGGTACTGGGCGATGCGATCCTTGACCACGCGGTCGTTGAAATAGCCCGCCTGCAGATTGCTGCCGCCCCAGCCGAGCGGATCGGTGAGCAGGATCAGGTTGGGATCGGAATAGTTCAGCGTCGGCTGGAACCGGGTGCCGGTTTCGCCGCTGGTGAAGCGGATCGTGTCCTTCGCGCCGACATTCTGGCCATAGCCGGTGCCGGCATAGCTTTCGAGGATGATCTCCTCGCGGTCGGTCTTGGAATAGCTGGCGTCGAGCGTCGCGTTCCAGCCGTCGTCGCCGCGCCATGCCATGTTGTAGCCGAACGAATAGAGCTTGGCCTTGCGCTCGAACGCATCGTTGCGCACCACGCCCTCGACATTGCCGAACGTGCCGGCGGTGACGAACCCGTCGCTGTTGGCGGTCGTGTTGGTCAGCTTCACGCCGTTGGGCTTGTCGGCCTGGTTGAAGTCCTGACCATAGCCCAGCGGCAGTTCGATGCCGCGCTTCAACTGGTCGTCGTTGAAGTCCGAAAAGAAGCCGTCGAGCGTCACGGTCAGGTTCGGCACCGGCTTGTACTGCAGCGTACCCGACAGGCCGAGGCGCTTGAGCCGGGTCGAGGTGACATAGGACTTCGATCCGCCGATCACGCCCTGCCCGTTGAAACCGGCATAGCCCCAGGCGTTGAACTCCTGGATCTGGTACGGCTCGTCGAGATAATTGCCCGACAGCGCGATGCCGATCGTCTCGTCGGCGAACTGGTCGATATAGGTGCCCGAGACGCGGTAGCCCTTGTCGCGCGATCCTTCGTTCAGCGCGCCCATATCGGCATAGGTGCCGCGCCCGCCGATCGAGATCGCGCGGCGGCCATATTCCAGCGGCCGGACGGTGCGCAGGTCGACCGTGCCCGACAGCCCCTGCCCGACGAGGTTCGCCTGACCGGTCTTGTAGACCAGCACCTGGCTCATGATTTCGGCGGGATACTGGTCGTATTCGACCGCGCGATTGTCCCCGGTCGAGGTCTGTTCGCGGCCGTTGAGCAGCGTGGTCGAAAAGTCGGGCGCGAAACCGCGGATCGAGATCGCATTCGAACGGCCCGAGACGCGCTGCGAGGTCAAACCCGGCAGGCGGGCGATCGATTCGGCGATCGATGCATCGGGCAGCTTGCCGATGTCCTCCGCCGAGATCGATTCGACGACGATGTCGCGGTTCTTCTTTTCGGCGACGGCATTCTCGAGGCTGGCGCGGAAGCCGGTGACGACGATGTCGGCGCCTTCGTCGGTCGCGTCGGTCTGCGTCGTATCGGGGTTGGGGGTGGTCGTCGCGGTCTGCGCGAAGGCAGCCGTCGCGCCGAACCATGCACCGGCGATCAACGCGCCCCGGCTGACGTTGCGTGCCAGCCTGGCGTACGCCGGCGCTTGCGACGAATACCGCATCTTTACTTCCCCTCCATGATCGCCTGATTCCCCGGCTCTTTCGTCCGGTTCGTCCGTACCCGTCCTTTGAAACCTCAGGCCATCAAAGGGAAGCGGATGACATACGTATTCAATCCACGCTTCCGCTCGGGGCGAACCGGGGGTAGACGGGGCCGGGATACGGGAGAGGATGCTTCATGGCGGTGGGCGACAAGCCGACCTCGTTCGATATCGCCGCGCTGGCCGGGGTGTCGCAACCGACGGTCAGCCGGGCGCTGCGCGGCGACCGGTCGGTCAGCGCCGCCACCCGCCTGCGGATCGAGGCGATCGCGCGCCAGTTGAACTACAAGGTCGACAAGAACGCCTCGGCGCTCCGACGTGGCAGCACCTCGACGCTGGCGCTGCTGTTCTTCGACGATCCGGCACCGGACGGATCGCGGATCAACCCGTTCTTCCTGTCGATGCTGGGGTCGATCCTGCATACCTGCGGCGCGCGCGGCTATGATCTGCTGACCTCGTTCCAGCAATTGTCGGCCGACTGGCATGTCGATTACGAGGACAGCCGCAAGGCCGACGGGCTGATCCTGCTCGGATATGGCGACTTCGACGATTATTCGCGACGGCTCGACCAGTTGGTGGCGCAGGGGACGCATTTCGTCCGCTGGGGATCGCCCGATCCGGCGCATCCGGGCAGCGTGGTCGGCTGCGACAATATCGCCGGCGGGCGCGATGCCGGCGCGCATCTGCTGGCGCGGGGCCGCCGGCGGATCGCCTTCCTCGGCGATGCGTCGAGCCAGTATCCCGAATCGCGCGATCGCTACCGGGGGCTGGCCTCGGCGCTGCGCGAGGCGGGACTGGCGGTCGATCCCGGGCTTCAGGTGGATGCGCTGTCGAGCGAGGCATCGGGCTATGACGGGGCCCGACGGCTGATCGCACGCGACATCGCCTTCGATGCGATCTTCGCCGCGTCGGACATGATCGCGCTGGGCGCGGTCCGCGCGCTGGGCGAAGCGGGGCGCACCGTGCCGGGCGACGTCGCGATCGTCGGCTTCGACGACATTCCCGCCGCCAGCCTTGCCCAGCCGCCGCTGACCACCATCCGCCAGGATTATGCGCGGGCGGGCGAACTGCTGGTCGACATGCTCATCCGCCGCGTCGCCCGGCGCGAAACCGAACCGGTGCTGCTGCGCCCTGATCTGGTCGTCCGCAAATCGAGCTAGAGCCGATCGATCGTCAGCTATTCCCGGTTTTGTTCTTGACCGAAAAGGCCATCCGCATCGTCACCCCGGACTTGTTCCAAGGTGACGATGGGAGCGTGAACGTCGATCCCGCTCAGGCCCCTTGCGCACAATGATACAAAGTATCATTTACGCCGACATGAACCATCGCCCGTTTCTCGACCGTGTCGCGGTCGGCACCTCGTTGCTGTGCCTCCTCCACTGCATCGGCCTGCCGATCCTGATCGCGCTGCTGCCCGCACTCGCCAGCGTCCTGCCGGTCGGCGAGGGGGTGCATGTCGTGCTGCTGCTCACCGCCCTGCCCGTCAGCGGCGTCGCGCTGGTCGGCGGCTACCGTGCGCATGGCCGGATCGTGCCCGTAGCACTCGGCACGGTCGGGCTGGCGGCGCTGGCCGGTGGCGTGGCGCTCGCCAGCACGCCGGCGATCGAAACCGCCTGCACCGTCGCCGGCAGCCTCGCGCTGGCGATGGCGCATGTCGGCAACTGGCGCGGGCTGCGGACCGCCTGATCGGGTCCGCAGCGTGTCGCCTCAGATACCGACCGAAATCTCGGTCCCGGCCACGCCCGGCACATCGACCGTGAAGCTGAACAGATTGCCCGCCAACGGTTGCGCCGCCGCCTGATCGGCGTTGTGATGCTTGTTGGCGGTCGTCGCGAACACGGTCTTGCGATCCGGCCCGCCGAACGCGACCTTGGTGATCGCGTCGACCGGCATGGCGATCGTCTCGAGCAACTCGCCCTTGGGCGAATAGCGACGGATGCCCCACCCGGCGTAGAGGCCGATCCAGACGCAGCCCTCCGCATCGACGCACGGACCGTCGGGATAGCCTTCCTCGTTCGGGATCGTCACGAACACCCGGCGATCGGTCAGCGACCCGTCGTCGGCGATGGTGCAGGCATAGACGATGCCGCCCAGCGTATCGACGTGATATAGCGTCCGGCCATCGGGGCACACCGCCGGACCGTTGGTGATCGAGACCTTCGGCGTGGATGCGACCGCCTTGCCATCGGCGCCGAGGCGATAGATCGCCCCGGTCGCGGCGCTCTCGCCATCGTCCATCGTGCCGAACCACAGCCGGCCGAACCGGTCGACCGTCGCGTCGTTCAGCCGGTTGGTCGGCAGCGAGGGTTCGGGATCGACCAGCAGCTCGAACCCGCCCGTTACCGGATCGAAGCGGTGCAGCCCGGTCTGCAATCCGGCGATGAACTTGCCGTCGACCGACGGCAGGACGAAACCGCACTGCGCCGGCGCGGCCCAGCTCCGCCGTTCGCCGCTTGCCGGATCGAACCGGTGGACGCGCGGCGTCTTGATGCAGCCGAACCACAGCGCCGCGTCACGATCGACCCAGATCGGCCCTTCGAGCAGCGGGGCATGCAGATCCCAGACGCTGACCGGTTCGCTGCGCTGTACCTTGCTCATCCTATCGCCATCCTGCATCCACGAAGAAACTGTGCCCGGTTATCAGCCGGGCATCGTCCGACGCAAGGAACAGGATCATCGCCGCAATGTCCCCGGCGACCAGCCGGCCGTTCAGGCATTGCGCCTTGACGATCTCCGCCTCACCCTCGGGCGTGTACCATTTGAGCTGGCGCGGGGTGCGGACGTTGCCGGGAATGACGCAGACCGAACGGATGCCGTCGCCGCCCAGCTCGCGCGCGAACGACCGGGTCAGCCCCTCGATCGCCGCCTTCGCGGTCTGGTACAGCGTCAGTTCCTCCAGCGCGAGGTGCCAACTGATCGACCCCATGTTGACGATCACGCCCGCACCCTTGGCCTTCATGCCGGGGATCACCGCCTGCGCCGCGAAGAACAGGTGGCGCAGGTTCACGCCCATCCGGTTGTCCCAATAGGCCTCGTCGACCTGTTCGATCGTGTGGCGATCGTCGCTGGCGGCGTTGTTGACCAGCACGTCGAATTCGCCGCCCTCGGCAATCGCCTCGGCGATCGCGGTCTTGAGCGCGGCAAGATCGGTCAGGTCGACGCGCTTGAACGCCGGAGTCGGCCCGGCCCCGGCGAGGTCGGCGATCAGCGCGCGCGAATCCTCCTCGGCGATGTCGAAGAAGGTGACATGCGCGCCCTGCCGCACGAAGCCTTCGACCACGCCTGCCCCGATCCCCGATCCGCCGCCGGTGATGAGCACGCGCTTGCCGCCAAGCGAGGGAAAGGACGCGCGGGCTTCGGGCGCGATCGGGTAGGCGAAATCGTCAGGCGACATGGAAGTTTCCAGCAAAGAGGGGGTCAGGCGGCGATCAGGCCACGGCGCGCGAGATTGCGCATCAGGTCGCGGATGCCGAAGCCCCACGGCGCGGCCGCCTTCGACGTGGTGACGGTATTGACCAGTTCGCCGAGCGACGGCGTGGAAATCCGCACCACGTCGCCTGGCTTGTGGGTGAAGCCGCGACCCGGCTCGTCGCGGTCCTGCACCGGCGCGAACAACGTGCCGAGGAACAGGACGAAACCGTCGGGATATTGATGCTCGGACAGCGCCTGGCGCACCAGATCCTCGGGATCGCGGCTGATCTCGCGCATCGTGCTGGCACCGGTCAGGACATAGCCCTCGGGACCGTCGATACGCAGGTCGACCACCGCGTCGCGCACCGTGTCCATCGTGAAGTCGCCGTCGAACAGGCGGATGAACGGGCCGATGCCGGTCGAGGCGTTGTTGTCCTTCGCCTTGCCGAGCAGCAGCGCCGAACGCCCCTCGAAATCGCGCAGGTTGACGTCGTTGCCCAGCGTCGCGCCGACCGACCTGCCGTCGCTGGTGGCGACGATCACGATTTCCGGCTCGGGGTTGTTCCACGACGAATCCGACCGGATGCCGACGTCCCCGCCCCAGCCGATCGTCGAGAGCACCGGTGCCTTGGTGAACACCTCCGCATCGGGGCCGATCGCGACCTCCAGATATTGCGACCACATGCCCGCCTCGATCAGCGCGGCCTTCAGTTCGGCCGCCTCGGCCGATCCCGGCTTTACCGAGCGGATGCCGCCGCCGATGCGCGCTTCCAGCTCGCCACGGATGCCCTGCGCGGCATCAGCATCGCCGCGCGCGCGTTCCTCGATCACCCGCTCCAGCGCGGAGACGGCGAAGGTGACGCCCGCCGCCTTCACGCACTGCAGGTCGATCGGCGACAGGATCGGCGGATGCTCGCCGGCCGGGTCGGCCAGCGCCGCCGTGTCGCACACCACCGGACCGTCGAGCGACGCGACGTCGCTGCGCTCGAGCAGGTCGGCGACGGTCGCGGCGTGCGCCGACACGTCGATCACCTTACCCTGCTTCACGACGACCGGGGTCGGTCCGTCGGCCAGTTGCATCCGCCCGACGAGCAGCGCCTGGTCATGATCGGCCGGCAGCATCCGCGCGGCATGTTCGGTCTTCATGGTCGTGCTTCCTCAGTGGTTGTGGCGCGGTGTCGTTTCCGACGTCCGGCGATAGTTGAGCGCGAGGTCGAACACGCCGCCTTCGCCCAGTTGGCCGACCTTCTCGCGGTAGATTTCCTCCCACGGCGTCTGGCTCGGCGGAACCGGCGGAATACCGTCGGCCTTGCGGCGTTCGATCTCGTCCGCCTCGACCAGCATGTCGCAGCGGCCGTGGTTCAAATCGATGCGGATCGTATCCCCGGTGCGCAGCCACGCGAGGCCCCCGCCGACCGCGCTTTCGGGCGAGGCGTTGAGGATCGACGGACTGTCCGACGTGCCCGATTGCCGCCCGTCGCCGATCGTCGGCAGGCTCTGGATTCCGCGTTGCAGGAGGGCTGCGGGCGGCTGCATGTTGGTGACTTCGGCAGAGCCGGGCCAGCCGATCACGCCCGCGCCGCGAATAACGAGGATGCAGTTCTCGTCGATGTCGAGCGCCGGATCGTCGATCCGGTGGTGATAATCGTCCGACCCGTCGAACACGATCGCGCGGCCCTCGAAACAGCCTTCGTGGCCGGGACGCGACAGATAGCGTTCGCGGAAATCGGGGCCGATCACGCTCGTCTTCATGATCGCCACGTCGAACAGATTGCCCGACAGGACGAGGAACCCTGCCTGTTCCTTGAGTGGCTGGTCATAGGGGCGGATGACTTCGCGGTCGGTGACGGGTCGGTGCGCGACGTTCTCTCCCAGCGTCCGGCCGGTCACGGTCGCGACGCTGCCGTCGACCTTCCCCGCCGCGATCAGTTCGGACAGCACCGCCGGCACGCCGCCGGCACGGTGGAACCGTTCGCCGAGGAAGCGCCCGGCAGGCTGCACGTCGACCAGCAGCGGCAGATCATAGCCATAGTCCATCCAGTCGGACGGGTTCAGCTCAATGTCGGCATGGCGCGCCATCGCGTGCAGGTGCGGGTGGGCATTCGACGATCCACCGATCGCGGTGATGAGCGCGATGGCGTTCAGGAACGACTGGCGCGTCAGGATTTTCGACGGGCGCAGGTCGTCATACGCCATCTCGACGATGCGGCGGCCGGTTTCATAGGCGATCTGCCCGCGTTCGCGGTACGGCGCAGGGATGGCGGCGCACCCCGGCAACGACATGCCCAGCCCCTCGGCGATGGCGTTCATCGTCGATGCGGTGCCCATGGTGTTGCAATGCCCCGCCGACGGTGCCGACGCGGTGGCGGCTTCGAGGAATTCCTCCTCGGTCATCTCGCCCGCCGCCATCTTGCGCCGCGACCGCCAGATGACCGTGCCCGATCCGACCAGTTCGCCGTCGTGCCACCCATCGAGCATCGGCCCGCCCGACAGCACGATCGCCGGAATATCGACCGTCGAGGCGGCCATGATCGCCGACGGCGTGGTTTTGTCGCACCCGGTGGTCAGCACGACCGCGTCGATCGGATAGCCGTTGAGGATTTCAACCAGCCCCAGATAGGCGAGGTTGCGATCGATCGCGGCGGTCGGCCGGCGGCAGTTCTCGAAGATCGGGTGCGTCGGGAATTCCATCGGAATGCCGCCCGCCGCCTCGATCCCCGCCTTCACCCGCTTGACCGTCTCCAGGTGGATGCGGTTGCACGGCGTCAGGTCCGATCCCGACTGGGCGATGCCGATGATCGGCCGCCCGCTCGTCAGTTCCTTGGGCGTGATGCCATAGTTCATGAACCGTTCGAGATAGAGCGCGGCCATGTCGAGCCGACCGGGTGCGGCGAACCATTCGCGCGATCGGAACGGACGGGCGGGAGTGCGGGTCATGTGGGCTACTCGCATCAGAAGGTGGCCCCGCCGCAGCGGGGCCAAAGTTTACAAAGTTTACACTAGCGACGGGGTCGGGTCCGAGCCGTCAGCCGCGCATTTCCTCCAGTTCCTTGCCGTTCGTCTCCTGAATGAAGCGCAGGACGAGGAAGAAGCTGATCGCGGCGAAGGTGGCGTAGAAGCCGTAGGTGATGGTGAGGCCCAGCCCCGCCGCCATGACCGGGAAGGTCCAGGTGATGACGAAGTTCGCGAACCACTGCGCGAAACCGCACACCGCCAGCGCCGATCCGCGGATCTGGTTCGGGAACATCTCGCCGAGCATCACCCACATGATCGGGCCCCAGCTCACGTTGAAGAACACGACATACAGGTTGGCGGCGATCAGCGCGGTGGTGCCGAGGCCCGCCGACAATTGCAGCTTGCCCGCCGCGTCCAGCGTGCCGTTGTGGAAGCAATAGACGAGCGCGAACAGCGTCACCGCCATGCCCGCCGACCCGATCAGCAGCAGCGGCTTGCGCCCGATCCTGTCGACCAGCCCGACCGTGACGAAGCACGCCGCGATCGAGACGAGGCCCGACACGATGTTGATCTGGAGCGACTGGTCCTCGGTGAAGCCGGCGAGCTGCCACAGCGTCGCGCCGTAATAGAAGATCACGTTGATGCCGACCAACTGCTGGAACACCGCCAGCAACAGCCCGGCCCACACGATCGGGCGGATGCCGCCCTTCGCGTCCTTGATGTCCGACAGACGCGGACGGTGATCCTTGTCGAAGCTCGCCGCGATCTCGCCCAGCTTGTGCTGCGCCGATGCCGGGCCGAACAGACGGGTCAGCACGATCCGCGCCTCGTCCAGCCGGCCCTTCTGCACCAGAAAACGCGGGCTTTCGGGAATGAAGGTCAGCGCGACGAGGAACACGGCCGCCGGGATCGCCTGCATCCAGTACATCCAGCGCCACGCCTCATAGCCGCCCCACCAGATGCCGGTCGACGATCCGGCGGCCTGCGCCAGATAATAGTTCACGACGAACGCGGCGGTCAGGCCGGTGATAATCATGATCTGCTGGATCGTCGTCATCCGCCCGCGGATGTTGGCGGGGGCGACTTCGGAGATATAGGCGGGCGAGAGGACCGATGCCGCGCCGACCGCCATGCCGCCCATGAAGCGCGCGACGATGAACACCATCTGGACGTGGCTGAACCCCTGGATGATCGCGCCGATCAGGAACAGGATCGCCGAGAGCATCATCACCTTGCGGCGGCCCATCGTGTCGGCCAGCTTGCCCGCAAGGAACGCACCCACGAAACACCCGACCAGCAGCGACCCGACGGTCAGGCCAAGGCCGTTCTCGGTCAGGTTGAACGCCGATTTCAGCCCTTCCTGCGTCCCGTTGACCGCACCGCTGTCATAGCCGAACAACAGCCCCCCGATCGTCGCCACCGCGACGATCGCGATGACGAGCGCGATATTCACGCGCTCCCCGCTCGCCTGCACCATCCCCATCCACTCCCTGCATCACCGCTGCTCAAGACAGCGTGTTAGCGGTAACGGTGGCGAATTATTCCGACAAATGCAAGCGTCAGCGCGCAGCGGCGATCCGCTTTGCGACGACCCGCCGTTTGGGCGGCACGACGTCGGCCTGTGGGACCGGCGCGGGGCCGGCGGACTCGCGCACGATCAGTTCATGGTCGAGGATGCGTTCCTCGGCGACGCGCGACTGGCCGGCGCGCTGGTCGCGGATGCGGGCGAGCAGCAGTTCGACCGCCGCCTCGGCCATCGCCGCGATCGGCTGGCGCACCGTCGTGATCTCTGGCCAGGTCGTGGTCGCGAGCGAGGTGTCGTCGAACCCGACGATGCTGAGATCGTCGGGAACGTGCAGCCCGCGCCGGTGCGCGACGCTGATGACCGCCGCCGCCATGTCGTCGTTGCTGGCGAAGATCGCCTGCGGACGATCCGGCCGGTCGATCAGCCGCTCGCCCGCGACCATTCCCGAACGGAAGGTGAAATAGCCCTGCTCGACCGGCATGTCGGCAAGATCGAGCCCCGCCGCCTCGATCGCCGCGACGAAGCCGCGCCAGCGTTCGCCGCTGGCGCCGTTGTTGGGATTGCCGCGAATGAAGCCGATCCGGCGATGCCCTTGATCGAGCAGGTGCCGCGTCATCGCCTTGGCCGCCGCGAAATCGTCGATCCGTACCGCCAGCCGCCCCGGCTGCGCCACGCCGATCGCCACCGCGACCGACGGGATGCCCGCCGCGTCGAGTTCGGCCTGCACTGGCGCCGAATCGGACAGCGGCGGCGGCAGGATGACCCCCTGCACCGCCGTCGAGGCGAAACGCCGCGTCGCCTCCGCCTGCGCCTCGGCACTCTCGCCCTCGCAGGGTTCGAGGACGAGGTGACAGCCGACCTTGCGCGCGCCTTCCAGCGCGCCGATCAGGAAGTTCGACAGATAGGCGAGCGACGGGTTGGCATAGAGCAGCCCGATCTGCGTCGCATCGCCCGCCGCCAGACTGCGCGCCGCGCTGTTCGGCCAATAGTTCAGCCGCTCGATCGCTTCGTTGACCGCCTCGCGGGTCGATTCGCGGACGTTCACGCCGCCGTTGACCACGCGCGACACGGTCATCGCCGACACGCCCGCCGCCCGTGCCACATCCTGTACGGTAACGCTCCCACGACTGCGGCGGCTCGGCTTGTCCATGGTCGGCTGTGGCTCCTTCCCAGTCAGGCGTATGACTTGCCGCCGCCGATTGCAATCGCGGCATCGGTTGACGCCCTGTTGTGGCGCAGATAGTTGATAGCGCTACCAATAGACGCGGCACCAACGCCGCGCGCCGAAATGATCCGGGAGAGAGTTGATGCCCCTTCGCACCGCGCCTGTCGCTCTGGCGCTCGCCTGCCTGCTTACCACCACCGCCGCTGTTCCCCTGATCGCCCAGCCGCGCGCAGCGCAGAGCGAACGCCCACGCTACAAGGACGCCTCACAACCGGTCGACGTGCGGGTCGAGGACCTGCTGGCGCGGATGACGCTGGAGGAAAAGGTCGCGCAGATGATCGGCATCTGGGAAAAGAAGGGCGACATCCAGAACGCGGCGGGCGATTTCGATCCCGCCAAGGCCAGCCGGGTTTTCCCCGACGGCGTCGGCCAGATCACCCGCCCCTCCGACAAGCGCGGCGTCACCGCCGGCAACAACGCCGCCGGGGTCGCCGCCAATCAGGTGAACCGGACGGCACGCGAAACCGCCGACTACACCAACGCCGCGCAGCGCTGGGCGGTCGAGCGGACCCGGCTCGGCATCCCGCTCATCCTGCACGAAGAGGCGCTGCACGGCTATGTCGCGCGTGACGCGACCAGCTTTCCGCAATCGATCGCGCTCGCCTCGTCGTGGGACCCGGCGCTGGTCGAACGGGTGTTCGGCGTGGCCGCGCGCGAGATGCGCGCGCGCGGTGCCAACCTCGCGCTCGCCCCCGTCGTCGACGTCGCGCGCGATCCGCGCTGGGGCCGGATCGAGGAAACGTACGGCGAGGACCCGCATCTCGTGTCCGAAATGGGGCTGGCGGCGATCAAGGGGTTCCAAGGGACCACGCTGCCGCTTGGCCCCACCAAGGTCATGGTGACGCTCAAACACATGACCGGCCACGGCCAGCCCGAGAACGGCACCAACGTCGGCCCAGCCAATATCTCCGAACGCACGCTGCGCGAGAATTTCTTCCCGCCGTTCGAACGCGCGGTCAGGGAACTGCCGGTGCAGGCGGTGATGGCGTCGTACAACGAGATCGACGGCATCCCCAGCCATGCGAACAAATGGCTGCTGGGCGACGTGCTGCGCGGCGAATGGGGCTATAGGGGATCGGTGGTCAGCGACTATTTCGCGATCAAGGAACTGAACACCCGGCACAAGCTGTACGGCACCGACATGGCCGCCGCCGGCCGCCGCGCGCTCGACGCCGGGGTCGACATGGAACTGCCCGATGCCGATGGCTGGTCGACGCTGGCGGCGATGGTGAAGTCGGGGCAGGTGCCGCAGGCGCAGGTCGACACCGCCGTCCGCCGTATCCTGACGATGAAGTTCCAGATGGGGTTGTTCGAAAATCCCTATGTCGACGCGCGCACCGCCGATGCGAAGACCGCGACGCCGGACTCGATCGCACTGGCGCGCGAGGCGGCGGTACGCTCGATGGTACTGCTGAAGAACCGGAACAACCTGTTGCCGCTCGATCCGGCGAAGGTGGGCAAGATGCTGGTCGTCGGCACCCATGCCCGCGACACCCCGATCGGCGGCTATTCGGACGTGCCGCGCCATGTCGTCAGCGTGCTGGAGGGCATGCAGAAGGCCGCCGCCGGCCGCTTTGCGGTCGACTATGCCGAAGGCGTCCGCCTGACCCGCAGCCGGCAATGGGCCGCCGACAAGGTCGACCTCGTCCCCGAAGCCGAGAACGCGCCGCTGATCGAGGAAGCGGTGGCCAAGGCGGCAGCGGCCGACACGATCCTGCTGGTGCTGGGCCAGAACGAACAGTTGAGCCGCGAGGCATGGGCCGACGCGCATCTCGGCGACCGGCAGAAGCTCGACCTGATCGGATCGCAGAACGAACTGGCGCGGCGGCTGTTCGCCACCGGCAAGCCGGTGGTGGTCGTGCTGCTGAACGGCGGACCGCTGGCGGCGACCTACATCGACGCGACCGCACCGGCGATTCTCGAAGGCTGGTATCTGGGGCAGGAGACCGGCAACGCCGTGGCAGACATCGTGCTCGGCCGCGCCAATCCCGGCGGCAAGCTGCCGGTATCGGTCCCGCGCAGCGAGGGGCAGTTGCCGATCTTCTACAACCACAAGCCGACGTCGCGGCGCGGATACCTGTTCGACAGCACCGCCCCGCTCTATCCGTTCGGTTACGGCCTGTCCTACACCCGCTTCGACGTCGGCGCACCGCGTCTCGCCAAGCCGGTGATCGGGTCGGGCGAGAGCGTGCAGGTGGCGGTCGACGTCGCCAACACCGGCGCGCGCGCGGGCGACGAGGTGGTCCAGCTCTATATCCACGACGACGAGGCGAGCGTGACGCGGCCGGTGCTGGAGTTGAAGCATTTCCAGCGGGTGACGCTGAAACCCGGCGAACGTCGGACGGTGACGTTCGACATCAAGCCAGCCGACCTGTCGCTGTGGAACGTCACGATGCAGCGTGTGGTCGAACCCGGCACCTTCACCATCAGCGCGGGCAACAGCTCGACCAGCCTGAAGGCCACGACGCTGACGGTGCGGTAAACCTTCCTCCCCTCCCTGAAAGGGAGGGGTCGGGGGTGGGTCGGTTGGTGGAGGGCGATCCGTTCCCTCGCAGGCCGGNGGGAGCAGCTATCCCGCTTGGCAGTTCGCGCGAATGAACTCCCGGTGCGTCGGCATATACGCCGCCGATGCCGCGATCGCCTCGCGGATATGGCGCAGCCGTTCGCGCGTCTCGTCGAGCGTCAGCGTGTCGGCGATCGGATCGTGGCCGTTCGTCCGCAGCCCCTGGCCCTGCATCACCGCGAACCAGCTTGTGTCGTTGAACAGTTCCTCATTCTCGCGGAACGTGCGGCCCCGGCTCTGGAACACGCGCATCTTTTCGGCCAGCCGTTCGGGGATGTCCATCGTCCGGCAATGGTTCCAGAACGCCGAATCATCCCGTTCGGTCGCGTGATAATGCAGGATCAGGAAGTCGCGGATCTCGGCATATTCGGTGGCGAGGATGCGGTTGTAGCGCGCCACCTCCGCCGGATCGCAGCGGCGGTCGGGGAACATCGCCATCAGCCGCGACAGCCCCGACTGGATCAGCCAGATGCTGGTCGATTCGAGCGGTTCGAGGAACCCCGACGACAGCCCGATCGCGACGCAGTTTTTGATCCACACCCGATCGCGGTGGCCGGTGCGGAACGGCACGAAGCGCGGATCGGCCAGCGGTTCGCCGTCGAGGTTGGCGAGCAGGATCGCCGTCGCCTCGTCGTCGCTCATATGCGCGCTGCTGAACACATGGCCGTTGCCGATGCGGTGTTGCAGCGGGATGCGCCATTGCCACCCCGCTGCCCGCGCGGTCGACCGGGTGAACGGATCGAGCCTCTCGCCCCCCGCGCACGGCACCGCGACCGCCCGGTCGCACGGCAGCCAGTGCGACCAGTCGACGAACCCCGCCCCCAGCGTCTGGTCGATCAACAGCCCGCGAAACCCCGAGCAGTCGATGAACAGGTCGCCCTCGATCCGGCGATCGTCGTCCAGCACGACCGCGTCGATGAAGCCGTTCTCGGGGCGCAGTTCGACCCGCTCGATCTTCCCTTCGTGGCGCACCACGCCGCGCGCCTCGGCATAGCGACGCAGGTAGCGCGCATAGAGGCCGGCATCGAAATGGAAGGCATAGGGAATGTCGCTGAGCGGCGAATTGCCCGCATCGATCGCGCGCATGAATTTGGCGTCGGCGCTCGCCATGGCCTGCAACGACCATGGCTCGATCGCCGGCACCTCGCCCAATGCGTGGAGCCGCAGCCAATAGGCGTGGAACGAGATGCCGTTCATGTTGACGCCGTAGCTGCCGAACGGATGGAAATAGCGGTGGCCGATCCGCGTCCAGTCGACGAATTCGATGCCGAGCTTGAAGGTGCCTTTCGTCTCGCGCAGGAACTCGTTCTCGTCGATGCCCAGCATCCGGTTGAACGTCGCCATCTGCGGGATGGTCGCCTCCCCCACCCCGACCGTGCCGATCGCATCGGATTCGACGAGGTGGATCTCGCAATAGTCCGGCCCCAGCAGCCGCGCGAAGGTGGAAGCCGCCATCCAGCCGGCGGTGCCGCCGCCGACGATGACGATGCTGCGGATCGCCTGGTCGTTCACGAAGCCTGTCTCCGGTCATGGATCGCGCGCAGTGCCGTGCCATGCGTCGGCATGGCACGGACGCTATGCACGATCGCCTCGCGCAGTCGCGCGAAATGTCGCTCCAGCCGCTCGGGCGGCAGATGATCGGTCAGCGCGTCGCGCCGCTCGGCGACCACGCCGTTCGCGTCGAACAACATCGCCCATTCGCCATCGCCGAAGCGTTCGTCGTCCAGCCGGCTGATCCGCCCGCGACTGCGATACTGGTCGAGCTTCCATGCCGCGCCGTCGGGCAACGGCGCATCCGCTACCGCCCGCCACATCGGTTCGGGGCGATCGGCCAGCGCATAGTGCATCAGCGCGAAATCGCGGGTCCGCTCGACCATCGCTCCCATCCGGCGGTCATATTCGGCGGCGAGCAGCGGTTCGTGCGCCCGTTCGGGAAACAGCGCCAGCAGCCGTTCGACACCGGCCGCCAGCAGGTCGAGCGCGACCGGGTGGAGCGGATCGATCCCCGCCGCCGCCGCACCCATCGCAACGACGTCGCCGTCCCAGAAACGCTCGCACCGCCCGGCGCGCACCGGCATCTCGTCAAGCACCGGCAGCGCAAGGTCGCGCGCGGCGGCATCGCGTGAACCGAAAGCGCTCGCCACGAACAGCACGTCGCCCCGCGCGCCATCGATCGCGACGCTCGATCGCCAGCCGGTGGCGGTGGCCCCGCCATGGGTAAACGGCATCGGCGGTTGCGGATCGCGCGCGACGCCGACCAGCGCCCGGTCACAGGGGAACCAGCGCCGCCAGTCGTGCCAGCCATGGCCGGCGGCGAGCAGCGCCTGTGCGCCGGTCAGGTCGACGAACAGGTCGCCGGTCACGATCCGCCCGTCGTTCAGCCGCAGGCGGGTTCGCTCCTGTCGTTCGACCTCGGCAACCGGGACGGTATCGAACCGCACGCCCAGCGCCAGCGCCTGTCGCCGGAACAGCGTCGCCAGCCGGTCGCTGTCGAACGTCAGCCCATGGTCGAGCGCCGACAGCGGCGATGCGGGATCGTCGTCGGACCGGGCGAAGCGGTCGGACTGGGCGGCAACGGCGGCGATGGCGAAGTCGGCCGGGGTGGCGCGGTGTCCCTCGCTCCGCCAGCGATGCAGCAGATGATGGAACGCCACTGATCCGATCGACGCGCCAATATCGCCGTGCGGCAACATCCAGCCATGGGCGGCACCGCGCCACCCGCTGAACGCCTGCCCCAGCGAGAAGGCGCCGCCGGTCGCGGCCAGCACCGCGTCCTCCGCCAGCCCCAGTTCGGCCAGCACCGCGCGGAACGCCGGCCGCGTCGCGATCGTCGCTCCGACCGGCCCCAGCCCATGGGCGTCGGCCCCGCCGGGCAAGACCATGATGCGCGCGCTGTCTTTCGTCCGCAGCGCGAGCATCGCCGCCGCGAGCGCCGCGCCCAGACCATTGCCGACGATCACGATCGATCGCGGACCGCTCATGCCGCCAGCCCCAGTGCCGCCGCATGACCCGGCAACCCGTCGGCCGCTGCGCCATAGCGCGACGCCATCGCGGCCAGCAGCGCGGCGGCCTCCCCCTCCCCGGTCGTCAGCACGCGCGGATCGACGCGATGCGGCACCACCCGCTGCCCGAGATAGACCGCCAGCCAGCTCGGTTCGAGAAACATGCCGTCGGCATAGGGGGCAACGACGCCACGTTCCCGGAAAAGTGCCAGTTGCGTCGCCAGACTGTCGGGCACGTCCATCGTCCTGCAATGATTCCAGAAGGGCGAATCGTCGCGCTCGGTCGCGTGGTAATGCAGGATCAGGAAGTCGCGCACCCGGTCATATTCGCGCGCCATCAGCCGGTCGAACTCGGCGGCGTCGCGCGGGTCCCAGTCCCCTTGCGGCAACAGGTCGAGCAGCCGGCCGATCGCCAACTGGATCAGATGGATCGAGGTCGATTCGAGCGGTTCGAGGAAGCCGGCGGACAGCCCGATCGCGACGGTATTGCCGATCCATTGCCGCCGCCTGCGCCCGGTGGTGAAGCGCAACCGGTTGGGCTCGGCGATCGGCGGTCCGTCCAGCCCCGCCAGCAACGCCGTCAGCGCGGCATCATCATCGATGAACCCGCTCGAATAGACATGGCCGTTGCCGACGCGGTGCTGGAGTGGAATGCGCCACGCCCAGCCGGCCGACAGCGCGGTGGCGCGGGTATAGGGGGAGATCGGCCCGGTCGTGGCGCAGGGCATGGCGATCGCCCGGTCGCACGGCAGCCACCGGGTCCATTCGTCATAGCCGGCGTGCAGCGCCTGTTCGATCAGCAGCCCGCGAAATCCCGAACAGTCGACGAACAAGTCGCCGCCGACCGTCCGGCCGTCATCCAGCCGGACCGATTCGACGAAACCGTCGTCCCGCAACGCGACATCGACCACCCGCCCTTCCTGACGCATCACGCCGCGCGCCTCGGCGAACGCGCGCAGATAGCGGCCGTACAGCCCGGCATCGAACTGATAGGCATAGGAATAGGTCGACAGCAGCGAGTGCGGATCGGGGTCGGGATGGGCGAAGCGATCGGCACGCGCCGCACGGATCGGCAGCGAGAACGCCTCGAACGGGGCTGCCCGCCCCGCCTTGTGCAACCGCACCCAGTGCTGGTGGAAATCCACACCATCGATCGGCGCGCCATAGGCGCCGAAGGGATGGATATAGCTGTCGCCGATCCGGCCCCAGTCGCGAAACTCGATGCCGAGTTTGAAGGTCGCGTTAGTCCGGCTGAGAAAATCGGCTTCGTCGATGCCGAGTGCCGCGTTGAAATGGCGGATGTGCGGCACCGTCGCCTCGCCCACCCCGACCGTTCCGATCGCCTCGGATTCGATCAGGGTGATCGCGACACCGCTTCCCAGTTTCGCCGACAGCGCGGCAGCGGTCATCCAGCCGGCGGTGCCACCGCCGACGATCACGATCCGCCGAATGAGCGGGGCCTGCATATCCTCTCCACCGTGCGATGTTAGCGCTCGCAACATTTTCGGCCCTATCTTGCCCGTTCATCGGAAGCACGGCCTATCATACTTTGGTCTATGGCAGTCGCCTGAGTCGCAAAGCCCCCGAATTCCGCCATTGATTTCATGGGGCAATCGACAGTACATCCCGGTCAACCAGATGGCGCGTCGACATGATAGCGCTAACAACAGGGGAGGTTTCGGGGGATGCTCTACCGCAATTCCACGTCGGCCGCGTTCGGCCGGTCGATTGCCATTTCGTTGAAGGCGGGCGCATCGCTCGCCGCCTTGTGCCTTGCCGGCACCGCGCTTCCCGCGCTGGCGCAGACCGCCGCCGGGGACGTCGAACAATCGACAAACACGCCCGGTACCAAGCCCGGCCCCAGCAACACCGACAATGTCCAGGAAGAAACCGACCCGGCGGCCGGTCCCGACATCGTCGTCACCGGCTTTCGCCAGTCGCTGTCGAGCGCGCAGGGGATCAAGCGCAATTCGGACGTGATCGTCGATTCGGTCACCGCCGAGGACATCGGCGCGCTGCCCGACCGCTCGGTCACCGAAACGCTCCAGCGTATTCCCGGCGTGTCGATCAACCGTTTCGCCGCCGGCGTCGATCCCGACCACTTCTCGGTCGAGGGATCGGGCGTGGTCGTGCGCGGCCTCACCTATGTCCGCTCCGAATTTAACGGCCGCGACGCCTTTTCGGCGGGCAATTCGGGTGGCCTCAGCTTCTCCGACGTGCCCTCGGAACTGCTGGGCGGCGTCGACGTGTTCAAGTCGCCCTCGGCCGACCGTATCGAAGGCGGCATCGCTGGCGTGGTCAACCTGCGCACGCGCAAACCGTTCGACCAGAAGGGTCTGCTCCTCTCGGCCAATGCCGAGATGAACTATGGCGAGTTCGCCAAGAAGGGCGCGCCGTCGCTCTCGGCGCTGGTCAGCAACCGCTGGGAAACCGGGATCGGCGAATTCGGCCTGCTCGGCTCGATCAGCTATTCGCAGCTCTACACCCGCGCCGACCGTCTCGGCATCTCGTCGTTCCGCGTGCGTCCGCTCTACAGCAACGGCACGCGCACCGATGTGGTGCCCTTCACCGGCGCGACGCGGCAGGGCAGCGGCCTGTTCCCGCGCGGCGCCGTCGCCGGCAGCCAGGACTTCAACCGCGAACGCTATGGCTATTCGGCGGCCGCCCAGTGGCGCTCGAACGACGGATCGATGGAGGCGACCGCGCAGTTCCTGCGCTCCGACGCGCGCCAGACATGGGATGAGCGCACCGTCGAGATCGCGACCGACAACGTCACCGCCAACGGCGATTCGCGCGCACGCACCGGCACCACGCTGAACTTCGACGACAGCGGCCTGTTTGAAAACGGCATCATCACCGGCCCGACCGGCTGGCGCGCCGACCAGAACACGGCGGGCGACCGCCGCACCCCCGAATATGGCCTCCAGTCGAACAACATCTCGCGCCAGCAGGTCTCGAAGATCGTCACCAGCGACTATTCGTTCAACTTCAAGTGGGACGTCACCAGCCGGCTGGGCCTGAACCTCGATTATCAGCACGTCGATTCATCGAGCAAGATCGATGACAACGGCCTGTGGACCTCGACCTATCAGGACGCGCAGATCCGCATGAACGGGAGCAAGATCCCCGACGTGCAGTTCCTGTCGCCGCAGAACTGCAACGGCATCTGCACCGGTACGCCGGGCGCTGCCAGCACCTATTCGGGCTATTTCGGTCCCGGCCGGCAGAGCTATCTCGATCCGTACAACAGCTTCTATCGCTCGGCGATGGACCACCGCGAGGAATCGACCGGCAATTCGGATGCGGTCCGCCTCGACCTTGAATACAGCTTCCCCGAAACCGGGTTCCTGCGCGCGATCCGCGCCGGCGGCCGCTTCGCGCAGCGCGAAACCGAGGCGCGCTTCTCGGCCTACAACTGGGGCGTGTTGTCCGAACAATGGGGCAACGGCGGTCCGGTATGGCTGAGCGACAATGTCGACGGCAGCCCGACGACCAACGGCGGCACCCCGCCGCAGGGCTATCAGCCCGTGTTGTTCGACAATTTCCTGCAGGGCCGCACCGCCAGCCCGTTCGGGCCGGGCCGGCTGTTCTATTCGGGCATGACCGCCGCCAATGTGGCCGAGTATCGCGCCTATGCGTCGCGCATCAACCAGGAATGGCAGGCACGGATCACCTGCGCCAACGGCAACGGCCGCACCGTCAACGGCGGCTGGAACCCGCTGTCCGAACGCTGCGACGTGATCCCGGGATCGACCTATCTGCCCGGCGAAATCAACCCGCAGACCGAACGCAACCGGGCCGGCTATGTCATGGCGCGCTTCGACACCGAATTCGGCAACGGGTGGAAGCTGAACGGCAACGTCGGCGTCCGCTACACCAACACCCAGCGCATCAGCCAGGGGTTCCAGTCGTTCCCGACCGTGACCTCGCTGCCGACGACCGCCCAGTGCGCGACGCAGGTCCAGCAGGTCGTGACCGGCGTGGCCGGGGCATCGCTGTCGCCGTTCTGCGCGCTCACCGGCGCGCAACAGACGAGCTATCGCAGCTTCCTGAACGGCGCGACCGTCGCCAACAACGTCGACATCACCTATGACTATTGGCTGCCCAGCCTGAACGTGAAGCTGGAAGTGGGTAACGGCATCCAGTTCCGCGGCGCCTATACCAAGGGGGTCGCCCCGCCCTCGCCGGGTCTGGTGCGCAACTATTATGTCGTGGCGCTCACCACCCAGGCGCGGGTCAACGGCGCGGGGCAACAGATCCCGATCGTCGTCAACGCCGACGGGTCGATCCCGGCCAATCAGGTGCAGGTGCTCGGCCAGTTCAACGCCGGCAACCCGTATCTGCTCCCGACCGAGGCCGACAGCTTCGACCTGACCGGCGAATGGTATTTCTCGCGCGTCGGATCGATCACCGTGTCGGGCTTCTACAAGCGGCTGACCAACGTGCTGACCAACGATACCCAGCGCACGTCGTTCACGAACAACGGCCAGACGTTCGAGGCGATCGTGACCACCCCGGTCAATTCGGACGACGTCGGTCATATTCGCGGGGTCGAGGTCGGCTATCAGCAGACCTATGACTTCCTGCCGGGCTTCCTGAAGGGTCTGGGGCTTCAGGCGAACTATACGTTCATCAGCAGCTCGGGCGTGCCGCAGGCGACGCTCTCGGCGACCGACCCCGCCGTCGCGGCGGGGCAGCAGCCGACGATCACCGGCAACAATTTCCCGCTACAGGGGCTCTCGAAGCACCAGTTCAACGTCACGCCGTTCATCGACGTGGGTCCGCTGTCGCTGCGTGCGTCGTACAACTGGCGCTCGGATTATCTGCTGACGCTGCGCGACGTCATCACCCCGTTCGATCCGATCTTCCAGCGCGCCTATGGCCAGATGGACGCATCGGCCTTCGTCCAGGTGACGCCGCAGTTCCGCATCGGTGTCCAGGGGGTGAACCTCACCAACTCGATGACCGTCACCGAAGCGGCAGTGGTCGACCAGAACCAGGCGATCCGCCGCGTGCCGCGCCAGTGGTACGTCAACGACCGTCGCTATTCGATCGTCGCGCGCATGAACTTCTAAGCGTCTGTTTGAACCAGGCGTCATCCCAGCGAAGGCTGGGATCTCCCTTTGGTAGCGTACAGCAGGAGCCGCTGGAGGCCCCAGCCTTCGCTGGGGCGACGCTTCTGATTAAGAGAACATTCTGCGACGCCGCCGGGACCCCCTCCCGGCGGCGTTCGCTTTTCGGCGCGGATCGTGCGATGGGCGCGCGATGGCGCAAACCCATGATGTCATCATCCTCGGCGCAGGTGGCGCGGGGCTGTTCTGCGCCGGTATCGCGGCGCGGCGCGGACGGCGCGTGCTGGTGATCGACCATGCTCCCGAACCCGGGCGCAAGATCGTCATTTCGGGCGGCGGGCGCTGCAACTTCACCAATGTCGACACGAGCTGGGACCGCTATGTCTCGGCCAATCCGCGTTTCGCGCGGTCGGCGCTCGGTCGCTACACCGCGCAGGACTTTATCGCACTGGTCGATACCCATGGCATCGCGTGGCATGAAAAGACGCTCGGCCAGTTGTTCTGCGACGGATCGGCGCGACAGATCGTGGCGATGCTGCTGCACGAAGCGGCGGGTGCCGAGATCGCGCTGGGCAGCGCGATCCGCGACGTGACCCATGCCGACGGGCAGTTCACCGTCGCGTTCGGCGATCGCCACGCCACCGCGCCGTCACTGGTGATCGCGACCGGCGGGCCATCGATCCCCAAGCTCGGCGCGACCGGCTTCGCCTATGACGTCGGCCGCCGCTTCGGCCTGAAGATCGTCGAGCCGCGCCCGGCGCTGGTGCCGCTGACCCTGCCTGGCGAGGAAGCGCTGTTCCGCGAACTGTCGGGGGTAGCGGCAACGGTCGTGGCGCGTGGCGACGGTCCCGGCTTTCGCGAGGCGGCGCTGTTCACCCATCGCGGCCTGTCCGGCCCGGCGATCCTGCAAGCCTCGTCCTACTGGCGGCATCGCCAGCCGGTGACGATCGACTTCGTGCCCGATCAGTCGCCGGGCTGGCTGCTCGCCGCCAAGCGCGCGCGGCCCCGCGCGGGGCTGCGCTCGGTGCTGGGCGCGGCGCTCCCCGACCGGCTGGCCGAAGCGCTGGCGGCGCGGATCGACGCGCCGTCCGAAATGGCCAACCTGCGCGATGCGACGCTCAGCGAGATCGAGCGCCGCCTGTCGGGGTGGCAGTTCCTCCCCAACGGCACCGAAGGGTTCGCCAAGGCCGAAGTCACGGTCGGCGGCATCGCCACCGACGCGCTGAACCAGAAGACGATGGCGGCGAAGCACCTGCCCGGCCTGTATGCGATCGGCGAAGCGGTCGACGTGACCGGCTGGCTTGGCGGCTATAATTTCCAATGGGCATGGTCGAGCGGCTGGGCGGCGGGACAGGCGGTGTGAGCCGCAAGGCATCGTTCCCGCCGGTGGTCGCACCGACCACGCGCGTGCTGATCCTCGGCAGCCTGCCCGGCGATGCGTCACTCAAGGCTGCACGCTATTACGCCCACCCGCAGAACCAGTTCTGGCGGCTGCTGTCGCCGGTGGCCGGCGTCGACCTGACCACCTTGCCTTATGACGCACGGCTGGCGGCCCTGCTTGGCAGGGGCATCGGCCTGTGGGACGTGGTCGCCAGCGCCACCCGCCCCGGCAGTAGCGATGCCGCGATCCGCGACGCGGCGGCGAACGACGTCGCGGCGCTGATCGCGACGCTGCCCGACCTGCGGCTAGTCGCGTTCAATGGCGGAACGGCATGGAAACATGGTCGCGCGCTGGTGGGTAACATCGCGACACTGCAACTGCCGTCGAGCAGCCCGCTGCATACCGTGGGCGTGGCGGCGAAGCAGGTGGCGTGGGATGCTGTTGCTGCCCATCTTTGATTTGCGACTGCCCCGTATAGACCGTTGACGTTCCATCCTCGATTGCAATCGATCTGCCTACATCGCACAACCGCCTATGGCACCGGACCTGTCCGACGATCTGCGCCGAGATCGCCTGCTGGCGCGGCGCGATTATGCGGCATCGTTGATGTCGAACAGCAGATGGCGCGCAGTCTTGACGGTGCTTGATGAGGCTCGTCCCGCGTTACAACAAATCCGGATTAAATTTACCGACAGCGACGATATTCGATCGATGGGCCTGCCGTGGCTTCACGCGCCGCATGGCTCCGTCGACAGTTTCGAGTTCGGTCCGTTTCCGCTGATCACGATCGAATGGATCGAGGTCCCGGCTGTTGCGATTTTCCCGCGTGTCGACGGCGTCGCTGCTGCCCGTCAGTCCCAGGATATTGATGCCGTCGACACCGCGCTGACGACATTGGGCAGGCAATTGCCGATTGTGCGAACACCGGAAGGACTACGGATCATCGGCCACCTCCGCTGACGCATCCAATAATTTCGCGTCAGTCTGGTTTGTAACGGCGGCGTACCTATATACGATCTACATCCCGCCCTTGCCAAAGGGCGGTGCTACTGCCGGCACCGGCCGGTCTTTTCCTTTCGCGTGGCCCGGAATGGTCCGCCAACCTCGAACGATGCGTCAGGAAATACATGCAGGACAATTGGCGATATGGTTCCGCCGCCGGAACATCGGCGTCGCGGGCGATGAACGTCAGCATCGCGCAGGCCGATGTGGTTGCGCTGTGCGGCAAACATGGTGCCGCGATCAGCGCGATCGAAACGCTGCATACCGGTGGAACCCATGTCGTGATGCTGAACGGCGAGGGCGCGGACACGATGCGCAAGGCGTTCGGCAAGAAGCTGCTGACCGGCAAGGTCGTCCGCACCCCTTGGGTCCGAAACGGCTGAACCGCGACCGCGAGCGACAGCCATGACCCGCGACACCCCGGCGCTGACGCGCGCGCTCGAACTCGCCGCGTCGGGTGATTTCATCTCGGTGAACCATATCCGTCAGGCGCTGCGCCGCGAGGGATATGGCACGCTGGCGCAGGATCTGGCGGGCGCGGCGACGAACCGCGCGATCGTCGATCAACTGCATCAGGCCGCCGCCGAGCGGACGCGGCGCGACGGTGGTCCGACCGGGTCGTAAGGGTCGGTCGGCGCCGGCTGCGGATTTGCCCAACCTCCCCGGTTGCAATCGCCCCGCCGCTTAGCCCATAGCATCGCGCATGTCCGAAGAAGCCGAAGTCTCCGCCCTGTCCTTTGAAGATGCGCTGCGCGAACTCGAAGGGATCGTCAGCCGGCTGGAGACGGGTCAGGAAGACCTCCAGACCGCGATCGACCTCTATGCGCGCGGCGACCTGCTGCGCGCGCAATGCGCCGCGCGGCTCGATGCGGCGCAGGCCCGGATCGAGGCGATCCGCGTCGACGCCGAAGGACGCGCCACCACCCAGCCGTTCGACGCGCAATAATGGCGACGATCGCCCCACCGGTGTCGCTCGCCGCCGCGCTCCGCGAAGTGTCGGCGGAGATGGACCGCCAGTTCGACGCGCTGCTCCCCGTGCCGCAGGACCCGCGCGCCGATCTGTACCGCGCGATGCGCCACGCCGCGATCGGCGGCGGCAAGCGGCTGCGCCCGCTGCTTGTGTTCGCCACCGCCCGGCTGTTCGGCGTCGAACGAGCGCGTGCCGCCCGCGCCGCGCTCGCGATCGAGTGCATCCATGTCTACAGCCTCGTCCACGACGACCTGCCGGCGATGGACGACGACGACATGCGGCGCGGCAAGCCGACGGTCCATAAGGCATTCGACGAGGCGACCGCGATCCTCGCCGGCGACTGCCTCCATGCGCTGGCGTTCGAGATTCTGGCGGAGGAAGCGACCCATCCCGATCCGCGCGTCCGCGTCGAGCTGATCGCCGACCTCGCCTGCGCCTCCGGCCCGTCGGGGATGGCGGGCGGTCAGGCGATGGACCTGAAGGCGGAGGACACCAATTTCGACCTGAACACCGTTACCCGGTTGCAGGCGATGAAGACCGGCGCGCTGATCGCCTGTTCCGTCGAGGCAGGTGCGATCCTCGGCCGCCTGCCCGCCGACCAGCGTACCGGCCTGCGCGGCTATGCCCGCGACATCGGCCTCGCCTTCCAGATCGCCGACGATATCCTCGACGTCGAAGGGGACGAACATTCGGTCGGCAAGGCGCTGCGCAAGGATGGCGAGGCGGGCAAGGAAACCTTCCTCTCGCTGCTCGGCCTGCCCCGCGCGCGCGAACAGGCGCGGCGGCTGGTCGAACAATCGATCGAACATCTGCGCGACTATGGCCATGAGGCCGATCTGCTGCGCGCCATCGCCCGCTACGTGCTGGAGCGCGACCGGTGAGGATCGGCGTCTATCCCGGCACCTTCGATCCGATCACCCGCGGGCATATGGACATCATCCGGCGCGGGGCGAAGCTTGTCGACCGACTGGTGATCGGCGTGACGACCAATCCTTCCAAATCGCCGATGTTCACCCTGCCCGAACGCCTGACGATGGTCGAGCGCGAGGTAGCGGATGTCGGCGGCGACATCGCGGTCGTGGCGTTCGACGCGCTGTTGATGACCTTCGCCGAACGGCAGGGGGCGAGCGTGATCGTGCGGGGCCTGCGCGCCGTCGCCGATTTCGAGTATGAATATCAGATGGCGGGCATGAACCAGCAGTTGAACGACCGGATCGAAACGGTCTTCCTGATGGCCGACGTCTCGCTACAACCGATCGCGTCGCGGCTGGTGAAGGAAATCGCGATGTACGGCGGGGCGATCGACCGTTTCGTGTCGCCGACCGTCCGCGATGAAGTGGCGGCGCGCGTCGAGAAATTGGGCCGCAAGGGCGACGCCTGAAGGCTGGGCGCCTTCCCTCCCTGACAAGGGAGGGGTTGGGGGTGGGTAGGCCTGCGAGGGAGGGTAAGCGCGCCACAACCGGCCGACCCACCCCCGACCCCTCCCTTGT
>NZ_LMKU01000003.1:101606-102257 GCF_001421635.1 Sphingomonas sp. Leaf25
AGCCAGCCGACCCCGCCCAGCAACAGGATCGCGCCGCCGCCCGCCGCCAGCACCTGCCACGACGGCAGCCAGCGGCCGACGAGTTCGCTCAGGCCATGGCCGAACCAGTAGCCGATCGACACGAAGATCGTCGCCCACACCGCCGCCGCCGCGCCGTTCAGCACCATGAACCGCCCTGTCGGCAGTTGCGTCGTCCCGATCGCGACCGGGCTGACGGTGCGCAGGCCGTAGAGAAAGCGGAAGGCGAAGACGAACAGCGTCGGCCGCCGCTCGAACGCGGCCAATGCCCTGGCGAATGCCGGTCGCGCCGCCAGCCGCCGCACGCGCGGATGGTTACGGAACCGCCGGCCGGCGGCGAAGAACAACTGGTCGGCGACGAACGATCCGATCGCCGCCACCGCGATCGCCCCGGCAAACGGCAGCGCACCACGATGGACCATGATCCCGCCGAGCACGACCACCGTTTCCCCCTCGATCCCCGCGCCGAAGAACAGCGCGATCAGGCCATAGCGCGCGACCAGCGCTTCGATCGTCAAGACAGGGGTATCCGCATCGCCGCACCTTGCGGCTTTCGCCCGCCTTGGTCCAGTGCCAGCCCTTCCGCCACGCCCTGCACCGGCGTACAGCGACGCCATGGCCATTCTCGCCCCC
>NZ_LMKU01000003.1:102262-104478 GCF_001421635.1 Sphingomonas sp. Leaf25
TCGTCGTCGGCGGCATTACCCGGCTGACCGAATCGGGGCTTTCGATCACCGAGTGGAAACCGGTCAGCGGCACCCTGCCCCCGCTCACCGCCGCCGCATGGGACGCCGAATTCGCCGCCTATCGCCGCATTCCCGAATATCAGTTGCTGAATCAGGGCATGACGCTCGCGCAGTTCAAGGGCATCTTCTTCTGGGAATATGTCCACCGGCTGCTCGGCCGGGTGATCGGCATGGCCTTCGCCCTGCCGCTCCTGTGGTTCTGGGTCCGCCGGGCGATTCCGGCGGGGTACAAGGGCCGGTTGCTGGCGCTGCTGGCGCTGGGCGGATTGCAGGGGGCGATCGGCTGGTGGATGGTCGCCTCGGGGCTGATCGAGCGGACCGACGTGTCGCACCTGCGCCTTGCCGCGCATCTGCTGACCGCGTTGTTCATCCTTGCCGGCACGGTGTGGACCGCGCTCGACCTGCGCGAACTGGCGCAGGACCCCGCCGCGCGTCCCGCGCGGTTGCGGACGGTCGGCGTGCTCGCCGGCGCGGCGCTGTTCGTGCAGTTGCTCTATGGCGCATGGGTCGCCGGGCTGAACGCCGGCCTCGTCACCGATCAATGGCCGCTGATGAACGGGCGCTTCTTTCCCGCGCAGGAATGGTCGCTGCGCGCGCCGCTCGACGCGCTGGTCAACGATCCGTATGTCGTCCACTTCGTCCATCGCTGGTGGGCGTGGGTTGCGGTCGTGTGCCTCGTCCTGCTGGCCCGTGCCGCCAAACGCGCCGGCCATCCCAAGGTCGCCCGCGCGCTCCACATCGCGTTCGGCACGCAGATCCTGCTCGGCATCGCGACCGTCGTGACCGGCGTTCGCATCGAAGTCGCGGCGCTGCACCAGTTGGTGGGCGCGCTGCTGGTCGTCGTCGTTACCTGGAACCTGCACGCGATCGGCCGCCGCAGGGCATAGGGTATCCCAATACCCGTCAGCAAAGGGGCGGTTTGCTTGACTTATCGCGTCCGCGCGGGCAATTGGCCGGCGTTCGCAGCGCGCCATCACGGTGCGGCTGCGTGATATATCCGAAAGGTCCAACGCCCATGAAGGCGCTCATGAAGACCACCAAGTCGGCGAAGCCGCACGAGGTGGAGAAGAAATGGCATATCGTCGATGCCGAAGGCCTGGTGGTCGGTCGCGCTGCGTCGATCATCGCCAACGTCCTGCGCGGCAAGCACAAGACGTCGTTCACCCCGCATGTCGATTGCGGTGACAACGTCGTCGTCATCAATGCCGACAAGATTCGCTTCACCTCGAACAAGGCGAAGACGAAGACCTATTACAAGCACACCGGCTATGCCGGCGGCATCAAGGCCGTCACCGCCGAGAAGGTCCTCGAGGGTCGTTTCCCCGAGCGCGTTCTGGAAAAGGCCGTCGAGCGGATGATCCCGCGCGGCCCGCTGGGTCGTGACCAGATGCGCAACCTGCGCATCTTCAAGGGCACCGAGCATCCGCACGAAGCGCAGAACCCGCAGGTTCTCGACATCGCGGGCATGAACCGCAAGAACAAGGTGGGCGCATAATGTCCGACAACCGCCAGTCCCTTTCCGACCTCGCCGGTCTGACCGGTCAGCCGGCCCCGGCAGACGCACCGCAGGGTTCGGCGCCGCAGACCGCCGCGCTCGAGGGTGATGCCCCCACCGCCCCGGTCGAGCCGCCGCGCCCGACGATGCCGCTGCGCCCGCAGGAAATCGACGCCTATGGCCGCGCCTATGCGACCGGCCGCCGCAAGGACGCCGTCGCCCGCGTGTGGATCAAGCCGGGTTCGGGCAAGATCACGATCAACGGTCGCGATCAGGAAGTCTATTTCGCGCGTCCGACGCTGCGTCTCGTCATCAACCAGCCGTTCGGCGTCGCCGACCGCAATGGTCAGTATGACGTGATCTGCACCGTCAAGGGCGGCGGCCTGTCGGGTCAGGCCGGCGCGGTCAAGCACGGCATCAGCCAGGCGCTGACCCGCTACGAGCCGGTCCTGCGTGCACCGGTCAAGGCCGCCGGGTTCCTGACCCGCGACAGCCGCGCGGTCGAGCGCAAGAAGTACGGCAAGGCGAAGGCCCGCCGCAGCTTCCAGTTCTCGAAGCGCTAAGCGTCTGTTTGGAAACGCGCCCGAATTGGGCGCGTTTCGCGGTACCGGCCCGCTCCCCCTCCCGGCCACCCAATCAGGATACGCTGTGGGTGGCCGGG
>NZ_LMKU01000003.1:104493-105487 GCF_001421635.1 Sphingomonas sp. Leaf25
TTCGGACGAAGAGTTTCGCACGCAGGGGAGCACGAAAAGTTCCTCCTTTGCGGCCAGTCGCGAACGAATTGGGGCGGTCCGGTATCGGGCCGCCCTTTTCGTTTGATCCGTAACCGTATAGCGACAGTCACGTCCGCACGCTGGCGGTACCGAAACAAAGAGCTGCCATGACCTCGCGTGCCAAAACCTCGCTGCTCCCCCTCGCCGATGGCGACCTGTGGCCCGAGGAGCTGCGTCGCTCGCTCTCCGACAAGCTGTTCACCATCGCCTTCGGCGCGATCCAGTGGCCGTGGCTGCTGCGCAGCCTGTCGGGCGGCAAACGGTCGGTGAAGGCGAAGCTGATCGCCGATCTGGGTCTCGCCCCCGATGCGCTGCCCAATCTGGGGAGCTGGAAGGCGGATACCGGCTATCTCTCGCTGATCGTCGACCGCATCGCCGCCGATCGCCCGCGCACCGTCGTCGAACTCGGCACTGGTGCGTCGAGCCTCGTGACCGGCGCGGCACTCGCCAAGCATGGCGGCGGACAACTCATCAGCTTCGACCAGCACGCCGGCTTCGTCGATGCGACGCGCGAATGGCTGGCCGAACACGGCATCGCCGCCGATCTGCGCGCGGCACCTCTGGTCGAATCGCCCGGCGACTGGCCGGGGGTGTGGTACGACATCGGCGCGCTGCCCGACCGCGTCGACATGCTGCTGATCGACGGCCCGCCGTGGACCATCCACCCCTATGTGCGCGGTGCCGCCGAAACGCTGTTCGACCGGTTGCCGGTCGGCGGCGTGGTGATGCTCGACGACGGCGCCCGCCCCGGCGAGCGCGTGGTGGCGCAGCGCTGGCGGCGTCGCTGGCCCAACTTCCGCTTCGAACTGGTCAACCGCGGCACCAAGGGCACGCTGATCGGCGAGCGGCTTTCCTGATTTCCTCCCCTCCCTGACAAGGGAGGGGTCGGGGGTGGGTGGGCCCGCGAGGGAATGTAGCGCCCGCCACGAACCCG
>NZ_LMKU01000003.1:105500-123603 GCF_001421635.1 Sphingomonas sp. Leaf25
CCCTTGTCAGGGAGGGGAGCAATCACTGCGTCACCGGCTCGTCGGGCACGCCCATCTTGCGCGCGATCGTCTCGAAGCTTTTGCCCTCGATACGGATTTCGTTGAACGAGGGCGGGTCTTGGCGCGTCCGGCAGGACAGCGTTCCCGCCCCGACCATACGCAACAGCCCCTTGCCGCTGCGATAGGGCACGTCGAACGGGTCATGGACATGGCCCGACAGCACGGCATGTGCGCCCGCCGCCGTCACCGCCGCCAGCGCGGCCGGCCCGCCGCGCGTCTCGCCGCTCGATCGCGTGCCGACATCGACCAACGGGTGATGCGCGGCGATGAACACCAGATCGCCCTTGGGCACCCGCTCGATCAGCTTCAGCGTCCGGGCCAGCGCCTTCGGCCCGACATAGCCCTTCGACCAATCCCAGCGGAACTGGAACCGCGCCGTGGTCTTGAGCGGCACGATCGCCACCCCCTTTATCTCCAGCGGACGCTCGATCATCCGCTCCAGCCGCTTGTAGCGTTTGTACGGCCGGACGAAGCGGGCGAACAGATTGTAGAGCGGCAGGTCATGGTTGCCGACCTCGACCGTCACCGGACGGCCCAGCCCTTCCAGCCATTCGGCGGCCGCCTCGAACTCGGCGGCGCGGGCGCGCATCGTCAGGTCGCCGGTCATGATGATCGCGTCGGGCTGTTCGCGGCGCACCGCCTCATCGAACCACGCGATCGCTTGGCTGTCCTCCGCGCCGAAATGGACGTCGCTGACGTGGAACAGACGGATCATCGGGCACCCCCACCATGGTCGATCGCGCAGTAACGCACCGGGCGGCGGGAAGTTTATCCGTCGCTCAATTCCGACTGCGGATCGACAATGCCAGCACGCCGCCGACCGCCGCGACCCCGGCCAGCGCGACGAACACCGGCCCCAGCCCGCTTCCCGGCGGGACGATCGCGGTGAGCAGCGGGGGAACACAGGCGGGCAGCGTGTTGGTGAGGTTCAGCACGCCCAGATCGCGTCCGCGCGTGGCGGGCGACGGCAGCAACTGCATTGCCAGCGCGGAGTGGAGCGCGAGGAACACTGACAGGCCGATGGTGCAGACGCCATAGGCGACGCTAACCCCGACGAACCCCTGCGACAGTGCCATGCCGATCAGCCCGCCTGCGACCAGCAACGTCGCGAGCCCCAGGAACGGCCGCCGCAGCCCCATGCGGTCCGACCAGCGACCGGCAAGGATCGTCGCGACCACCGCGACCCCGGTGACGACCGCCATCGCCCGCGCGACCGGCCCCGCCGCATCACCGCCGCCCTGCCAGCGATCGGCGAAGTGGAAGAAGGCATAGGCGGTCAGGCCGTTGCCCGCCGCCTGCATTGCCAGCCGGGCGACCCAAGCGCGGATCAGATCGGCCCGGCCGACCGGCGGGGTGGCGATCACCGTGTCCGGCCCGGCGTCGCTCCCCATTCCCCGTTCGCGCGCGGCCCATAGGAACGGCACGATCATCGCCACCATCAGCACGACATTGGCGGTGTAGCGCGCGGCGGCATCGGCGAAGAGCGGCAACGTCACCACCGATGCCGTCAGCACGCCGACCGGGTGCGAGATGCCAAGCAGCCCGCTCACCTGCCCCTTGGCGCGGTTGGGCACTTCGTCGGCCAGCACCGCGACCATCGGCGCGAACATCAGGTTCAGCGCCACCTGCCAGAAGGCGACCGCCGCCAGCAGCGTCACCGCCGTGGTCGCGCCATGGATCGCGGCAAAGGCGATGACGATCGCGACCAGCCCGACCGCGATCGTCGGACGGCGGGTTCCGCTGCGCCGCCAGCCGATGTCGCTGATCCAACCGGCGGCGATGTTGGCGATACTGGCGACCACCGCCCCGCCCAGCACCACCCATCCCAGGAGCGCGACCCGCCCGGCCGGGTCGATCGCCGCCACCTTCACCTGCAACAAGATGGTGACGAACGGCATGAACGCGACGAACAGCCCGCAATAGGCCAGCGTATAGAGCGCGACGAAGCCCCGACCCGGCGCGGCGAAGCTCAACGTCCGGCGACGCGGCGCAGCACGGCGGCGACCTGCGCGATGGTATAGGGTTTCTGGAGCAGTTCGAACCCGTTGGTGCCCTGCCGCGCGATCACGTCGCTATACCCACTGGTCAACAGCACCGGCAGCGCCGGCCAGCGCTCGCGCACCCGCCGCGCCAGTTCCAGCCCATCGACGCGTGGCATCACCACGTCGGAAAAGATGATGTCGAACGCATCCGGCTCCGCCACCAGCCGGTCGAGCGCGGCCTGCCCGTCGGAGACATGGACCGGGACGAAGCCATGTTCTTCCAGCGCCTGCGCGGTGGTGGTCCCGACGACCGGATTGTCCTCGACCACCAGGACGCGCAAGCCCTGCCCGCTGGTGTCGCCCGGATCGTCGCGCACCGTTTGCCCGGTCGGGGCCGGCGCATCGACCTGCGGCAGATACAGGGTGAACACCGTCGCGCCCGGCGTGCCGTCGGCACGGATTTCGCCGCCAGACTGTTTGGCGAAACCGAACACCTGGCTCAGCCCCAGCCCGGTGCCCTTGCCCAGCCCCTTGGTGGTGAAGAACGGCTCGAAGATGCGCGCCAGCACCTCGTTGTCGATCCCGCCGCCGCTATCCTCGATCGCGACGGCGACATGGGCGCCGGCAGGTCCGGACATGCCGGGGACCGCATCGACACTCGTCACCCGGATCGTCAGCCGCCCCTCGCCCTGCATGGCGTCGCGCGCGTTGGCGGCCATGTTGACGATCGCGGTATCGAACTGGTTGGGATCGACATCGACGAACGCCGGATCGCCGCTGGGGCAGACGACGACCTCGATCCGCGATCCGGCCAGCGTGCGGACGATGTCGCCGAGCGCGGCGATGGCGGCGTTCACGTCGAACACGCTGGGTTGCAGCGCCGATCGGCGGGCGAAGGCGAGCAACTGCCCGGTCAGGCTGGCGGCGCGATCGACGGTGTCGCTGATCGCCGACAGATAGCGTTCGCGCCGCGCCTCGGTCAGCGTCGGCTGGCGCAGCAGATCGACCGAGGAGCGCACGATCGTCAGCAGATTGTTGAAATCATGCGCGACGCCGCCGGTCAACTGGCCGATCGCCTCCATCTTCTGGCTCTGGCGCAGTGCATCCTGCGCCGTGACCAGCGCGTGGGTGCGATCGGCGACCTGTTGTTCGAGCGAGACGGCCAGCGCCGCCAGATCGCGTTCCGCCCGGCGGCGTTCGCTGGCGGCGCGGGTCCGCTCGGCCACCTCGCGGACAAAGGCGACCTCGTCGTCGCGCCACACCCGCGCCTCGCCATGATTGGCATAGATCAGCGCCACCAGCCCGCCCTGTTCGGTCAGCGGCATGTTGATGAACGCGCGCGCGTTGATCGACTCGAGCTGCGCCGCGGTGGCGGCGGTGCGCGGATCGAGCCGGGCATCCTCGACCACCGCCGTCTCGCCGCGCTTCAGATCGTCGATATAGCTGCCATAATCGCGAAAGTGCAGCGTCCCGGCGATAGTGGTGACGCCGGGCGCGTTCCAGTCGCGCTCGATCGTGATCGTCTCCGCTTGGCGGTCGACCACGCCATATCCCACGCGGTCGACCGCCAATGCCCCAGCGATGATACGCGCTGCGGCAACGGTCATCTCGACCGGATCGTCGAGCGGGCGCAACGTGTCGTTCAGCTCGGCCATCGCCGCGCGCATCGTCTCCAGCCGCTTGTAGGCGGTGACGTCGATCGACACGCCGGTCAGGCGGGTGACGCCGCCGTCGGCACCGATCTTCGGCTGCCCCCGGCTGGCGATCCAGCGACGCTCGCCGTCGGGCGTGCGGATACGCGCCTCATTCTCGAACGCTTCGCCGGCAAAGCTGCGCTCGATCGCGGCGAGCAGGGCGGCGCGGTCGTCGTCATGGACGATCGCCAGCACCTCGGCATGCGACGGCGGATAGTCCGTCGGAAAACCGCAGTTCGCCCGGCAGATGTCCGACATGGTGAGCTGGCAGGTCCCGCGCTCCAGCGCCCAAGTGCCGAACCGCCCCGCCTCCAGCGCGAAGTGCATCTCGCGCTCGCGCTCCTCCTGCTCGCGGAACCGCCCGGCGAGTTCGGCCATCAGCGCGGCGTTGCTCGTCTCCAGTCCTTCCAGTCGCTCACGCTCGATCGTCACGTCGACCTGGCTGGCGAAGAAATAGGCAAGGTCGCCGTTCGCATCGTCGACCGGGGCCAGCAGCAGGCGGTTCCAGAACGGATCGCGGTTCTTGCGATAGTTCAGGATGTCGATCTCGATCGAGGTCCGGTTCGCGACGGCGTCGCGGATGCGCGCGACACTCGCCGGATCGGTGTCGGGGCCTTGCAGGAAGCGGCAGTTGCGGCCGATGATCTCGTCGCGGGTATATTGCGTCAGGCGACAAAAGGCGTCGTTGGCGAACACCACCGGATTGTCGGGCAGGCGCGGGTCGGTGATAATCATTGGCATGCGCGTGGCGCGCACTGCCGCGACGAACGGGTCGGTGCCCCCCGCCAGTCCGGCGATCTCACGGGCGATGCGCCGGTCCTCGCGTGCGGCCGGTCCGGTCGCGCCCTCGCTATCGCTCACGTCACCTCGCATCGGTCCAGAAACGCGGGTTTCCCCCCGGCTGTTCCTTGCCGGTTCGCCCATCCGTGTGCAAGCGTCGGTTCGGGATGGGCTTTTACCCGGAAACCGCGTTACCGCCGGACGTCGAGGCCCCCTTCGAGGAAGGCATCGATGTCCGCCTGCCGGAACAGGCTGGCGTCGCCGGGCAGCGAGTGTTTGAGCGCGGCGACGGCAAGGCCCCAGCTCGCGGCGGTCGCCTCGTCCTGCCCTGAGATAAGCGCGTGGAGCACGCCGCTGGCAAAGGCGTCGCCGCCGCCGATCCGGTCGACGATGCCCGAAATCGCGACTTCCTCGGTCTGGACGGCATGGGTCGGCGTGTCGATCCGCGCCGACAGCCGGTGGTGGTCGGCGTCGTCGACGTGCCGCGCCGTCGAGGCGATATGCTTGAGGTTCGGGAAGGCGGCAAAGGCGGCCTGCGCGGCCTCGCGCCGGCGATCCTCGCCATCGCCCGAAAATTGCTCGCCGAGCAGTAGCGATACGTCACGGTGGTTGCCGAACAACAGGTCGGCGAGGCCGACCAGCCGGGTCAGCACGGCGCGCGGATCGCTGTCCCATGCGTCCCACAGCCGGGCGCGGTAGTTGCCATCGAACGAGACGGTCAGCCCCTTGGCCCGCGCGGCCTCGGCGGCGGCGATGGCGGCGTTGGCGGTTTCATGGCCCAGCGCCGGGGTGATTCCCGACAGGTGCAGCCGGGTGCAACCCTCCAGCAACAGGTCCCAGTCCCATGCCGAGGCCGGGGTGGTCGCGAAGCTCGATCCGGCGCGGTCATAGACGATGTCGGAAGCGCGTAAGCCGGCGCCGACGCTCAGGAAATACAGGCCCATGCGCCCGTCGCGGGTCAGCACCCGCGAACAATCGACCCCCTGCGCGCGCATCGCCGATACGGCGCCACGTCCGAGCGGGCTGTCGGGGACTGCGCTGGCGCACGCGGTAGCATGGCCGAGATTGGCCAGACCGACCGCGACATTCGCCTCCGCCCCGCCGACGTTCACGTCGAAGCGGCCGCTCTGCATCAGCAGTTCACGGCCCGGCGCGGTCAGCCGCAGCAACAGTTCCCCGAAACACAGGATCATCGCGCGAGCCACCCCCCATCGACCGCCAGAACATGGCCGTTTACATAGTCGGAGGCAGCCGAGGCAAGGAATACCGCCGCCCCGCCCAGATCGCCGGCATCGCCCCAGCGCGCCGCCGGGATGCGTTCGAGGATCTGGCGATTGCGCGTCTCATCCGCTTGCAATGCGGCGGTATTGTTGGTGGCGATATAGCCCGGCGCAATCGCGTTCACGTTGACGCCCTTGGCCGCCCATTCGTTCGCCAGCAGCTTGGTGAGACCACCGATGCCCGATTTGGACGCGGTATAGCTCGGCACGCGCACCCCGCCCTGGAAGGTCAGCATCGACGCGATGTTGATGACCTTGCCGCGCCCCTGCGCCACCATGTGCCGGCCGGCGGCTTGGCTGAGGAAAAACACCGATTTGAGGTTGGTGTCGATGACCGCGTCCCAGTCCTCTTCGGTGAAGTCGAGGCTGTCGTTGCGGCGGATGATGCCGGCATTGTTCACGAGGATGTCCAGCCCGCCGAGCGTGTCGATCGTCTGCTCGACAACGCCCGCTACGGGCGCGATAGTCGACAGGTCGGCGGAGACGATTTCCGCCTTGCGCCCGAGCGCGCGCGCCTTGTCCGCCGTATCGGTCGCGGGCGTGCGACCGATCAGCGCGACATCGGCCCCGGCGGCGGCGAGCGCCAGCGCGATCGCCTGACCGATGCCGGTGTTGGCTCCGGTGATCGCCGCGACGCGGCCGGTGAGGTCGAAGGGATTTGCCATCGCCACCAATTCCTTACGCCAGTTGGCAGATGTCGAGGACCTTCATGTCGGTATAGTCCTGGTTCTCGCCGGCCATCGCCCAGATGAAGGCATAGGCGCGGGTGCCCGACCCCATGTGGACCGACCATGGCGGCGAGATCACGGCTTCCTCGTTGCCCATGACGATGTGGCGCATCGCCTCACCCTCGCCCATGTAGTGGAACACCTTGTCATTCTCGGTCGGCAGTTCGAAGTAGAAATAGATTTCGCTGCGGCGCTCGTGGATGTGCGGGGGCATGGTGTTCCACACGCTGCCGGGCTTGAGCACGGTCAGGCCCATGACGAGCTGCGCCGAATCACACACGCCGGGGATGACGAGCTGGAAGATCGTCCGCTCGTTCGATTCCTCCAGGCTGCCGCGCTCCAGCGCATTGGCATCGGCGATGCCGAGCTTGCGGGTGGTGAAGCCTTTGTGCGCCGGGCACGATGCGATGTAAAAGCGCGCGCCCTGCCCGCCGAATTCGACGTCGGTCGCACCCATGGTGACGTAGACGCAGTCCTTGTTGCCGAGCGTGAAGCTTTCGCCGTCGACGGTCAGCGTGCCCTCGGCATCGCCGACGTTGACCACCGCCATCTCGCGGCGTTCGAGGAACGGATGCCCCTCCGCCGACTTCGGTTCGGTCTGGGTCGGGAGCTTGACCGGAGCATCGCCCACCGCGACGCCGCCGATCACGAAGCGGTCGGCGTGGGTGTAATTGAGGACGCATTCGCCCTCGCGGAACAGGCCTTCGATCAGATAGCGGTCGCGCAATTCCTCGTTCGAGACGCATTCCATCATGTCGGGATGGGTGGCGTAATAGGTGCGGTCGAACATGGCTCTCTCCTGACGTGGGAAACCGGTATCAATCGGGGTGTTCCCCGCTGCCGGCGCTGTGCGTTGAACTCGATAAACCCTGTCCTAATGCCGCCTGCCGCCCGCGTCGACCGGTTTTTGCGGAGCGTCCGGCCGTCGTCCGGGAGATCGTTGGAAATCCGCGATTTGTGGCATTTCACGGCATAAATTCCGACGGATGAACTCGGCTTCCACAATGCGAACATAAAATCGAAAAACTGGTGAAATGCGCGTGTTCAACTTCACGATTATGACACCGGTTTCCCAAGCCGCCCCCGGCCGGTCGCTTGCCATGGCCGGGTCGGCCGCGTAGAGGCCGCGCCGGTTCCGGCAAAATCCGGGGCCGATGCACGCCGGTGTTCCTTCGGGAACTTAAAACGGGAATGCGGTGCGGGGACCTGTCCCCAAGACCGCGGCTGTCCCTGCAACTGTGAGCGGTGAGCGCGACTGCACGTTGGTCCCCGAACAGGGATCGACAGCCACTGGGGTTTCCCGGGAAGGCGTCAGACCCGCGCGACGACCCGCGAGCCAGGAGACCTGCCGGCGCGTGGTCGCTTCTGCCTGTGGTCCAGTGGAGGCCGGGGCCGGTTCTCCGTGTGGAGCGACGAACCCAAGCGCGGCGGGGGCCGCACCGGGGTTGGTCGTGGGTCCGCGCGCCAGGGGGGTGCCGTCGGCCGCGCCGCCCATGGCCGCATCCGCTGCGGTCCGCCCCGCCGTGTCGCTCCTGCGCATCCCCGGGGAAGACCAGATGTTGAAGACCACGCTGACCCTTGCCGCGCTGCTCGCCAGCGCATCCGCCTTTGCCCAGGCGCTGCCCGGCGATACGGCCGCCGACGAGGCCGACCCGATCATCGTCACCGGCACCCGCGCATTGGACGGCACGCCCGCCGACCTGCTGGGGTCGAGCTACACACTGCTGGGCGCAGAGGATCTGGAGAACCGCCAGACGCGCGTCGTCAGCGACATATTGCGCGACGTGCCGGGCGTCGCGGTCAGCCGCTCGGGCGGTGTCGGCGGCTTTACCCAGGTCCGGCTGCGCGGGACCGAGGCGAACCATACGCTGGTCCTGATCGACGGGATCGAGGCGTCCGACCCGTTCCTTGGCGAGTTCGATTTCTCGACGCTGATCGCCGATGACGTCGCGCGGATCGAAGTGCTGCGCGGCCAGCAATCGGCGACCTATGGGTCGGATGCGATCGGCGGCGTGATCCATTACATCACCGCGAACGGTGCCGACGCGCCGGGCGTGCGCGGGCGGATCGAGGGCGGGTCGTTCGGAACGGTCAGCGGCGCGGCACGCATCGGCGGCGTGGCGAGCGGACTCGACTATGTGCTGTCGGGTGCGTTCCTCGACACCGACGGCACGCCAGCGGCAAGGCGGGGCATCGGCGACCGCGACCTGAGCGCCGGCAACCGCCAGCTTTCGGGCAAGCTCGCCTACACCCTCGCGCCCAACCTGCGCCTGTTCGCGACCGGCCGGTACGCGCGGCTGGAGGCCGATACCAACCCGCAGGATTTCGACTTCACCTCGCCCACCTATGGCTTCGTGGTCGATGGCGGCGATACCACGACGTCGCGCAGCTTCCTGGGGCTGGCGCGCGCCGAACTCGACCTGATGGACGGGGCGTGGACGCAGGCGGCGACGGTGCAGTTGAACGATACCCATCGCAACAGCCGCACCGACGGTGACCTGACCTCCGACAATCGCGGCGAGCGGTTCAAGGCGGCGTATGATTCGACGTATCGGCTGGTCGCGGGCAGCCTGACCCATGGCTTCACGCTGGCCGCCGATTTCGAGCGCGAGCGGTTCCGGTCGGTCGCGGTGTTCGCCCCCTCGCCCGCCAACCTCGGTCGCAGCACCGACAACACCGGCATCGTCGGCGAATATGATCTGCGCGTCGGCAACAAGGCGGGCTTCGGCGCGTCGATCCGCCGCGACCTGAACAACCGGTTCGAGGATGCGACGACGTGGCGGGTGCGTGGCAGCTATGCGCTGTCGCCGCTGGTCCGCGTCCGCGCCGCCGCTGGATCGGGCATCAAGAACCCGACCAACTACGAACTGTTCGGCTTCGATCCGCGCAGCTTCATCGGCAATCCGAACCTGAAGCCCGAAAAGTCCGAAGGGATCGAGGGCGGCGTCGACCTGACCCCCGCCGCCGGCGTGCGCCTCGGCGCGACGCTGTTCCGCTCGGTGCTGCGCGACGAGATCTATTCGACCTTTTCGCCAAGCTTCGTCGTGTCGCCTGCCAACCGGACGACGCGCTCGCGCCAGCGGGGCGTCGAGCTGTTCGCGCATGCGCCGCTGGGCTACGGCTTCGTCGCCGACCTCGCCTATACCTATCTCGACGCGATCGAAGCGGGGCGCGAGGAAGTGCGCCGGCCGCCGCATATCGGATCGGCGAACCTGCGCTGGGCAGCGGCGGGCGATGCGTTCGGCGCGACGCTGACCGCGCGCTATAACGGCAAGAGCTTCGATTCGAACTTCACCAACCTGCCGCTGGGGCCGCGCGTGCGACTGGACGACTATACGCTGGTGAACCTAGCCGCCGATGCGCGGATCACGGGCAACCTGCGCGCCTTCGCGCGGGTCGAGAACCTGTTCGCGGCCAAGTACGAGGACGTGTTCACCTATCGCACGCCGGGCCGCGCGGCCTATGCCGGCATCCGCGCCGGCTTCTGACGATGACTCGCCGCCGAACGCACCGCATCGGCCAGTCGTTCGGCGGCGAGGACATAGGCGGGACCGCCGCACACGGTCCACGCCTGCGGCAGATCGACGCGGGCGAGGTCGGCGATCGCGGGATGGGCGAGCAGCTCGGTCCCGCGATCGATTACTTGCGGCGATTCGCTGCGCAGGAGGAGGTCGGGGTGCGCCGCGACCATCTCTTCCAGCGAGAGTTGCGACAGGGCCGGCTTGCCGAGGCGGGTGGCGAGATTGACGAGGCCGACGCGGCCCATCAGTTCGTCGACCAATGTCCCGCTGCCGGTCAGATAGCCGCGTCGTTGATAGTCGGCAGCGACCTGTCCCCTGCCCGCCGCCTTGTCGATCCGGGCGAGCGCGGCGTCCATGCGGGCGACGAGCGCGTCGGCGCGGTCGCGGTGGCCGATGGCGTCGCCGACCTGCCGCAGTTGCGCGACAATATCGTCGTAGCGCGACACCCAGTTCAGGGGGACGGTGCGGAATGGCGTGTCCGGCAACGCGGCGAGGGCGGGCGCGGGGAAGCCGGCGTCGCTGAGGACGAGGTCGGGGCGGATGGCGAGCAGGTCCTCGGCGGTGGCGTCGATAATCGGCAGGTGCGCGGCGCGCTTGGCGCCGGCCGACATGGCGGGGTCGCGCGACAGGCGGGTGAGACCAGCGATCTGGTCGTCGTCGGCGAGTGCGAGGAGTTGCTGGTCGGCGCACAGGTTCAGCGAGACGATCCGGCGCGGCGGCTCATGGGCCTCGGGCGCGGGCGCGGTGGTGCAGGCGGTGAGGAACAGGGGCAGGATCGCGAGGCGCATCGGGCCATTGGGGGGGAATCTAGGGCGGTGGCAAGGGTTCCGCTGCCGGTATCGGACTCCGTGACCCGGAGCGTGACGTACCCCGTCTCAGCCATCAGGCGCAGGTTTGCGCGACGTTCACCGACCCATTGTCACCCCGGACTTGTTCCGGGGTCCACGGCGCGGCGATCGGTGCGATACGAGGTTCAATCGGTAGCGATTGCGGCATGGTGGACCCCGGAACAAGTCCGGGGTGACGATGGGGGCGGTGGGTTCGGTCCGCACCATCGATCGGTCGTTGCCGCCATCTGCATGCCGATCGGTCTTGGGCCATGGTGATGCGCTTCGTCCTGCTGCTGGCGGTAATCGCGGCGGCCGTGCTGTCGCTGTGCGTCGGGCCGGTGGCGCTGGGCGTCGATCGTGTCGCGGCGGCGGTAGCGGGGCAGGATGCGACCGCCGCGACGATCCTGTTCCAGTTGCGGCTGCCGCGCACGCTCGTGGCGCTGCTGGTCGGGGCGATGCTGGGGATCGGCGGGGCGGCGCTGCAGGCGTATCTGCGCAATCCGCTGGCCGAGCCGGCGGTGCTGGGCGCGTCGAACGGCGCGGCGCTGGGCGCGGTGGTCGCGCTGTATTTCGGGTGGGCGGCGCCATTTCCGTTGGCGTTGCCGGGGATGGCGATCGTCGGGGCGCTGGCGGCGCTGGTGCTGTTGTTCCTGCTCGCCGGGCGCGGCGAGAGTGCGCTGACGCTGATCCTCGGCGGGATCGCGGTGTCGATGCTGGCGGGTGCGGGGATCAGCCTTGCACTGAACCTGTCGCCCAACCCGTTCGCGGCGATGGAGATCGCGACATGGCTGCTCGGCTCGATCGAGGATCGCTCGATGCAGCATGTGTGGATCGCGCTGCCCTGTGTCGCGATCGGGGCGGGGTTGCTGCTGGTCGACGCGCGCGCGCTCGACGCGCTGACGCTGGGCGAGGATGGCGCGCGGGCGCTGGGAGTCGATCTGGCGCGGGTGCGGCTGCGGTTGCTGGTCGGCATCGCGATCGGCGTGGGTGGCGCGGTGGCGGTGTCGGGCGCGATCGGCTTCATCGGGCTGATCGTGCCGCATTTCGTGCGGCCGTTCACCGACCGCTCGCCCTCGGCGACATTGGTGCCGTCGGCACTGGCCGGGGCAGTGCTGCTGGTGCTGGCGGATAGCGCGGTGCGGCTGATCCCGACGCCGACCGAACTGAAGCTGGGCGTCGTCACCGCGCTGCTGGGGGTGCCGGTGTTCCTCGTCCATCTGCTGCGGGAGCGGCGGCAATGGTGACGATCGCGACCGACAGGCTGTCGGTGACGCTGGGCGGGCGGCGGGTGTTGCACGACGTCTCGGTGACACTCGCGCCGGGCAGCCTCGTCGGGGTGCTGGGGCCGAACGGGGCGGGCAAATCGACGCTGGCGCGCGCGCTGCTCGGGCTGGTGCGTGCTCAGGGGCGGGTAACGATCGACGGGCGGGCGGACCTGCGTGCCGCAGAGATCGCGCGGCGGGTGGCGTATCTGCCGCAGGGGCAGGTGCTGCACTGGCCGCTGTCGGTCGAGCGGGTGGTGGCGCTGGGGCGGTTGCCGCATCTGGCGCCGATGTCGCGGATGGGGGACGACGACCGGGCGGCGGTCGAGGCGGCGATGGCGCGGGTCGATGTTGTGCGCCTGCGGAGCCGCGATGCGACGACGCTGTCGGGCGGCGAGCGCGCGCGGGTGCTGCTGGCGCGGGCGCTGGCGCAAGGGGGCACGGCGCTGGTGGTCGACGAGCCGCTCGCCGCGCTCGATCCCCGTCACGGGCTCGAGGTCGCGGCGCTGCTGCGTGCCGAGGCGGAGGCGGGCACGCTGGTAGTGGCGGTGCTCCACGATCTGGGGCTGGCGGCGCGGATGTGCGACCGGTTGCTGCTGCTCGACGAGGGCCGGCTGGTGGCCGACGGATCGCCCGCCGCCGTGCTGACGCCGGCCAATCTGGCGGCGGTGTTCGGCATCCGCGCGTGGTTCGGGGAGAGTGCGGAGGGGCCGATGATCGTGCCGGTGGGGGTGCCGGGCGATCCGCCCCATTGACCCCCCTGCCCCCAGCCGCCACAGCGCTGGCCATGAAGCCGCTCGACGAACAGCAAGCCGCCGCCCGTAGCTGGTTCGAATCGCTGCGCGACCGGATCTGCGCCGCGTTCGAGGGCATCGAGCGCGAGGCGGGGTCGGACGCGGGGTTCGCCTATACCCCGTGGGACCGGGTCGATCCGAGCGGCGAACCCGGCGGCGGCGGCGTGCGCGGGGTGATGAAGGGCAAGGTGTTCGAGAAGGTCGGGGTCAATGTCTCGACGGTCGGCGGCACCTTCGAGGGCGAGTTCGCCAAGTCGATCCACGGCGCGGGCGATGATCCGCGGTTCTTCGCGACCGGTATCAGTCTGGTCGCGCACATGGCCAATCCGCATGTGCCCGCCGTGCATATGAACACGCGGTTTCTGTGTACCACCAAACGCTGGTTCGGCGGGGGGGCGGACCTCAACCCGCCGATCCCCTATGACACGGATACCGCCGACTTCCATGTCACGATGCAGGCGGCATGCGACGCGCATGACCCGGCGCATTATCCCCGGTTCAAGCAATGGGCCGATGACTATTTCTACATTCCGCATCGGCAGGTGCATCGCGGCGTCGGCGGCATCTTCTACGATCATTTGTCGGACGACTGGGCGCGCGACTTCGCGTTCACCCGCGATGTGGGCGAGGCGTTCCTGCGCATCTATCCGGCGCTGGTGCGGCGGCGGATGGGGCAGGCGTTCGACGATGCCGATCGCGCGCGGCAACTGGAATGGCGCGGGCGCTATGCCGAGTTCAACCTCGTCTATGATCGCGGCACGTTGTTCGGGCTCAAGACCGGCGGCAATATCGACGCGATCCTGATGAGCCTGCCGCCGCTCGCCACATGGAGTTGACGCGGTGGGCCTGATCCCGGTCGAACCGGGCGAGGTGGCGACGATCGTCACCTCGCTGGAGATGACGCGGCGGCCGCGCCCCGCGCCGATGCCGGAATCGCCGCTCAGGCTGGTGCGGTGGGAGCGGCCGGGGGTCGATCGCTACCGCGCGTTGTTCCGCCGGGTGGGCGGGCCGTGGCTGTGGTTCTCGCGGCTGGTGATGGCCGATGACGCGCTGACGGCGATCCTGAACGATGCGAGGGTGCGCGTCTGGGCGGTGGTCGACCGGGCGGGACTCGAGGTCGGGATGCTCGAACTCGACGATCGCAGCGCTGGCGCGTGCGAGCTGTCCTATGTCGGGCTGATCCCCGAGTTGGCCGGACAGGGCCATGGCCGCTGGCTGATGGCGCACGCGCTGGCGCTCGCGTGGGGGCCGGGGGTGACGCGGGTGTGGGTACATACCTGCACGCTCGACCACCCGCGTGCGCTCGACTTCTATCGCCGGTCGGGGTTCGTGCCCTATCAGCGGACGATCGAGACGTTCGCCGATCCGCGCGCGACCGGCATCCTGCCGGCCGACGCGGCGCCGCATTACCCCTTGCTGGACAAGCGCCGATAGACGGTCGCGCGGACGAGGGTGAAGGCAACCGACATCGCCGCGCCGACCGCCGCGACCGCCGCCGACAGCATCGCCAGCGTCACCGGATTGCCCCCGCCCGACGAGATCGCCCCCGCCGTGCCGCTGAGCAGCAGCACGACCAGTTGCGCACCGAAATACAACAGCCCCGACAGCGCGAGCAGCGGCACGACCTGTCCCGCCGTCAGCGTGATCGCATGCTGCATCGCATCGCCGAAGCGGCGCTGCGGCTCGGCGATCAGCACCGGCAGCACCACGAACACCCGCCCGATCACGTAGAGCAGCGGCAGGACGAATAGCAGCAGCCCGGCGAGCTTGGCCGCGTAGATCAGCAGCATCGCGACGATCAGCAGCGGCAGGCGGCGGAACGCGGCCAGCAGCGCGTCGCGCACGCTCGGGCGGGCGGGATCGAGCACCAGCGCCAGCAGCGTCGCGATGCCGACCAGTTCGGCCACTGCCTGCAACACCAGCCAATGGGCGTTGCCGACCAGATAGGCCTGCAACGCATCGACCATCGCCTGCTGGTCGCCCGGCTGCGCGGCGGCCAGATCGTCGCCGCGCGACAGGAACAGCGCGAGCGCGAAATTGGGCAGGAAGAAAAAGACGCCCGACACCGCGACGATCATGTCACGGTCCCGCCGCCAGATGCCGAGCGCCTCGCGGCACGCGGCCCCAATATCAATTTTCATGCAAAGACGTCCGCATCATCCTTTTCACCGACGATGGCGCGGTACAGCTTGCCGATGAATACTGCCTGATAGAGTGCCAGCACCGCGCTGACCGCCGCCGTCGCGACGGCGACGGCGACATCGCCGATGCCGATCCCGCTGCCCGGCGTGGTGAAGATGGCGAAGATCGCGCCGGTGACGAAGCGCGCCGCCGACACCGCGACCCCGGTGATGATGCCATAGAGGATCAGCAGGCCGATCAGTTTCAGCGCCATGCCCTTCGTCATCGCGAAGCCGCGCGCGATCGCGCCCAGCCCGCGCCGTTCCATCGCGACCACCGCATTGACGGTCAGCAACCGCGCGAACACCCAGATCGCGACCAGCGTGAGCAGCGCGAAATAGAGGATCGCCGGACCCAGCGCGCCATATTGCTCGGGCGTGAGCGTCGTACCGTTCATCGCCGCGACGAAATCGAACCCGCTGGTCGCGCCCAGCACGATGCCCGGCAGCGCGAGGATGAAGAAGCCGACGAGCAGGATCAGCGACACGCCGATCAGCGGCAGGAACCGGCCCGTCGCGATCCGCCGCGCCTCCGCCGCCTGTTCGCGGCCGGTGGTCTGCGCGGCATAGCCGATCAGGTAGAGCGCACCCCACAGCGCGATCAGCGTCGCGGCCAAGGTGACGATCCCGTACACCGCCGCCATACCGCCGGTCGCCTCGCCACGCAGCCGTTCGAGGCTGCCGCTGATGACCGAGGGCGCGAATTGCGTCGCGAGCACCACCGCCGTCACCGAGCCCAGATGGTCGCGAACGAAATCCACCGTCCTGTCCCAGACCGTGCCGATATTCACCATCGTTGCGCTCGCTCCCCGTTTGTCCGATTGGAGTGCTCTACCCGCGTCGAACCCGAATGAAAATGGCTACCGATCCCCCTTCCCCCCCGCCCCAATCGCCTGCCGCCGCCATCGAGTGGCGGGTCGCGCCCCGCCCGGTCGAATATCCCGACGCGCTGGCGACGATGGAGGCGCGCGCCACGGCGATCGCCGATGGCCAGGCGGGCGAACTGATCTGGCTGCTCGAACATCCCGCACTCTATACCGCCGGGACCAGCGCCGATCCGGCCGAACTGCTCGATCCGCGGTTTCCGGTCCATGCCGCCGGGCGTGGTGGGCGCTATACCTATCACGGGCCGGGGCAACGCATCGGCTATCTGATGCTCGACCTGACCCGGCACGGGCGCGACGTGCGGCGCTTCGTCCATGCGGTAGAGGACTGGGTGATCGGTGCGCTTCGGACCTTCGACATCCATGCCTATGCCGTGCCCGATCGCATCGGCATCTGGACCGCCGACGGTGGCACCGAAGCCAAGATCGGCGCGATCGGCGTGCGGGTGCGGCGCTGGGCCACGCTGCACGGCTTCTCGGTCAATCTATCGCCCGATCTCAGTCACTTCGGCGGAATCGTGCCATGCGGCATCGCCGAATTTCCGGTGACGAGCGCGGCCGCACTGGGCAAACCGGTCACGCCCGGGGCGTTCGATGCCGCATTGGCGCAAGGGTTTGCGGACTTCCTCGACCGGCTGTCCACGGTCGCCAAAAACGAGGCTTGAGGGCGGAGGGTCGTTCGACTAATGTCCGGCGCGGATTGGGTAATAACGGTAGAAGATAGCCGCCTATCCATAGCTTAGGGAGCTTAACATGCGTGCATTCTCGAAGATTCTGACGGGTTCGATCGTCGCCGGCGCCGCGCTGGCCCTGTCGGCTTGCGGCGGCACCACCGAAACCGCTGCCGACAACACCACCATCACCGACCTGAACTCGACCGACATGATGGACGGCACGATGACCGACAACATGACCGCCGTCGACGGCGCCATGGGCAACGACACCATGATGATGTCGAACGACACCATGATGTCGAACGACATGATGATGTCGAACGACATGGGCATGACCAACGCCATGTAATCAACCTTTCGAGGTTGATGGGAAAGGGGCCGTCCGGGCGACCGGGCGGCCCCTTTTTTCTTTTGGGGGATGTCGCTCCGCTGCCCCATCGATCGTTTCGGGTCCATGCGGCAAAACGTTACCGCAATGTAAAATTCGGCTTGGGCCACGGCGGAAAATTCCGTACCCCTCAACGCCATGAAGGCGCCGGCCCGCGCCCACGAGAGGACATGATGAGCGTAGTGCGTACCCTGGCCGTGGCCGTTGCCACAGCCTTTGCCGTCGCGGCGACCCCGGCGTCGGCCCAGTTCTTTCTCAAGCCCTATGATACCAGCGGCGAACGGGTGACGGGCGCCGAACCCGGCATCGCGACCCAGGCCCTGCCCGGCGCCACGCCCGAGGAATTGCGCGCCGCGCTGATGTGGAACCTGCGCGCCGGGCTGAACGTCGCCGCGCTCCAGTGCCAGTTCGAGCCGTCGCTGCTGACGCTCGGCAACTACAACGCGCTGCTCTTCAACCATGCCGACGAATTGAAGAAGGGCTATGACACGCTCGGCAAATATTTCGTCCGCACCGCCGGGTCGGCGAAGGCCGGGCAGACCGCGCTCGACCAGTTCGGGACGCGGGTCTATTCGGGCTTCTCGACGGTATCGGCGCAGCTCGGCTTCTGTCAGGCGGCGGGCGAGATCGGCCAGGAAGCGATCTTCGTGCCGCGCGGGTATCTGGGTGAGTTTGCCGAGATGCGGATGCGCAAGCTGCGCAATTCGCTGGTGGCGTATGGCGAGCAGCAGTTCGGCCGCAACGTCAACTGGATGCGCCCGGTGCGGCTGTACGAGTTCGGCAACCCGAAGTGCTGGCGCAAGGGCCTGTGGCAGGTGAAGCGCTGCGGTGCCTTCCCGTCCTGAACGGCTGTTTGAAGATGCGCCGAAGCGCGTTTCCCAATGGCATCCAGCGATAGCGAGTCGCACGTTTTCCAAGAAATATGCGATTTTTCCGGGAACCATCCGACCAACCTGCCGTTGTGCCCTGTGGATAGCGAATTCAAGCCCCCCCGCTCTCGCTATCCAAGACAAAGGGTCCGGTCGGCGTGATCCCCTCCCCCCCCC
>NZ_LMKU01000003.1:123610-135337 GCF_001421635.1 Sphingomonas sp. Leaf25
CCCCAACTGGTGGGCTCGATTTTTTGATGCGGCGATGCGACACGCAGCCGGAACGAAACCGCAGGCCGGACATTCCTTGCGCACAGCAAAAGTACCGCAATCAACGGAGACATCTATGCGCAAGATCATCAGCCTGGCCGTCGTGGCCGGCGCACTGGCCATCAGCGCCTGCAACACCGTCGAAGGCGTCGGTCGCGACGTGTCGTCGGCGGGCGATGCGGTTGCCGGCGCGGCGAAGGATTCGAAGTAATCCCCACTCCCGCCATGCGCGGGCGATGAGGGGCGGTTCGGCATGGCCGAGCCGCCCCTTTTTGCGTGCCTTGGCCGCACAAGCGCAAGATCGGTCGCGCATCGCGCCGGCGGGTGACGCATAGGCTGTTCCGGCATGGCGGAGGAGCGGCGGCGATGACGGACCCGGTCGAACGATATACCGCGCGGTTGCGCCGGGTGCTGGCGCATATCGACCGCCACCCGGATGCGCCGCTCGACCTCGACCGGCTGAGCGCGATCGCCGCCTTCTCCCCCTGTCACTTCCATCGCCAGTTCGGCGCGACCGTCGGCCTGTCGCTGCACCGCTATGTGCAATTGTCGCGGATGGAGCGGGCGGCGCACGCCCTCGCCTTCCGGGGCGACGTGCGCGTCACCGATGCCGCGATCGACGCCGGCTATGACTCGCCCGATGCGTTCGCCCGCGCGTTTCGCCGGCGTTTCGGCCAGAGCCCGTCGGGCTTCCGCGCCGCGCCCGACTGGCGTGGCTGGGCCGCCAGGCTACGTCCGTTCCACCAAGCCCGGAGCCAGATCATGACCATCGCCTTCACCCTCGACGACGTGACGATACGGACGGTCGACCCTGTTGCCGTCGCGATGATGCGCCATATCGGCGATCCAGCGACGATCGGCGACACGATCCGGCGCTTCATCGCGTGGCGGCAGGCCACCGGCACCACGCCGCCGGCCAGCGCGACCTACACCGTGTTTCACGACGATCCGCAGGTCACGCCGCCCGAGGCGTACCGGATGGATCTGTGCGCTGCGACCGGGCGGGCGATCGGCGCCGACGAGCCGGTGGTGGCGGGGACGATCCCCGGCGGGCGTTGCGCGGTGCTGCGGGTGGTTGGCGACACCCATGACCTCGAACCCGCCGCGCGGTTCCTCTATGGGACATGGTTGCCGCAGAGTGGCGAGCAGCTCCGCGATTTCCCGCTCTATTGCCAGCGGGTGCGGTTCTTCCCCGACGTGCCGGCGCAGGAAGCGATCGTCGACCTGTTCCTGCCGATTATCTAGGGCCGATCGACATTCATGTCCTTATCGTCACCCCGGACTCGTTCCGGGGTCCACCCAGCCGCGAACGCCGTCGATAGAAGCTCGAACCGCACCGTTTGCCGCTCCGTGGACCCCGGAACAGGTCCGGGGTGACCAGAATAGTGGCTCCGTACACCCGGAACGACACTGGATAGCTGAATGTCGATCCAGCCTAGGCGGTTTCTTCCCCGGTGCTGGTCGGATCGCGCCGCACGCGGCGCTTCTCGGTGAACCAGATCGCGATCAGCGCCAGTTCGTAGAGCAGGATCAGCGGCACCGCCAACAGGAACTGCGAGCCGATGTCGGGCGGCGTGGCGACGGCGGCGATCGCGAACGCGCCGACGATCGCATAGCGCCGCGCGCCGACCAGTTGCGCGCGGGTGACGATCCCCGCCAGTTCGAGCAGCATCAGCAGGACCGGCAGCAGGAAGGCGAGGCCGAACGCGAACAGGAACTGCATCACGAACGACAGATAATTTTCGACCGAGGGCAACGCTTCCTGTTCGACGCCGCCCAGATCGCCCTGATAGCCGAGCAGGAAATGCAGCGCGACCGGAATGGTGACGTAATAGGCCAGCGCCGCGCCGGCGATGAACAGCACCGGCGTGGCGAGCAGGAACGGGAACAGCGCGCGCTTCTCGTTACGGTACAGGCCGGGGGCGACGAACTGCCAGAGCTGGTTCGCGATTACCGGGAACGCCAGCATCATCGCAGCGAAGAACGCCACCTTGATCTGGACGAAGAACGCCTCGAAAATCTGGGTGAAGATCACGCGCTTCTGTCCCGCCGCCAGCAATGGCTGGACGAGGAACGAGAGAATCTGTTCGGAGAAATAGAAGCACAGCGCGAAACAGACCGCGATCGCGGCGGCGGAATAGAGCAGGCGGCGGCGCAGTTCGATCAGATGATCGAGGAGCGGGGCCTGGCTGTCGTCGATCTCGCTCATGACGCGGCCTTGGTATCGGCGGCGGGGCCGGTGTCGTCGGTGCTCTCGCGCACCTGCGGGTGTTCGACGCTGACGTCGGGCTTGTCGAGCAGCACCGGAGCGGGCGTCAGGTCGGGCGGCGGCGGAGACGCCGCGTCGACCGGGTGGAACGCCGGTTCGACATGCGGCGGCGCGTCGGCATCGGCGGGATGCTCGCGCATGATCCGGGCGTTTTCCTCCGCCCATTTCTTTTCCATCTCGGCCAGTTCCGCCTCACGGACCATGGTGTCGAAGCCCGAGCGGAACTGCCGCGCGACGCCGCGCGCCTTGCCGACCCAATGGCCGACGATGCGCATCGCCTTGGGCAAATCCTTGGGGCCGATGACGACGAGCGCGACAAGCGCGACGACCATCAATTCGGTAGGGGCAATATCGAACATCGGTGCTCGGGGTCGGGCGCGCGTCCAGCGGGACGCGCGCCTGGCATCAACAGGTGCGGATCAACGATCGCCGTGCGGGCGATCGGCGTCGCGCGGCGGTTCGGCGCGCAGCGGCTCGCGCGGCGCGGGATCGCGGTCGTACCCGGTGTCGAGCGGACGCTGCTGCAGCCGGTCGTTCGGGCGCGCCGGCGGCACGTCGTCATCCTCGGCCATGCCCTTCTTGAAGCTTTTCAGCCCCTTGGCCACATCACCCATCATGTCGGAAAACCGTCCCTTGCCAAACAGCAACAGGACGATGACGCCGACGATCAGCCAGTGCCAAATGCTAAGACCACCCATCGACCAGACTCCAAGCGAAACACGTTACGACGTGCATCTAGTCGCTATCGCTCCCGCTTTCCAGCGCGCTTGCAAGCGCATCGGCGATTGGCTCCAACAGGCCGGCGGCGCGCAGATCGTCGATCCCCGGCAGATCGCGGCGGCTGGCGAGGCCGAAATGGGTGAGAAAGCCGGGGGTGGTGGCATAGAGCAGCGGGCGGCCGGGCACCTCGCGCCGTCCCGCCGGACGGACCCAACCGGTGGCGAGCAAGACGTCGATCGTGCCCTTCGCGATCTGAACCCCGCGAATCGATTCGATGTCGGCGCGGGTGACGGGTTCCTGATAGGCGATGATCGCCAGCGTCTCGATCGCGGCGCGCGACAGGCGGCGGGGTTCGTCGCGGTCGCGGCGCAACAGATGGGCGAGATCGGGCGCGGTCTGGAAATGCCAATGGTCGCCGCGCCGGACGAGTTCGAAGCCCCGGCCGTCGCACGCCGCCTCGATCGCGTGGAGGGCGGCGCGGATGTCGCCGTCGCCGACATGGGTTTCGATCATCGCCGCGGTCAGCGGCACGTCGCTCGCGAACAGCACCGCCTCGACCGCGCGGACCAGTGGATCGGTCATGGCAGCCGCCGGAGTTCGATCGGACCGAATGCGTGTTCCTGACGGAGCGCAATCCGCCCCTGTCGCGCCAGTTCGAGCGTGGCGAGGAAGGTGGAGGCGAGCGCCGAGCGACGATAGCGTTCGTCCAGATCCACCGGCAGGAACTCGGCGATCGCGGTCCAGTCGATCCGGGTGCCGAGCAGCTCGCCGACGCGGGCGAGCGCCACCTCCAGCGTCATCACCGGACGGGTCGCGACGACATGCAGTACCGGGCGCCGCCGCGCGCTGATCCGGCCATAGGCGGCGATGACGTCGTAGAGATCGGCGTGCCAGCGATTGTGGCGGGTAGTGCGCAGCCCCTCCGGGTTGCCGCGCGCGAACACGTCGCGCCCCATCCGGTCGCGCGCCATCAGCCGGGCGCCGCCCTCGCGCATCGCGTCCAGCCGTTCGAGGCGCAGTTGCAGGCGCAGCGCCAGTTCTTCGGGGTCGGGGTCCATCTCCGGTTCGCGAGGCAACAGCAGCGCCGATTTGAGATAGGCGAGCCATGCCGCCATCACGAGGAAGTCGGCGGCGAGTTCGAGCCGAAGTGCTGCCGCGCGGTCGATCCATGCGAGATATTGCGTGGTCAGTTGGCGAATCGAAAGCTGGCGCAGATCGACCTTCTGCGTGCGGGCGAGCGCCAGCAGCACGTCGAGCGGCCCTTCCCACCCGTCGAGCGCGATGGTCAGCGGCGGCGGATCGCCGTCCATCAGGTGAGCGCGAGCAGTTCGTCGCGCCGGGCGACGAGCGCGGCGAAGGGGGTGGCATCGGCCGGGCGGAGCGTCGCCATCGCCCGGTCGAGCCGGTCGCGCGAACCGGGCGCGATCGAGTCCAGTGCTGCGGCGATGGCGACCATCTCGTCCATGCGTGCCCAGCAGTCGAGCACCACGTCGCAGCCGGCGGCGATCGCGGCGGCGGCCTTTTGCGCCGGGGTGCCCGACAGCGCCTTCATGTCGATGTCGTCGGTCATCAACAGCCCGTCGAAGCCGATGCGGGTGCGGATGATGTGTTCGATGACGGTCGGCGACAGGGTGGCGGGGTTGCCCGCGTCCCATGCCTCGAACACGACATGCGCGGTCATGGCGAGCGGGGCGGACGCCAGCGTGCGGAACGGGGCTAGATCGGTTTCCAGCGCGTCGGCGGATGCGGCGACGCGCGGCAGTTCGAGGTGGCTGTCGACCCGTGCGCGGCCGTGCCCCGGCATATGCTTGACGATGCCGAGCACGCCTGCCGCCGCCAGCCCGTCGAGCGTGGCACGGCCTAGGGCGGCGACCTGCATCGCATCGCTGCCGAAGCTGCGGTCGCCGATCGCCGCCGTCATGTCGCCCTGCGCGACGTCGAGCAGCGGCAGCGCGTCGACGTTGACGCCGACCTCCGCCAGCATCGCGCCGATCGCCTGCGCATTGGCCTTTGCCGCCGCGATCGCCGAGGACGGCGCGCGGGCATAGAGCGCGGCGAAGGCGGCCGGCGGCGGAAAGGCGGGCCACTCGGGCGGACGCATCCGCGCGACCCGGCCGCCCTCCTGATCGATCAGGATCGGCAGGTCGCCGCGTCCCGACAGACTACGCAGCGAATCGGTCAGCGCGCGCATCTGCGCCCGATCGATGCAGTTGCGGCCGAACAGGATATAGCCGAGCGGATCGGCATCGCGGAAGAAGGCGGTTTCGTCCGGGGTCAGGACCGGACCGGACAGGCCGAAGATGACGGGCTTCATGGCCGTTGGTCTAGAGCGTGGCGTGGGTCGGGACAACCATGCCGCCATTGTCATTCCCGCGACGGCGGGAATCCATAGGCGCTGACGTTCCGGTGCAATCGCGGGCGTCAGCGTCTATGGGTCCCCGCCTGCGCGGGGACAACGAGGATGTGGTCGATTTACCGGGCGATGAAGCAGTTCTCGCCGGCCAGCTTCAGCTTGCCGCACAGGTCGGTCGCCTGGTTGGCGCTGCCGGCGTTGACGCGCAGGCGATAGACGGTGCGGCCCTTCACTTCGGCCGCCTGCACCGATTTGCCGAGCGGCGCGAGATAGCCGAAGCGGCGCGACAACTGGTTCCACGCGGCGTTGGCGGCCCCCTCGGCGGGGAAGGAGCCGAGCTGGACGACCGAGCCCCCTGCCCCGGCGGCGGCGGCAGCGGGTGCGGCGGTGGCCGGCGCGCGGGCTTCGAGCCGCTGCGTGGCGCTCGGCACCGCCGCCTCGACACGGGCGGTGCCATTGGTCGCCGCCTTGGGCTGGGCGACCGGGCGCGAATCGACCGGCGTTTCGGGCACGGCACCGAGATTGACCGAGGCGTTGCCGGTCGCTCCCTCGCTCGTCGCGATGGCGGTGTCGCTGTTGCCGGCGACCTGCATCCCGTCGGTGCCTTGCGGGCGGGTCTTGTACGGTTCGGCGGGCGCGGCGATCAGATCACCGGTGCCGCTGGCGGTCGGCGTCGTTTGATGGCGCAGCAGCGCGAAGGCGATCGCGGCCACGCTCAGCAGGCCGATCAGCACCAGCAACACCGTGCGCCAGATGGGTGCGGCGGGTTCCGGTTCGGGATCGGCGCTTTCCAGCCATGGCAGGCGATCCTGATCGGAATCGCCCCCCGGCGCGAACGTATCGGCCATTACTTCATCTCCTCGACCGCCTGAACGCCCATGATAGCCAGACCATTGTTAATAATCTGCCCGATCGCACGCGCAAGGAACAGCCGTGCCTGCGTCAGCGCCGGATCGTCGATCTGGAGATAGCGGCGCGACGGATCGTCGTTGCCGAGGTTCCACGCCGCGTGAAACTCCGCCACCAAGTCATACAGATAAAAGGCGATCCGGTGCGGCTCACGCGCCACCGCCGCGCTTTCGATCACGCGCGGGAATTGCGCCGCGCGCTTCACCAGCGCCAGTTCGACCGTATCGAGACGGGACAGGTCGGCCGCTGGATCGAACGCGATTCCCGCCTCGGCGGCGCGGCGCACCAGCGAATGGACGCGGGCATGGGCGTACTGCACGTAGAAGACCGGATTGTCCTTCGACGCCTCGACCACCTTGGCGAAGTCGAAATCCATCTGCGCATCGGCCTTGCGCGTCAGCATGGTGAAGCGGACGACGTCCTTGCCGACCTCGTTCACGACATCGGCGAGGGTCACGAAATTGCCGGCGCGCTTGGACATCTTCACCGGTTCGCCACCACGCAACAGGCGGACCATCTGCACCAGCTTCACATCGAAGCGGGTCTTGCCTTCGGTCAGCGCCTGCACCGCCGCGACGATCCGCTTGACGGTGCCGCCATGGTCCGCGCCCCAGATGTCGATGAGCTGGTCGGCGGTTTGCGCCTTCTGGAAATGATAGGCGAGGTCGGCGCCGAAATAGGTCCAGCTTCCGTTCGACTTCTTGATCGGGCGGTCCTGATCGTCGCCGAACTTCGTCGAGCGGAACAGCGGCAGTTCGACCGGCTCCCAGTCGTCGGGCACCTCGCCCTTCGGCGCTTCGAGGACACCGTCGTAGACGAGGTCGCGCGCGCGCAGCCACGCTTCCGCCGCCTCGGGCTTGCCCGCCGCCTGCAACTCGGCCTCGGAAGCGAAGATGTCGTGTTCGATGCCGAGCAGTTTCAGGTCGGCGCGGATCATCTCGAGCATCGCCGCGACGGTGCGGGTGCGGAACAGCACCAGCCATTCGCTCTCAGGAGCATCGACGTACCGGTCGCCGAATTCGGCGGCGAGCGCCTGCCCCACCGGTACGAGGTAATCGCCGGGATAGAGGCCTTCGGGGATCGTCACGGCTTCGCCCAGCGCCTCGCGGTAGCGCAGATGCGCCGAGCGGGCGAGCACGGCGACCTGCCCGCCGGCATCGTTGACATAATATTCGCGGATGACCTTCGCGCCGTTCCATTCGAGCAGCGACGCGAGCGCATCACCGACCACCGCGCCGCGGCAATGGCCCATGTGCATCGGTCCCGTAGGATTCGCCGAGACATATTCGATGTTTACGACCGATCCTTCACCAGCGGTCGAACGGCCATAGGCAGTGCCCGCCTCGGCGATCGCGCTGAGTTCGCCGCGCCACGTATCGTCGGTCAGCGTCAGGTTGATGAAGCCGGGGCCGGCGACCGATACGCTCGCCACTTCGGGCAGGCCGCGCAGTTCGGCGACGAGCAGTTCGGCCAGCGCGCGCGGGTTGGTCTTGGCGGGCTTGGCCAGCACCATCGCCGCGTTGGTCGACAGGTCGCCGTGCGTCGTGTCGCGCGGCGGCTCGACGGTGATCGCGCGTCGCTCGAGTCCCGCCGGCAGGTCGCCGCGCGCGACGATGCTGTCGAGCGCGCGGTCGAGATGGGCGAAGAAACGGGGATACAGCGTCATGGCGGTTCCGGTCGGTTGATGGGAAGCGCGCCGCTTAGCCGAAAGGGAGGCGGGTGGCAAAGCTTGGGCTATCAGAACCCTTCGGGCAGGTCGATCGGGCCGACGACCTCGCGGTAGCGGCGTACCGCGTAGCGATCGGTCATGCCGGCGATATAGTCGACGATGTGGCGGCTGCGCTCGGGCTCGCCCTCGGGCAATGTCGCGCGCCAGCCGTCGTGCATCGTCGCCGGATCGGCGTGATAGGCGGCGAACAGGCCGGCCACCACCTGCTGCGCGGTCGCCGCCGCCTCCAACTGGCGCGGGTGGTGATAGAGGTTGGCGTACATGAAGCGCTTGAGCGTGCGCTCCTGCTCGGCCATCTCGGGTGAGAAATGCGCGAGGCAGCGGCCCGCCGTGCGGACGTCGGCCACGGTTTCGACGCGGGCATCGGCAATGCGGGCGATGGTTTCGGCGATCAGGTCGTTGACCATCGCCCCGATCTGCGACCGGGTGAGTTCGCCGACCAGCCGCGCCACCGGTACCTCAGGGAAACGCTTGCGCACCGCATCCCAGCCGGCGGCGACGAACGGTACGGCGAGCAACTGGTCGAGCGTCAGCAGCCCGGCGCGCAGGCCATCGTCGATGTCGTGGTTGTCATAGGCGATGTCGTCGGCGATCGCCGCGATCTGTGCCTCGAGCGAGGGCCATTCGGTCAGGCGCAGGGCGTGCGCGGCATCGGCGGCGGCGAGTGCCCAGCCGGGCGACGCGATCGGGCCATTGTGCTTGGCCAACCCCTCCAGCATGTCCCATGTGAGGTTCAGGCCACGCCAGCACGGATAGGGGCTGTCGAGCCACGTTAGCGTGCGCAGCGTCTGGCCATTATGGTCGAAGCCGCCCTGCCCGGCCATCGCCGCTTCCAGCGCATCCTCGCCGGCATGGCCGAACGGGGGGTGGCCGATGTCGTGCGCGAGGCACAGCCCTTCGGTCAGATCCTCGTTCAGCCCGAGCGTGCGCGCGACGGCGCGGCCGATCTGCGCGACCTCGAGGCTGTGGGTCAGCCGGACGCGGAAATGGTCGCCGTCGGGGGCCATGAACACTTGGGTCTTGTGGCGCAGGCGGCGGAAGCTGATCGAATGGATGATCCGGTCGCGGTCGCGCTGAAACGCATCGCGCGGCCCGCGCGAGGCGTCGCCCGGTTCGGGGTGCAGCCGGCCGCCATGGGCGAGCGGATCGGCGGCATAGGCGGCGCGGCTCATGAGGTCGGGACCTTCACGACCTTCTGACCCGCCGGGCTGGTGAAGGCGAAGGCGGGCAGTCCGGCCTTGCCCAGTGTGTTGACGAATGCCTGCGCCTCGGCATCGGTCTTGAACGGGCCGGTCAGCAGGCGGTTGGTGAAGCGTAGCGGCGTGGTCCATGCCTGCCGGCCTTTCAGCGGCGGGGCCTTGGCGGAGAGCAGGCGCCATGCGGCGGGCAGGCCGGCGATGTTCGCCCCGCCCGCGATCTGGACCCAATGGCGTTCGGGATCGGCCTTCAGCAGTGCAGCGGCGCGTTTGGCCTCGGCGGCTTCCTCGGCCTTTTTGGCATCGGCGAGGCGTTTGGCGTCGGCTGCCTTTTTGACGTCGGCGGCTTTCTTGGCGTCGGCTGCCTTCTTCTCGGCGGCGACCTTGGCAGTGCGGGCTTCGGCGGCGCGGTCCGCCGCCTCGCGCGCGGCGGCGGCGTCACGGGCGGCCTTCGCGTCGGCGGCCTGGGCGGCGGCGTCGAGAATCGCCGGGGCCGGGGTTGGCGGGGCGACGCCCAGTTCGGCGGCGGGCACGTCGAGGTTGCGGATGATCCGGGCGAGGACGTCGTCGTTGGTCGGGGCGCGGGCGGCGACCGTCGCGGCGGCGCCGGACGCGGCGGGGACGGCGGTGTCGGCGCTGAAACCGGGAGCGGGCGGCGGGGCGGCGGCGGTCGTCGGTTCGGCGACAGGTGCTGCGGCGACCGGTTCGGGTGGCGGGGCGGTGGCGGCGGCGACCTTAGTCGGGGCGGCGACCGGTGCCGCTGCGGCGGCGAGGCGGTCGCGTTCGGCGAGCGCGGCGGCGGCGATGCGGCGTTCCTCGGCCTGACGCGCGGCGACGCGCTCCCCTTCGATCCGGGTGGCTTCGGCGAGGCGGGCCTGTTCGGCCTGCTGCGCGGCGAGTTGCTGCGCGTCGCGCAGCCGCTGCGCCTCGGCGGCCTGTGCCTGCGCGAGTGCGGTGCGCCGGGCGAGTTCGTCGGCCTGTGCTTTCGCGAGTTGCGCGGCACGGGCATCGGCGACGCGCTTCGCCTCGGCCAGTTGCGCCTGTCGGGCGACCTCCACCTGACGGCGCTGTTCGGCGCGGCGCTCGGCAAAGGTCGGTGCGCGGCGAGCGGACGTCGTCGCCGTGGGGGCCGATGCGGCGGCGACCGCGACCGGCGCGGCGCGGGGCACGGGAATGACCTGCGGCGCGAGGCGGGCGTCGGCGATCCGGTCGGGTGTCGGGGCGAGCCGGCCGAAATGGACCGCGAACGCACGGTCGGCGGCGGAAAGCTGGGGCAGGCGGCGGAAGAACGGCGCGAGGCTCGGCCCGAACCCCGGCAGCATCGACGCCGCGATCCGGTCGGCACCCGCCGCGTCGCCCGCCATCGCGAGGACACAGGCGCGCACCCGCCATGCCGCCCGGTCGTTGCGGCGCAGCAGCGGGTCGAGCAGCGCGGTGGCCCCCGCCACGTCGCCCTCGATCCCCATCGACAGCGCGAGGCGGCGGGTCACTTCGTCGTCCGCCCCCTGCGCCAGCGCGAGACGATAGTCGCGCTGGGCGTTGGACGCATAGCCCAGCAGGTCATAGGCCAGACCACGATCGGCGACATAGTCGGCCATCGGCAGCCCGGCGCGCTCGGCAGTGGCGAACAGCGCCAGCGCCTGCCCCGGCCGTTCCATATTGACCAGCGTCGCGGCGCGGGCCGCCGGAATGCGCGGATCGGTGGGCGATACCCGTTCGGCGCGGGCCAGCAACTGCATCGCCGCGTCGAAATCGCCGAGCTTGCCGCTCAGCCGCCCCGCCTCGACCAGTGCCGACAGGTCGTTGGGACTGCGCCCGAGCGTGCGCATCACGTCGGACAGACGATCGGCGTTGGGGGTGAGAGGTTGAATGAGCGGCCCCCCTTGCGCGACGGCGGGCAGCGGCGATGCGGCGGCGAGCAGGAACGCGGTGACGCGCAGCGGGGTAAATCGAGTCATGGGCGCAGTCGCTTAACCATGCGGCGGCCGAAGGGGGAATGTCGTTGCGCACACGCGGCGACGAAGCGAGCGGTGGCGGCGACGAACGGCTTGGGGCTGGGCCAAAGTTTACAAAGTTGACACTAGCGGCGGGTTTGCTGACCGGTGCTCCAGTGTCGATCGAGACGGACGATCGTTGCAAGTTCGGGACGAGTAGGAAAGTCCCGAGGCGACTTCGCCGTCGCAAAAGGCGCCGCATGTCGCGGCATCGTGTAGCCCGGCACGGGCGGGGTACGCACCGCTTTAGCGAATTCGCGCGACTTACGCGGTGGTATCGCGATGGCCAACGGCCGCATCCGATCGGCATTTCGCTCTGACCGGCGCACGATGCTGTGTTGGGGTTGAACGCACGATCCATTTCGTCACCCCGGACTCGTTCCGGGGTCTACGGTGCGGCAATCGGTGTAGCCCAGGGCCGATCGACATTCAGTCAGACGATGGCGGTTGGCGGTTCCCCTCCCTGACAAGGGAGGGGTTTGGGGGTGGGTGGGCCGGTTGTGGAGCGCTACCGTTTC
>NZ_LMKU01000003.1:135404-232957 GCF_001421635.1 Sphingomonas sp. Leaf25
CTGAATGTCGATCGGCCCCAGGCTTCGGGCAGCAGCGTTGCCGGCTGGGTGGACCCCGGAACAAGTCCGGGGTGACGAAGAAACCCGACTGGACGCGACCGGCCTCCTTGGGAGGCCGGTCGGCCGTAACTTACTGGTTGTTCTGGCGGTGGAGGAAGCGCGGGATGTCGAGCGGTTCCTTGTCGTCGCCGCCGCGCGCCGGGGCGCGGCCGGCATTGGCCATGCGTTCGAACAGCGTGCCGCCGGGCTTGCGCGCCGGAGGAGCCTCCTCGCGCGCCGGTTCCGCCGGAGTTTCCGGGTTCAGCCAGCGGCGGCGGCCTTCGCTCGGGCTGGCGCCGAAGTCGCTGGCGGGTGCCGGAGCCGGTGCGGGCACAGGCGTGGCGGCCTCTGCCCCAAGGACCAGTTCATCCTCGTCGACATGGGGCGGCGGTGCGTCATAGGTCGAATGCGGCACGGCCCGTTCCGACACCGACGGCTGCACGATGCCCTGCGGGAACCGCTCGATCGGCGCGGGGGCCGGCGCTTCCTGCAGATGCTCGGCGGCGGCACCGCTCGGCGCGACCGGCGCGGCGGCCGGACGGCGCGGCGCGTTGAAGGTGAAGGCGCGGGTCGGTTCGGCCTGCGCCGGCGCGGGCACCGCCTTCGACGGGGCCTCGTCCTCGATGCCCGTTGCCACGACCGACACGCGGATCTTGCCTTCCAGATCGCTGTTGAACGCCGAACCCCAGATGATGTTGGCGTCGTCGTCGACCAGCTCGCGGATGTGGTTGGCCGCCTCGTCGACTTCGAGCAGGCGCATGTCGTCGCCGCCGGTGATCGAGACGATCACGCCCTTGGCGCCGTTCAGCGACACGCCGTCGAGCAGCGGGTTGGCGATCGCCTGCTGCGCCGCCTCGATCGCGCGATTGTCGCCCTCGGCCTCGCCGGTGCCCATCATCGCCTTGCCCATCTCCTGCATCACCGACCGCACGTCGGCGAAATCGAGGTTGATGAGGCCGGGCATGACCATCAGGTCGGTGATGCCGCGCACGCCCTGCTGCAACACTTCGTCGGCCATTTCGAAGGCCTGCTTGAAGGTCGTGTTGGCGTTGGCGATCAGGAACAGGTTCTGGTTGGGAATGACGATCAGCGTATCGACATACTTCTGCAGTTCCTCGATACCGGCATCGGCCGACTTGGCGCGGCGCTTGCCCTCGAACGCGAACGGGCGCGTCACGACGCCGACGGTCAGGATGCCCATCTCGCGCGCGGCCTTGGCGATCACCGGGGCGGCCCCGGTGCCGGTGCCGCCGCCCATGCCGGCGGCGATGAAGCACATATGCGCGCCTTCGAGGCTTTTCTGGACCGACTCGATCGTCTCCTCGGCGGCGGCGCGGCCGATTTCGGGACGGCTGCCGGCGCCCAGCCCCTGGGTGATCTTGGCACCGAGCTGAATCCGCTGCGGCGCGGACGACTGTTTCAATGCCTGCGCATCGGTGTTGGCGACGAGGAATTCGACCCCCTGCACCTCGGCGCGGATCATGTTGGCGATGGCATTGCCGCCCGCCCCGCCGACGCCGATCACGGTGATCCGGGGGGTGAGCTCATCCACGTCGGGGGCCAGAAATTCGATGCTCATCACTCGGTCTCCCTGTCCCGGTCGGCACCGGGCGCAATTCCAAAAAAGGGTTGTGCATCAAGCGGGCAGACGATCCTAGTCCCCCACCGGTCAAATCAGCGCAAAAAGTCAATAGTTCGTGCGAAAGGCGGTCAGAAGTCGTTGAAACAACGCGCCGGTGGTCGGCCGCGCCACCATCTGCCCGGACGACGGCAGCGCGCGCAGATCGACCGGATTGGAGGCGGCGAACATGGCAAGCCCGGCAAGCGTCGCGAATCCGGGGCCGGAATGCGCTTCGGGCAGCGCGGTCAGGCCACGCGCGCGCCCGACGCGGACCGGGCGGCCGAGCGCCTGTTGCGCGTAATCGGCGATGCCCTTCAATTCCGCGCCGCCGCCGGTCAGCACCACTTGTCGCCCGACCGGATCGTCGAAATTCAGCCGGCGCAGTTCCTTGCCGATCTCCGCCACCAGCCGGTCGAGTCGCTGGCGAATCACCGCGATCAGTTGCGCGCGGGTGATGCGGGTGCCTTCCGAATCCTCGTCGGTGCGCACCGGGGCGACATCGATCATGTCGTGATTGTCGCGCGGGCTCATGTTGGCCGAGCCGAAGAAGCATTTCAGCCGTTCGGCCTGCGCGCGGTTGGTGCCGAAGGCGGAGGCGACGTCGTCGGTGATGTCGCTCGCGCCCATCGCGATCGAGGCGAGACCGGTCAGCACGCCATTGGCGAACACCGAGACATTGGTGATCCCCGCACCGATCTCGACCAGCGCGACGCCCAGTTCGCGCTCTTCCTCCGACAGACAGGCAAGACCGGTCGCGACCGGGGCGGCCACGATCGATTTGGTTTCGAGATGCGCGGAACGCACGCACAGGTCGAGGTTGCGGACCGGCGAGCCTTCGGTCGCGACGACGTGGATTTCCACCCCCAGCCGATCGGCGTGGAGGCCCTTGGGCTCCTTCACCCCGCCGAGGCCATCGAGCGTGTAGCGCATCGGCTGCGCGTGCAGCACCATGCGCTGCCCCGGATCGATCGCGTTGCGGCCGGCTTTCAGCAGCGCATCAATATCCGATTGCTCGACACGGTGACCGCCCAGATCGACCTCCAGCTTGACGATGTCGGACACAAGGCCGCCGGCCGAAAAACTGACCCACACATCTTCGATATTGAAGCCGGCGATGCGTTCGGCCTGCTCCACCGCTTCGCGGACCGCCGTCTCGGTCGCTTTCATGTCGGCGATATAGCCGCGCTTGACGCCGCGACTCTCGCGCTGGCCGGTGCCGAGCACGATCAATTCGCCGCCTTCGCCCGGTCTGGCGATCAGCGCCGACACCTTCGACGTGCCGATGTCGAGCGCGGTGATGACGCCTTCCGGTGCTGCCTTCGCCATATGTCCCCCCTGGCGGTTATCCGACGTCGGGCGGGATCGCCGCCGCATTGATGGTCGCCTCGTCCGCTTCGCCCGCGTCGTTCGGGGTGGCCGACTTCATCCGCACGACCAGCTTGGACGGATCGCGCAGGTCGAAGCGTTCATAGCCCTTGCCGAGCAGTCCCAGCGTTCCGTCGAGCTGGGCGAACTTGACCAGCGCGCGCGCCGAGTCATCCTCCCCTTCGGGCAGGATCAGACGCTCTCCCGTCTGAAACACCAGATCCCATCTTCGGTTCCCGACCCAGACCGCCGCTTTGACCACCGGCTTCAACGCGGGCGCCGCGCCCATCAGCTTGCGATAGGCCGGTTCCTGGGCATTGGCCCCCTCCCCGATCACCAGCGGCAGGCGCGGCATTCGGCCCGGCTGCACCCCGTCGAGCAGGACGCCGCCCGAATCGATCAGCATCAGTCGGCCCTTGTTCTGCCACACCGCCGCCGGATCGCGTTCTACGACGTCGACCACCAGCGTATCGGGCAGGCGGCGCGAGACGCGGGCGTCGGCGATCCAGCCATAGTCGAGCAGTTTCTGCCGCGTGGCGTCGAGATCGACCAGCGGCATCGCGCGCGAGCGCTGGTCGAGCGCCACGGCATAGACCGAGGTGGCGTCCATCCGCTTCAATCCGGTCACTTCGATCTGTTCGACGCGGAAGCCCGCAGCACCCACCGCCTCGGCCGCGCCGATGCCGATCGCGCCGAACAGCCCGAACCAGTTGGCCAGCGCCAGCGCGATCGCGCCGGCTCCGGCGGTGAGGCTCCAGCCGACGATCTTGCGCGCGGTCGCGGCGCCACCGGGCAGCGCCGCCACCGCCTGATCCAGCACCGACGCGCGGACCGGGCGCTTGGGCTGGACCCGGCGTTTGGGCTTGACGGTGCGGGTCTGCGAGACGCGGCGCGTGGTCTGGGTCATCGCACCGCCTCCGCGACGATCCAGCCGACCAGTTCCTCGTACGACATGCCGATGTGGCGCGCCTGTTCGGGAACGAGGCTCAGGGGGGTCATCCCCGGCTGGGTATTGGTTTCGAGGACGAACAGCCCGTCCAGCCCACGCTCGTCATCCCAGCGGAAGTCGGTGCGCGAGGCACCCTTGCAGCCGAGGACACGGTGGGCGGTGACGGCATAGGCCATGCACGCCTGCGCGACATCGTCGGGGATGTCGGCGGGGCAGACATGCTCGGTCATGCCGTCGGTATATTTGCTGTCGTAATCGTAGAAGCCGGTCTTGGGCTTCAACTCGGTGACGCCGAGCGCGCGCTCGCCGAGCACGGCGGTGGTCAGTTCGCGGCCACGGATGAACGGTTCGGCGAGCAGTTCGTCGAATTCGCCCCACGGCCCCTTCGCGTCGCGTGCGATCGGGTTGCCGTAGTTGCTCTCGTCGGTCACGATCGCGACGCCGACCGACGATCCTTCGCTGACCGGTTTGAGGACATAGGGGCGCGGCAGCGGATCGCGCTCGAACAATTCTTCCGATTGGACGATACGCCCGCCGGGCATCGGCACGCCGGCGGGGACCAGCGCCTGCTTGGTCAGCACCTTATCGATCGCGATGACCGAGGTGGCGAGGCCGCTGTGGGTATAGCGCAGGCCCATCAGGTCCATCATGCCCTGCACCGTGCCGTCCTCGCCCGGCGAGCCATGGAGCGCGTTGAAGACGAGATCAGGCTTTGCGTCGGTCAGCCGGGCGGCGATGTTGCGGTCCATGTCGATGCGGGTGACGCGGTGGCCGAGCGATTCCAGCGCCGCGGCGACGCCCGCGCCCGACATCAGCGAGACTTCGCGTTCGGACGACCAGCCCCCCATGAGGACGACGATGTTGAGGGGGTCGGTCACGATGCTTGCCTCGGTTGATAGAGTGCGGGTTGGGAACAGGTCGGATCGGGCAGGATGAGCTGGAAGATGTCAGGTTCGGGACTGAAGCCTTCCGATACCCGGAAATCGATCGCTTCTGCGAAGAGTTCGGCTTTCCGGTAGTCGGCATGGACCAGCCGCAGGACGCAGGTACGCCCGGCGATCAAGCCGACAACCTCGAAACCATCGACCATCCGCAATCCGGCTCGACATTGGTCGACCAACGCCTCGATCAATTCATAGGGCGAGACGTCGTCACAATCGGCAGTCACGACGTCGCCTTGCCCGAGCGACCGGGGGAAGCCGATGCTGTAGAACAGATCGATGCCATCATATTCGGTGCGGCCAACCGTATAGCCACGCTGGACGACATGTCGTCCGAGTTCGCGGAGCCGCCGCCGTTCCCCGGCGCGCCGATGCCGGTCGGCGATCGCCTGCGACTTCGGATTGACCGGCTTGCGTCTCATTACGACCCCGCCCGGCCGATAGGGCGCATCCGCCATCACGCCCGGCCCACCCGCTGGATTTCCCATTCGAGCGTCACGCCGGATTGCGCCAGCACCCTCGTGCGGACTTCCTCGCCCAAGGCCTCGATCTCGGCGCTGGTGGCGGCGCCCGTATTTAGCAGGAAGTTGCAGTGTTTTTCCGATACTTGCGCGTCGCCCTTGCGAACACCTCTGCACCCGGCCGCATCGACCAGCGCCCATGCCTTGTGGCCGTTGGGGTTCTTGAAGGTCGAGCCGCCGGTCTTGCTACGCAGCGGTTGCGAGGCCTCGCGGGCCGCGGCGATGCGGTCCATTTCGGTCTGGATCGTGGCGGGGTCGCCAGCTTGCCCACGGAACGTCGCCGCGACGACGATCGCGCCGTCGGGCAGGTCGCTGTGGCGGTAGCGGTAGTTGAGGTCGGCGTTCGACAGGGTGACGAGCGTGCCGTCGCGCTTCACCACCTGCGCTGTGACCAGCACGTCGGCGACCTCGCGGCCATAGGCGCCGCCGTTCATGCGGACAAAGCCGCCGACCGTGCCGGGGATCGAGCGCAGGAACTCGACGCCCGCGACGCCGGCATCGCGCGCGGTCGAGGAGACGAGGATGCCGCTGGCGCCGCCGCCGCAGGTGAGCGTCAGACCGTCGGCGACAACCTTGGCGAAGGGTTTGCCGAGGCGGACGACGACGCCGGGGACGCCGCCATCGCGGACGATCAGGTTCGAGCCGAGGCCAAGGCCCATCACCGGCACGCTTGGGTCGAGATCGCGCAGGAAGGCGCACAGATCGTCGACGTCCGCCGGCTCGAACAGCCAGTCGGCCGCCCCGCCCGCCTTGAACCACACCAGCGGCGCGAGTGGCGCGTTGGCGGTCAGCCGCCCCCGGACGGACGGCATGCCGATCATTTTCCCACGCCCCAGAAGCGCGCCCATGCGGTCCACGCCTCCGCCTGCGCGTCGACCGCCTGCTTGCCGATCGCCGACAGGTCTTTCGCTTCGGCGCTGTCGAGCAGCTTCTGCGCCGCTTCGATCTGCGCCTTTTGCGCGCGCAGGATTTCGCGCTGCATCTCGACGGCGGTGGAAAACCAGTCGCTCATGCGAGCCGCGCCTGAATAGCGGCGGGCAGGCCGGCGGCGATTTTGGTGATGTCGCCCGCGCCCAGACAGACGATCAGGTCGCCGTCGTGGCCCTCCGCCGCCAGCGCGGCGGCCAGCGCGTCCTTGTCGGGGGCGACCTGGGCCGATCGGTGGCCGCGCAGGCGGATGCCGTCGACCAGCGCCTCGGCGCTGACGCCGTCGACCGGGGTTTCGCCAGCGGCGTAGACCGGCAGGACATGGACCGCATCGGCATCGTTGAACGCCTGCGCGAACTCATCCATCAGCGCGCCCAGCCGCGAAAAACGGTGCGGCTGGACCACGGCGATCACCCGCCCGCCGGTCGCCTCACGCGCGGCGGAGAGCACCGCGCGGATTTCGACCGGGTGGTGGCCGTAGTCGTCGATCACGGTCATGCCCGCCACCTCGCCGACCTTGGTGAAGCGGCGCTTCACCCCGCCGAACTTGGCGAACCCTTGCGCGATTGTCGTGTCGTCCAGCCCCAGTTCGACCGCGACGGCGATCGCCGCCAGCGCGTTCTGGACATTGTGGCGTCCGGCCATCGGCAGGTGGATGCCGGCGATCGTGCGGGCATTGCCGTCGCGGTCGCGCACCACGCAGTCGAAGCGGTTGCCGTCACGCCCCGCCACCACGTCGACCCCGCGAATGTCGGACTGGGCGGAAAAGCCATAGGTCACGATGCGGCGGTCGCGGATGCGCGGGATCAGCGCCTGCACTTCGGGGTGGTCGAGGCAGAGGACCGCTGCGCCATAGAAGGGCACGTTCTCGATGAACTCGACATAGGCGTCCTTGGCGCGATCGAAGCTGCCATAATGGTCGAGATGTTCGGGATCGATATTGGTGACGACCGCGATCGTCCCGTCGAGGCGCAGGAAGCTGCCGTCGCTCTCGTCCGCCTCGACCACCATCCAGTCGGACGCGCCCAATCGTGCGTTCGAGCCATAGGAGTTGATGATGCCGCCGTTGATGACGGTCGGGTCGACCCCGCCGGCATCGAGCAGCGCCGCGATCAGCGAGGTCGTGGTGGTCTTGCCATGCGTGCCCGCCACCGCGACGGTGGATTTGAGGCGCATCAGCTCGGCGAGCATTTCCGCGCGGCGCACCACCGGAATGCGTTTGGCCAGCGCGTGATCGCGTTCGGGATTGCCCGGGCGGATCGCGGTGGAGGTGACAACCACCGCCACGCCCTCGACATTCTCGGCGCGGTGGCCGATCTGCACGTCGATGCCGCGTGCGCGCAGGCCATCGATGACATAGCCCTCGGCCACGTCCGACCCCTGCACCTTGTAGCCGAGGTTGTGCATCACCTCGGCGATGCCCGACATGCCGATGCCGCCGATGCCGACGAAATGGATCGTGCCGATGTCGGTCGCAACGCCCTTCACGCGAAAGCCTCCTGAGTTCGGTTGGTAGGGGTGGTCTTGCCCACTTTGACCTTGGGCGCGTCGATGCTCTCGACCAGGTCGGCCAAGTCGCGCACCGCGAACGGGCGGCCGCAACTGCGCGCCCGCGCCGCCGCATTGGTCAGCGCCGCCGGGTCGAGCCCCAGCTTCTGGATCTGCTTGGCGAGTTCGGCGGCGGTGAACGCGCTTTGCGGGATCGAGCGACCACCGCCGGCATTCACGATCTCGCGGCAGTTCGCGGTCTGGTGATCGTCGGTCGCCGACGGCAACGGCACGAGGATCGCGGGGCGGCCGGCGGCGGTCAGCTCGGCGATGGTCGAGGCGCCGGCGCGGGCGATCACGACATGCGCCCATGCCAGCCGGTCGGGCAGATCGGGCAGATAGGTCGCGATCTCGGCGGGAATCGCGTGTTCGGCATATTTGGCGCGCACCGAATCGATGTCCTCGATCCGCGCCTGATGCGTCACCTGCATCCGCCGGCGGAATGCGAGCGGCAGGAGCGCGAGGCCGTCGGGAACGACCTGGCTCAGGATGCTCGCCCCCTGGCTGCCGCCGGTGACGAGGACGCGGAAGATGCCGTCCTCATCCGCCGCCGGATAGGGCCGGTCGCGCAGGGCGAGGACGCTCTCGCGCACCGGATTGCCGACGAGGTGCGTCCTGGGGACGTATTTTTCCTTCAGCCGATCGACCCGTTCATAGCTGGTGGCGATGCCGGCGACGCTGCCCGCGACCAGCCGGTTGACCCGGCCGAGCACGGCATTCTGTTCGTGGATGATCGTCGGCACCTTTTGCGCGAAGGCACCGAGCAGCGCCGGGAGTGCCGGATAGCCGCCGAAGCCGATGACGGCGGCGGGGCGGAAGGTCTTGTAGAGTTCGATCGCCATCGCACGACCCGCCAGCATCTGCCGTGCCGCCTTTACCCAGCCGATCGGCCCGCCGCTCAGCCGCCCGGCGGGCAGGACATGCGTCTGCACCCCGTCGAACAGGTCGGGAAAGCGCACGCCGCGTTCGTCGCTGACCAAGGCGACGCGGTGGCCGCGCCGCATGAGTTCGGTCGCCAGCGCGGCGGCGGGGACCATGTGGCCGCCGGTGCCCCCTGCTGCCAGGACATAATGCTTGCTCATTTCGCTCCGCTCCAGCGCTGCGGTCCATAGGGAGAGCGCGTCAGATACGGGTTCCGGCGGGTGAAAGCGAGCAGAAGGCCCATGCCGATCGACAGCGCGATCATCGACGACCCGCCATAGGAGATGAACGGCAGCGTCATCCCCTTGGAAGGCGCGATGCCGACGTTAACCGCCATGTTGATGAGCGCCTGCGCGCCGAACTGCACCGCCAGGCCGGCGGCGGCGAGCAGCTTGAAGGCGTCCTCCTCGTCCAGCAGCCGCACGAACACGCGCACGACGATGGCGAGGAAGATGAGCGCGATAATGGCGCAGGCGATCAGGCCGAATTCCTCACCGACGACGGCGAAGATATAGTCGGTATGCGCCTCGGGCAGCTTGAATTTGATCCGCCCGCCGCCCGGCCCCGTCCCGGTGACGCCACCGGCGGTCAGCACGGCATGTGCCATGTCGACCTGATAGCTGTCGGTCGCCGACTTTTCGGGATCGGGGAACAGGAAGCCGTCGATCCGCACGCGCGCGGTGCCGTAGAAAGTATAGGCGGCGGCGAGCAGTCCGATGCCGGCGGCGGCCAGCAGCGCCATGACCCGAAGCTGAATCCCGGCGATGACGAGCAGCGCGGCCCAGACGCCGCAGAAGATCACCGTCTGGCCGAAATCGGGCTGGAGCATCAGGCATGCGGCGATCAGCGCGGTCAGCGCGCCCGTGACCCACAGCATCGGCAGTTGCGGGTCCTTCGCGCGCAGCGACAGCAGCCATGCGGTCGTGACGATGAACATGGGTTTGAGGAATTCGGACGGCTGGAACTGGCCGACGCCCAGATTGACCCAGCGCCTGGCACCATTCGCCTCCACGCCCACGAACGGCGTGGCGGCCAGCGCCACGATCAGCAGCGCGGAGCCGAGCAGGCACAGGCGACGGGCGAGCGTGACCGGCAGCATCGACACGACGATCATCACCGGAAAGGCGAGGCCGATCCATCCCGCCTGCCGCCAGAAATACATCATCGGCGGCACCGTCACGTCGCCGCCCGAATAGCGCACCGCCGAAGCCGGCGAGGCGGCGGCGACCGCGACCAGCCCGATCGCGATCAGCGTCATCGCGATCAGCAGCAGCACGCGGTCGACCTCGCGGAACCACGCGCCGATCGGCGAGCGGGTGGTGCGGCCCTGCAACGTGTCGACGCGCTGACGGAGGGGACGGGCCACGGGTCCGGTCATCGCAATGCCTCCACCGCCGCCGCGAAGGCCCGCCCGCGCGCTTCGTAATCGCTGAACTGGTCGAACGAGGCGCAGGCTGGCGACAGCAGTACGGTATCGCCGGTCTGCGCCTGCGTCGCGGCCGATCGTACCGCTTGATCCAGCGTACCGGCGTTCTCGACCGGCATGTCGGGGCCGAGCAGTTCGGCGAAACGATCGGCAGCATCGCCGATGGTATAGGCGCGCACGACGTTGCCGAAGCCGGGGCGGCAGGCGTCGAGGTCGTCGCCCTTGGCCAGACCGCCGACGATCCAGTGGATGCGCGCAAAGGCATTCAGCGCGGGCGCGGTGGATTCGGGGTTGGTCGCCTTGCTGTCGTCGACATACGCCACGCCCGCGACGTCGGCGACATGGGCCATCCGGTGCGGGAGCGCGCGATAGGTCCGAAGGGCGGCGTCGATGGTCGCGCGGTCCAGCCCAAGTGCCTCGCAGGTGGCGATGGCGGTCAGCGCGTTCTGGGCGTTATGCGGGCCGGCGAGTGCAGGGCCGAACGCCGGCAGGTCATCGGGCACGGCGATGCGGATCGCCCGGTCGCCGAGGGTTTCGGCGAGGGCGCGGGAGGGGGCGTCGCCGGTGCCGATAATCGCGGTATGGCCGGTGGACTGCATCGCGAACAGCCGGGCCTTCGATGCGGCATAGGCATCGAACCCGGCATAACGATCGAGATGATCCGGCGTGATGTTGAGCAGCACCGCGACGTCGCAGTCGAGGCTGTAGGTCAGGTCGATCTGGTAGCTCGACAGTTCGAGGACGTAGATGCCACCGGTCGGCAGCGGGTCCTGTTCGAGAATCGGCAGGCCGATGTTGCCGCCCATCCGTGCGGGGATGCCGGCGTGGCACAGGATGTGGTGGATCAGCGCGGTAGTGGTCGACTTGCCGTTGGTGCCGGTGATGCCGACAACCTTGTGCGGCGGAAGATCGGCGCGGGCCTGTGCGAAGAGTTCGATGTCGCCGAGGATCGGCACGCTGCCGGCGTGGGCGACGATCGGGTGGCGGTTGAGCGGCACGCCGGGCGAGACGACGACGCCGTCGAACCCGGCGAGGTCGATCGCCAACGGATCGGCGAAAACTAGCGTTGGGAGAGGAGAAGGCGCAGATGGTGCCGTAGAAGAAGGCCCCTCTCCCCGACCCTCTCCCCGCGAGCGGAGAGAGGGAGAGCGTTTGGATTCGTCGTTGTCCCATGCGGTCACTTCCGCGCCGCTCGCCAGCAGCGCGCGCACCGTCGCCGCGCCGGAGCGGGCGAGGCCCAGCACCGCATAGCGTTTGCCCGCCCAGGCGGTGGCCGTCATCACCGCAGCTTCAACGTCGAGAGGCCGGCCAGCGCCAGCACGAACGCGACGATCCAGAAACGGATGACGACGGTCGCCTCCGCCCAACCGAGCTGTTCGAAATGATGGTGAATCGGCGCCATGCGGAAGATGCGGCGACCGGTGCGCTTGAACCAGAACACCTGGATGATGACGGAGAGCGCCTCCACCACGAACAGCCCGCCGATGATGCCGAGCACGATCTCGTGATGCGACGACACCGCGATCGTTCCCAGCGCGCCGCCCAGGGCAAGGCTGCCGGTATCGCCCATGAACACCGCCGCCGGGGGCGCGTTGTACCAAAGGAAGGCAAGGCCTGCGCCGACGATCGCGCCGCAGAACAACGCGAGGTCGCCCGCGCCCGGCACATGCGGGATGCCGAGATAGGCGGCGAACTTCGCGTTGCCGACCATGTAGACGATCAGCATGAACGCGACCGAGGCGATGATGACCGGCATCGTCGCAAGGCCATCCAGACCGTCGGTCAGGTTCACCGCATTGCCGAACGACACGATCGTGAAGGCGGCGAACAGGATATAGACCGGTCCGAGATCGATCGCGACGCCCGAGAAGAACGGCACGTAGAGCATCGTCCCCGTCTGGCGGATGATGATCCAGCTCGCGATGCCCGCGATCAGGAATTCGAGCAGCAGCCGGGTGCGGCCCGAGACGCCCGCCGTGCTGGCCTTGCGCACCTTGTCATAGTCGTCGAGGAAGCCGATCGCCGCGAACCCCAAGGTCACGAACAGGCATGCCCAGACGAACGGGTTCGACAGATCCATCCACAACAGCACCGCCGAGGCGAGCGCGGTGAGGATCATCAGCCCGCCCATCGTCGGCGTGCCGCGCTTGGCGAGATGCGTCTGCGGGCCGTCCAAGCGGATCGGCTGGCCCTTGCCCTGCCGCACGCGCAGCCAGCCGATGAACTTCGGCCCGATGATGAGGCCGATGAACAAGGCGGTCGCCGTCGCAGCACCGGTGCGGAACGACAGATAGCGAAAGAGATTGAGGACACCCGGAAAGCCCAGATATTCCGCGAGTTCGTACAACATCAGCCCTGCCCCGGCGCCTTCTGCGCGATCAGGGAGGCGACGACACGCGCCAGCCCCACCCCGTTCGATCCCTTCACGAGTACCGCGTCACCGGGCACCAGCAGGTCGGCGAGGACCCGGGCGGCGGCGGCGGCATCGGGCACATGGACGGTTTCGATCCGCCCCTCAAGCGCTCTGGCGAGCGGGAGCATCCCCTGCCCCACCAGCACGGCGCGCGAAACGCCCGCTTCGTCGATCGGCACCGCCAGCGCGGCATGATAGGCGTCGGACGCCTCGCCCAGCTCGCGCATTTCGCCCAGCACGGCGATGCGGCGATCGGCGCGTTCGGCGGCGAGGACCTTGAGCGTCGCGCGCATCGAGGCGGGGTTGGCGTTGTAGCTTTCGTCGATCAGCAGCGCCTCGCCGCCCGCGACTGCGATGGTGGTGCGGGCACCGCGTCCGGCGAGGCCCTCCAGATCGGCGAGCGCGAGCCCGGCAACCCCGAGGTCGCCGCCGATCGCGTCGACCGCCGCGAGGACGGCAAGCGAATTGGCCACCCAATGGTCGCCCGGAGGGCCAAGCGTATAGCTGATCTCGCGCGTGCCGATGCGCGCGGTAACGAAGCTGCCGCCGCCGGGCAGGCGGGCATGTTCGATCGCCTGCACATCGGCGCCGTCACGCAGGCCGAAGGTGACGATCCGTCCGGCATGGCCGGCTGCCGCCTGCTGCAAGGTGCCGAGATGCGGGCTGTCGAACGGTACGATCGCGGTGCCGCCGGGGGTCAGCCCCTCGAAAATCTCACCCTTGGCGCGGGCGATCGCGTCCTCGCCGGTAAAGAATTCGGTGTGCGCCGGCGCGATGGTGGTGACAACCGCCACGTCGGGGCGGACCAGCCGGGTCAGTTGCGCCAGTTCGCCGGCATGGTTCATGCCCATTTCGAACACCGCCGCCTGCGCCCGCGCGGGCAGGCGGGCGAGGCTCAAGGGCACGCCGGTATGGTTGTTGTAGCTCTTGACCGAGCGGTGCGCATGCCCGTGGGTGACGCGGTCGAGCGCGGCGAACAGCGCTTCCTTGGTCCCGGTCTTGCCGACCGATCCGGTGACGCCAATCACCTTGGCGTGGCTGCGCGCGCGCGATGCCTTGGCGAGCAGGTCGAGCGCGGCGGTGGTGTCGGCGACCAGCACATGCGGCCCGTCGACGGCGCGCGATACCAGCGCGCCGGCGGCACCCTGCGCATAGGCCTGTTCGACGAAACGGTGGCCGTCGGTCGCCTCGCCCGAAAGCGCGACGAACAGGTCGCCGGGGCCGACCTCGCGGCTGTCGAAGGCGACGCCGCCGACCGCGAAGTCTGCGGAGGCGGTGCCGCCCGTCGCCGCGGCGATGGCGGCGGCGGTCCAGAGATCAGCGGGCGCAGTCACGCGCCACCTGTACGTCGTCGAACGGCAGGACCATGTCACCGACGATCTGCCCCTGTTCATGCCCCTTGCCGGCGATCAGCACGATGTCGCCGGCCTGCGCCATCGCGCAGGCGGCGCGGATCGCCTCGCGGCGGTCGCCGATCTCGGTCGCGCCGATCGCGCCTTCCAATACCTGCGCGCGGATCGCGGCGGCGTCTTCGGTGCGGGGATTGTCGTCGGTGACGATCGCCACGTCGGCGCGGGTGACGGCCACCTCGCCCATCGGCGCGCGCTTGCCGGTGTCGCGGTCGCCGCCCGCGCCGAACACGACGATCAGGCGGTTGTCGGCATGCGGGCGCAGCGCGGCGATCGCCGCTTCGAGGGCATCGGGGGTATGGGCATAGTCGACATAGACCGGCGCGCCGTTTTCGAGAATTACCGCGCGCTCCAGCCGGCCGCGTACCGGTTGCAGTCGCGCCAGCCCGGCGAACGTCGCGGCAAGATCGCCACCGGTGGCCAGCACCAGCCCGGCGGCGGTGAGCGCGTTCGCCGCCTGATACGCGCCGATCAATGGCAGCTTGACGATATGCGTCGCGCCCTCCGCCTCGATCGTCAGCGTTTGCCCGAGCAGGCTGGGATCGCGGCCGACCAGTTTCAGCGTCTCGCCATGTTCGCCGACGGTGATGAGCGCGTTGCCGCGCACCCGTGCCAGATCGATCACCCGGTCGGCATGGGGATCGTCGACCCACACCACCGCCACCCCGTCGTCGGCCAGCACTTCGGCGAACAGGCGCAGCTTGGCGGTCAGATAGCGCGCCATGTCGCCATGATAATCGAGGTGATCGCGACTGAGATTGGTGAAGGCGGCGGCGCGCACCGGCAGTCCTTCGGTGCGGTACTGCGACAGGCCGTGGCTCGACGCCTCGAACGCCAGATGGCTGACGCCTTCGCGCGCCAAGCCGGCGACGTTCGACAGGAAAGTGACGACATCGGGCGTGGTCAGCCCGGTCGTCACCCGTTCGTCGGCGGTGGTGACGCCCAGCGTCCCGATCGAGGCGGCGTGGTGGCCCTGCATCCGCCAGAGCTGGCGGACCATCTCGACCGTGCTGGTCTTGCCGTTGGTGCCGGTGACGGCGACGCAAGTCGGCGGGAACGGTGCGAAGAAGGTCGCGGCGGCGCGGGCGAAGGCCTCGCGCGGATCGTCGGCGGCGATGTGCAGCGCCCCCTCGACCAGCGCGCCCGGCCGGGCGACGACCGCGATCGCGCCGCTGGCGATGGCGGCGGGGATGAAATCTTCCCCGTTCACCCGCGCCCCTTCGAACGCGCCGAAGATGGTGCCGGGGGCGACCTTGCGATGATCGATCGCAAAGCCCGTCACCACCGCCGCTTCGTCGCCACCCGTGATCTGTCCCAGTCTCATTCCGCGTTCGCCGCCACTTTCTTGCTACCCGGCGCATGCCATAGCAGGCTGCGGAGTGGCGTCATGTCGATATCGGCATTCGCATCGGGAATCACGCCCAGCAGCGGGCCAGTGCGCGAAATCACCCGGCTGACGACCGGGGCGGCGGTCCATGCGGCGGTGGTGAAGCCGAAGGTTTCCTTGGTGCCCTTCGGACTGTCGAGCATCGCGATCACGACATAGCGCGGCCGGTCCATCGGGAACACGGCGGCGAAGGTCGAGACGTTGACCTTCTTCGAATAGCCGCCGCCCGCGCCCACCGTTTCGGCGGTGCCGGTCTTGCCGCCGACGCGGAAGCCCGGCGCTTCGGCCTTGCGGCCGGTGCCGTCGGTGACGATCAGCCTGAGCAGCCCGCGCATCTTGGCGCTGGTATCCTCCGAAAACACGCGGCGGCCGGCCGGCGCCTGCCCGGGCCGCAGTTTCAGCATCGTCGCGGGCCGCCAGATGCCGCCGTTGACCAGCGCGGCATAGGCGCTGGCGAGGTGCAGCGGGGTGACGGCAATGCCATGGCCATAGGCGGTCGTCATCGTCGTGGTTCGCGCCCAGAAATGCGGCCAGATCGGCCGGGCCTTTTCCAGTTCGATGTCGGGCGCGGTATCGAAATGGAGCGAGCGGAACAGCTTCGCCATCCGCTCCGGCCCCATTTCGTCGGCGATGCGCGCGGTCGCGATGTTCGACGAATGGACCAGCGTCTCGGGGATGTTCAGCCAGCGCTTCTGCGCATGGTCGTCGCGGATGCGAAAACCCCCGATGAACAGCGGCTGGGTCGCGTCATAGCGTTTGGCGAGCGACGGGGCGACGCCGGTATCGAGCGCTGCGGCCATAGTCAGCGGCTTGAACGCCGATCCGAGTTCGTACACGCCCTGCGTCACCGTGTTCATCTGCCCGGTGTTGGCGGTGACGGCATTGGGATTGAACGTCGGCAGCGAGGTCATGGCGATCACCTCGCCGGTATCGCTGTCGAGCACCACGCCGCCGGCGCCGCGCGCCTGGAACACCGCCATCGCATTGGCGAGTTCGCTCTCCAGCGCGGCCTGCACGCGCAGGTCGAGGCTGAGCGCCACCGCATGGCCGCGCTCGCCCGGATTCATCAACCGGGCGTTGAGGAATTTCTCCATGCCGCGCACGCCGCGACCATCCATGTCGAGATAGCCGAGCGCATGCGCCGCCATCGCGCTTTGCGGATAGAGCCGCTCGGGCTCGCGGCCGAGCGCGATGCCCGGTTCGCCCAGCGCGTTGACCGCCTGCACCAGTTGCGGCAGTGCGCGGCGTTTCAGATAGACGAAGCCGCGATCCGCCATGAGCTGCGCATAATAATAGGCGGCATTCTGTTCGGGCATCAGTTCGGCGAGACGATTGGCCAGCTCGCGCTTGTCGCCGATCACCTTGTCGGGGCGGACCGCGATCGACCACGCATCGATGGTGCGGGCAAGCGGCGCGCCGTTGCGATCGACCAGATCGCCACGTAACGGCACCAGTGCCGCTTCGGCGGCGATCGCCGAATGCGGTTCGGCGGCGATCCCGAGCATCGCGAGACGCCCGAGCACCACCGCGACGCCGGCGGCGAACAGCAGCATGAGCACCATGAGCCGGTAATGGGCGATGCCCACCAGCGACTGGCGCGTGCCGTCGGAACGTTGCTGGTGCAGCGGCGGAGCCACGACAACGATCACCGGAGCGTCGCTTCCCTGCGGGCCGAACGGGACAGGTCGCCAAGCGTGGAGTCGCTCAGCAGCGTGCGGTCGAGCATCGCCACCGCGCGCGCCTTGGCATGGGCGACGGCGGCGGTCTGGACCGGTCCGGTCGGGCGCGGCGCGGCCTTGGCGGCGGGCGCGGGGGTGGTGGCCCTGGGGCTGACGGCCGGGGTAGCAGCGGCCGACGTGGCAACGGCAGGCGTCGTCACCGGGGCGGCGGCCGGTTCGGTCGGAGCAGGGATATATTCCATCGGCGCGGCGGGCACGACATAGGCGAGCGCGACATTGCCGCTTTCGGTCCGGCCAGGCAGCGACGCCAGTTGATGCTCACCGCCGACATATTGTTCGGCACGCGGCGAGGCGAGCGCCAGCACGTCGCCGTTCCAGCGTTCGAGCTGCGCCAGATTGGCGCGGGTATCAAACTCGGTTTCGAGGTCGCGAATCTCCTTGCGCGCCTGCACGATCGATCGCTCGACCGCCTCGACGCGCGCGCGCTCCGCCGCCCCTTGCGAAATCACCAGATAAAAGGCCGGGGCCATGATCCCGACCATCACCAGTTTCCCGAGCGTTCCGAACCCGAACGTCCCCATCGCACCCTAACTCCCGTTCGAACTCCACGGCGCCGCCGCCGTGCGAATGGCCGCGCGCAAGGTCGCTGAACGCGCGCGCGGATTGATACTCGTTTCTTCGTCGCTTGGCCGCACCGCCTTGGCGATGTGGCCGAAGGTCGCATCCGGCCCCTGCACCACCAGCGGGCGGTGGCGCGATCCGGCCGGCATCGCCCCGCCGCGTTCCCGCAGGAAGCGCTTAACGATGCGGTCCTCCAGACTGTGGAAGCTGACCACCGACAGCCGCCCGCCGGTCCGCAACACCCGCTCCGCCGCGCCCAGCCCGGCGGTCAGTTCGCCCAGCTCGTCGTTCAGGTGGATGCGGATCGCCTGGAACGCGCGGGTCGCCGGGTCCTTCTTCTCGTGCGGACGGTGGCCGAGCGCGCGGCGGACGACGGCGGCAAGTTCGCCGGTCCGCGCGAACGGGCGCGCGCCGACGATGAAGCTGGCGACGCGGCGGTGGCGCGGTTCCTCGCCATAGCGGTCGAGCACGTCGGAAATCTCGGCCTCGGCGGCCTCGTTGAGCCATTCGGCTGCGGTCTGGCCCGAACGGCTCATCCGCATGTCGAGCGGCCCGTCATACTGGAACGAGAAGCCGCGATCGGCTTGGTCGAGCTGCATCGACGATACGCCGATGTCCATCACCACGCCGTCGACCTGGTCGATCCCGCGCGCCGCCAGCTCGCCCGCCATCGCCGAGAACGGCGCCTCGATCAGCGTCAGCCGATCGCCGGCCTCCGCCAGCAGCGGCGCGGCGGCGGCATGAGCGGTCGGATCGCGATCGAACGCGATCACGCTCGCGCCGGCGGCCAGCATCGCGCGGGTATAGCCGCCCGCGCCGAAGGTCGCGTCGACATGGACCTCGCCCGGCTGGATCGCCAGCGCGGCGACCGCTTCGACCAGCAGGACCGGGATATGCGGAGCGGCGGTCATTGCAGCCCCTTTTCTTCCATCAGGAATTCGCACAGCTCGCGCGTGTCGCCGTCGATGCCCTCGTCGGCGATCAGCGTGAACGGGTCCCAGATGTTGAAGGTATCGCCGCGCCCGTGGAAGAACGCCCATTTGTCGATGTTGGAACGGCGACGATAGAAGGTCGGCAGGACGAACCGCCCGGCGCTGTCGAACGGCGCGGTTTCGAGATTGCCGAACGCCTTGCCGGCGACGTTATAGTCGGTGTCGATGTCCTCGTCGCTGCCCTGCGGCGCGCGCGAATACAGAATCTTGGGCCAGGCGGCGTCGAACGCGCTGAGGCAGGCATGTTTGGCGTGGCGTTTGATGAGCAGTTCGCGGGAGTCGGCGTTCTTCTCCAGCACCGAGCGCAGCTTGGCAGGAACCGCGACGCGACCCTTCGCGTCGACCGCCTGAAGCCCATAGCTCAGGTAGAGTTCCCTGTCCGACACGTAGCCCCTATTCGGTTACGCAGGACACCCGTCTCGTCCGACCAAATACACGCCGCACGATTGAAAATGACGATCGCAGGACCTGCCCCCTGTGACGCATACGGACGTATCAAAAACATGATTGGGCAACAATGGGCAAAATTGGGCAGAAATGGGAGAAAGCGCCAAAAGGATGAAAACAAATGGGATGTACTTGGTTTGTTCTATGGCAAGTCGCATCATTCGCCGGGGGTATTTATGGGAGGAGCCCCCACCCGCCGATTGCGACCGCCCGAACGTACGACGTGATTGGCGGAAAACTGCGGATAATCTGGATCAATAAACGCCCAAGAGCGGCGGGCCGACCGGGACGGCGTTATCGCGCGGGTGCGGGTGCCGCCGCATTGCCCGGCGCGACACCCGGCGACACGCCGAGTTCGGCCAGCGGCTCATCCGGGTTGGCCGACGGGGCGGCATCGACGACCGCCGTATTCGCGGCTTCGTTGAGCAGCGCGGCGTCATCGCCGATCGGGGCTTCGTCGATCGCCGAGCGGAACAGCGCGCTCGCCAGCACGATCAGCAGCACGACGAGCACGAGCCCGGTCGCGCCGACGCGCAGTCGCTGCAATATCTGGGACTGGTCGGTTCGCGGCACCATCGCGCGCAACGGTTACGCCGAAGCGGCCGCGCTGTCGACCGCCAACCCCTTGGCCGCCAGCCATTCGGGGTTGTACAGCGTCGAGAGGTAGCGAAAGCCGGTATCGCACAGGATCGTCACGACCCGGCTGCCCGGCCCCAGTTGCCGCGCCAGCCGCACCGCGCCGGCGACGTTGATCCCCGACGACAGGCCAAGGCACAACCCTTCCTCGGCGAGCAGGCGGCGGACCCATTCCATGCCTTCCTCGTCCGATACGCGGAACTGGGTATCGATCGGCGCGCCTTCGAGATTGGCGGTGATCCGCCCCTGCCCGATCCCTTCCGCGACCGACGATCCTTCGGAGCGCAGCTCGCCATGGGCATAATAGTCGTACAGTGCCGCGCCATGCGGATCGGTGAGCGCGATACGGACGCGCTCGTCCTTTTCCTTGAGGCCGAGCCCGACGCCGGCGATCGTTCCCCCGGTCCCGGCGGCACAGGTGAAGCCGTCGATCCGTCCGTCCATCTGTTCCCAGATTTCGGGCGCGGTGCCGACGATGTGCGCGCGGCGGTTGGCGATATTGTCGAACTGGTTCGCCCAGATCGCGTTGGGCGTCTCCTCAGCGATCCGCCTGCTGGTGTGGATGAAATGACCGGGGTTCGAATAGGGCGCGGCGGGCACCAGTACCAATTCGGCGCCCAGTGCGCGCAGCGTGTCCATCTTCTCGCGGCTCTGCGTCTCGGGCATGACGATGATCGTCTTGTAGCCCTTGGCATTGGCGACGAGCGCCAGGCCGATGCCGGTGTTGCCGGCGGTCCCCTCGACGATCGTGCCGCCCGGCTGGATGGCCCCGCGCGCCTCGGCATCCTCGACGATGAACAGCGCCGCGCGATCCTTCACGCTGGCGCCGGGATTGGCGAATTCGCACTTGGCGAAAATCTCCGCCCCCGCCGCCTCGCTCGGCCCCTTGAGGCGGACGAGCGGGGTATTGCCGATGAGGGCGAGCGTGTCGGTGGCGGTGTGCATGAAGGTCAGATGGCGTAGCCGGCGCGTCTCGGCAAGGCGGCGGGTGGGTAGAATGGGTTGGCGGGGTGCAACGGGGGCTTTGCGCGGCGGGGCCGGCCGGCCCAAGTGACCGCGCCCGCTATTCCCGATACGCCTGAAGATGCTGGCGATCGCTCCGAAAATATCCGCCTTCTATATAGCCGACCAACCATGCCGCCGAAACCTGCCCACCTTGTGTATAGGCGGACTTGTTGCTGGTGAAATCCACCGCCTGCAGCAGCCAGACAAGCTCTTCACCGGTGCTGCCGGGGTTGGCTTCCACAACGGTGTATATCTTGCCAAAAACGCTAGTGCGCGATCGCGGCGCGTTCGGCCCGGCCATCAACCGGGTATGCCGGAGCTTGAACTTTGCCGGAATGGCATTCGGATCGCCCGAAGCGAGCGCATCGGCGGCATATTTGCGCAGTTCGATCCCGTCGATCTTATGCGAACGGGCATAGGTCTGGGCGTTGGTCAGCGGCCCGGTCCCTTCCGCCAGACGACCGATGGCGTGGATCAACGCCTCCTCGCGGTCCCACGGCTCAACCGTGTGCACGCTGTCGATCGTACGGATCACGTTGCCGCCTGCGGCCCAGATAGCGCGTATCGCATCCGCCTTGGCTCCGGCGCAGGCCGGATCGCGCGCCGCTTCCTCATGCGCGAACAGCCGCGTTCCCTGCCCAATCCCCACATAAAATGGCGTGCCGACGCCACCGAACGACGGTTCCCCGTCCGGCTTGCGCAGGAGATAGACGTAATGCGGACCGCCGCCGGCCGCAGCCACGACCCGTGCTAAGGTGGCTTTGTCCCGAATCACCGCGTCCTGCATCCCGTTCTCCTTCCCGAAACCGCCGATGCCAGCCGCGCTACCCCACCAACGCATCCACCAGCGCCTTGACCTTCGCCTGCCGCCATTGCGGCAGCGGTGCGACCAGCCAGTAGCCGAGCCGACCGGCCTTCGGTTCGCCGACCACGACCAGCCGGCCGGCGGCGATGTCGTCGCGGGCGAGGAGTTCGGGGACGGTCGCGCGGCCCAGCCCCGCCGCCGCCGCGTCGATCGCGAGGCCGGCGTCGGCGACGCGAACCAGCGCCGTCGCGTCCTCGGGCGAGCAGCCGGGCCAGCCGATGCGGGTGTCGGCACCACCGCCGGCACGCTCGACCGTCACCATGCCGTCCGATTCGAGCGCCTCGCCTTCCTGCGCGCCCGGCCCCTCGCCCCAGCGGACGGCGAGGTCGAGGTTGGCTTCGGTGAAGTCGACCGCGTCGTCGGCGGCGACCAGCGCGAACCGCAACTCGCCGTCCGCAGCGGCAATGCGCGACAGGCGTGGCAGCAGCCACTTCTGGGTCACGTCGCGCGGCGCGGCGATGGTCAGCGACTTGGACGACTGGCCCGCCTGCATCGCGCGGACCGCTTCCTCGAATTGCAGGAACCCGCCGCGCAGCGCCGACAGCCCCGCCTCGCCCTCGGGCGTGAGTTCCAGCCCGCGCGTGGTGCGGCGAAACAGGACGACGCCCAGCGTATCCTCGAGCGCGCGGACCTGCTGCCCGACGGCGGCGGGCGTCACCGCCAGTTCGTCGGCGGCGCGGGTGAACGACAGGTGGCGCGCGGCGGCATCGAGCACGCGCAGGCCGTTCAGCGGCAGATGCGTACGCTTCATGCGCCGACCGCCGGGGCCAGCAGGTTGAAGCGCGGGATCGCCACGTCGAAGGTCGTACCGTCGTCCGCCAGCATATGATAGCTCCCCTGCATCGCGCCGGTCGGCGTCGTCAACGGACAGCCCGACACGTAATCGAAGCTGCCCTGCGGCTCGATCACCGGCTGTTCGCCGATCACCCCTTCGCCCTCGACGCTGTGGCGCTCGCCGCGACCGTCGGTGATGATCCAGTGGCGGGTGAGCAACTGCACCGTGCGGTCGGAGCCGTTCTCGATACGGATGTGATAGGCCCAGAACCAGCGCCCGGACTGCGGCTGCGACTGTTCGGGCAGATAGGTCGCCGATACCCGCACGGCGATTCCCGCCGTCGTCGCCTCGTGCGGGAACAGCGCCTTCATCATAGCGACACCGCGCGTAGCGCCTGATCGAGATCGGCGATCAGGTCCGCCGGGTCTTCCAGCCCGACGTTGATGCGGATCATCCCCTCGCCGATGCCCATTTCCAGCCTCTTGTCCTCGGCCAGCCCCGAATGGGTGGTCGAGGCGGGGTGGGTCATCAACGAGCGCGAATCGCCGATGTTGTTCGAGATGTCGATCAGTTGCAGCGCGTCGAGCAGCCCGTGCGTCTGGGTACGCCCGCCATCCAGCTCGAACGAGAAGATCGGCCCGGCCTTTTTCATCTGCCGCATCGCGAGGTCGTGCTGCGGATGGCTCGGCAGGCCGGGGAAGTTGATCTTCGGCACGCGCGCTTCGAGGAAGCGGCCGACCTCCAGCGCATTGTCCGACTGGCGCATCACGCGCAGGTCGAGCGTCTCCAGCCCTTTCAGCACCACCCAAGCGTTGAACGCGCTAAGCGTCGGCCCGGTGTTGCGGGTGAAGGGCAGCAGCACGTCGTTGATGAAGGCGCTCGTCCCGCAAACCGCCCCGGCGAGGACGCGGCCCTGCCCTTCCATCAGCTTGGTCGCGCTATAGGCGACCACGTCGGCACCGAAATCCATCGGCCGTTGCAGCGCGGGGCTGGCGAAGGCGTTGTCGACCACGGTCGTGATCCCGCGTTCGCGCGCCACCGCGCAGATCGCGGTCAGATCGGCCACGTCCATCGTCGGATTGGCCGGCGTCTCGAAGAACCACACTTTCGTGTTGGGCTTGCTGGCGTCGATGAACGCCTGCGTGTCGCGCGCATCGACGACGGTCGTCTCGATCCCGAACTTCGGGAGCAACGTGTCGGTCAGCCAGCGACACGACCCGAAGGCGGCGCGGCCGCCGACGAGGTGATCGCCCGCCGACAACTGGCACAGCAGCGACGCGGTCATCGCCGCCATGCCGCTGGCCATCGTCCGGCAGGCTTCCGCCCCCTCGAGCAACGCGATGCGTTCTTCGAGCATCTCGACGGTCGGGTTCTGGAGCCGCGAATAGGTCATGCCCGCCTGTTCGCCGGCGAAGCGCGCGGCGGCATCGCCCGCGCAGTCATAGGCATAGCCCGAGGTCAGGAACAGCGCTTCCGACGTCTCGCCATATTCGCTGCGCGCGGTGCCGCCGCGCACGGCCTGCGTTGCGGGACGCCAGTGGGCGGTGATGCTGCGGTCTTGTCCGGTCTTGCGCTTCATGGACACGCCTTTGCGCCCTTCGCCCCCGGATTTCCAGAGGGAGATGACAGCGGGGCCGCGTGCGCCTAGGTGGGGGCGATGCGTCCCGTCCTTGATGTGCATCGCTCGATCCTTGGCCAGCCGTGGCGCTGGCGCGGCCTTGAAGGGGATGTGTGCGACGACGGGTTCGTCGCCGACGATCTCGTCACCCGCATCCTGCTGGCGCGCGGCTGTCCGCGCGACGCGCTGGAGGCGCACAAGACCCCCAGTATCCGGGGGTTCATGCCCGATCCGTCGATCTTCCGCGACATGGACCGCGCCGCCGATCGGCTGGCGCAGGCGGTCGTTTCGGGCGAACAGGTCGCGATCTTCGGCGATTATGACGTCGACGGCGCGACGTCGGCGGCGCTGCTGGTGCGGTTGCTGCGCGACATGGGCCTTGTTCCGCGCGCCTATATCCCCGACCGGCAACTGGAAGGCTATGGCCCGACCGCCGGCGCGATGCTGCGGTTGCAGGCGGAGGGGGCGACGCTGATCGTCACCGTCGATTGCGGCGCGCAGGCGTTCGAGGCGCTCGAAGCGGCGCGCGATGCGGGCGTCGAGGTGCTGGTGGTCGATCATCACCAATGCACCATCGCCCTGCCCCCGGCGCTGGCGGTGGTGAACCCCAACCGGCTCGACGAGGGCGAAGGGGCGGCGCACGGCCATCTGGCGGCGGTGGGCGTGGCGTTCCTGCTCGGCGCCGCGCTGCTCAGGACGCTGCGGGCGAAAGGGTATTTCGCGGATCGGGCGGAGCCGAAGCTGCTCGACCTGCTCGATCTCGTCGCGCTCGGCACCGTCGCCGATGTCGCGCAGTTGCGCGGGCTGAACCGGGCGTTCGTCGCGCAGGGGCTGAAGGTGATGGCACGGCGGCAGAACATCGGCATCGCCGCGCTGATCGAGGCATCGCGGTTGACCCGCGCGCCGACCGCTACCGATCTGGGCTTTGCGCTCGGGCCACGGATCAACGCCGGCGGGCGCGTCGGCAAGTCCGATCTGGGCGTCCGGCTGCTGACGACGCAGGACCCCGACGAAGCCAAAGCGCTGGCGATCGAGCTCGACCGGCTGAACGACGAGCGCCGCCTGATCGAAGGCGACGTCCAGTCCACCGCCGACCTGCTGGCGGCCGGACAGGAGGGGCGCGGCTGCGTGATCGTCGCCAGCCGGGGCTGGCATCCCGGCGTCATCGGCATCGTCGCCGGGCGGTTGAAGGAACGGCTCGGCCGGCCGGTGCTGGTGCTGGCGATCGACGAACAGGGCGTGGCCAAGGGATCGGCACGCTCGATTCCCAGCGTCGACATCGGCGCGGCGATCCTTGCCGCCAAGGAGATCGGTTTGATCGTTGCGGGCGGCGGCCATGCGGCGGCGGGCGGAGTCACCGTCGCCGAGGACGGGATCGCCGCGCTCGGCGACTTCCTGCACGACCGGTTGCACGCGGGGGTGGAGCGCGCCCGCGAGGATCGCGCGCTGCTGGTCGACGCGGTGCTGGCACCGGGCGGGCTCAACCCGCTGTTGATCGACGCGCTGGCGGTCGGCGGGCCATACGGCATGGGCTGGCCGCAGCCGCGCGTCGCGGCGGGGCCGGTGCGCATCGTCAAGGCGGACATCGTCGGCAACGGCCATGTCCGCGCGATCGTGAGCGGCGACGACGGGCGCGGGTTCAAGGGCGTTGCCTTCCGCGCCGCCGACACCGACCTCGGCCGCGCGCTGCTGGGCGCACCCAAGCACCGCCGCCTGTGGCTGGCCGGTCGTGCGAAGCTCGACGACTGGGGCAGCCGCCCGGCGGCGGAACTGCATATCGACGACCTCGCCTGGGCCGATTGATGCGATTGATGCGATCGTCGCAATTTTTCGGTTGACCGATCGGCGGGCCTCCCCTAACCGGCCCTCCACGCCTTCAAGGCCCCTTCGTCTAGCGGTTAGGACGCGGCCCTTTCACGGCTGAAGCACGGGTTCGATTCCCGTAGGGGTCACCAGCACCGCTGTCAGCGGCAGGAATCCAGGATTTACGGTGTCTTCACCGCCCGCTGGTACAGCGAGCAGGTACAGCGAGACACGAATGGTTCAGATGGCCACCCCCTGGAAACATCCAAGCGGCATATACTACCTCCGGCGCCAGATACCCGAACGGCTGCGTCCCGAGATGGGCGGCGGCCCGGTCTACAAGGAATCACTCGGTACGAGGGACCCTGCGGAGGCGGCCCGTCTCTTCGTCGCGGCGAACGCCCGTCTGCAGGCCAAGATGAACGAGGCCGAGAAGCGGATGCTCGCCGCCCGATCTCTCGACGAGATCTCCGCCGAGCGTGCGACCGATATCGTCGGGCGGTACCTCGCGACATATGACGCCCGGAATCCCTTCCACCCCTTCTACTCTCTTAACCGGACCTTCTATCTTGAAGACGTCTGCGTACGGATGCACGGCTTCATCGCCGATCGCGGGACGCCCATACTGGCGGGCGGCTCCGATGACCTTTCCTCGAAGCGTGGAAGGTTGCTCGTCGGCGATCAGTGGCTCGACTTCGTGCGCGACCGGCCCCGATCGGTCTGGATCAAGGCATGCGACGAGATCCTCGACCCGCTGTTCAGGTTCGCCACCCCGCCGATCAAGCGCATAGCCGAGAACGAGTTCGCGCTCATGGACGCCTGGAACGTCCGGGTCGAGGAGGACAATCGGCGCTTTCACGACGCGGTCAACAATCCGCCTCAGGCGCAATCACGCTCTCGACTCGACTCCGGCCTTCGATTCGGCGAGTTGCTCGATCGCTGGGCATCCGCCCGTACGCCGCGCCCGCAGACGATCCACGACACCAAGGTCGCGATCGCCGATCTCGTGGCCTTCTACGGCGATATCGCCGTCTCGTCGTTCACCAAGGACATGCTTCTCGACTACCGCGACGCTGCACGCGGCCTGCCACTCGGAATGCCCAAGGCGGACCGAATCCTTCCGTTTCCAGACCGCGTCGCGAAGTACGCAGGCACGGCGCTGAAGCAAGTGGGTGCCACCACCGTCAAAAAACGGATCGGCGCGGTACAGGCGCTTCTCGGCTTCGCGAGCCAGGAAGGCTGGCTCGAGCACAACGTCGGACGCGGAGTTACCGTGGAGGGCGCAGGACGACCGAAGATCCGTCGACGCAGATTCCGGAGCGAGGAGCTGGCGACGCTGTTCGGCAGCGAGCTGTTTCTCCAGCCGACGCGACTGCTCAACCGCACCACCAAGGTGAGCGATCTGACCCTGTACTGGATCTTCTTGTTCGGCGTGACCTCCGGCGCACGGATCGAGGAGATGGGTCAGGCCCACGTCGCTGACATCGTCGCGCGCGACGGCGTCCTGCACGTCGACATCGACGACTATGTGGATGACCAGGACGACGACGGCGCCCCCACGATCGCGAAGTCGGTCAAGACCGAGGGATCGCGGCGCGTGGTGCCGATACACGACCGCCTGCTTGAGATCGGATTCGAACGCTACGTCGATGCGCTCAGGAAGGCCGGGCAACGCCTGCTCTTCCCCGATCTGGCGCCGAACGTCTTCAGCAAGGTGACCCAGGAGGCCAGCCGTCGAGCGGGACGGTACATCGACAAGATCGTCGCCGACGACCCGCGCCTCGTGTTCCACTCGTTCCGCCACACCTTCAAGGACGAGGGGCGCGAAGCGGAGATCCAGGAGCGGATCCTCGACCAGCTCTGCGGTCACGCGCCGACCAGCGTAGGCGGGAAGTACGGCAGCGGTGTTGGCCTGCCCTCGCTGAAGCGTAACCTGGACAGGATCGTATTCACAGCCGTCGACTAGGATGCCATTACGGCGGCAGCGACGGAAGTCGACTGGGACGACCTGGTTCGGAAGCTCGTCGCTCGCATAGGAAGCCGTCGTTAGAGCAGCCGATCGTGGTTCCCATCCATTTCCGGATGACTCCAATCGTCTTTGCAAACTTCGGCGAAAATCAGCGGCTTCCCTTTTTTTAGTGGCTATGGTGAAAGGCTGCTTCAGGCCTGCATTCCTGCCGAAGTTTGCAGATTGTTTTGCACGTAGGGGATCCGCATCCCGGGAGCAGCCGGGAAACGGAAAGGGGCGGCGCCACGCGACCCGTCCCTGCGACGCATGCCGGATCAGACCAGGACGGCCTCGCACGTCGATACGGCAGGCATCACCGGTTCGAGGTAGCGACATACCGGCGCTGTAGCCGCGGATCCGCACGACAGCGCACCGGCTTCACTACGAATCGCGCGCGCCACGCCAGCGACGACCATCGGCGAGGAGGGAACATGCAGGGGGCCGTGCCCGACGAGCTTGCCCATCGCCTCGATCGCGAGCTTCCGCCGCCTGAAGTACTTCACCGACATCTCGTACGTACGGTGCCCGATGATGGAGCAGATCTGGTCGACGTCGCACCCCGCATCGCGCAGCAGTCCCGCCGTGGCATAGCGACTGCCATGTGGCGTCCGCCGCGGCATGTTCGGAATGCTCCTGACCAGCTTCTTCATCCGGTATCCGAATCCGCAATCTCCGATCGGACCTCCGGACTCCTTCCTGACGATCACGCCTTCGACAGGCCCCTCCGATCGCAGCCGTGCCAGTTCGGCCCGCAGCAGAGGATGCGCGGGTATCGTCATCAGCTCGCCTGTCTTCTGTTGACGAACCCTAACCATGTCATCGAGGACCTGTGACCATTCCATGCGCTCCACGTCGCCCGGCCGCTGGCCAGTGCAGAGGGCGATGATGATCAGCGTGCGGATGGCACCCTCGGCGTGCTTCAGCATGAGGTTGATCTCCTCGATGCTCCACGGCTCGTGACCTTTCTTAGGCTTGCGCTTGATGGAGCGGAGGCAGCGCGCGGGGTTCAGACCCGCAAGAACGTAGCCACGATCACTCGCGAAAACATATAGTCGGCTCACGAAGCGACGCAGGACGTCGGCGTAGCCAAGGGTCATGGCATTCCGCACCTCGCCCAGCATCTCCACGGTGGTGATCCCCATCATGCAGTCGCCGAGATACTTCGACACGTGCTTACCGAAGGCATGGTAGTTGCTCTGCGTCCGGGTCGCGAGCGCGCGGAATTCAGCGTCTTCGAAGAATTTCGCCATGACCCAGTCGAAGGTGCCGCGCCCCGGCCTGGAGGCGAGCGTTACGGGCTTGACGACCAGCGCTACGAATTCGTCGTACTTGTCCTCGAACTTCGGCTCGCCCGGCTTGCCGGGTAGAGCGAAGTTGTCGCCCTTGTACCGAAAGCGCCAGTACTTGCCCTTCACGACGTAGGTATAGGCGGGCCTACCCGCCGGCAGTTCCGGTTTTGGCATCGTTCATTCTCGCATAAAACCGCCGCTCCATCGCCCGCATGCCCGCGCTCGAGTCCGTAGGTCGCGCCGTCCTAGGTGCGATACCGTCCGCGAACCGGTCGAGATCGCGTCGGTCCCAGAGCACGCGCCGCCCGATCCGCCGCGGCGCGATGCCGAGCGAACGGAAGGTCTTGTCGCATACGCCGAAGTAGGCGCACGCGAGCCGGAGCGGCATCAGTCTCGGCCAGTCGGGCAGCCGCGCTCGTGCGACGGTAGCGTCACTGGCCATCTCGTCGTCATCGTCGTGCTGCATCGACCGCCGCTCCTGACAGGAAGGCGGCCGATCCCGTCCGTGGAAACCCATAGGTCTCCACGGTCCTTCGAAGACCGCATGGGAGTCGGCCAAGAACCGAACACAACGTGAACGGTTCCCGTCTCATCCTGAAAACGGGCGTCGCGGTCGGACGTGACGAGTGTTGACGTCCGGGGTGCCGCGTGCGATTCGGATCGCAGCCGCTTCAGCCGGATGTCGTCTTCGGGATAAACCTCAAGTCGGCTTCATGACCTTCTCCTTACGGTGGTGGGGTCCGGCAAGAGCGGTCCGCGGGGCCTGCCGCTCCTACGGCGGCCCCGCACCTTCCTTCCGGATGGACATGATCGGCGGCGCGCTAGGCGTCTTCGATCGGCGTTCCTGCGACTGCGGCCGTCACGCCGCGTCCCTCGCCGCGACCTTCGGGCCGCGGAACCTTACGACCTCGCCGCTGGCGGCACCGATCCGCCACTTGGCCAGGTCCGGCACGTGCTCGACCTCCTCCCGGCGCGCGAGCTTGCGGAGCAGCGGCGACACGCTCGTGCGCGGGATGGCCTCGCCGAACCGGTTCTGAACTGCGTTGATCAGCTCGCGCACGCCCATGGGTCCGGGAGCGTCCCGCAGGACGTCGACCAGCATCGCCCGGTGCGTGGGCCGCTTCCCGCCGGAAGAAGCGACCGGCGGCACGCAGGCGACGTCGCCTCCGGCCAGATCGCAGGTGGCATCTCCGGCCATCATCAGGACGCCAGCGAGGCCGTCCCGTCGCCGCGTCAGCCGCGCGATCTGCTCGTCCAGAGCCGCCTTCTCACGGCGCACCTCGTCAAGATCGAAGGTGGCGTAGCGGGTCGCTGCGGCAGGGGGCGATTCGGTCATACCGCGACCATGACGATCGCGGCTGCGTGAGTCAAAATAAATCCTCCGGCGACCACCCTCTACTTGTCCTCTGTTACCGAAGTTCGAAAGGAAGAAGGCATGCCAATAGACAGGGAGCTATCGTCACGGATCGTGACAGAGGCGCAGCGCATCATCGCGCTGACTGCCCAGATCGACACGGCGCTGGACCTCGCGGACCAGCTGAGCGGCAGCAGGCGCGACGCGCTGATCGAGCTTGGCCGGCTCACCGGCATGGGCGATATCGGGGACGTCGACCGGGCGGTCAGGATGGACCGGACGATCGCCGACACCATGCTCGTGCTCGTCGCGCGTGCTGGACCCAGAGGCATCTCGCGCGAGCGGCTCCTGGACGAAGCGGCGATGCGGTTCGCGGAGGACGTCAGCGAGGCCGAGATGGACCAGGCTCTCGAGAAGCTGGTCACCTCGGAAGAGATCTATGCTCTCGGCCAAGGCTACGCGCTCGGGGCGGGGCAGAGCGCGTCGCGACGCCTGGGCGGCTACAGCGCCCGCCAGGCGCACGGCCGCACGCACAAAGACATGATCCTCGAGGTGCTACGGAACTCGCCCGAACCGCTCGGCGTGGCCGACATCATCCATGCCATCAGGGATCGCTTCGGCGCAGAGGTCTCGCGCACCAGCGTGTCGCCACTTCTCAGCAAGCTCGACATCAGGGGCGGCATCGTCGTCCACATCGACGACAAGTGGACCATACCGAAGGCCTGATGGAGTCCTTTCACAAATTTTCCTTCACCTCATGAGTCGAAATCGTTCCCGCTACGTTCTGCGATTTCTGGATAGATGATCCATCCAGAAATCACGGCGCCTCGATTCCGGCGCCCGGACGGAGTCCACGACATGAGGAACATCGCCTTCGAAGACCAGCTCGAGGCGCTCGGCGACAGGGGTTCGGGCCCGCTGTCCTGGTGGCGCACGAGCTCCTGCACCACCTTCCTGGCCGACGCGCGCATCGTCGAGACCGCCGTGGTCTCGATCGTCTCGGTCAGCCGGCTCGCGCCGCCCGCGCTCATCGCGGAGCTGGCGACGAGCCACGAGGACGAGCTCGCCCCGACGTGGAACGATCTGGCTCACCTCTTCTTCTCGATGGACGCGATGGCGCTTGGCATCAGCTACGACATCGCCGGCAGCTGCGCGGCTCTCTCCGCCCGGCAGATCAATCCGATCGGGACCGTCATGCTGCTGAAGGCGCTGTCAGAACCTTATATCACCCGCGAACCCGAGACCCGCATCTGGGTGGCCAGCACCTGGCTGGCAGAGCGCGGCTCGCTGCTCAATCAGACGACGCTGTCGACCGTGGACTGGTGGCAGACCGCCCGCGGGCACCAGACGCCCCTGCTCGCGGGAGAAGCGTGATGGATCCGCTCTTCTTCTTCGGCATCGGCGTGGCACTGGCCGGCTGCGGATCGATCGGTACCACCCTCGCTGCGTGCCGCGAGATCCTAACGATCCCGCGCGGCCCCGGCGCTCTCGGCACCTCGGCCCTGCTTGCGGCCATGCTCTTCATCCTCCTCGTCGGCTGCGGTATCGTCGCCGGCGGGCTGTGGGTAGCGATCGCGGTCGCAGGAGGCGCAAATGGCTAAGCGCAGCGCCGTGACGCCGCCGGCGATCATGCCCCGGACCGACATCGTCGTAGCCGGTCAGCGGATGGACGTGGCCTACCGCGTCCCCGGTCTTGCGGCAAAGGCGCCTGGTCCGTGGCAGCAGGAGGCAGACAAGCTCGCCTGGACCGATCCCCACACCGGGTACGCATGCATCATCCGCCGCATGCCCGGAGGACACCTCGGCGGCTTCGTCGCCGTGCCGCCCGACCACCCGCTGGCCGGGTGGACCGCCGAAGCCGTCCCCCCGCAGCAGGTGCGCGCCCACGGCGGCCTCGACTATGCGAGGGCCTGCGACGAGCGAGGACCGGAAGCGGTCTCGATCTGCCACGTCAAGCCCGACGTGGCCGGTGCGCATGACACGGCGTGGTGGTTCGGATTCTCGTGCGACCAGCCGGACGACCTGGTGCCGGACCACGCGGCCCATGCCGCGGAGGCGCGCCAGCTCGGCGTCACGCAGACCTACAGGAACGCGGAATACGTCCTCGACCGGTGCACCGAGCTCGCCGCGGATCTCGCCAGGGCGGAGGCGCGGCCATGAGCGACTATCGCCATTCCCCGGACCTGCCCTGGGGGTACTGGATGCGGACGGCGACGTCGCCCGGCGGCGGCGTCACCGTCATCGACGAGGAGGGGCGCTCGTGGCTTTCGATCCGCAGCGCGTTCTGGTCGGGGCGTCTGCGCATGTGCCGTGGACCGGGACAGGTCCAGGACGAGCAGCTCGAGCTGATGCTCGCGATGCTGGCGTCCATGCATCGCGGCATCGTCGCCCTACCGGAGCAGACGTATTCCATCTTCGACGGCGACCATCTCTACGCCCGCTTCTGGAGATACTGGATGCAGGCCGAAGGCCTCGTCGACAACGACTTCCGGAACGATCCCCTGATCGCCAAGCCGAGCGCCGAGGGCATCGCCGTGCTGCGCATGCTCGCCGCCACCCGCCCGATCGAGCTGAACGCGATCCCGATCGGCGCTGCGGCGGTCCGGTTCTACCGCGATCCGTACATGGACGACGAGTACGATCGTCACCTGTTCGAAGCGAAGGTCGATGGCGCGCTTCCGTACCTCTTCGTGCGGGAAAAGATCTTCGGCAGCGAGAGCATATCGCTCCTGACCCGCAACCCCAGAGACGCCATTCCGATGGCCCGGACCATCTGGCACCTGCCGTTCCCGGACGCAATGCTGCGCGACCGGGCGTTCCGGTGGATGATCGATCGGTCGGATCGCTGGACGAGCTGGGGGGAGCTCGTGACGGGGAGGGGTCCCACCGCACTGACGCAGCACTTCATGACACTCGTCTTTGCCGGTCACACGGAACGGCAGTCGCACGAGCCGCCCCACCATGCTGGGCCACTGGCGATCTCCCATGACGAGGCGGAACGGCCGTGAGCCGCCGCCCTCCGGGGGACGCGACGCGCGGCATGGTTCCACTGACCCCAGGGCCAGAATCTCTCCCCGGCCAGGCATTCGAAGGCGACCGGCTCGATATGCCGGTCGTCATCGTCTCGGCGCTCGGGGCCACCGGCACGCGTGTGGAAGACTTCCTCGCGCGTCTGGTCGATGGGCCGATCTGGCAGGATCAGTCCATCCGGTCGCCCGATCGCAAGGTCGACATCCAGGCGTATCTCGCGCCCGAGGGACTCAGGTGCGTGATCCGTCTCCGCGAGGGCGTCTGGTACCATCATGCGTTCGGGACGCTGCACGTGTGGGGTATGCCACTTCCGCCGGTCAGGACAGGCGAGCACATTCCGCTCACCCATGTCCTGCGCCATGACATGCTCGACAACCTGCCGATCATGGTACGCGCGGCGACGGAGCTGAACGCGAGAACGGCCGGCCTGGGGACTTGTCTCCGCGTGGACATGCCCATGGTGACGATGGCCTTGCCCAGACACCCATCGTCAAATACCGATGGGGTTTGACTTACAGCATCCATCGTCTATTGCCGATGGATGAAAGACGAAGATGCACTGGTCGCCCTGGCCGCCCTTGCGCACCCGACCCGGCTGGCGACCTTCCGGACGCTCGTCCGGCATGAACCGGACGGGCTGTCCACCGGACGACTCGTCGAGACGCTGGGCCTGACGCAGAGCACGTTCTCGACTCATCTCGCCGTGCTCGCCAAGGCCGGCCTCGTCCGCGCCGAGAAGAACGGCCGCAACCAGATCCAGCGGGCGGACATCGCCGCACTCCGCGCGCTCATGGTCTTCCTGGCCAGGGACTGCTGTCAGGGAAGTGCCGAACTGTGCGAGCCACTGCTCGCCGAACTCACCTGCTGCTGACGCGGAGCACCGACATGACCGACATCGTGATCTACCATAATCCCGCCTGCGGCACGTCGCGCAACGTGCTCGAGCTGATCCGCAACTCCGGCGTCGAGCCGCACGTCGTCGAATACCTGAAGACGCCGCCGTCCCGCACGATGCTCGTCCAGCTGATCGAGCGCGCCGGCATCACCCCGCGCCAGCTGCTCCGACAGAAGGGTACGCCGTACGCCGAGCTGGGTCTCGACAACGGGGCGATCAGCGACGAGGATCTGGTCGACGCAATGATGGATCACCCGATCCTCGTCAACCGCCCGCTGGTCGTGACTCCGCTCGGCGTGCGCCTCTGCCGTCCATCGGAAGCGGTGCTGGACATCCTGCCGGACGCGCAGATCGGCGCTTTCGCGAAGGAGGACGGCGAGCAGGTCGTCGATGCCACTGGGAACCGCGTGGCGGGATGATCGCCGCGCTCTTCATCTTCGTCGTCACCATCACGCTCGTCATCTGGCAGCCCCGCGGCCTCGGCATAGGCTGGAGCGCGGTGGGCGGCGCGGCGGTCGCGCTGATCGCCGGCGTCGTCACAGTGTCGGACATCCCGGTCGTCTGGAACATCGTCTGGAACGCCACCGCCACCTTCGTCGCGATCATCGTCGTCAGCCTGCTGCTCGACGCCGCTGGCTTCTTCGAGTGGGCCGCGCTCCACGTCGCCCGTTGGGCTGGCGGTCATGGCCAACGCCTGTTCGCACTGGTCGTACTGCTGGGTGCCGCCGTCTCGGCAATCTTCGCCAACGATGGTGCGGCGCTCATCCTCACCCCCATCGTCATCGCGATGTTGCGGGCACTGGGCTACGGTCCGAAGCCGACGCTCGCCTTCGTCATGGCTGCCGGCTTCATCGCAGACACAGCCAGCCTGCCGCTGGTCGTCTCGAACCTCGTGAACATCGTCTCGGCCGACTTCTTCCGCCTCGGCTTCGGCGAATATGCGCTGGTCATGGTGCCCGTCGATCTCGCCGCGATCGCCGCCACGCTGCTCGTCCTGACGCTCTACTTCCGGCGCGACATCCCTGCCGAATACGACGTCGGGCAGCTTCGGCTGCCGGGGGACGCCATTCGCGACCCGGCGACTTTCCGCACTGGCTGGATCGTCCTTGCGCTGCTGCTCGTCGGCTTCTTCGTGCTCGATCCGCTCGGCGTGCCCGTCAGCGCAGTGGCGGCGGTCGGTGCGCTGCTGCTGCTGGCGGTCGCCGCCCGGGGCAAGGTCATCGAGACGCGCAAGGTGATCCGTGACGCTCCATGGCAGGTGGTGATCTTCTCGCTGGGCATGTATCTCGTCGTCTACGGTCTGCGGAACGCCGGTCTTACCACTCATCTCGCCACGCTGCTCGACCGCACCGCCGAAGGCGGCGTCTGGGGCGCGGCGTTCGGCACCGGCATCATCGCGGCCGTGCTGTCGTCGGTCATGAACAACATGCCGACCGTGCTGGTGGGCGCGTTGTCGATCGACGCGTCGCACGCCACAGGCACTGTGCGGGACGCGATGATCTACGCCAACGTCATCGGCTGCGATCTCGGCCCCAAGCTCACGCCGATCGGGTCGCTGGCCACGCTTCTGTGGCTCCACGTCCTCGACCAGAAGGGCGTCAAGATCGGCTGGGGCTACTACTTCAAGGTCGGGGTGACGCTGACGGTGCCCGTGCTGCTCATCACGCTCGCCGCCCTTGCCCTGAGGCTCTCCATCGCATGACCGCCATCGTCTACATTGCCGCGGCACTCGCCGAGATCGCCGGCTGCTTTGCCTTCTGGGCGTGGCTCCGGATGGGCAAGTCACCGCTCTGGCTCGCCCCGGGCATCGGGTCGCTCATCCTCTTCGCATGGCTGCTCACCCGAGTGGACAGCGACGCGGCAGGCCGAGCGTATGCTGCGTATGGCGGCATCTACATCTGTGCATCGCTCCTCTGGTTGTGGAGCGTAGAGGGTGTCCGACCAGACCGATGGGACGTCACTGGCGCCGCGCTGTGCCTGGTGGGCACCTGCGTGATCCTGCTTGCGCCGCGAGCCGCCTGACCGCGACCAGCCATACTGGAGCTACCCACATGCCTCTCCGCACCATCACCGATCCGACGCACATGCCGGCTCTCGACCGATCCTTCGTCATCGATCGACCGGCGCTGGGTCTCGGGTCGGATCAGCTACCGCCGCGCATCCTTCTGCTCTACGGGTCGCTGCGCGAGCGCTCGTTCTCCCGCCTCTGCGTCGAGGAGGCGGCGCGTCTACTGCAGCTGTTCGGCGCCGAGACGCGCATCTTCGATCCCAGCGACCTGCCGCTGCCCGACAGGATAGCGGGTGACGACCACCCGGCGGTGCACGAGTTGCGCGAACTGTCGATGTGGTCGGAGGGCCACGTCTGGTGCAGCCCGGAGCGGCATGGCCAGATCACGGGGGTCATGAAGACCCAGATCGACCATCTGCCGCTTTCGATGGGTGGAATGCGCCCGACGCAGGGCCGTACTCTCGCCGTCATGCAGGTGTCGGCCGGGTCGCAGTCCTTCAACAGCGTCAACACGCTGCGTCTGCTTGGCCGCTGGATGCGAATGTTCACGATCCCGAACCAGTCGTCGGTTGCGATGGCCTACAAGGAGTTCGGCGACGACGATCGCATGCGGCCCTCCAGCTACTACGACCGCATCGTCGACGTGATGGAGGAGCTGGTGCGCTTCACTGTGCTTCTACGACCCCACTCAACACAGCTTGTCGACCGCTATTCAGAACGCAAGGAGCGCGGGGTTCTCCTTGATCCATCCATAGACCACTCGGCGATCGCCATCGCACGATGATCTCCTGCTGCGGTCACCGCCGGCGGCTAAATACCTTCTTTCCCGGCTTTCTGATCTTAACCGAACGCGCCTTACGCCCTCTCTCCTCGGCCTCTGGAAACAGTCCTGACATGTCACGTATCGCCCGGCTCATCAGCATCGCCGCGAAGTCCAGCGCGGAAGCCATGTAGAAGGTGTCCTTCTCGTTCCGGAACCCCGCCCCCCGGCCGTGCTCGCTCATCCGGTAGAAGGCGACCGGGCCCGTATGGGTGTGGTTGCTCAGGAACCGGTAGAAGAAGCGGAACCCCTTCTTGTCGAGGTCGGTCCGGTCGATCACGTCATCCTGGACGAAAGGCGTCTTTTCGCCCTTCAAGAGTTCCCGCCGCCTCTTCTCCGGTAGCGCCGCGAGATAGGGATTTGCGGCGAACCTCGTCTCCAGGTCGGTCCGGACGACATTTCGGAGTGCACGCGTCTCTTCGTCCATCTCCTCCTCACCAAGCTCTGCGAACAGTTTCGCCCTCGACCCGTCGTCGTGAAGGTTGAGAAGGATGATGCGTGAGTCCTTCTGATCTTGCGGCACGTCGTCGATGCACAGGAAGAAGAAGAACAGGTAGCATTCGGCCAGATTGCGCGCGATCGACGCCACCGCGCTGAAATCCACGTGCGTGTTCGGGCCCATCGTCGGCGTCAGCGTCTGGATGCTCTTGGCCGTCACCACCAAACGGGTGAAGAGTACCGATGCCCAGTAGTGCTGCGGCGTGGGGCTGGGTATCCCACTCGCGCCAACGGAGACGACTTCCGCAGCCGATACGAGCTTGCCGAAGGCGGCTCGGGCGGGAACGTACATGGCCTCCGCCTTCATCAGCGGGCTCCCGGGGCGAACGCCTCGAGGATGCGACACTCCGCCATGGTGCCGCCGGCGCAACTTGAGATGACTCCGGCCAGTTCGCGCCGAAGCACCGTCAGGTCGGCGATCTTGCGGTCGATCTCCTCCAGGTGTCGATTGGCCAGTGCGTCCACCGTGCCGCAGTCCCGATCGCGCTGAACGGCCATGTCGAGCAGCGCGCGCACCTCGTCCAGCGAGAAGCCGAGATCGCGCGTGCGGCGGATGAAGCGAAGCCGCTCCAGATCCTCCGGCCGATAAGACCGGTAGTTGCCTGCCGTCCGAGCCGGAGGGGCGATCAGTCCCGCGCGCTCGTAGTAGCGCACCGTCTCCACCTTGGTGCCGGTCGCTTCCGCCAGCTTGCCGATCGTCAGTGCATTCATCTCTTGACCCTGTAGCAGCTACAGGGTCCATATAAGACGTCGCACGACGAACACGAAGGGCGACGACCATGGCCTGCGGCAGCTGCTGCGCATCATCGAACAAGGGGACATCCGCCGATCCCACGTGGCGGCGGGCGCTCTGGATCGCGCTCGGCGTGAACGCCGCCATGTTCGCCGCCGAGATCGTCGCGGGCGTGGCGGGCGGATCGAAGGCGCTGCAGGCGGACGCGCTCGACTTCCTCGGCGACAGCGCGAACTACGCGATCAGTCTCGGCGTGGCCGGCATGGCGCTGGCCTGGCGAGCGAGGGCGGCACTGCTCAAGGGCGCGACGCTCGCGATCCTCGGCGTCTACGTCCTGTCAGCGGCACTGTGGTCGGTCAGGCACGGCGGTACGCCGCAGGCCGGGATCATGGGTGTGGTCGGCGTGATCGCGCTGGTGGCGAACGCCGGTGTCGCGCTGATGCTGTATCGCTATCGCACCGGCGACGCGAACATGCGCTCGGTCTGGATCTGCTCGCGCAACGACGCGATCGGCAACGTCGCCGTGGTGCTCGCCGCAGCCGGCGTGTTCGGGACCGGCACCGCCTGGCCCGACCTGATCGTGGCGGGCATCATGGCCGTGCTCGGCATCAGCGGCGGCGTGCAGATCATCATGCAGGCGCGATCCGAACTCGTCCCGAATGGACGGGGTTACACGGTGGCGGCGGAATGATAGGAAAAGGCATGCGCAAGCTCGTGCCCTTCCTGGCGTGCATGATGCTGGTCCTTACGACGTGGGCCGGCATGGCGCATGCTGCCGAAGCAGGCGGCGTCGAGATGAGCAGGACCGAGATGGCCGCCCACGCGCCCGGCGACGGCGACGAGGTCCCGGCTGATGCCGACAAGGGCTACCCGCACCACCACGCGAGCTGCCACGAGCACCACGTGAACACGCCGATCATCGAGACGGCGGCGATCCCGATCCTCGCGGCATCGACCTTGCCGCCAGCTGATCTCAGCCGCGCGCTGAGCGGGCACGACCCGGAAGCGGCTCTCCGACCTCCGCAGGCCTGACGCGTCGTTCGGGCGCGCGGATGCGCGTCCACGCACTACCGTCAGGAGCATTCCATGCATCGCATCATCGCGGCCGTCCTGGCCGCAGGAGCCTGCGCATCGTCGCTGCAGGCCCAGACCGACCGGATCGTCGCCCCGGCGCCGGTCCTTACGCTCGCCGAGGCGCTCGACAGGGCGGGCGCGTCGTCGCCATTCCAGGACGCTGCAGCGGCCGGCATCCGTGCCGCCGAAGCACAGCGCCTCGTCGCCGGCCTTCGTCCCAACCCGTCAATCGTCGGCGAAGCGGAGAACGTCGCCGGCACCGGCATCTATCGGGGGCTCAGATCGTCGGAGACGACGCTCGGCCTCGCGCTGCCGCTGGAGCTCGGCGGCAAGCGCGGCGCCCGCATCGCCGTCGCCAAGGCGCAGATCGGACGTGCCGGTCTCCAAGCCGAGATCACGCGCGCCGACCTGCGGCTGAGGGTCACGCAGACCTACAACGCCGCCGCCGCCGCCCAGCGTCGGGTCATCATCGCGGAGGATCAGGTAGGCATCGCGGCCGAAGTGCTGCGTGCCGCCCGCGTGCGGGTGCAGGCAGGCCGCGCATCGCCGCTTGAGGAGCAGCGCGCGGACGTCGCCCGCGTTGCCGCCGAGGGGGCGCTCGAACGGACGCGACGATCGGCCGTGGCTGCGTCCGGGAATCTCGCCCGGCTGCTCGGGATGCCGGTGGGAGAGCTCGATCGCAGCTGGTTCGACGCGGTGCCTTCGACCGGCACGATGCGACCGATGGCGACTTCCGGGACCCTGACGGTCGCCGCGGCGCGCGCCGACCTCGACACGGCGAGCGCGCAAGTGCGACTGGCGCGAAGCCAGCGGGTGCCCGACCTCACGGTCAGCGCCAGCGCGCGGCGACTGGAGCAGACCAACGACGTCGCCGCGGTGTTCGGGATCTCGATCCCTCTCAACGTCTTCAACAACGGGCGCGCCAGCATCGCCGTGGCCGAAGCCCAGCGCGAGCAATCAGATGCGCAGCGGCGCGTCGCGCTGCTCGATGCCGAGCAGGACGTGGCGACGGCGCAGGCCGAAGCCGAAAACGCCGCGACTACGGCGCGCAACGCCGCTGGACCGGCGCTTGCCGCGGCGACCGAGGCCGCCCGCATCGCCCGCATCGGCTACCGCGAAGGCAAGTTCGGGCAGCTCGATCTGCTCGATGCCGAACGCACGCTGCTCGAAACCCGCACGGCCGCGATCGACGCGCTGGCCGCCCATCACGACGCGCAGGCGCGCCTGGATCGGCTGACCGCCGCCGCGCCGCTTCCCAAGGACAATCAACGATGAACCGCATCATGAAGGCCGCGATACCGGCCGTCCTGGCGCTCGCCGTCTCCGGCTGCGACCGCTCGGCGGAGCCAACGGAGAACGCCGGCGAGGCCGGGGAGACCAAAGAGGCAGCCACGGGCGATCCGATGAGCGCCACGCTCTCCGCGCAGCAGATCGCGGACGCAGGCATCGAAGTCACCCGTCCGACCGTCGGCGGCGTCGCCGGCGCGATCGAGCTCCCCGCGACCATCGAGGGTGACCCGCAGGGCGTGCAGGTGGTCTCGGCCGCCATCGGCGGCCGGCTGGTCTCGCTTACGCGCAATCTTGGCCAGCCGGTGCGGCGCGGGGAAACGCTCGCTGTCATCGAAAGCCGCGAAGCCGCAAGCCTCAACGCCGAGGTGGAAGCGGCGAGCGCCCGCTCCAAGCTGGCCCAGTCGAACCTCCGACGCGAGCAGCGCCTGTTTGCGGAGCGGGTGTCGCCGGAGCAGGACCTCGTGGCTGCCCGCACCGCCGCGACCGAGGCGAACATCGCGCTGCGTCTCGCCCGTCAGCAGCTGTCGGCCACCGGTGGCGGCGGCGGCGCCCTCAACCGTATTACCGTCCGTTCGCCCATCTCGGGTCAGGTGATCGCCCGCTCGGCGACGCTGGGCCAGCAGATCGCCGCCGACGCGGAGATCTTCCGTGTCGCGAACCTGGCCAAGGTGTCGGTGACCATGTCGCTGGTGCCCGCCGATGCCGGACGCGTCGCGCCAGGGGCGCGCGTCGAGGTCGCGTCGGCCGGACGACGCCAGGAGGGCCGCGTGACCTTCGTCTCGCCGATCCTCGACGAGACCACCCGGCTGGTGCCGGTGATCGCGACCATCGAAAACGCTGGCGGCACGTGGCGCGTCGGCGAGAACGTCAGCGTCTCGGTGCTGCTGCCCGCGACCGGCGATCGCAGCGTCGCCGTGCCGTCCGCCGCCGTGCAGATGATCGGCGACAAGCCGCATGTCTTCGTCCGCACGCCGTCGGGCTTCGAGGCGACCCCGGTGACGCTCGGCCGCACCAACGGCGGCTCGGTCACCGTCATGGCCGGCCTGACCGGCGAGGAGCGCATCGCCTCCACCAACTCGTTCACGCTGAAGGCCGAACTCGGCAAGGGCGAAGCCAAGGACGAGGACTAGGCCATGCTCGCCAGTATTGTCACTTTCGCCGTCGAAAAGCGCTGGCTTGTCCTGCTGCTGACGCTCGCCTCGGCACTCGCCGGGGTGTTCGCCATCCAGCGGCTGCCGATCGACGCCGTCCCCGACATCACCAACAACCAAGTGCAGATCAATGTCGTCGCGCCAGCGCTCTCGCCGGACCAGATCGAAAAGCAGGTCGCCTTCACCGTCGAGACCGCGCTCGCCGGCACTCCCGGCCTCGAATACACCCGCTCGCTCAGCCGCAACGGCTTCGCCCAGGTCACCGCGGTGTTCGACGAGAAGACGGACATCTACTTTGCGAGACAGCAGGTCGCCGAACGGCTTCGTACGGCGGAGGAGAGCCTGCCCGAGGGGGTGAACCCGGAGATGGGGCCGATCGCAACCGGGCTCGGCGACATCTTCATGTGGACAGTCGAGTATCGCGAGCTCGACCAGGTCAACCACCGCAACGGCGAGCCCGGTCTTCAGAAAGACGGCAGCTACATCACGCCGGAGGGTGACCACCTCGTCGATGCCGCAGACAAGGCGACCTACCTTCGCACCGTTCAGGACTGGATCGTCACCCCGCAGCTGAAGAGCAGCGCGGGCCTGGCCGGGGTCGACAGCCTCGGCGGCTACACCAAGCAATATCTGGTCGTCCCCGACATCCAGCGCATGGCGGCGATGAAGATCACGCTTCAGGATCTCGCGACAGCGCTCAAGCGCAACAACACCAGCGCCGGGGCTGGCGTCGTCAACCGCAACGGCGAAGGGCTGGCCGTCCGTGCGGATGGTCGCGTGCGCAACGCCGACGAACTGGCGCGGACCGTGATTGCCACGCGTGAGAGCGTGCCGATCCTGCTCAGCCAGATTGCCACGGTCCGCACCGGACAGGCGCTGCGCATGGGTTCCGCCTCCGAGAACGGCCATGAGGTCGTGGTCGGCACCGCCGTCATGCGGATCGGCGAGAACAGCCGCACCGTGTCCACCGGCGTGGGCGAACGGCTGAAGGCAATCGGCCGCGCGCTGCCCGTTGACGTGGTGGTCAAGCCGGTGCTCAACCGCACCGAGCTGGTCAACTCGACCATCGCCACGGTCGCGCGCAACCTCGCCGAGGGCGCGCTGCTCGTCATCGTCGTGCTGTTCGCGCTGCTCGGCAACTTCCGCGCGGCGCTGATCGCGGCGCTCGTCATCCCGATCACCATGCTGCTGACCAGCGTGGGCATGCTGCGGGCAGGCGTATCGGCCAATCTGATGAGCCTTGGCGCGCTCGACTTCGGCCTGATCGTCGACGGCGCCGTCATCATCGTCGAGAATGCGCTCCGCCGGCTCGGCGACGCCCAGCACGGCCGCAGCGAGCCGCTGCCGCTTAGACAGCGTCTCGACCTTGTCGCGGCCTCGGCCCGCGAGATGATCCGCCCGTCCGTCTACGGTCAGGCGATCATCATCCTCGTCTATGCACCGCTGCTCACCTTCACCGGCGTCGAGGGCAAGATGTTCGAGCCGATGGCGCTGACCGTTATCATCGCGCTCGTCTTCGCCTTCATCCTGTCGATGACCTTCGTGCCCGCTGCCATCGCCATCTGGCTCAGCCGACCGGTCGACGAGAAGGAAAGCCGGGTCATCGGCTGGCTGCGTCGCCGCTACGAGCCGGGTCTCGGCAAGGCGATGGGGCGGCCGAGCGTCACGCTCGGCGTCGCAGTCGGTGCGCTGGCGCTGGCCGGCGTCGCGTTCACGACGCTCGGACAGGAATTCCTGCCGCAACTCGACGAGGGCAACATCCTCGTCCAGGCCGTCCGCATCCCCGGCACCTCGGTCGACCAGAGCCAGGCGATGCAGTTCCAGGTCGAGAAGATGCTCGCGCGTCAGCCCGAGGTGCGCTTCGCCTTCTCCCGCACAGGCACGTCGGAGATCGCGTCCGACCCGATGCCGCCCAACGCCACCGATACCTTCGTCATCCTGAAGCCGCGTGCGGAATGGCCCGACCCCGGACTTGCCAAGGAGGAGTTGGTGAAGCGGATGGAGAAGCGGCTCTCGACGCTGCCGGGCAACGCCTACGAGATCACCCAGCCGATCCAGATGCGCTTCAACGAACTGATCGCGGGCGTTCGCGGCGACATCGCGGTGAAGGTGTTCGGTGACGACTTCGGCGGCATGAACGATGCGGCCGACCGCATCGCCGACGTCCTGCGCAGGACACGCGGTGCCGTCGATGTGCGGGTCGAGCAGACCGAAGGACTGCCGATGCTTGACATCCGCCCCAACCGCATGGCGATGTCGCGGATCGGGGTCACGGCCGGCGACGTGCAGGACACCGTCGCCGCCGCGATCGGTGGTCGCGAGGCGGGCGTGATCTTCGAGGGCGACCGCCGCTTCCCGGTGGTGATCCGCCTATCCGAAGCGTCGCGATCGGACCTGACCGAGGTGGCGCAGGTGCCGGTGCCGACCTCAGCTGGTGGCTTCGTGCCGCTGTCGACGGTCGCCGACATCGCGGTCGTCGACGGCCCGAACCAGATCAGCCGCGAGAACGGCAAGCGCCGCGTCGTGGTGCAGGCGAACGTCCGCGACCGCGACGTGGCGGGTGTGGTGGCGGACGCGCGTGCCGCGATCGACGCGCAGGTGAAGATGCCGCCGGGCACGTACGTCGAATGGGGCGGGCAGTTCGAGAACCTGGCCTCCGCCCGCGACCGGCTGCTGCTCGTCGTCCCCGTCTGCTTCGCGGTCATCATGCTGCTGCTCTACGGCGCGCTCGGCTCGGTGCGCGACGCGGTGATCGTCTTCACCGGCGTGCCGCTGGCACTCGTCGGCGGCGTGCTGGCGCTGGTCCTCCGGGGAATGCCGTTCTCCGTGTCCGCCGCCGTCGGCTTCATCGCGCTCTCCGGCATCGCAGTGCTCAACGGGCTGGTCATGGTGTCGTCCATCCATGACCTGATGGCGCGGGGCATCGACCGGGTGCAGGCCGCCCGTGATGGGGCGCTAGCCCGTCTTCGCCCCGTCGCAATGACGGCGCTCGTCGCCAGCCTCGGCTTCGTACCGATGGCGCTAGGCCACGGTGCGGGCGCGGAGGTGCAGAAGCCGCTGGCGACGGTCGTCATCGGCGGCCTCATCTCGGCGACGCTGCTGACCCTGTTCGTCCTGCCGACGCTCTACGCCCGCTTCGGCGGATGGCGACGCGCCGACACCGTAACCCAAAAAACACTCGAGGAGGCGCACCATGGCGCATGACCACGGCTCGGCCGGGCACTCGCACGACCACACGACAGGCGCCAACGCCAAGATGCTCGGCTGGGCGCTCGCCCTGACCTCCGCCTATCTCGTGGCGGAGGTGATCGGAGGCATCGTCTTCAACAGCCTCGCCCTGCTGTCCGACGCCGCGCACATGATGACCGACGTCGCGGCGCTGGTGATCGCGCTGCTTGCGATCCGGCTGGGACGCAAGGCGCCGGACGAGAAGCGGACGTTCGGCTACCGACGCTTCGAGATCCTTGCCGCCGCCTTCAACGCGGTGCTGCTGTTCGGCATCGCGATCTACGTCTTCGTGGAGGCGATCAGGCGGTTCACCGAGCCGCAGGAGATCCAGTCCTGGGGCATGATGATCGTCGCGGCGATCGGCCTGGTCGTGAACCTGATATCCATGCGGCTGCTGACCGCGGGCAAGGATGCGAGCTTCAACGTCAAGGGCGCCTACCTCGAGGTGTGGGCCGACATGATCGGCTCGATCGGCGTCATCGCGGGCGCCGCGGCGATCCGGTTCACCGGCTGGACCTGGATCGATCCCGTGGTTGCGGTGGCGATCGGCCTGTGGGTGCTGCCGCGGACGTGGATACTGCTGCGCGACACCACCAACGTGCTGCTCGAGGGTGTTCCATCAAGCCTGCGGCTGACCGAGGTCCGCGCCGCCATCGCAGCCGTGCCGGGCGTCGCCGGACTCCACGACCTCCACGTCTGGTCGATGTCGAACGACGACGTCAGCTGCACCGTGCACGTGACGCTGGGACAGGGCTGCGATCCGGACCCCGTCCGCCTCGGCGTCGCGGCCATGCTGGACCAGCGCTTCGACATCTCGCACGTCACCGTGCAGACCGAAGCACCGGGCGAACCATGCGGAGACGGGCACGAGGTCCATGCCTGACGACGCGCCTGCGGCACGAAGACCGCCCCGACGATGGTCGGACGAGGACGACGACGATCTGCGTCGACGCATCGCCGCACGTCAGCAGATCGGCGACATCGCACGGGCGATGAACCGGACCGTCGACGGCATCCGCGGACGGGCGGCTACGCTTCGTCTGAGACTGCCGGGGCGGAACCGGCCATGGCGGACCAACGGCGGCACCGTCCCCGACGGTCAGGACTGAGCGGCGGGAGCGCAGGCCCCCGCCGGCAGCTTCACTTCGTAGGCATCTTCATGCCGGACATGTCGTGGCCGGCGTGATCGCCGCCCTTCTTCATGTCCTTGCAGCAATCGCCCTTGCCGTCCTTGCAGCAGTCGGCGCCGTCCTTGCAGCACGTCTTGTCGGCACAGCAGTCGGCCGCCGCGAACGCGGTGGCGGGAACGAGCGCGAGCGCGACAGCCGCGCCGATGAACCTGATCGTCTTCATGTAAGCATTCCTCGAATTACGTGATCGTTGGTGTGTTCGGTCGATCACGCGCTTCGCGGAGGTGGTGGAACCGGAGCACCGGAAAGGCCCTCTAGCGGCGGATGCAGCGAAGACGCATGCAGTGCCGGCTGCAGTCCGGGTTCGGCAGCAGCGATCTGCCGATCAGCTTCGGTGGCCAGGCAGGCCCCGGCGCACGCGCCAACCGCGGCCTTGCCCGCAGACCGATGGGTTGGGGCCGGACGGTCGCAATCCGCCATCGCGACTGGTCCGGAGGTCGGAGGCGCAGCCATCGCCATGGACTCACACAGCGGCCCCATGCGCACGAGCATCATCATGCCGAGTAGGAGCAGCGCCGATGCGCGGATGATGCGGCGAAGCGTCATGGGGCTCTTATAGGTCGGCCACATGAACGCGACCAGCACGATCAGTCGGCGCGTACCAGCGGCACGTCGTCGATGCTGGTGGTCCACGCCGGCGACTTGTTCTCGGCGCGCATCTTCCAGTCCCGCCTGAACCCCTGCGCCGCCGGCACCGCCGTGAACTTGCCGAACCGTCCGTTGACCTCGTCCAGCGCCGTCATCAGCCGCACGCGCCGATCGGTGTCGCCCTCGAACAGGGTGCGCGGTCGGAGATCGGCGGCAACCAGGTCGTCGAGCATGATGCCCGCCTTGGTGTAGGCATAGCCATCGCGCCATGCCGCCTCCACGCCCCGCCGCGCGGCGGAGAGCAGTTCGAGCGAGTCCGCCGTCATGGGATGCAGCGTGACCCGCCTCGCCCCCTGGTACTGGCCAGCCCCGGTCTTGAAGCGGTTGGTATGGAAGAAGACCGTCAGCTGGCCGGCGACCAGCCCATGCTGCCGCAGCTTCTCGCCCGCCCGCATCGCATACTGTGCGACCGCGCCCATGAGCGTATCGATGTCGTGCACCGGAGTTCCGAAGCTACGCGTCACCGCCATGCCCCTGCGCTGGGGCTCGATGACTTCGACCGCGCTGGCGGCGACACCCTGAAGCTCGGCGACGAGCCGCTCGAGCACCACGGTGCCCAGACCACGCGCCTGCTTCATCTGCATGTCACGGATCTGCCCGGCCGTGACGATGCCCAGGTCCGCCAGCTTCGCTGCGGTGGCGCTGCCGACGCCCCAGACGTCGCGAGCGGGGAATCGGTCCAGCACCCACGATCTGATCGTCTCGTCACGCAGATCGGCGACGCCGTCGAACAGGGGATTCTTCTTCGCGGCGGCGTTCGCCAGCTTCGCCAGCGTCTTCGTGGGTGCGATGCCCACGCAGGTCGGAATCGTCGTCCAGCGCCGCACCTGGTCCCGCATCGCATTGGCGTGATCGACGAGATCGCGGTCGGCGAACGGTTCGAGGTCGAGGAAAGTCTCGTCGATCGAATAGATCTCCACCTCGCTTGCGAAGTCCTCCACCGCGGCGACGACGCGACGCTGCATGTCACCGTACAAGGTGTAGTTCGACGATCGGACCACGACGCCGTGCTTGGTCAGGCGGTCGCGGATCAGATGGATGGGATCGCCCATCTTCACGCCAAGGGCCTTCGCCTCGGCAGACCGGGCTATCGCGCAGCCGTCGTTATTGCTGGCCACCACCACCGGAACGCCGGACAGGCTGGCGTCGAAGGCGCGCTCGCAACTGACATAGTAGTTGTTGCAGTCGATGAGCGCGATCGTGCTCACCGCCTGTACCGCCGCGCCAACGCAACTACGACGCCCCACACCTCGACCGTCTCGTCGACGATGATGCGCTCGTAGCCCTCCGCCTCCGGCACCAGCCACAGGCGTCCCGCCGACCGACGGAGACGCTTCATCGTCCGACTGCCGTCGACCAGCGCGACGACGATGTCGCCGGGACGCGCTTCCACTGCTCGGCTCACCACGACCAGGTCGCCGTCGGCGATGCCCGCATCGACCATCGAGTGGCCGGCCACGCGCATGACGTAGCTCGCCGCGGGGTGGTCGATCAGCCAGGCGGCGAGATCGATCGGCTCCTCCATGTCGTCCTGCGCCGGCGACGGAAAGCCGGCCGGCGTCGTCTCGACCAGAAGCCGCGCCTCGCTCGACACCATCTCGAACGGCAGCTCGTGCAGCGTCAGGTGTGGCATGCTTCCTCGCGGTAAGTTCATCCCGCCTTTGTAGGACGGAGTGAACATTCCGGGAACAGCTCGGACGCAGATTCTTTGCGCCGGATCCGGGGCATCCGGCCCGAGCAGCTGCCGTCAGTACCCGGCAGCGCTGCCGTGAAGGAACAAATCTACGCGTCCGGAAGGCCGAAGCGCCTCATCTCATCGGCCGCCGGCCCGGCGTTGCAGACCAGCGTCAAGCGTTTCTCGAGGTGTCCAGCGCAGTCTGCCCGTCGGACCTCACGGCGGATCGAGCCTCCGTCGAGGTGCTGCCGGTAACGCCGAAGACGATGACGTTGAACGGTGCCGGTTTCCCCTCGGAGTCGACGACGCCCATCGTGTGCCGGTCGAGGCTCCAGTCGCCCCACCGCCATGAGTCGCGTCCGGGAACCTGGACGACGACATACGATCCGCGCCGCAAGCGAATCGACGAGGGGTTCGCCCCGAAATCCAGACCGAGGTCAAAGCTCTGGATCTGCCTGTTCAGGAAACGGTTGGAGATGTTCTTCGTGATTCCGGCGGCAAGGCCGACAAGCTGCGGCAGCGCGGGCTGCAGGGTGCCCATGAGCTTCAGTCCTTCCTTGAACGCCGAGCTTTCAAGGACGTCGACAATCGCCTGGTCGCTGCTGCTGCCGATGCGGATCGTCGTAGCCTTGAAGGACAGTCCGTCCCCGGGGACGGTCAGGCCGGTGAAGATCGGCACGCCATTCACCGCCGCCCGATCATGGCTGTTGACGTTCAGCACGCTGGCGAACTGCAGGTCCTGCGCCTCGCTTCCAGCCTGGTCGCGCCCCTGGAAGTCGAACAGGACGCTGTGCGGGCTCAGGCCCGGGTATTCGTGAACCTGGAAGACGTCGAGCGTCACCTTGATCTGGGTGCCGATCAGCGACGGATCCGCCTCGGCCTCGAAGGCGGGCCGGATCGGCACCTGCGCCGCAGCAGGCTCGCCGGCGTTTCTCTCCTCGACGAAGCCGACGACGTGCGAGGTGTGGCTCCAGGCCTTGCCGAGCAGCCGCCCGATCCCCTGGCCACGAATGCCCGCTTCGCGCAGCAGCGCGGCGCCTTCGGTATCGCCGATCGCCTCCAGATAATCGGCCACCTGATCGTCGGGCTGGTACCCGAGGCTGCGCTCCTCGTCGAAATCGCTCATCGGCTACCTACCTGTGCCTGCGGCAGCACCCGGGTCCGTACGGATGCCGAGATGTCCGCGTTGATGGAGTCCGCCACTTCGATCGTGACGGCGAGAGCATATGGTATCTTCACGGCCGTCATGCCGGGCATCTTCGAGACGGCCTGCACGTTGATCTCGAACCCGCCGTCCTCGCCGAACGGAATGGCCTTGCGGTCGCCTTCGTAGACGGAGTGGATCAGGGTCCCACGACGGCCGAAGCCGATCGCCGGCTGGTGGCCGACGCGGTGTACGCCCTCCCACAGGTCCGACTTGCCCGTTCCGCCTAGCAGCGACAGCCCGACCGTGCGGTACTGCGAGCTGTTCGGCGATACGGGCGTCAGCCAGGCAAGCGTCACGACGATGCGCCTGAACTCCGCATAGGACCGGAGCTCGTCGGGCAGCGGAACGCGCCACATGTGGCGCTCGTCCTTGACGATGTGATCCTCCGCGAGCAGCGTGACGCGGTGCCCACCAGCGCCGAAGAGGCGCTCGGGATCCACCGCGCCATACCCCATGGCACGCGCAACCGCCTCCTTGCGACGCTCGTGATGGCCCGCCGGCGCATGGATGTCGATCATCGTGCGACCGAGTTCGCCCCAGCCGGCTCCATGAGCGATGAGCGCCTTCAGCACGCACGGCGCAGTATCACGGCGGTACCAGGGTCCAGACGCGTTGAGCGCTGGCGAGTCGTCGAGAACGTCGCCGATCAGCATGCCCGCGCGCGTCGCCAGCGCTGCCGCGTTGCTCGTGCCCGACGACATGCGGGTGAAGTCCAGCCGCCCGAGCGTCGGATCGGGCATCGCCACCCGCTGGCCGATGTAGTCGGCAAATTCGCGACCATGAACCTGCAGGATGCCGCCTTCCGTCGGGTGGGCCACCTGCCGCCCCCCTGGCAGCATCACGTCCGGCTTCACCGACCTGTTGAAGCCGTGACCAAGCCCCGACCCGAGGTTCGGTGCCGCCAGCGTACCGTACGGGTCGGTCTTGTTGGCAGGCAGCGTCAGCGTCGACCCGTCGCTGTGTGCGGCAGCTACGGTCAGCGAGTTCACCGATTCCGCAGGGGAAAACATCGTTCTCTTTGCCTTGGCCCCGTCGACGCCGCGCAGCATCTCGGCCTGCCGGTGCTCCGCCGACGCCTTCCTCATGTCGGCGGAGGTCGGATAGGCGGGCAGATCGAACGGATCGACGATGTTGCCCGCGCTCACCACGAACAGCACGCGGTACTTCCACGCGAGATGATCGAGCAGCCGGCCCCAGGGGCTCACCGCTCCCGCGAAGCCGAACGCCTCGTCGCAGATCGAATGGTTAATGATCACCACGTCGGGGCCGCTCGGCTCCTGGCCGCCCGTTCCGGCCTTCAGGTCCTCTACCGCGCGATAGATCAGCCGCAACGCCAGTCTGTCGCGCGGCGGTGTTTCTACCCCGCCGTCCGGCGCAAGCACGGGCACCACCTTCAGCCTGCGCCGGAGGGGCGGATTGTCCTCGTGCAGGTCGCCGCGCAGTATCAGCGAGGCCATCGCGGTGCCGTGATATCGCTTGGTCACCGGCGCGAGGCTGTCGGCGACGTCCAGCTCGACGACGTCGAGACGATTGCGTAGCTTCACGTGGTTCTCGATGGGCCAGCCGTCGATCAGCGCGCCAATCGACGCGCGGTCGGGATCGCCGTCGCCGTCCTCTTCGTCCGGAACCTGCTCGGTCACGGGCTCTTCGACGGAGAACCGGAAGGCGCTCTGCGGGCGGATCGACATGACGTCGTCGTCCAGCGCGATCGGTCCCGTCCGCGCGACGATCGAATCGATGGCGCTACCGGGCAGATGGACCAGCATCGAATGGTAGCGGATTTCGTCGACGCGGAACTCGTCCAGCACGCTGCCGCCGAGGGTCTCGACCGCCGATCGGAAGTCGGCGGCCGCCTCGTCGCGCCGCGCGGCATCGCCGCGGTACCAGAGGTCGACCTCGAGCCGCAGGTCCTGACCCGCTGGGCGGTACCGCTCGTCGGTCAGGCGTCGCCGCGTCGTCTCGGCGATCCGATCCTGCGGCCCCCAGGGGCGCAGCTGATGCAGCAGTCCGAACAGCTTCCACCAGTCGCCGTGGTGATCCGGCGGCTTCTTCTTTGCCGCGTATAGGTCCCAGAGCTTCCGCAGCGTCTCGAACGTGGCCTTGGTCGGCATGCCCAGATACAGCGTACCGGGCATCTCGTCGGCCGGGTGAACGTCGTCGTCCAGCAGGAAGTCGCCGTCCGCTTCCGTCAGCACGCCGTCCTGCTCGTCCAAGCCGGAATCCTCGTCATCCTGCTCAAGCGGATCGGAGCCGGGATCGAAGTACGACCTGACGCCGTGAAGGACTGCGACCTCCTCGGCCAGCCACTCCAGCCCGACCTTGCTCGCCGCGTTGACGAAGCGCGCGGGCGATCCGATGATCTCCATCACCAAGGCTCGCTCCGGGGCCAACGCGGATGGATCGTCGGCGACCTTGATGTCGTCGCGATCGAGGATGTCCCTGAAGCTCTTCTCGAGCACCGGACCGAGCCGCTGCACCTGCTGATCGACCGGAACGTTCCGGCGCTTGCGCCGGTCCGGCTGACCCTTGATGAAGTCGTGCTCCTTCGTTCTATCCCGCCCGAGCGGCAGTATCTCCCGCGCCATCCCCTACGTTCTCTCCCGCCTTGGGGCCGAACCGCCCCTTCCACGCCTTCAGCTGCTGCGTGACGACGGCCTTGGGCGACCCCTTCGCGAGCACGATCTTGCGCTTAACGTCCATCAGGAACTCCTCCGCCTCGGCGAAGCTCCCGCCTTCCAGGTCGCGCGCTAGCGCGGCCGGATCGATGCCCAGCGCCTTCCGGTCGGCGCCGACATGCTCGAGCCAGCGCCGGAAGTCGGCGCGCGTCGGCATCGGCAGCTCGAGGCGCAGCTGGAAGCGCCGCCATACGGCGCGGTCGAGCAGCTCGGGATGATTGGAGGCGCAGACGATCACCGTGTAGGAAGGAAGATCGTCCATCTGGAGGAGAAGAGATGAGACGACGCGCTTGATCTCACCGGTCTCGTGGATGTCGCCGCGCTCTTTGCCGAGCGCATCGAACTCGTCGAGGAACAGGACGCAGGGCGTCGAACGGGCGAATTCGAAGACACGCTTCAGCCGCGCAGACGTCTCGCCGAGGTAACTGTCGATCACGGCGTCGTAGCGGATGGTCAGGAACGGGACGCCAAGCGCGGAGGCGATGCCCTCGGCGAGGGTCGTCTTGCCGTTGCCCGGCGGGCCAGCGAGCATGACCCTGTGACGCGGCTCGAGCGAGTTCGCACGCAGGCGGTCGGCCTCGTGCTGCTCCTCGACGAGGTCGCGAACCTGCGCCTCGACCTCCGGCGGCAGCACCAGATCGTCGAGGCTGCGCCGGGCGGGGCGCTCGATGACGAGATCGCGGACCTTGTCGGGCAGGAACGTACCTCCGACCGCTCGAGGAGCCTGGCGCGACGGCGGCGCCACGGCACCGAGCGCCTTGGAGAGTCGGTCGGCGAGTGTATGATGCTGCTTTGCGCGCGCCTCCGCAACCAGCGCGGCCACTGTCCGCTCCAGCTTGGCATGATCGTTCTGTGCGCCGGCTTCCGCCAGCTGGATCACCAGGTCCGCTCTACTCATCGATACACCGCCACGGCCGAATCCAAGCGATCAGCCGCCCTTCCGTTCATTGACGCGCCTGCTCGCCAGGTCAAGGTCGAGCAGTGACGCCAAGTGTAACAGCATGTCACGCATCTGCGTAACGTTTTCTTCGGACATCGGCGGAATATCGATGGCGCCGGAGGCATGTGGGACCACGCCCGCCGCCATTCTCGACATCATCTTTCTCATTCGTTCAGGCCGTGGCACCGTGTCCCCGGAAATGTATCGATAAAGGTCGGTGCGGGTCACCTTGAGTTCGATGGCCGCAGCAGTCTTGCTCTGCTGCCGGCCTACGAATGCCCAAAGCGCAGTCCTGAAGCGATCGTTCTGATCCATCGCTGCGATGTGACACCTAGACGGTCGAAAAGCAACATCTAGCGTAACTTTTGACGATGGCCACGCGACGCAAATGGCCTACCCACCCGCATGCGCTGGCTCTACGAGCAGAGCAGCCTCAGCTATGTCGCCCGACGCAGATACCCTGACCCGTTCGTCTGGCGACAGGCACGGCCCGCCTAAGCACCTGGAATGGCGGATGGGCAATCCATCCGGAAACTCGTACGTCGCTCGCGTCGCGGCGTCGTCGCGGCGCGGGCATGCCGAAGGTACAGCGCGAGGTAGCTGTCGCTGGTACAGCGGCCATGGAGAAGCCACACAAGAAACCGCGGTTTTCTGCCGTTCTGCAATGTTGGCTTTTGATCCCGTAGGGGTCACCAGCGCAAGCATCAGCCATATATGCCTGCCGGTGACGAGGTTCTCCCTCATTAGTTGATGCGACCCTGTTATCGGTCGCCTTCTCCCGCGAATGGCCGATGCCGTCGAAAGGCAACAACCACCGCCTCCAAAATGGTCGACACCGTCGGATGTGAGGCCTTTGGACCTGTCTGCACATCCCTCGACCACCGTGCGCCGCTTTCACTTGGCGACGGCCTTCCGGTTGATAGCGCACCGCTTCGCCAGCGCCCTCGGTTTCTCCTGACGATGCCGTGCCGTATCGCCCGCCCGGCAAAAGCCGGGGATCGCCCATGTCGACCGGGTCCTCGCGTGTAGAACCTGTCCCATCATGTATTCTTGGTGCTTGCGCCGATGCTGTACCAGCAACTGCCAGGATCAAAGACCCGACATTCATGGATCAAATTCTATCGAGTGCGTCTTCTTCGCAGTCGAAAGAGCCGACCGCTATTCTTACTTATCCAGTAATAAATACTTCCATATTGTTACAGAATGTTTCTGAAACCTGTATCTCGATTATCTATGTAACTATAAAGACACAATCCGTGACGAATATATATTGTTCCCCTTCCGCCGGTTGCGATTGGTCAGGGTAGTTGATCTAGTAACGATCAGGGGCCGGCAGACCGCACAATGCCACGCAGGCCCTTTGATGCGCAGACGCTGCGCATCGGAAAAACAACAGGGGAACATCCTACATGGTAGCATTTCGCTCGCGATTGCTGACGACCACCGTATTCGCCGGCGCGGCGATCGCGCTGACGTCGCCGGCACAGGCACAGGTCGCCGAACCGACGGTCGGCACCGGGCTGCAACAGGAAGCCGGCACCGGCGACGGATCGGGCGACGAGACGATCGTCGTCACCGGATCGCGCATCCAGCGGCGTGACCTGACCTCGCCCAGCCCGATCGCGGTCGTGTCGGCCGAAGAGTTCCAGTTGACCGGCGCGATCAACGTCGAACAGGTCATCAACACGCTGCCGCAGGCGGTGCCCGGCACCACCGGCTTTTCGAACAATCCCGGCAGCGGCGCAGCGACGCTCAACCTGCGCAACCTGGGGGCCACGCGCACGCTGGTGCTGGTCAACGGTCGCCGCTGGATGTCGTACGACACCAACCAGATCGTCGATCTGAACACCATTCCCCAGTTCATGCTTCAGAACGTCGAGGTGCTGACCGGCGGCCAGTCGGCGACCTACGGGTCGGACGCGATCGCCGGCGTGGTCAACTTCAATCTTCGCCAGGACCTAAACGGCGCGATCATCGGCGGGCAATATGCGCTGACCGAACAGGGTGACGGCGCGCGCTATGACGTCAATTTCGCGGTCGGATCGAAGTTCGCCGACGGCCGGGGATCGGTGACGGTCTATGCCAACTACACCCGCCGCGAACCGATCTTCCAGGATGCGCGCGGCTTCTCGCGCAACGCGGCGGGCGACGGCTGCATCGTTCCCGGATCGACCAATTCGACCACCGGCATCGGCACCAATTTCGGCGGCGCGCTCGCGACCTGCGCATCGCGCGGTGGCGAAGTCGGCCTGATCCCGCAGGGTTCGGCGTCGACCCCGCTTGCCACCCTGCCCGGCATCACCACCGGCGGCGCGTCGCTTGGCTATGTGTTCAATCCGACCGGCGGCGGCACGCGCGCGTTCAACGATCCGGCCGATCTCTACAATTTCGCGCCCGACAACTATCTGATGCTGCCGCAGGAGCGCTATCTGCTCGGCGGCTATGGCAGCTATGAACTGGCCGACAACATCACCGGCTATACCGAAGTCGGTTTCGTCAAGAATTCGGTGCCGCAGGAACTGGCGCCGACCCCGATCGGCCAGGCGCTGAACCTGCAGATCGCCAGCCCGTGGTTCAACGAACAGACGCGCGGTCTGCTGCGTCCGCTCGATACCGACAACGACGGGTATGTCACCACCAACGTCAACTTCCGCTTCAACCAGTCCGGCCCGCGCAACGTCGATGCCAGCCGCACCGCGTTCCGCCTGCTCGGCGGCCTGCGTGGCAACATCACCGACAATCTGCGCTTCGACGTGTACTATATGTACGCCCGGACCGAGAATCAGCAGTATCAGCAGGGCAATATCTCGCGCAGCCGCTTCGCGGCGGCGACCGAGACGGAAATCGTCAACGGCACCCTGCGCTGCCGTGCCGCCGCAGCGCGGACCGCTGGCTGCGTTCCGCTTAACGTCTTCGGGCTCGGCCTCGCCGATCCGGCGGCGATCCGCTACGTCACGGTCAATTCGACCAACCTCGAACGTTCGGACATCCGCAACTTCGTCGCGTCGATCAACGGCGACCTCTTCACGGTCGGCAACAGCGTCGATCCGGTCGCCTTTGCCGCCGGCGTCGAATATCGCGGCATGTCGGCGAGCTATCGTCCCGACACCTTCCTGTCGTCGGGCGATGTCGCGGGCTTCAACGCGGGTCAGCCGACCAGCGGCGAATATGACGTGCGCGAAGTGTTCGGCGAACTGCGCGTGCCACTGGTGAGCGAAGGCTTCATCCACAAGCTCGAACTGACCGGCAACGCGCGCTATTCGGACTATTCGCTCGACGCCGTCGGTGGCGTGTGGACCTATGCCGGCGGTGCGCAGCTTTCGCCGATCCGCGACATCACGCTGCGCGGTCAATATGCCCGTGCGGTGCGTGCGCCGAACGTGCAGGACCTGTTCGGTGGCAACTCGACCGGCTTCCCCGCCGCGCAGGACCCCTGTTCGGATCGTGGCGCGGCCGGCAACCGGACCGAAGCGGTCCGCCAGCTCTGCATCGCCAACGGCGTGCCGGCGGCCAACGTCTTTACCCGCGCGGTACAGCCGAACGCACAAATCCAGGCCAATTTCGGCGGCGATCCCAACCTGTCGGAAGAAACGTCGGACACCTACACCGCCGGTGTCGTGTTCCGTCCGAGCTTCATCCCGCGGCTGAACGTGACGGTTGATTATTTCAACATCAAGGTCGAGGATACGATCGCGACCTTCGGCGGTGGCCTGAACGACGCGCTGTCGCTCTGCTTCACCGTCGCGCAGAACCTGACCAACCCGATCTGTTCGATCTTCCAGGGCGTGCGCAACACCACGACCGGGGCGATCGGCGAAACGTCGGGCGGGCGTAACCCGAACGTGCTGTCGGCCAACATCGCGACGCTCAAGACCTCGGGCATCGACGTTGCTGCCGATTATTCGCTGCCGGTCGACTTCTCGATCACCGGCGGGGATCGCTCGAACGTCAGCGTCTCGTTCCTCGGCACCTATCTCGACAAGTTCCGCAGCACGTCGGTGGCGGCGATTCCAGAGCGCGAGACGATCGGCGAAGGATCGGTGCCGAACGTACCGACGCTCAACCCGATGCCGAAGTGGGTTCATACCGCCCGTCTGAGCGTCTCGGACGGGCCGATGGTGTTGTCGTTGCGCTGGCGTTACCGGGGTCCGGTCAAGGACCGTCGCCTCGACAACACCTTCGTCGGACTGGTGCGCACGCCGCAGGACCCGGCATTGTTCCCCAACGCCCGGATCGGCGCGGTGAACTATTTCGACCTGTCGACCGCGTTCAAGGCGACCGACCGGCTGCAGATCACGATCGGCGTCAACAACCTGACCAACCAGAAGCCCGAAGTGCTCGGATCGCTTCAGGAACAGGCGAACACCTTCCCCGGCACCTATGACGTGCTGGGTCGCGACTTCTTCGTGGGTGCGCGGCTTCAGTTCTGACGCCGCCGTCAACGACGAACGAAAAGGGGGCATCCGCGGCAACGCGGGTGCCCCTTTTTTCGTGTCAGCGCGAGCCCACGTCGAAGGCGACGGTCATCCGCTTGCCCGTCGCGATCGGGCGGGTGCCGTGAAACAGGGTGCTGGGAAACAGCACGCAATGCCCGACACGCGGGACGATGGTGCGCAGCGGTGGCAGGTCGAGCCGCAGGTTGGCGGGTGGCCGCCCCAGTTCGAGCACACCGGGATCGCCTGCTGGCACCGCGAAATAGGCCGCCGACGACAATAGCCCATGGGGATGGACGTGGGGGGCGTGCCGCCCCGCCCCGCTCAGGCGGATCGACCAGCTTCCGGCGACGCGCCACGGCGCATCACGTGATCGCAGCAGCGGATGGGCCGGATCGGCATCCGGCAGGGCATGGCGATAGCGTTCGATCGCCCGCTCGACCGCCTGCGCCACCGCCCGCACCGCCGGTTCGTCCCGCTGGAACAGGGCGCCGCGCGTCTGGCTGCCGAGCTTGACCGATTGGCCGATCGGCATCGCCGCGCGGTCGTGCAGCGTGTCGAGCACGGCAACGGCGGCGGCGTGCGCATCGTGCGACAGGTCGAGCAGACGTTCCTGCACCAGCACCGGATCGCCGTGCAGCCAGAGGTGGAGCGGATCGTCCATCACCCGCCATGCCAGGTCGCGCAGGCTCCATGCCATCACATCGTCCGGGCGAACGCCAAGCGCCTGCGCCAGCAACGCCTCGGCCACATCGGGCCGGGCGGTGCGCAGCGCCTGTCGTGCCGCCGCGATCTGCCAGTCGGGCGTGGCGGGAGGCGCGGTCGCGAAGATTGCCGCCGCGCCGGCATCGTCCCCCGCTTCGCCGCGATAGACCGCCTCGTCGAGCAACAACGGATCGCGCGCGCCGATCCGTGCCCGGCTGCGCGCCAGTATCTCGGCCGCCGGAGCGTGGCGATCGACGCCGGCCAGCATCGCCGCCCATGACCGCTCGGCCGCGCCATCGGCATGGTACGGCACCGCCGCCGCATAATGATCGCAAAATTCCGCCCGGTCGCCCGCCGCCCAGCGCAGCGTGGCATGGAGTTCGAGCGCGTCGATCCACTGCGGAAGCTGCCCCGCCAGTTGCGCCGACAGGGCGAGCGCGCCGGCCCGGTCGCCCGCCGCCTCCAGCGCCTGTGCCAGTCCGTGGAGCAGCCACGGGTCGCCCGGCGTCACGGCCAGCGCCGCGTCATACCATGCGACCGCGCCGTCATCCCCCCGGTCGAGCGCAGTGCGCGCGCGGCCGTGGAGCGCGCGACGGTTGCCGGGATCGCGGCGCAACTGTTCGGCATGGCTGGCGGCGGCGGCGCGAAGATCGCCGCCCGCAGTTTCGGCGGCGGCGCGCGTGGTCCAGTAACGCGGCATGGCGGCGAGCGTCGCCTGACGCGCGGTCAGCGCGTCCGCCGCCTCGTCCGCCCGGCCGAGACGGGTGAGGACCACCGCACGGTTGATCGCCGCCTCCCCCAGCGCCGGATCGAGCGCCAGCGCGCGATCGAACAGCGCCAGTGCGTCGGCGGGGCGGCCCGCCCCGGCGTGGAAATTTCCGGCACTGTTGAGCAGCGCGGCGTCGCCCGGAAACGCCGCCACCGCCTGTGCGAAGCCGCGCGCGGCGGCGGCATCGTCGCCCCGTGCCGCCGCCGCCAGCGCCGCCGAGCGGAGCATTGCCGCGCTCACCGGTCGCGGAACCAGCCGGTGATCGAATAGCGTCCGACCGGCGCGAACGGCGGGACATAGCTCACCGCATGGGGGCTGGGCACCGCGAACAGGCTGAGCGCGTTGAACCGTGGTCGATAGCCGGCGACGATGTCGCCATCATCGTCAAGGAACTGGAGATAGCCGCCCCAGTCGGGCCGCCAGTCGAGCGCGCACAGCGACAGGACATAGGCGATGCGCCATCCCTCGCCGACATGGCTGTCGCTGTGTTCGGCAAGGAACTGGCCCGGCGCGAACAGCGTCGCCTGCGCATCGGCCTTGCGCAATTCGGGAATGCCGGTGACGCCGCGCACCAGATCGAGGAACGGCGTATCGTTGATATGTTCGAGCAGGATGTCGTGCCCCCCGCCCGGCGCCCATTGGCCGAGATAGGCGTCGAGGACCGGGTAGCGCGCATAGGAAAAGCCATAGTCCCGCCCGCGCATCGCCGTATCGATCGCTTCGCGGATGGCACCGCGTTCGCGCGCGTCGAGCGCGGCGAATTCGGCGGCGGTCAGGCCGACCGGCTTGCCCGTCCCCACGCCATAGGCGATGCCCCATGGCGTCCGTTCGGCGATCAGCCGGTGGAGCGCGCGCGCCGATGCGTCGGTCAGCACGTCGCGGATCTGCACCCGCCCGGCGGCGGCGAACTGCGCGGCCAGCGCCGGCCGGTCGAGCGAGGGGTTGAGCGCGAGCAGCTCGATCATGCGGGACGACGGGTCATGGTGGACCGGGTTTCGCGCAAGCCGCGCGACGGTGCAAGGCGCGAGCGTCCGATACGGGGCTTCTTTCGCGGGCCGATCGATGCCATGCCACCCGCACCGATGTTCACGCTCGACCCCGCTCTCGATCTCGCCGCGCTTGCCGACGCCTATCGCCGCGACGGGCGGGTGGTGATCGATCATCCGTTGCGCGCAGCAACCGCGCTGCTGCTTGCCGCGCATCTGCGGCAGCGCGGCGACTGGCGAAAACTGGTGTTGAGCGGCGAGCGGGTGGCCGAATTCGACCGCGCCGGATGGGCGGCGATCCCGGCGGACCGTGCCGAGGCGCTCAACCTCGCGGTCTATGCCGCCGCCCGCGCGGGATTCCAGTTTCGTTTCGACAGCATCCGCCTGTCCGATGCGCGGCGTGACCGTGACGCCGACGATACCCCGCTCGGCGGCTTCGCGCGCTGGATGTCGTCGCCGTCGATGCTCGCGGCGTTGCGGACGATCACCGGCGCCGACGATGTGCGCTTCGCCGATGCGCAGGCGACGGCCTATGCCCCGGGCGATTTCCTGACGGTCCATGACGATGCGGTGACGGGCAAGCACCGCCGCGCCGCCTATGTGTTCGGGCTGACCCCGCAGTGGCGGCCCGAATGGGGCGGGTTGCTGCTGTTCCACCGCAAGGACGGCGACCTGCGCGCGGTAGCGCCGGGGTTCAACCGGCTGACGCTGTTCGCGGTGCCGCAGGACCATAGCGTCAGCGAAGTAACGCGCGCCGCGCCGGCGCGACGCTATTCGATAACGGGCTGGCTGCGCGCCGAACCGCAGCCCTGATCCGGCGCACCTCGCCACGGCCACGCTTCGTGGGTAGGATGCCGGTGATGAAAGCCTTGCTCGCCCTCGCCGCCCTGCCGCTCCTCGCCGCCGCGCCGGTGCCCGATCCGGTATCGCCCGCCGCGCTGTCGGCCGATGTGAAGGTCCTCGCCAGCGATGCGTTCGGCGGTCGCGCCCCCGGCACGCCGGGCGAGACGAAAACGATCGACTGGCTGATCGCGCAGTTCAAGGCGGCCGGGCTGCAACCGGGGGGACCCGAGGGTAGCTGGACGCAGGCGGTGCCGCTGGTCCGCACCCGGATCGGCGAGGGCGCGGTGCGCGCCAACGGCGTCGACTGGACGCCGGGCAAGGACGTCTATCTCTCGACCGTCCGGCCGGTCGATCGCGCCGTCGTGCAAAAGGCGCCGCTGGTATTCGTCGGTTACGGCGTCAGCGCGCCCGAACGCGGCTGGGACGATTTCAAGGGCGTCGACCTGACGGGCAAGGTCGCGGTGTTCCTCGTCAACGATCCCGATTTCGAGGCGACGGCAGCGGACGATGCGAAAGGCAAATTCGGCGACCGGCGGATGACCTATTACGGGCGCTGGACCTACAAGTTCGAGGAAGCAGCCCGGCGCGGCGCGGTGGCGGCGCTGATCGTCCATGATACGCCGGGCGCGGGCTATGGCTGGGCGACCGTCACCGCGCCGGCGGGCGAGAATTACGACGTCGCCCGTCCCCCCGCCCCGCGCGTGATGCTGCAAGGCTGGATCGAGGGGGCCGCGGCCACGCGCCTGTTCGCCGCCGCCGGGCTCGACCTCGCGCAGCAACGTGCGGCGGCGCGGCGATCGGATTTCCGTCCCGTCGCGCTGTCGGGCGAAGGATTCTCCGCCGACCTGCCGGTCACGGTGACGCGCGCGACGAGCCGCAACGTGCTGGCCAAGCTGCCGGGGCGGACCCGCCCGGACGAGGTCGTGATGTATGGCGCGCATTGGGATGCCTATGGCGAAGGCGCGCCCGATGCGCAGGGCCGCCGTATCCGCCCCGGTGCCAACGACGATGCGCTGGGTACGGCGGGCGTCCTCGCCATCGCGCGCGCCGCCGCGCGGGCGAAACCGGCGGCGCGGACGCAGGTGTTCGCGCTGTGGACCGGCGAGGAGCGCGGGCTACTGGGGTCGGAAACCTATGCCGCGAACCCGGTCTATCCGGTCGCCACGACGGTCGCCAACCTGACGCTCGACATTCTCCAGACCGCCGGGCCGGCGCGCGACGTGCTGCTGGTCGGCGATGGCCAGAACACGCTGGAAGAGTCGCTCGCCGCCGCCGCGAAGGCGCAGGACCGGGTGGTCACGCCCGAGGCCTTGCCCGAACGCGGGCTATTCTACCGCGCCGATCATTTCTCGCTCGCGCGGCGCGGCGTGCCGACGCTGTTGTTGATGGCGATCAGCGGCGCGCCCGATCTGGTCGCGGGCGGGCGCGCCGCCGGGCAGGCATGGCTCGACGGCTATATGCGCTGCTATCACCAGACGTGCGATGCGTGGTCGGCCGACTGGGACCTGCGCGGCGCGGCGGCGGATGTCGATCTGGTCCGCAGGATCGGCTTCGATCTGGCGAACGGCACGGCATGGCCGCAGTGGCGCAGGGAATCGGAATTCGCCGCCGTCCGCAACGCCACCGCGTCGCAGCGGCGGCCACGCGCTCAATAGGCCACCGGATAGTCCTTGCGGAAATCCTGCCCGGCATAGGCGCGGCGCATCGTCCATGGCAGCGCCGGCGCGGTCCAATACGGGTCGCTCGCCGGCAGGCCGAGCGCGACCAGCCCTTCGGACGCGATATACATGCTGCCGGCGTTGGAATACCAGTCGCCCAGCGTCGGCTGCGCGCGGGTGAAGCCGATCGTCAGATAGCCGTTCGCGTCGAAATTGCCCGGATCGGCGAACACCCGCCGCGCGGCGGCGAGCGTCGCCGCACGGACCTGCCCGCCAGGCAGCGTTTCGGGCAGCCAGCCGCGCCATGCCAGCACCCCCAGCACCTGATGCGCGGCGATGCGATAGGTCAGCGACCGGCCGATCGCGGCATAGGCCCCGTCGGGTCCGATCATCCGTTCGAGATGTTCGCCGAAGCGCTGCATCCGTTTCAGCGCGCGGTCGAATTCGGCCTGCGGCTTCAGGTTGTTGAAGCTCGCGCCGCCCTTGGCCAGCACGTCGAGTATCTGCACCATCATCGGGTGGATGACGTAGCTGTTGTAATAATCGAAGTGGAAACCCGCGCCGTCGTTGTACCAGCCGTCACCAGCATACCAGTCGCCCGCGAACAGCTTGATCGTCATGTCGACTCGCATCGGGTCCCAGTCCTCGCCGATCGAGAACAGGAACGCTTCGTTCATGCAGGCGAACAACAACCAGTTCTGGTAGGGCGGCGATACCGATCGCTGGCGTTTGATCGCCTCGACGATCCGTCGTTTGGTGGCGGTATCGAGCGGGTCCCACAAAGCCTTGGGCGCACGCAGCAGCGCGCTGGTGAAATAGGCGCTGTCGACCAATGTCTGCCCGCCGATGTCCCAGCCGAGCCGGTCGGGGCTGTTCGGATCGACCGAGCGGGCAAAGGCGTCGAGCGTATGGTTGCGCAGCCGCCGCCGCAACCGCCCTTCCGCGTCGTCGCTGTCGGGCAACGCCAGCCACGGGGCGATCCCGTCGATCAGCCGCGCGAAGGCCTCCAGATAGGCGACCTTGAGCGGGCGGCCGTCCCATGTCGGGCTGACCGCCGGCGTCCATGTCCGCTGGAGTTGCCCGCGCGACATCGGCCCGAGGATCGGCGTCGCCATCCGGTCGAGCAGGGCGAGCAGCCAGGCGCGGTCGTCGCCTCCGGTCGGCAGCGTTCCGCCGGACTGCGCGGTTGCACCGGAAGCCAGCGCCGCCGCACCGCCGCCCGCCAACGCTCCCAGAAATTCGCGCCGTTCCATGTATTGCGTCCTCAGCGAGTTACGCGGTCGAGCGCGGCGATCTGCGTCGCCGCCAGCAGGAAGCCGCCGACGCCGTAGAACTGGGTATCGTCGGCCTGCACGCTTTCGGGCCGGTCGCTGACCTGCTGTACCCAGCCCAGGCGGCCATCGGGGCGGATCGACCGTTCGAGCGCCGCCCAGCCCGCCCGCGCGACCGGGGCATAGTCGGCGCGGGGCAGCAGCCCGGCATTGACCCCCCATGCCATGCCATAGGTGTAGAAGGCGGTGCCGCTCGATTCGGGTGGCGAATCCTCGGGCGCAAGCAGCGAGGGCGCCCAATAGCCGTCGGGCTTCTGCACGCGCTTCAGCGTCGCCGCCATCGCGCGGAACAGCGCTTCCATCCGCACCCGGTCGGCGCTGCCCTTCGCCAGCAGGGGGATGGTCCGCGCCATGCCGGCAAAGACCCAGCCGTTGCCACGGCTCCAGAACTGCTTGCGCTGTTTCGCGTCGCGACGTTCGAAGAAGCGGCTGTCGCGGTAATAGAGCTGTTCGACCGGATCGAGCAGGAAGTCGGTCGTCGCCCAGAACTCGCGCATCGCGAAGTCGCGATATTTGGAATTGCCGGTCTGGCGCGACAGCTCGGCCAGCGCGGGCGGTGCCATGAACAGCGCATCGCACCAGCACCAGCGCGTCAGGCATTCGGTAGCGCCATAGCCCGATGGCGGCACCGCGAAGGCGAGCGTGGTGACGGCGGGCCGATCGACGATATGGTCGAACGTCGCGGTGGCGGGACCGCGCGCCGCCGGCCCCGCGCCATGCGCCGCTGCCCACAGATAGCTTTGGGTGATGGCATGGTCGTCGGCGAAATAGGGCTTCTCGCCCGGCGTCCAGTCATTGGCGCGGCCCATCGCCAGAATCGCGTCGCGGATACGCGGCGGCGCGCCGGCATCGGCCAGCGCGGTCATGCCGACCCAGAACACCGCCTGTTCCCATGCGCGCGGTTTGCGCGTCTCGCCGGTCGCGCGGCTGACATGCGCCGCGTCGTTCATCCGCGCGAGCTGCCAGTCGGCCAGCGCCACCGCCCGCGCCAGCGGGGCTGCGCGCTGGTCGGCCGGCGCCACGGCCGGCGGGGGCGCGGTGGAAGCGGCGGGCGATGCGAGGGCGGCGAGGAGGAGAGCGATCATAAAAGAATTGTCATACAAGACGCGATGCCAGTCAATTGCATCGCGTCCGCCCTCTCCCTGCTGGCACATTCGCCCAATGGTCGCGGGTTGGAACATGGTCTGTGCCGGGCGATCGGCGTATCGTGCCGGTGGGACGATCGACGGCGGGGAACGGGCGGATGGCGGATTGGACATACGGGCTGGCGATCCTGCCGCTGCTGGTCGCCGGCGGCAGCGGATCGGCGCAGGTCCCGCCCAGTGGCTATGCCGCGCGGATGATCGACGCACCGCCGCCCGCGCTGAACCTCGATCCCTTCTATCGCCGCCACATCGACGCGGGTGGCATCCCGATCCTGTCGTCGGCGGCGGTGCCCGACGAGGCGCTGTTGCTGGCGCGCGACATCGCGGTGGCGATGGTCGCCGACCGGCCCGACCTGCGCCGGGCGATGATCGCCTCGGGCCTTCGGGTGGCGATCATGGGTGTCGACGAAGGCACGCTCGACCTGCCCGAACAGCGCGACTGGAAGAAACCGGCGATCGACGATCCGCGCCTGACGATCTGCGAACGCAAGCTCTACCCCGACCGGATCGGCCGGCTGAGCGACCGCGAATACTGGAACAACCGGGCGCGCGGCATGGGCGGGCAACTGACCAGCGCCGCGACCGAGAACCTGCTCGGGACGCCCGGCACGCGCTATTACGGCGAGAATATCTTCGTCCATGAATTCTCGCACGCGATCCTCGCCGCCGCGCGGACGGCCGATCCGGCGTTCTATGGGCGGGTCGAGGCGGCCTATCGATCGGCGATGGCGAAGGGCATGTGGAAGGGCGAATATGCCGCCGTCACGCTCGACGAATATTGGGCGGAGGGCACGCAGATCTGGTTCAATTCCAACCGGCTGGCGGTGGTCGACGGGCGACGCATCCTGTCACACGACGATCTGGCCGGCTATGATGTGGCGCTCTTCAACGTGCTGGGCGAAGTCTATGGCACGCGCCACCGCCTGCCCGGCGACGTGTTCTACCAGCATCCGGCGCGCACCCCGCCGGGGCCGGTCCCCGCCTCGACCGCCGAGGTCTGCTGACCGTTCAGCCGCACGCCGGGCTGTCGCCGACCGGCGGCGGTGGCGGTGCGGCGCGCGGAGCAAGCGCCTCCCATTCCTCGACTGCCAGCCCGGCATGGCGATCCGCCGTGCCCGACGCGACAAGCACCGCACGCAGACAGCGGGTGGTGACGGGAGCGAAGCGCACCGACGGCCATTCGCCGGCGCGGGCGGCGGGCAAGGCGGCGGCGATCCGGTGCCAGCCGTCGCGCCAATATTCCAGATGCCATGCGGCCGGCGGAGCCACTCTGTCGACCGCGCCGGCCGGACGATCCGCCCAGAACCGGATGCGACTGCCATTCAGCGTCACCGCCCGTGGCCAGCGATATTCGATCCAGTGCCGTTGCACGCCGTCCGCGGCCGCGCTGGCCCACAGGTCGGGGGGCAGCGGTGCGGCGCGCACGATCCCGTCGTTCAGCGCGCGCAGCCAATATTGCACCGGCACCGGCTCGTTCGACGCATGCGGGGCCGCGCCGCCGGCCACGTTGCGCGTCGGCCGGAGCGGCGGGAGCGGCCGCCGGGTCGGCCGGACCGGACGGATCGCCGCGGGTGTGACGCTGTCGTCCCATGTCATCCGGTCGATCGCCACGCTGCGCCGGAAATGTCCGCCGCCCACCGCATCGGCGGTATGATAGGTCAGATACCATCGCCCCTTGAACTCGACTGCGCCGGCATGGCTGGTGGTCGAGCTGACCGGGCGCAGCACGACCCCGCGATAGGTCCATGGCCCGAGCGGCGTGGGCGCGCTGCCATAGGCGATGCAGGCATGATACAGCGTCGGCGTGCAGGGCGACCCCGGCCCTGCATTATTGCCCGCATAGAGCAGATAATAGGTGCCGCGCCGCTTCATCAGCCACGGCGCCTCGAAGAAGCCGGTGAGCGACGACACCGCGACCGGCGAGCCGATCGGCGTCACCATGTCCGCCGCCAGCTCGATCCCGCGCAACTGGCCGAAGGTCCCCCAATACAGGAACACCCGCCCGTCGTCGTCGACCAGCACTGTCGGGTCGATATTCTGGATGGCGTTGGGCACCGGCAGCGCCTGCGACACGATCGGCCCGGTCGGGTGCGCGTCGCGCCATGGCCCCGGCATCCGCTCGGCCACCGCGACGCCGATCGCGAACCGGTCGCGCTGCGCCGCGTCGCGGGTCTCGACCGGGGCATAGAGATAGAAGCGCCCGTCGCGCCCTATCACCACCTGCCCGGCATAGGCCCGCCCCGGCATCGCCCAGGCGAAGACCACCTCGGGCCGCGCGATCGCCGGATAATGCGTCCAGTGGCCCGACGCCGGATCGCGGGTGGCGAGCGCCTGCCATTCGTTCATGATGAAATCATTGACCCCGGGCGGGGCCTCGTCGCGCCCGGCCCATATCCACAACCGGTCGCCATCGACCAGCGGCGCCGGATCGGTCGAATAGGTCCGTCCATCGGCAAGGATCGGATTGCCCGGCGCGACCACCGGGCGGGCGGTTTGCGCCGCCAGTCCGGCCGGTAGCAGCATCGCCGTCGCCATGGCCCGATACCAGCCGGTGCGCCCGCGCCTTGGCGCAGCTCGATCGATAGCATGTGTCACCCGGTTCGCTCCCCCCTCGCCAGACCGGTGTAGTTCTGTATACGATATAAGGAAAGCTGGTGCGGGTTGATTCGGCCCCGGCCCAAGGGGAAAAGGGTTCCGATGAACATGCTCCGGTCGTCGACATGCGCGATGCTGCTGCTGACCGCCGCCGTCCTGCCCGGTTCGGCGGCGATGGTCGCGGCGCAGGAGCGTGTGGCAACGCCGGTCCATCCGCCGGTCGCCACCACCCCCTATCGCATCGGCAACTTCGCGGTGCGGTTGCGCAGCGATACGCAGACGCTGGCCAGCCTGCGTCCCGATGCCGATCCGGCGTTCGACTTCGTGCCCGCCGGCCGCGAAGCCGAACGCGCCGGCGATGGCTATGTCCATCTCGGCGACCTGCATCTTCGGCTGCGGACGCCGGACGGCGAATGGCGCGATTTCGCGTCCGCCAGGCAACGCCGGCCGATCCGTGGGCTGCCTCTCGCGCCCGGCGTGGTCGCGGCGGCGGACATCACCGCGACCATGGGCGACGGCATCCCGCTCACCGTCGAGCGCCAGTGGATCGATACCGGTGGCATGCCGGTGCTGCGCTTCGTCCTTGCCAACCCCGGCACGGTCCCGGTCGAGGTCGGGGCGATGGGCATGCCGATGGTGTTCGACAACATCATCACCGATCGCAGCCTCGACGAAGCACATGCGCAGGCCAGCTTCGTCGACCCCTATATCGGGCGCGACGCGGGCTATCTTCAGGTCACGCGGCTGAACGGTGCCGGCCCCGCCCTGCTCGTCCTGCCCGAAGCCGGCACGCCGCTGGAAGCATGGCGGCCGATCCCGAGCGAAAAGGACGCCAAGGGCCAGTCGTTCACCGACCGCAGCCCGCGCGGGCAAACCTCCGAAGGCTTCTACGACTGGACGGTCGCCAGCGCCGCCTATGCGAGCCGCGAATGGGCAAAGGCCGACGACCAATGGAACCGGCCTACCGGCTTCACCCTTGCCCCCGGCGAACGGCGCAGCTTCGGCGTGCGGCTGGTCCAGTCGCCGACGATCCGCGCGATCGAGACGACGCTTGCCGCCAACGCACGGCCGGTGGCGATCGGCGTGCCGGGCTATGTCGTGCCGACCGATCTCGACGCCAGACTGTTCGTGAAGGCGCCGCAGCCGATCGCACGGATCACGGTCGAACCGGCCGATGCGATGACGCTCACCCGCGCCGGCGAGGTGAACGGGTGGCAACGGATTGCGGTGCGCGGGAACGGCTGGGGCCGGGCGCGTGTGTCGATCGGCTTTGCCGACGGGTCGGTGCAGACGGTCAGCTATTTCGTCACCAAGCCGCTGGATCGGACGATGGCCGATCTCGGCCGCTTCGCGACGACGAAACAATGGTTCGAGGGGGCGGGCGACCCGTTCGGCCGATCGCCGGCGATCCTGACCTACGACAATGATGCCAAGGCGATCGTGACACAGGAACCGCGCGTCTGGATCGCGGGGATGAGCGACGAGGGCGGCGGCGGAAGCTGGGTCGCGGCGATGATGAAGCAGCTCGACCACCCCGACGCCGCCGAGGTCGCGAAGCTGGAACGGATGGTTGACGAAACCGTGGCCGGCCGGTTGCAGGTCGAAGGCGGGCCGAGCGATGGCGCGGTGCGCAAGAGCCTGTTCTACTATGATCCGGCGCTGCATCCCGGTGCCTATGACCCGGCGGCGAACTGGACGACGTGGACGTCGTGGTCGAAGAAGGACGCGAACGACCTCGGCCGCGCCTATAATTATCCGCATGTCGCGATCGGCCATTGGGTGCTGTATCGCACCGCGCGCAACCATCCGGGGCTGGTGACGCGGCACGACTGGCGCTGGTATCTCGACCGCGCCTACGCGACGACGGTGGCGATGATGCGCGACGCCCCGCATTATGCCCAGTTCGGGCTGATGGAAGGCGACGTGTTCCTCGACATCCTCCGCGACCTGAAGCGCGAGGGGATGACCGCCCAGGCGACCGCGATGGAAGCGCTGATGCGCGGCCGCGCCGATCACTGGAAGGCGCTGAAATATCCCTTCGGCAGCGAGATGGCGTGGGATTCGACCGGCCAGCCCGAAGTCTATGCGTGGATGCGCTATTTCGGCCACCAGCCACAGGCGGACACGACGCGCGAGGTGATCCTCGGCTATGATCCGACGATCCCGCACTGGGGCTATAACGGCAACGCCCGGCGCTATTGGGACTTTCTCTACGGCGGCAAGGTGCCCCGGATCGAACGGCAGATCCATCACTACGGATCGACGCTGAACGCGGTGCCGCTGTTCGATGCGTTCCGGGCGGACCCGGCCGACCTGCACCTGCTGCGCGTCGCCTATGGCGGGTTGATGGGCGGGATCACCAACATCGATCGCGACGGCTTTTCGTCCGCCGCCTTCCATGCCGCGCCCGACATGCTGAAATGGGACGCCTATTCGGGCGACTATGGCATGGGCCTCTATGGTCACGCGATCGCGGCGGCGACCTATGTCGTCAACGATCCGACCTTCGGCTGGCTGGCCTATGGCGGCAATCTCGCGCAGGCGAACGGCGCGCTGACGGTCATGCCGAAGGACGGCGCGCGCAGCCGGCTGTTCATCGCGCCGGCGAAGGCATGGATCACGCTGGCGGCGGGCAAGATCGCCTCGGCGCGCTATGTGCCCGCGACCGGGGCGATCACGCTGACGCTCGACCCGGCCGATGCCCATACTCCGGCGGCGCGGCTGATGGTGGAGGCGAGCGCACCCGACGCCCTGCCCTATCGCCCGGTACGCGGTGTGCCGGAGCGCGGCGGCTACACCATCGCGCTCGGCCGGGGCACGACGACCGTGGAACTGCGGACCGGGGCACGCCGCAAAGCCCGTTGAGCTTTCCGGCATCCAGCCTATCATTGTGCGACACGAAGGTCCGGGGGTGGCGTGGCGATCGACTTGAAGGCGGTGGAAGGGCTTGCCACCGATCAGCCGTCGCTGAAGGCCGCCGCCGGGCTCGTCAAACCCGGCAAATGGTCGGGCGTGGGCATGAGCGACGATGGCGCGCTGATCTGGGGCGAATGCGCCGGATCGGGCGCAAACCCGTACCGGGTGATGGCCGACCTGCGTGACCTCGGCAATAAATGCACCTGCCCGTCGCGCAAATTTCCGTGCAAGCACAGCCTCGCGCTGCTGTGGCTCCATGCCGAGGCGATCGTCCCCTTCCCTGCCGCCGAGACCCCCGACTGGGTCGGCGACTGGCTGGCCCGGCGACGCGCGCCCTCGACGAAAACCGCCGCTCCTGCTGCGCCCAAGGACCTTCACGCCGCCCGCACCATCGACCCCGAACCGGTCGAGGACGCCAAGGCTGAAACGAAGCGCGAGGCCGCCGCCGTCAAACGCGCCGGGGACACCGAACGCGCGATCCTCGACGCGCTGGGTGCACTGGAGGGATGGGTCGGCGACCAGTTGCGCCTCGGGCTGGGCGGGTTCGTCGATGAGGTGACGACGCGCTGTCGCCGGATCGGCGCACGGCTGGTCGACGGCAAGGCGGCGGCGCTCGCCGGCCATATCGACGAACTGCCCGCGCGGCTGCTGGCGCTGCCACCGGGCGACCGGGTGCGCGGGGCGACGGTCGAGCTTGCGCGGCTGGTGCTGCTCGCCCGCGCCTGTCGCGCCACGCCCAACGATCCCGAACTGCGCCGCGCCGTCGCCACCGCCGAGAATCGCGAGACGCTGCTGGCCGACCCGTCCGCCCCGCGCGTGTCGAGCGTGTGGGAAGTCCTCGCCGAACGGGTCCACACCCGCCGCGACGGGCTGGTATCGCAGACGACATGGCTGCTGAACTTGGGGACAGGCCCACGCTTCGCGATGCTGCTCGATTTCTTTCCGGCCAGCATCGGCCGTCGTGGATCGGTGTTCACGCCGGGCGAGCAATTCCCCGCCGAACTGGTGTTCTATCCGGCGCGCTCGCCGCTGCGTGCGCTGCTGCTCCGGCGCGAGGCGGCGCTGATCGACGGTCCGCCGCTCGACTGGCCCGCGATCGACGGCCCACTCGCCGCCGCGCTGACCGACCCGCTGCTCGCCGAGCCATGGGCGACCGAACGTCCGGTCCTGCTCCCGCCCGGCCGCATCGGGTTCGACCGGGCCGGTGCGGCGTGGTGGCGACAGCGGGATGGCGACCTCTGCCTGCCGCTCGCCGGCGACGCCGACGGGCTGATCGCCGGCACCGACCTGACCGGTGCCGCCGCGCTATGGTCGGGCAACCGGATCGATCTGCTGGCGACGCGGACGCCATGGGGACGGGTCGATCATGGCTGACGATATTCTCGACATGCTGGGGCCGGTGCTCACCCGCTGGACGATGGGTGGCAGCGCGGCATCGGTCGCGCCGGACGCATGGCGCGACCTGCTCGGGCAGGACCCTGCCGAAGCCGAATTGCGCCTGCTCGCGCTGTCCGGCCAGTATCTCGGCACGCTCGCCATCGCCGAACCCGTGGGCGGGGTCCAACCGCGCGGCGACATCCCGCAACTCGCGCAGCCACCGCTGGCCGATCCGCTGCGGCCGCGCGCGCGGCGGCTGCTCCAGCAATTGCGCGACCCGATGCGGCGGCACCTGCTCGACTTCCTCGACGCGCGCGGCCGGACGCTGCATCCCGGCGACTGGTTGCCCAGACCGGGCGACGAGGTGCCCGCCGTCTATGCACCTTGGCAGGACTGGGCATCCGACGCGACGACCGCCGCCGACGAGCTGGACGCCGCGAGCTGGGATCGGCTCGGCCCCGCCGCGCGTCGCGCCGCCTTCACCACGCTGCGCCAGCGCGATCCCGCCGCCGCGACCGCGCTGCTCGCGCAGAAGCTTGGTCAGGAAACCGCCGACCACCGCGTCCGCCTGATCGAGACGCTGGCGACCGGCCTGTCCGATGCCGACCGGCCGCTGCTCGAAAGCCTCGCCACCGACCGCGCGCCGCGCGTGAAGGCGCTCGCCGCATCGTTGCTCGCCCGCATGGGGCACGGCGCGACCGGTGGCGAGGATGCCGCGGAACTGGCCGCCTTCCATTCGGTCCAGACGAAGGGGCTGCTGCGTCGGACCAGAATAGTGGTGCCGCAACCGATCAAGACCCCGGCGCAGTCGACCCGCCGGAGCAATCTGTTCGATCTGGTCGCGTTCGACGCCTTTGCCGATGCGCTCGCCCTGACCGCCGACGGACTGGCCACGGCATGGGCCTGGCGTGACGACCACCGCAACGATTATGGCTTCGCGTCGATGATCGCCCGCTCCGCCCCCGATCCGATCGTCGTCGCGGTCGCCGACGCGCTGACGACGCCGGACGACATTCATCTGCTGACGGCACTGTTGCCGCGTCTCGACCAGCGTCAACGCCATGCCATCGCCACGCGATGGTTACGCACGACGGCCACGAGCTTCATGACCGCGCTGTCGATCGCCGGCGGCTGCGGCGCGATCGACGATCCGATGACCACCCCCGCCGGCACCGCGCTGCTCGCCGCGATCGACGGTGGCGATCCCGCCGCCGACCTGCTGGCACTCGGCCTGCTCGCGTCGCGCGACGGCGCGGTCCGGGCGCTCGACCGACTGGGCCGGGCGGGGCTGATCGCGTCCGACCCCCGGCTCGACATGCTGCGGCTCAACGCCGCGCTCGATGACAGGAGACTGCCCCGATGAGCGAAACGCTGCGCCTGCCCGCCGAGACGACCTATGCCGGTGAGCTGGCCGCGCTGGCGGCCGGCGATACCGATCGTCGCCCGCCCGGCTGGTCACTCTCGCCGAAACTGGTCGTCACCTATCTGATGGGCGGACATGCCGCCGACGGGACCGTCATCACCCCCAAATATGTCGGCGACCGACGGCTGATCGAAACGGCGGTGGCGACGCTGGCCACCGATCGCGCGCTGTTGCTGCTCGGCGTGCCGGGCACCGCCAAATCCTGGGTATCGGAGCATCTGGCCGCCGCGATCACCGGCGATTCGACGATGGTGATCCAATGCACCGCCGGCACCGACGAAAACCAGGTCCGCTACGGCTGGAACTATGCCCAGCTCCTCGCCCATGGCCCCAGCCGCGAGGCATTGGTGGCGACCCCGCTGATGCGCGCGATGGAAACCGGCAAGCTATGCCGGATGGAAGAACTGACCCGCATGGGATCGGACGTGCAGGACACGCTCATCACCGTGCTGTCGGAAAAGATGATGCCGATCCCCGAACTGAACGGCGCAGTCTATGCCCGGCGTGGGTTCAACATCATCGCCACCGCCAACAACCGCGACAAGGGGGTCAACGACCTCAGCTCGGCGTTGAAACGCCGCTTCAACGTCGTCGTCCTGCCGTTGCCCGACAGCGCCGAAGAAGAAGTGGCGATCATCGTCAAGCGGGTCGGCGAAATGGCACGCAGCCTCGACCTGCCCGAACCGAAGAACGTCGCCGAGGAAGTCGCGCGCGTCGTCGCGATCTTTCGCGAACTGCGCTCAGGCTCGACCGAGGACGGCAAGATCGCGCTCAAGACCCCGTCGGGCGGGCTGTCCACCGCCGAGGCGATCGGGGTGATGGTCGGCGGGATCAGCCAGGCGACCTTCTTCAACGATGGCCGCCTGACGCCCGAGACGCTGGCGGCGAACATGATCGGCGCGGTGGTCAAGGACCCGGTGCAGGACAAGGCGGTGCTCGGCGAATATCTCGAAACCGTGCTCAAGAAGCGGCGCGGGTTCGAACGCTATTACGCCTCGCTCACCGACCTGATCTGACGCGATGCCGGCAGACGTCTTGCTTTTCGGCATCCGCCACCACGGGCCGGGCTCGGCGCGCCGGCTGGTGGAGGCGTTGGACACGCTGCAACCCGGCACGGTGCTGATCGAGGGACCGGCCGATGCCTCGCACCTGTTGCCGATGCTCGCCGATCCGGCGATGGCGACCCCGGTCGCGCTGCTGACCTATGCCGAGGACGATCCTGCCGACGCCAGCTTCTTTCCCTTCGCCGACTATTCGCCGGAATATCAGGCGGCACGCTGGGCAGTGGCGCACGGTGCCGAACTACGTTTCATCGACCTGCCCGCCGCCGACCGGCCGGGTGCGCCGGACGGGGAGACGGAGGGGGATGCGCCAATCACCGCCGACGACGATCCGATCGCGTACGATCCGATCGGCGTGCTCGCCGCCGCCGCCGGCTATGCCGATGGCGAATCATGGTGGAGCGACGTGATCGAGGAGAATCCGGAATCGACCACGGTGTTCGCCGCCGTCGCCGATGCGATGACCGCGCTGCGCCGCGAAGCCCGCCCGCTTGGGCCCCGCGAAGCGGCACGCGAGGCGCATATGCGGATCGAGATCGCCCGCGCCGCCAAGGACAGCGATCGCCCGGTCGCGGTGGTTTGCGGGGCATGGCATGTCCCCGCGCTTGCCGAACGGCACAGCCTCGCCGCCGACCGCGCGCTGCTGAAAGGACGGCCGAAGGCGAAGATGAAGGCGACATGGGCACCCTGGACTGCCCCGCGCCTCGCCCGGTCGAGCGGCTATGGCGCCGGCGTCGTCGCGCCCGGCTGGTGCGACCATCTGTGGCACACCCGTGCGACGCAGGATCGCGACTCGATCTGGCTCGCGCGGATCGCGCGGGTGATGCGGACACGCGGCCATTTCGTCTCGACCGCCTCGGTGATCGAGGCGCAGCGGCTGGGGCATGCGCTCACCGCCCTTCGCGAACGCCCGCATCCCGGGTTCGAGGAATTGCGCGAGGCGGCCATCGCCTGCCTGTGCAACGGCGAAGCCGAGGTGTGGGACGATATCGCCGCCGAGCTGCTGATCGGATCGGCGGTCGGCGTCATCCCCGCCGACACCCCGCTCGCGCCGCTGCTGGAGGATCTGCAGCGCCAGCAAAAGGCGACGCGGCTGAAACCCGAAGCGCTCGAACGCGCGCTGACGCTCGACTTGCGCAGCGACAGTGGCCTTGCCCGCTCGACATTGCTGCACCGGTTGAATGCGCTCGACGTGCCATGGGGCCGCCTTGCCGATGCCGGACGCAGCCGGGGGACGTTCCGCGAAAACTGGCTGCTGGCATGGCAGCCCGAATATGCGGTCCGGCTGGTCGAGAACCTCGTCCATGGCTCGACGATCGCCAAGGCGGCGGCGGGGCGGCTGGGGGAGGCGATGCGCGCCGAGGCCGATCTGGGGAGGCTTGCCGCATTGGTCCGCAGCGCGATGGTCGCCGATCTCGACCAGGCGACCGAAACCGGCATCGCGCTGCTCGAACGGCGCGCGGCGCTGACCGACGATTGCCACGCGCTGCTCGCGGCACTCCCGCCGATGGCCGACATCCTGCGCTATGGCGAGGCGCGCGCCGGAACGGTCGAGCATCTGGGCGGACTGATGCCGCGCATCGTGGTGCAGGCGGCGATCGCCCTGCCCTATGCCGCGCGCGGGCTCGACGACGATGCGGCGGGCGCGTTGCGGGCGGCGATCCTCGCCGCCGAAAGCGCGATCCAGCTCGCCCAGCTCGACGCCGACGTCGTGACCCGCTGGCACGACGCGCTCGCCACGCTTGGCGAGGACGATCAGGCGACCCGCCTCGTCGCCGGCACCGCCGCGCGGCTGCTCTACGAAGCCGATCGGCTGACCGCCACCGATGCCGCGACGCTGCTCGGCCGGATGCTGTCGCCGGGCACGCCCGTCGCGCAGGCAGCGGGGTTCTTCGAGGGATTTCTGGAAGGTGCCGGGGCGCGGCTGATCCACGACAGCGTGCTGCGCGATGCGGTCGACGGGTGGCTCGGCGGGCTGGACGAGGAGGCGTTCGTCGCCAACCTGCCGCTGTTTCGCCGGGTGTTCGCAGCCCTCGATCGCAACGAACGCCGCCGCCTGCTCGATGCGGCGCTCGGGGGCACGGGCAAGGACCATCGCGGCTATCGGCTGTTACCGGGCGCCGCGACATTATGGCCGGTGCATGAAGCGCGCATCATGGCGCTGATGACGGGGGCGGCATGACGGAGGACCACGAACGCAGCCGCCGCTGGACGCTGGCGTTGGGCGTCGAGGAAAGCGACGACGTCAGCTACCCCCTGTCCGAACGCGACCGACGCATGGCGCAGGCGCTTGCCGCACTTTACGGCGATGGAAACGAAGGAAAGAAGGGGCGCGGCGGCCTCGGCGGGTCGGCGCCGAGCGTCGCCAAATGGCTGGGAGACATTCGCGAATTCTTTCCGACCCCGGTCGTGCAGGTGATCCAGAAGGATGCGTTCGAGCGCAAGGGCCTGCGCCAGATGCTGCTCGAACCCGAATTTCTGGCGACCGTCGAGGCGGACGTGAACCTCGTCGCCGACCTCGTGGCGCTACGCGGGGTGATGCCCGAAAAAACGCGGGAAACGGCACGCGCCGTGATCGCCAAGGTCGTCGCCGAACTGATGGCCCGGCTGGAGGCAAAAACCGCCGATGCGATCCGCGGCGCGCTCGACCGGTCGCGACGGACCACCCGGCCGCGCTTCGCCGACATCGACTGGCCCCGCACGATCCACGCGAACCTGCGCCATTATCAGGCGGCGCATCGCACGATCGTCCCCGAACGCCTGATCGGCTTTTTGCGCCAGCAGCGGCGGATCGTCGATCTGGACGAGGTGATCCTGTGCGTCGACCAGTCGGGATCGATGGCCAGTTCGGTCGTCTATGCCTCGATCTTTGCAGCAGTGATGGCGTCGCTGCCGGTGGTCGCGACCAAACTGGTCTGTTTCGACACCGCGATCGTCGATTTGACTGAAGAACTGGCCGATCCGGTCGAGGTGCTCTTCGGCGTGCAACTGGGCGGCGGCACCGACATCAATCGTGCCGTCGCCTATTGCGCGGACCGGATCGAACGGCCGGCGAATGCGCATCTGGTACTCATCACCGACCTGTACGAAGGGGGTGATGCCAGTGCGCTGGTCGACCGACTGGCGCGGCTGACGGTGTCGGGAGTGAACGTCGTCGTCCTGCTCGCGCTGACCGACAGCGGCCGGCCGTCCTATGATCCGCAACTCTCGGCGCGGGTGGCGGCGCTCGGCATCCCGGTGTTCGCCTGCACCCCCGACCAGTTTCCCGACCTGATGGCGACGGCGCTACGCCGCGAGGACGTCCACCGCTGGGCGGCGGACAGCGACATCAAGACGATCCGCGCAGAAGACTAGATGGGACAGCACGAAGGTGAATCCGAACGATGGATCACGCTCGCCTACCGGCAAGCGCGCCGAACGCAAGTTGGCCCGCGGTCCTGACGGACGCGGGCTATGTGATGTGTGGCGTTGTGTAAGTATGGTTGCGGNCCGCTGTAGAACTCGGTTCCGACTGCTCGACAGCACGATCGTGAGCTAGGCGGCGTGGACAAATTACCGGTGCTGGGCGAACAGATTGCTCTGGGCTTGATTGACTGAGCGATTATCCCAATCCACCTCGCGCTTCGATGGCGGTATGTGTTCCCGCCGATCGTCATTGTCGTAGAACAGGGTTCCATGGATCCCGAGCGCCTCACGTTTCAGGATTGGGCGGCTCCAAACAGGCGTCAGCACGGAACCTACGGCCTCTTCGCCAACTCGTTCGATCAAGTCTTCGACCCGCTCCATGTCGCGCCCGTCGGGGAAGATCGCGGCGAACTCCTCGTCTGTGGCTTGGAACACGCTGAAGGTCGCATTCGCGGCGCCATCGATGATCTGGATGTTCTTCATGGAATGCGTTCTGGCACTCGGGAGGGTGTAACGGCAACCGATCCTGGTTGACGCGAAGCAGAACGGTTGATTCAAGGCTGTCTTTTGGAGGCAGGTTTGAGCCGGGGCGATCTTACCGAGGCGGAATGGCACATCCTGAAGGATTTGCTGCCGATCGAGCGCCAGAACCGGGGTCGGGGCAGACCTCCCGAACAGAACCGTTCGATCGTCAACGGCATACTCTGGCGGCTACGGTGTGGGGCGCCATGGCGCGACGTGCCGCCCAAATACGGGAACTGGAACACCATCTATCGCCGGTTCCGTCGGTGGAGCGCGGCCGGGGTCTGGGAAATCGTGGCAGTAACTTTGGCCGAGATCATGGCCGACATCGGCCACTACAGCATCGACAGCACCACCGTTCGCGCCCATGTGTCGGCAGCGGGCGGAAAAGGGGGGCTCATCAACGTGCTCTTGGCCGCTCGCGGGGCGGGTTCACCAGTAAACTTCACTGCCTAGCTGACGCCTTCGGCCGACCGCTCGCCTTTCACCTGACCGGCGGTAAGGCGGCAGACTGCAAGGCGTATGACGCCCTGATCGTCCTGCCAGAACGCACGCCTGATGCCTTGCTTGCCGACAAGGGCTACGATGCCGACGCCATCCGCGCCGGCCTTGCGAAGCGCAATATCAAACCCGTCGGCCGATCAAACCGCCGGGTGAAAATCGAACATGACCGGACGCTCTACAAGCAGCGCAACCGCATCGAGCGCATGTTCGGCCACCTCAAGATCAACCGTGCCATCGCCGCCCGTTATGACCACCTCGCCAGCAGCTTCCTCGGCATGGTCCATCTCGCCACCGCAAGATACTGGCTCAAATTTGTCCACGCAGCCTAGACTCAGACCGTCATAACTCAGAGGGGGCAGCTTACGCTGTTGCACGCGCCTCGGACCAAGGCGAAAACCGAAAACACTTAGGGCAGCGTTCGTACCCCCGCGGCCTCCTGCCCTGACGGAAATCTTACACCTTTCGGTGCTCGATTTCCGTGCCATTCCCAGCCCTGACGTTCGTCACGGCGTCGCAGCAGAAGCGCCGCCCGCAACGCCGTTACCGGGTGCGGCGCTTCCGCTCCGACCGAATGCAGCCGGCTCCCGCCTTGTCGATCGAGCAGGGCCGGCGCGACGTGTTGCGGATGCTGGCCGGGTCGGAGATCATCATCGCTTCCCCCGATTCCGACTTCCACGCGCCGAACCGCCCCCCGTCGGTCACGTCGTAGCGGTTCTCCGCCCGGCAATCGCCGTTCGGCACCATGCCCCACGACCAGGTCAGCCAGCCGATGTCGGCCTGCTGCAACGCGCCCATGGCCCAGCGATACGGGGAAGCCTTGCAGTCCCACCCCGCGCCGGTCGGCCCTTCGCCGAGGATGAAGGGTATGTCGTCGCGAACCACGCGCGCGATGATCTCGCGATACGGCGTTTTGCGTTCCTCCTCGGTGCCGACCCAGTAGCTGTGGGCGGAAACGATGATCGCGTGGCGGGGATCGGCCGCGTTGAGCGGTGCCCAGCTGTCGAGCAGCATCCGGTATTCCTTGCCCCAGTCGGACCCGTCGATGATGAGCGGAACGTCGATGCCGACCGACCGGATCCGGGCGATCGCGTCACGATACCCGGCGAGGAAGTCGGCCTTCGCGACCTCCTTGCCCGCCTCGTTGGCGATGTTGACCATCACCCAGCGGCGATGGCGGCGTATCACTGCGACGATGTCCCCGCGGGTCCAGTAGGCGACGCAATCGCCCAGCTTTTCCCATTTGCCCGTGGCCGCGTGACATTCGACGATCGGGATCATGCCGTTGGCGACGGCGTTGCGAATGACCGTATCGAGACTGGTCGCGGGATAGCGCGGGTTGGTCATGATGCGGACCGCGTTGGCCCCCGTCTTCGCAATCTCCGGCATGGTCCGCTCACCCGTGGGATCGGGGGATGCCGAAAACATCTCGTTGACGCCGCGCAGCACCACGCGCTCCCCCGCCGCGGTGTAGAGGAACCGCCCGCGGACCGTCATCGTGTCGGTCGTCCCGGCCGGGGCCGCAACCGCGCTGGCGGACAGGCATGCCGCCCACAGCAGGCCGGCGAAGGATCGTCTTACCAAGGCACGTACTCCTGCTCGAACACTCCCCGGCACCGGGCTGCACGTATCGCCGGCACGGCTTGCACGGCAACGCCGCTCGTCCACCGCTCCGGTAGAAATCAACGCCCGCAGACCAGAGGTCCAGCACAGCCATGCACAGCAAGTTTGCCGGCGCGGATAAGCAGTCCTTGGTCGCATCAACGGATCACGCGACGGCGACCCTTGGGGAAACATGCTACCCTGCCCCGGACGCTACCTGAACAACAGGTGACGTCCGGGGCGGGGTCGAACCGCTCACAGACGGTAGTATTGCTCCCAGCCCGGCCGCGGCTTGCTGCCGTCCAGCAGCGCATCGGCGACGCGGTTGTTGGTGATCCGCCGGGTTTTCGGATTGAAGCTGAACTTCGCGTTGAGGCGCTGGGCGATGTTGCCCAATGCCATGGTCTGGCACAGCGGACCGGCGATCGCGAAGCTGGAATGACACCGCTCCTGTCCCATCACGCTCTTCAGGAAATTGCCCGCATGGCTCGACGCATAGGCCGGCGTGGGCGGCAGCTTGCCCGCCATCGCCTTGCCGGCCGGACCGAGTATCTCCAGTTCCGACGAATGCGATCCGCCCTTGAACGTCAGCCCCTCGCCATAGATCACCTTGCCCGGCGCGAGACGCTTGGTCTCGATGGTGCCCGACGTCGGCGGCGGGATGTTGGGATCGACCACCGACGCCCCGAAGTTCGCCGGCAACGGCGGCAGGTTCTGCTGCCCTTCGTACCAGCTGAGTTCGAGCGGCGGCATCGTCCCGCGCTTGGGAAAGCGGAAGACCAGCGTCGATGCCTGCGGAAACAGGAAGCGGCTCATGCCCTCGATCTTCGTGCTTTCCACTTCCGTCGGCAGGCCGAGTTGCAGGAATTCATGCGCATTGTCGAAGATATGCGCGCCCCAGTCGCCCAGTGCGCCGTCGCCATAATCGAACCACGACCGCCAGTCACCGGCCAGATAGCCGCTGTTGAACGGGTGCGGTGCCGCGGTGGCCTGCCACGCATCCCAGTCGAGGAAGTCGGGGATCGGCTGCACGGGCAGAAAGTCGGACACCTGCTTGCCATGCCAGCGGCGCGGGCTGTTCATGAACGCCGTGATCTGCGTGACGTTGCGGATGATGCCGGCCTTCACCCATTCGCGGAACTGGAAGTACCCGGCCCCCGAATGGCCCTGATTGCCCATCTGCGACACGATCCGGTACCGGGCCGCCGCATCCATCATCAGCTGGATCTGGCGGAAACTCTGGCCCATCGGCTTTTCGCAATAGATGTGCTTGCCCATCGACATGGCCTGCATCGCAATCGGGAAGTGCGAGAAGTCCGGCGTCGACACGCTGACCGCGTCGAATTCACGACCGGCCTTGTCGAACATCTGCCGGAAGTCCTTGAACTGCCGGGCCTTGGGGAACATCGCCATCACGTCGGCGGTGCGCGGATGACCCATTTCGGTGTCGCACAGCGCGACGACGTTGACCAGTCCGGTGGCGCTCAGGTCCTTGGCGACATCCTTGCCGCGCCCGCCGATGCCGATCAGGGCGATGTTGACCTTGTCGCCCCGCGACTGCGCCGACAGGATCGACGGGGTGACCAGCAGGCTGCCACCCACCGCCCCCGCCCCGGCCAGAAAGGTCCGGCGGTTCGCCAGGGTTGCCGAACTTGGCGGCATGAAGTCCTTACGCATCCTCATTCTCCTTGGAATATCAAATTTTATAGTTGCCCGGCCACATGACCTCACGTCGTTCCAGCATCGCCTGCAACCCCATCAGCGCGGCGACACCGGAACGATAGGCGTGATCGACCATGCCCGGCATCTTCTCGCCGCTGCGCACCGAATTGGCGAAGGCCGCCAGCGACAGGCCGGTCCCGTCGTCGCCCTTCCAGTTCGCCAGGATGGGGACACCGGCCTTGTTGGACTTGGTTTCGGGGGTCCAGGTGGGCGCGGCGAGCGGCATGGGGCCGGCCGTGCCCTGTTCGAGCTGCCGGACGAGGTTCGCCACGTCGGGTGGCGTCACTGCCTGCGGCGGCGATTCCCAGAACATCCGGCCGGATTCCAGCTCCATCGTACCCTTCGGCCCCATCACCTCCACTTCCATGCCGTGGTGCCGGTTGGAGCTCAGCGAATCGTAGATCGTCTGGACATCGCCCGGATACCGATAGATCGCGTTGACATTGTCGAAGACTTCGCGGCCATCGCGCCAGTAATTGGTGCTGCCATAGCCGATGCACGACAGTGGCGGGTGGTCGAAGATCCAGTTGGATACGTGCAGATGATGCGAACCGAGTTCGGTCATCAATCCGCCGGAATAGGCACGATACAGCCGCCAGTTCAGCTTGCGCTCCAGCGCCGGGGTCGGCGGTTTACGCCGCCAGTCGATATTGCGGTGCCAATAGGCCCTGATCTGCGTGATCGGCCCCAGGTCGCCGCGCCGCATATGGCCCAGCGCCTTGTGGAACCGGGCGTCGAACAGCCGCTGATGGCCGATCTGGAACACATGTGCGCTACGCGCCGCGGCGCTCGCCACGCGTTTGCAGTCCGCGATCGTCAGCGCCAGGCTCTTCTCGCAGAAAACATGCTTGCCGGCAGCGAGGGTGGCGAGGCACATCGGCGCATGCATGTACAAGGGCGTGGCGATAACGACGCCGTCGATATCCTGGCGGTCGAGCAGCGCGCGGTAGTCGGCGGTGGCGTACGCCTTGCGTTTCGTTGCCGCATGCGCCCGTTCGAGGTTGGGCGCATAATCGTCGCAAACACCCGCGATCTCGACGCCCGGCGTCTGCATCAGGTTGTCCATCAGCAGGCCGCCGCGCGAACCGATACCGATCATGCCCAGACGGACACGGTCGGACGCCGCCTGCCCCACCGGGGCTGCGCGCAGCGGGGACAGCCAGGGGACTTCGGTCAGTGCCGCCGCCCCGCCGATCGAAACGGCAAGGCCACGCAGAAACGCACGCCGCGCCACCCTGGGCACCTGTGTCCCGACCGGACCGTTAAAGTCATATTCCATGAAACCATACCTTCTTCGCGGCCACGGGGCCGCCTTCGGTCCGCCGCCTGAACTCGACAGCCTGAACGGAGGGATAATTGGCGAGAATCGCAGCCCGCTCCTTTGCCGGACGCACGATGAGCGCCGTCGACAGCACCTCGGCCTCGACCGGGCAGGCGCAGGCCACCGACAGCATTCGCCAGCCCCGTGGCGCACGGCGCGCCGTCGGTTCGATCAGGTGCGGACGGATCGGATCGATGCCGGATGTCGACACCGACCCGCCATACAGGTCGAAGGCGTGGAGGCTGGCGGCGGGTTCGCCTTCGTCGCGTATGCCGATCCGCCACGCCGCGCCACCGGGTTGTGGCCCGATGATGAGGATCGAACTGTCGCCAAAGCTGACGAAGGCGTGGTCGATACCGGCGGCGGCGATCCGTCCGGCGACGCCTTGCAAAGCGATGCCCTTGCCGACCCCACCCAGATCGATCCGGACCCCGGCCTGCGCGAACGCGATCGTGCGGCGATCCGCATCGAGATCGACCTGATCCCAGCCGCCCGGCGCGGACGCGCCGGGCCCACGCCCGCCGCTGCGCCAATTGTCGTTCGTCGCGCCCAGCGTGACGTCGAACGCGCCATGCGTGCGTATCCAGTGCGCACGGCAATCGGACAAGATCGCGAACAGCCGATCGCTCAGCGGCAATCGGCGGCGCGCGGGCAGCCGGTTAATGGTCGCCACTTCGGCGTCGGGATCGAACCGGCTCATGACACACTCGTCCTGCACCAGCCGACGCCCGATATCGATTGCCAGCGACTCACCCGATTCGGCCGAGATGTTCGGTACGACCAGCGAGAACCGGGTGTTCATCACGAACAGGCTTTTGCAGAACACCGGCACCCGCTGTCACCCGCCCTAACGCGCCGCCTTCAGTTCACGCACCTTCAGGTCGGTGAAGAAGACGCGGTCGCCATGATCCTGCAAAAGCAGATGGCCGTCGGCCCACTCGCCGAACCCGGTGATGTTCTTGAACTTGCTCCGTGCGACTGCCTCCGCGAACGCGGGGGATCCTCGATCCACATCGATCGTCTTGCGACCGTTCAGGTAGAAGGTGAGACGCCGTCCGCTCGAGACGATGCGCCCTCGGTTCCACTGCCCCGGCGGCAGGACGGCCTTGTCCTTCGGTGCCGGGATCAGATCGTACAGCGACCCAACGGTCCGGTTACCATCGCGGCCCAGCTTGGCGTCGGGATGCAGTTCGTCGTCCAGCACCTGGAATTCCAGCCCGATCCCCGACCCGATCGGCGTCGGCTTGCCGGTCACCTTGTCGATCGGCGAAATGTTGGTCTGAACGAACGTCTTCAGGCCGCTGTTGGCACCGGGCGTGATTTGGAAAGCGAACTGGAGTTCGAACTGGCCGTAGCGCTTCGTGGTGATGATGTCGCCGGGGCCGCGCGACTCACCGCCGCCCTTGCCGTTGATCGCCAGTACACCGTTGCACATCGTCCAGCCGGTGGCGGGAAACGATTCGGAATGGGCGCTTCGCCAGCCGGCGGACGTGCGGCCGTCCCACAGCAACGACCAGCCATGCCTCTTCTCGGTCGACGACACGACATTCGATCCCGCAGGCGCCACCGGTGCCTGACATTCCGCCGCAGCAGGCTCGACACCCGGCACCGCTGCACTTGTGCAGGTCATGGCGACGGCGACAAGCGCTAAGCGGCCAACCGATGGCCGGGGCCTAGCCCGCCGCACGAGCCGCGCCACGGATCCCTTGATTGAGCGATTCAACAGACCAACCCTCCACTCCATGGTACAATTAGCTTACCAATTTTCATATTGGCCTGACGATCGATTAGCAGCAAGTGTAAATCGAATGATGCGGAAAATGGACGCGCCCCAGCTAGGGGGAGTGGCGTTTCCGCAGTGTGAACCGGTTCCTTCGAATGCTGTTCCCGCAGCGATTGCCCTTTACGGACATGGGGATACGACCATTGTCGAGCGGTCCTCGGTCCGGTGGTCCGCCAGACGATATGGACTGGCACGGTCCGATCACGGCCCGATCGGCGCCCTGCCCGGTCGAGCACGGGCAGGGCGCGTTCCGCGTGTCAAACCAGACACGACCCGACAGGCGGCGGTATCGACGGCAGACGACGGTTCGACGGATGGCGTTGCTCACTCGCCGGCGCATCCGCCACCCGTCACGGTTACTGGGCGACGATGGTCGTCGTCGCCTGGCCGACATCGACGACCTGCCGGCCTACCGCAAACTGCACGACCATGGCGGTCGATCCGGCGGCGAAATCACGCGTCGCGACAAATTCAGCCGAATAGGGCTTCCACTCGCTGGTCAGTTCGAACGTCTTCTGGGCGTAGATGCCGTAGGACTTCCCTGAATCCTTGAGCTTGACGATCGCCTTGGCCGGTCCGCCCGCGACGGTCGACACGCCCTTCAGCCAGGCGGTGACACGGACCCTGTCGCCGGTGGTGATCGTCGTATTGACCTTGGTTTGCACGGCCGCGCCGGCGGTCGAACCGCCATCGTTCGGGACGGTGATGCGAATCGCGGTCCCGCCTTCGGCCTTGGCGTCGGCAACGCGTTCGTGCGCCTGATTGTCGCCGGTGATGGCCCAGTCGGTTGCCTTGACCGACGCGATCACCCGATCGCCGGTCGCCGTCTGCGCGATTGTCGGCGCGCCGATCATGGCAACGGTCGCGATCGCTACGTACAACTTGCTCATCCATACTCTCCTGCATTCGGCCTTAATTCAGACCTGTATTCGACTGGTTTCGGTCCAGCCCCCCGAACCGGCCGCGTCAGCGACCGGATATCATGTTGCCCATGGCTACCTGTCCCGCGTCGGGACCGGCGGCATGACGCGGCTCCCCCAGGCGTTCGATCACATATCCGCGACCAGCGGATCGACCGACCAGCCATACAGGCCAAGGAACGCTTCGTCCCGGATCGAACCGCTCCGCATGGTGGAAGATTCCCGTCGCGCATGCCCTCCGCGTTCTCGCAAAGGCTTGGTCGGGTACCGCCGCAGGGTGACCACGCCACCGCTCATGCCACGATCCGCGCCGCACAGGCGGACATCCGCCGCCGTTGGGGGCGCCACCCGTCGGGCAGGCGCGCGGACGGGCCGCAGCACCGCGACGACCCCGGCACCGTACCGGCACGAGGCCGGAATTGTTCGGCACACCGGCACGGTCGCGGCGTTTGCAGGACGATACGCAGTTCCGCCGAACCGCAGCATCTGCCGCTTGCGCTTCTGTATCCGTTTGCGGAAGGACAGTCGCACAATACGGCGGTCGTGGCCCTATCGGAACCCGCGCTTCCGGTCGCCTGCCCATGCGCCTGCTTGGCCGGTAAGCAGATCATCGCATTATTGGAAGCGCCAGAAACCAGAAGGCGTCGACCGATGTCACCCCGATGCCAGTTGCCCACTTCCGCCTTTCTGTATGACTCGGATTTCCGATTTGTCAGGCCAATATTGATCGCATACTGCCGACCGCGCAAGGCAATAGTTTAAAACCCGACTGTGGTGATTCCTGTCAGTGTCCGGGAACATGGGCGGTCGAGCCGCTCGCGCGCGATGCCCCGAATGGATTGCGAAGCGGCAGATATGATAACATCGGCCCGTCAAACCAACCCTCCAGACGGCAAATTCGCGGTTCGGTCGGCAGGTGCGGACCGGTACGGTCGCGGCTTGGCAAATGCCCGTGGTCCGACCGTCCGTACCGTAGCACCCCTGTCGGTTACTTCTCCTCCCCCGCGTCCTGCGCCCTGCCAGCGCGCGGCACTTGCCCCGGAGCAGATACTAATATAGTGTCTATATATGGCATCGGTAAATACTCAATTTTCGATTGCGGTCCACGTGATGGCGGCAATCGCACATCACGGGGGAATCTTCGCATCAGAAGTCCTTGCCGGCAGCGTGAATGCGAACCCGGTTTTCGTTAAAAGAATCCTCGTCAAACTCTCGAAGGCGAAACTGGCCGACGCGACGGTCGGCAAGTCAGGCGGTTATGGCCTGGCGCGAAGCCCGGAAAACATTTCGCTCTTCGATATCTACTCGGCGGTGAATCCCCCGGATGCCTTCGGCATTCACGGCTATCCTGTCCGGCGGGAATGTATCGTGAGTTCCAACATCAAGGACGTCATGAGCGACGTGCTGGCTGGCACGCATGAGGCGGTCCACGGGCATCTGCGACAGACGACGCTAGCAGATGTGGTGTCGAGGATCAGGGCGAGGCCCGGTTAGTTTTCACCTATTCCGGTTAGTTTTTTACCCTTAATAGATACTATTTCAGTATCCATATTTTCATCAAAAGGAATGAAAAAATGACGCAACTGAGCGCAAACGCCCCGGCGATTGCCGGCAGCGCTACCGGAACCGCGCCAGCCACGGCGACGCACGGCAAGGATGCGCCCACCGCCGTTCTGATCGGGGTGACCGGAGGACTTGGCCACGCACTGGCTAGGCTCCTCGCGGGCGAGGGTTTCCGGTTGGTACTGGCCGCGCGGCGAGAGCATGACGCCGCTGCGCTGACCGGCCGCGACGACGGCTCGGCGATCTACCAGAGCGCGGACGTCACGGATCCCGCGAGTATGGCGGCGCTGGCGGCGGCGGCCTTCAAGCACCTCGGCCGGGTCGATGCGGTCGTGAACCTTGCGGGTGTCTCGCCACGCAAGGCCATCGAGGAATACACGTCGGCTGACATCGACGATCTGCTCGCCGTCAACGTGAAGGGGCCAATCTTCGTGACACAGGCATTCCTGCCCGAACTGCGCAAGCAGGCCGGCGGCGGCGTGGTTGTCCACATCGGCGGCGCCATGGACGGCCGGGTGGCGCTGCCGTTCATGAGTGCATATGCGGCGACCCGCGGCGCGCTGGCGAGCTATGTGCAAGGCGCAAACCGCGAGCTTGCCGGGACCGACGTCATGCTGTCGTTCTTCGGACCCGTGCCCTCCAACACCGAATCCGAGTCGCCGTTTTTCGACATGTGGCGCAAGATGGGCGTCGATCTTTGCGAGCCGGACGTGGTCGCGCGCGAGATTCTCGCCACTATCCGCCAGCGACGTCAGGCCCATGTCATGGGCGGCGGGATGCTCAGGATGCTGACGCTTGCGAACGCGATCTCTCCATCCGCTGCCGATGCGATCGGCTTGCGGAAGTTCGCGAAGCTCATCCAGCAACATCGCCCACACTGACCGGGCTGAGAGCCTCCAGTACTTTCGTCCGGGCCTGCGACGGTTCCATGCGCACACTTCCGTCAATAATCTTTGAATTACCGGTACTTGCATGCCGCCGTCCGCCGTTCGGTAAGGCACCTTTCCAATATGGCATGACAATATAAATTAATATTGTCATGCCAATGGTCCCATGATAGCTGACATCGCGGGACAACGTCACCATGCCTACGTTCAGAATTGGCAATGGCGTCAACAAAAAAGGGGGGGTACCGGTCAATGCTTACACGCGGCTCGAGGATTAGATTTCAGATCTCCACCAGCATCGTAAGTCTGTTCCTAGCGGCGGGTGCGCATGGTCAGGTCAGGCCGGATGCTGCGTCGGACGCCGCTGCCGTCGAGGCGGATAGCACGAGTGACAAGCCTGCGGACGCCACAGCGGCGAACGCGCAGGAGATCGTCGTGACGGGCGTTCGGGCGTCGCAGCTCAAATCGATCGACATCAAGCGGACCGCCGATAATTTCGTCGATTCCATTGTGGCCGAGGATATTGGCCGGTTGCCCGACGTAACAATATCCGATTCGCTGCAACGCGTTACCGGCGTACAGGTGTCGCGCACGGCCGGTGAAGGCGCTTCGGTGAGCCTGCGCGGGTTGCCCCAAGTAATGAGCACCCTGAACGGCGATATGTTCCTGGGTGCCGGGAATATCGTTTCAACGCAGCCGAACTATGACGATCTGCCCGCCTCGCTCATCTCCGGCGTTGACGTCATCAAGTCGAACACGGCCGATATTCTGCCCGGTGGCATTGCCGGTACGATCAACCTGAGAACCCGGCAGCCTCTGAGCCAGCGCAAGGGCTGGAATATCGCCGGGGTCATCGAAGGTCAGCGGGGTTCCTATTCGCAGAAACTGAATGCGAATGCCTCCCTGATTACCGGTTACAAGTCCCAGGATGGCCGGTGGGCCGCGCTCGTAGCGATCAACCAGTCGCAGGCGACCCGCGCCAATTACAACAGCAACAACAACAACAACGACTGGGATCGTATCACCCCGGACGGCGTGATGAAGAATCCGACCGATCCATCGCAGGGGTTCTACGATCTGACCGGAAAGGGTTCGGCATGCGCGACCTTCCCGTTCCCGACCGGCATCGTACCCGGCACCGATCCCCGCGCGCTGACGGCCGCCCAAGCGCGCGGCGTGAAGCTGTATCACGATCAGAACAACCTGCGATGCCTGATCGCCGGCAACTATGTCTGGATGCCCCGGATTATCGGCATCAACGACGCGGAACTGGTGCGCAAGCGGACGGCGCTGTCCGCATCGCTGGCATATGAAATCATGCCCAATCTGACGATATCGGCAGAGACCTTCGCGTCGGAAATCGAAGACAATAATTACTATCACAACTTCTATTTCCACAACAGCGGTACGCTGTTCGATACGCTCAAGCCGGGGCTTGCGCCGATGGTGGTGAGTGAGAACGGGGTAGTGCAAAAGGGCGTACAGCGCGTCGTGCGTGTCTATAGCCGCACCGGCGACAATTCCGCTTTTGGCACATCCCGCAACACGATGCTGAAGCTGAACTACAAGGGCGACAGCCATTTCTCGGGTGACTTGCGTCTACAGGCATCCCAGAACCGCCGCAGTACGGAAAACGCTTCGATCGATGGCGAATACAACCCGACGACGATCTCGTCGCCGGCAGGATGCACGATCAACTGCACGACCGTGACCGCAACGGGCGCTACCGCATGGCCGGGCTACCTGATGGGATTCGATTTCACCGGCCCGCAGCCCTTCATTGACATGCAGGACGGGGGGTTTGATGCGACGAAGCTCAGGCTGAACAACATCGGTGCCAACGGAAGCGACCAGCACGGACGCCTGTTAAGCGCGACGGCAAATGGCATCTGGAAGCAGCGCATTGCGATTGTCGATGCCATCAAGTTCGGCGGTCGTTACAGCAAGCAGGACATAGCGAGCGCCGGTTATACTATGTTTGCCCCGACCTATTCGGGCACACCCGGTGCGCAATATTCGTCGTCGCCCAATATCAGTGCCACGCCGATCGGCACGCCGTTCCGCGACACCCTGATCTCCGGTATCGCGCCCGACATCGAAGCAGCATGGCCGGCGCAATATTACCGGAGCTACACCAAACTCGGCCTGACCTCCGTTCCATCGGTAGTGCTGCCGGAAGCGAGGGCATTGTTCGGCACCGACCCTTTGGGGGCATGGTCGCGGATGTTTCCTACCTATACCAACGCCGCGGGGCAGACATATTCGCCTTTGCAGGCGTTCGATCCGAGCCAGCAGTATAAATACGGCGTTTCGACCAAGGAATTCTATGCGCAGCTCGATTTTTCGGGCGAGATGTTCTTCGGTTGGACATTTTTCGGCAACGTCGGCGTCAGGCAGGTCGACAGCGACGTAACGATCGATCGTCGTTTGATCGATGTGAACCAGCGCGTCGCGAACACGTCGGTTCTGCTCGATCTTGGTCCCGAACGGCTCAAGCGGAAATATTCGGATACGCTTCCGAACTTCAACCTGCGTATCCTGCCGGCACCCAACGTCGTGCTACGGGTTGGCGTCAACAAGGCGGTTACCCGGCCGGACGTCAACATTCTTGGTCAGCAGATCCGGATCGGCCGCAATGCGAACAACGGTACGGACCCGTCCTTGCCCGATGGATTCAACATCTTCCTTTCGGCCAGTGGCGGCAACCCGGACCTGCAGCCATGGCGGTCGACCAACTACAACCTTGGCGTCGAATGGTATCCCACACGGGAAATGCTGCTCAACCTGGCGGTCTACCGGCTGGATATCTCGTCCTTCGCCCGGACCGAGACGTTCTCGGCACCAGGGCCGGATGCCGATGGCGTCGTCCGGCGGCAGGGAATCTATACGCAGGTCGTGAATGGCAGCGGCACGTACACCCAGGGTGTCGAAGGGGGCGTCAAAATGCCCTTTACGTTCCTGCCCGGCGTCCTGAGCGGCTTTGGTACCGATGCGAACTTCACCTATGGCCAGTCGAAGGGCTTCGACACCGACTTCTACGGAAACAGCCTGCCGCTGCCGAATTTCTCCGAATATACGGTAAATTACGCCCTGTGGTTTCAGAAGTACGGCCTTCAGGCACGGGTGGCGGCGAACTGGCGATCGGAACGCTTCTCGAACGTCCGCGGGCAGCGTGCCCCCAATGTCGCCCTGTCGACGCCTGATCCCGCGCTGATCGCCGCATACAACGCCGCACCGCCGACCATCAGCAACGCACGGCTGGCGACATGGTATAATGGCGCCACCTTTGTCGACGCGTCGATAAATTATGAATTCAAAAAGGGGATGACGGCCTATCTTCAGGCTACGAACATCTTCAAGGCATTCGACTCGCGTTATGCGCAGTTCGAAGAAATGTTCATGGATCAAAATATCTATGATCGGAACGTGACCGTTGGTTTCAGGTTCCGCTACTAATAGACCGACTTTTTCAATACACTTTACGGGTCCCCTTCCCCCGACACCAAGCCATGTGGTGTCGGGGTTTTTTGTCGACTAGACTTTGTGGGGTGTGGTCGGTTTTCGGAATCGGCGGTATATACCGCCCCCGTATCGTGACGACATCCGGGTGTCGTGCCGCATGCCCCCTTGCGACCGGCAACAAGGACCGAAAGCATTTCCGATCAACGCCGGCAGACGGGGTTCCGCACCCGGAATCACGCCACCGACGTTCATGCAGCTGCTGACCAGGGCTGCCCCGAACGCGGCCACGGCTTCGCCCGGCGAGCATCGCGGCCACCGGCTACGGGCTGCCTGAATCGGTACGCATGTCATGCCGTCATGCCGACCGGACCGGTGTCGTCCCGGTCTGCCCGGCAACCACGACCGCCCTGCCCCGAATGCGTCCCTGCGCACGACCGGCGTCATTCCCGGTGCCTTCACGCAGAATAGGCGTGAACACCATCGACGGATCGCTGTCGCGCAGACGCTCGACCCCGCCACGGGCGAAACCGTGTCGGGAGCGAGCGCACCCTCGATCTGCCTCACGCCGGCAACGACGTGCGCATCCGGCGAATGGCGTAGCTCAGACGCTATTGAACGACATGCAGGCGCTCAGCCCTGCGGTGGTGCCACGGTCAATCTGGGTAGCAGGATGTGCACGATCAGCAACGCGACCAGATAGGCGCTGCCGGCCCAGATGAACACCGGCGCATAACTGCCGACACGCTCCAGAACCTCGCCGACATACCGCGCCATGATCATCCCGCCGACCGCGCCCGCGGCACCGCCGATGCCCATCACCGAGGCGACCGAGCTTTTCGGGAAGGTGTCCGACACCATCGTATAGAGATTGGACGACCAGCCCTGATGCGCCGCGGCGGCAAGGCCGATGATCGCGACGGCGGCGATGAGGCTGGACACGGTGCTGGCGAACACGATCGGCACGACGAGGACTGCGGAGGCGAGCAGCGCCAGCTTGCGACCGGCATTGACGCTGTAGCCGCGCTTGATGAGCGCCGACGACAGCCAGCCGCCGCCGATGCTGCCGACATCCGCCAGCAGATATACCGCGATCAGCGGCGGACCGAAGGTCTTCAGGTCGAGGCCGTGGCGCTTGGCGAAAAAATCGGGCAGCCAGAACAGGAACAGATACCACACCGGATCGGTCAGGAACTTGGCGCTGATGAAGGCCCATGTGCCGCGATAGCGGAACAGGCGGCGCCACGGGATCGGTGCGGCGCCCGCGTCATTGTCCTGATCGGCACCGATATAGGCAAGCTCCTGCGCCGAGACGCGTGGATGCCGCTCGGGCGCGCGGTAGAAGATCAGCCACGCGACCAGCCATACGAAGCCGAGCATCCCGGTGATGATGAACGCCGCGCGCCAGCCATAGGCCAGCGTGATGATCGGTACGATGATCGGCGTCGCGATCGCGCCGACATTGGCACCCGCGTTCAGGATGCCCGCGGCGAGCGCGCGTTCCTTCTTGGGAAACCATTCGGCGACCGACTTGATCGCGGCGGGGAAATTCGCGGCCTCGCCCAGACCCAGTGCGGCGCGCGCCAGCGCAAAGCCGCCCGGACTGCGCATGAACGCATGGAACATGGCGGCGAGGCTCCACAGCGTGATCGCCGCAGCATAGCCCAACCTCGACCCGACCTTGTCGATCAGCGGCCCGCACGCCAGCAGGCCGACGGCATAGGCGGCCTGGAACCAGAACACGATCATGCCATAGTCGATCTCGGACCAGCCGAGTTCGCCCTGTAGCGTGGGCTTCAGGATGCCGATGACCTGACGATCAATGTAGTTGATCGTCGTCGCGAAGAACAGCAGCGCGCATATGACCCAGCGGACGTTGCCGCCGGCTTTGTGCGGGCCGCGATCCGTCGCCTGCATTGAATCGTCCACGCCCGCTCTCCCTTGCGATTGTCGGCTGGTCATCATGTATCGAATGTCGCGAGATTTTCCGCCAGCAGCGCCCTGTCGCACGCGCGCGGGTGCCATGTGCCAGCCAGCAGGCCATGATCGCCGACCATGGCACCGATGATGCCGTCACGTCCGGCGGCGGCCCATGCGGCCGCGAACTCGGCGGCGCGCGGGTCGTCGACCGGGCCGTTATCGCCGCGAACGTGCAGCATCCATGCGGCCAGCGCCTTCAGCGTCTCGGGGCAGGTCCGTCCCTGCACCCCGTTGGCATCGAGCGACGCCAGCCAGCGTTGGGCAATCTTCTGCGACCCATCGGTTGCGATCTGGCGCAGCGCATGACGCAGCGTCGGATTGGCGAACCGGGCGAGCAGCGCGTCGGCATAGGCGGACAGGTTCTGCCCCGGCGCGGCATCCAGGCCGGCGGCGGCCTCGTTTCGCATCAGCCGTTCGACGATCGGACCGATCGCCGCATCGGCGATCGCCTCGTGAACATAGGTCAGGCCAGCACGCAGACCGAGATAGGCGAGCGCGGAATGTGCACCGTTGAGCATCCGCAGCTTGGCGGTTTCATACGGGGCGACGTCGGTCACGATCTGCGCGCCGGCCGCGTCCCAGCGCGGGCGGCGGCCGGCAAACCTGTCCTCGATCACCCATTGCGCAAAGGGTTCGGTCAGCACGGCGGCCTCGTCGCGCAGGCCCAGCATGTCTTCGGTCCGGTCGAGATCGGCGAGCGTGATCGCCGGCACGATGCGGTCTACCATCGTCGAGGGGCAGGTGCATTCGCCCTCGAACCAGCGGCCGAGCGACGGATCGACATGATCGAGCCAGATGCCGAGCGAGGCCGCAAGCACGCCGCCATTATCGGCGAGGTTGTCGCACGACAACAGCGACAACCCGCCAAGGCCGGCATCGCGCCGGCCGGCAAAGGCGCGGGCGAGATGGTGGTACAGCGTGCCGGGCGATCGTTCGACCGCGGCCACGTCGAGCGATCCGTCGGCCCGGCGGTGATAGCCCTTTTCGGTCACCGTCATGGTCACGATCGCGACGTCGGGCGACACGAGCGCACGGTGCAGGTCATCGTTCGGGTCCGATGCGACGATCACGTCGCGGACCGAACCGATCAACCGCGATCGCGCCCCGTCCGCGCCCGTTTCGGTGACCGTGAACAGCCCGTCCTGCCGCACCAGGGCGTCACGGACGGCGGACGAGCGCAACGGCGCGCCGACGATGGCCCAGTCGCGGTCGCCCGCCGCCATTGCGCGGTCGGTGAACACCGCCTGATGCGCGCGGGTGAACGCACCGATGCCGAGATGGACGATGCCGATGCGTTGCGCCGCACGGTCATAATCGTATCGCGCGACGGTGGCCGGTAGCCGGGACATGGTGGCGGCAGACAACCTCACAGGCGATAGAGGGCGCGGGCGATCGACCGCTGGTCGGGATCGCTGAAGAACAGGCAGTCGGGCGAGAGGATGAGCGTACGGCTCAACGTTGCGCCGCCATGTGCGCAATCCCGCGTTCCAGCCCGCGCAGTTCGGCGAGACCGCGCATTCGCCCGAGCAGCGAATAGCCCGGCAGGGTCTTTTTCGACAGGTCGTCGAGCATCTGGTGGCCGTGATCAGGGCGCATTGGGATCGAGCGGCCCTCGCGCGACTGCAATCTGTGGATCGCCTCCACCAGCGCGACCATGCCGGCGTCGCCGGCGAGGTGCGCGGCCTCATGAAAGGCACCGTCAGGCTCGCGCTGGACCGAGCGGAGGTGGAGAAAGCCGATCCGTTCGCCCAGCCGCTCGATCATGCCGGGCAGGTCGTTGTCGGCGCGTGCGCCAAAGGATCCGGCGCAGAAGCACAGGCCGTTGGACGGGTTGGGTACGCGATCGAACAGCGCGGTCACATCGGCTTCGGTGCTGACCACGCGGGGCAGGCCGAACAGCGCGAAGGGCGGATCGTCGGGATGCACGACCAGCCGGATGCCGAGCTGATCTGCCAGCGGGCAGACCGCTTCGAGGAACGCAACATGGTTGGCGCGCAGCGTTTCGGCATCGACATGGTCGTATTGGGCGAGCGCCTTGCGGAAACAGTCGACGTCGAAGCTCTCCTCGCTGCCGGGCAGTCCCGCGATGATGGTTCTTTCCAGCAGGTGGCGTGCGTCCGCGTCCATGCCGGCGAACCGGCGCGCGGCGCGTTCGATCAGTGCGGGATCATAGTCGCGCTCGGCCCCTGCCCGGCGCAGGATATGGAGGTCGAACACCGCCGCCGCGTCCAGTTCAAAGCGCAACGCCAGCGCGCCGTCGGGCATCGCCCACGCTAGGTCGGTGCGGGTCCAGTCGATTACCGGCATGAAGTTGTAGGTGATCGTGCGAATGCCACACGCCGCCAGATTGGTCAGGCTCTGCCGGTAATTGTCGATCAGCGCATCCTGATCGGGGCCGCGCGTCTTGATCGCCTCGTGCACCGGCAGGCTTTCGACCACGGACCAGTCGAGGCCGGCTACCTTGATTTCGGCCTTGCGTGCCTCGATTGCCTCCTTCGTCCAGACATCGCCATTGGCAGACTCGTGCAACGCAGTCACGACACCACTCGCCCCGGCCTGACGGATATCGCGTAGTTTCACCGGATCAGACGGGCCGAACCAGCGCATCGTTTCGATCATCATCACCCGCCAGTTTCCCCTCTCGATACGCGTCTGACCGCATGGCCTAGTTTCGCTCTTAATTGCCTGCCTAGCATGAGATATTATGGCAGGCCAGTTTCAGATATGTGGTAGGCCAAAAGGTATGACGAAGATGAATCGAACGATCATGGTCGTAGGTGAGGGCATGCTGGAATTGTCGACGTCCAGACCCAGGGGGACCTCGGGTTGGGCGCTGGGCTACGGCGGCGATACGCTGAATACGGCAATGCATTTGGCACGACTGGGCCGACGGGTCGCCTTCGTGACCGCGTTAGGAACGGATGCTTTAAGCAACTCCCTGCGACGCGACTGGACGAGTGCCGAGAGGTGGCTCGGTTCATCTGAACAGCTCGACGCGATTGCTAAGTGGAGCGTCCGCCGGTTT
>NZ_LMKU01000004.1:0-1116 GCF_001421635.1 Sphingomonas sp. Leaf25
TCGACGAAGGGGGTCCCTTTTGCACGCCGATAGGGGGTCCTTTTTGGACGCCGATTGACAGACGACGCGGCCGGTAGTTGCATGAACACGCGGGTTGGCGACGCTGCTGAGCCAGTTTCCGAACTGGAGGTTGAGGTCGTCGAGATCACGGAACGTGCCGCCCAGGAAGAAGTCCTCACGGATGTAGCGGAACGGCCGCTCGACCTTCCCCTTCGTCTCGGGTCGGTAGGCGCGGCATGCTTTCGGCAGGAAGCCATAGTGGTGGGCGAACTCGCCGAGCGTGCGGTTGTAAACCACACGGCCATCCTCATCCTCACCGAGTACGGCCGTCTTCATGCGGTCGTAGAGGATTTCGCGCGGCACGCCGCCAATGGCCTCGAACGCTGCCCTATGGCACGCAAGGACGGTCTGCATCGTCTGACGTTGCGCGAAGCGTCCCCAGATCAACCTGGAGAAGCCCAGCACCATCGAGAACAGCCATACGATCTGGACGTGGTCCGGTGCGCTGGTAAATCGCACCCGGAACTGCGCGAAGTCGACCTGCGCCTGTTGCCCCGGCGGCGTTTCGAAACGAACGGCGAACGGGCTACCGCCACCCGCCGGCCGCAGACCGCGCACAGTATCTCGCACGGTGCTGTAGCCGCCGGTGTAACCACGCTCGCTGATCTCGCGGAGGAGGCGCTGCGCACTCAGGCCAGGGTACGCCTCAAGCCTCGATTTTAGATAATCAAGCCAAGGGTCGAGCACGCGATCGCGCGGTTGCCGGGGGCCGTAGGTCGGCATTTCGAGCCCGCGCGCGATGTATTTACGAACGGTCTTGCGGTCGACGCCGACCTGTCGGGCGATCACCGCCACCTTCAGGCCCTGGCGATGCAAATCCAGGATCATCATCAGATCTCCAAGCTTCTTCATCGCAGCACCGCCTCCCGTCAGGAGGAGCATGCCCGATATTTTGCTTTGGCCCTTGTCCGGGGCTCGCCCCGGACAAGGGCCAATCAGAAGAAGTGGGGAATTTTCAAATGTCCGTTGTGAGGCATTTTACTCCGCCATCGACAGCGGTGGTTTGCGGACGGGTCAGACGGGCATTCATGTAGAGCCTCACTTGCTGGTCGGTGA
>NZ_LMKU01000004.1:1211-4795 GCF_001421635.1 Sphingomonas sp. Leaf25
CGCACCGGCAATTGCTACGACAATGCCCCGATGGAGAGCTTCTTCCACACCCTCAAGGTCGAACTCGTTCATCAGTGCCGATGGGCGACGCGGGCCGAGGCGAGGCAGGCGCTGTTCGGATACATCGAGGGATACTACAACCGGCACCGCATGCACTCAGCCATCGGGTATCTCACGCCCGAACAGGCCGAGCAGCGCATGACCGGCTAACCCAGCGTGTCCGCCGAACCGGGGGAAGATCACACTCCGCGCTTGGCGGTCGTACGTCCGACCAGATATACTTCGACAAGCCGCTACTCGCAGCGGCATGATCAACCAGCGGCGATCCACTTAAGGAGCCCGCGAGCCTGTGCAGACAAACCGAGCCACCTCTGACCCGCCTCGCAACGCAACGCCCCCGGCACGGCTTGTCCAGATGCGCTACCGGACCGGCGGTGTCGACGTACCGGCCAGATTTTTTATCGCAGCCGGCTTGGGGCCGCATCCGACGATATTGCTATTGCACGGATTGCCGGGGACCGAGCTCAATCTGGACTTGGCGAGGGCAATCCAGCGTACCGGATGGAACGTCCTGGCCATCCATTACCGAGGCGTCTGGGGCTCACCCGGTCAGTTCGCCCTCGGCAACACGATCGCGGACGCTCGCGCGGCGCTGCAATGGCTCCGTGCATCGGATCGACAGGCACAGGTCGACACGTCCCGGATCGTCGTCTTCGGCCACAGCATGGGCGGCTTCGTACACGGTCATGATCGGCGATGACGCCGGTGTCGCGGGCTTCGTGACGATATCGGCATGGAATGCGGGTGCCGAGGCTTCGCGACTGCACGCGCCGGAAACCCGCTCAACGATGGAGCGCGACTTCGCCGAGGACTTGCGCTTCACGAACATGAGCTTCACCTCCATGGCCGCCGAAATCGTCGCCCATGCCAAGGCGTGGGACTGGACAAAGAATACTGCGGAGATGGTGGGACACCCGGTGCTGGTGATCGACGCCGATGACGGTCTTGCACCAACGGGGGACGCAGTGGTGGCAACAGTGACTGCTGCGGGAGGGCCGGTTCCTACCCGGCTGCGGTTCGCAACGGACCACAGTTATAATGACCACCGCATCGCGCTGGCATCTGCAATCCTTGTCTGGCTGCAGGCGCATTTCCCGCAGCCGTGACAGGTTGAAAGCCGACATAGTGTCTTTCCCTGGAAACGGACGGCGATCGAAACGGCCGAGGCTTTCCCACGACGATGGTGAATTGGGAAAGTCGGCATCGGCAAATTTCATGCCGTGGCTGTTACGATCCATGTTGCCGATCCCAGGTACACCAAGCCATCCCGTTCACGCGCTGCGAGCGCCGAGCGCACGATTGGCTCCGCAACCGGCAACAGGTTCGGGTTTTCTCGTAGGGCCTTCCCAAGACCGCCAACCCTTGTCACGACTTTCAGGGTCGAAGCGGTATTACCGGCGGTTATCCGTACATCGAGCGCCTCGATGACGACATCCCGGAAGCCAGACGCCGTAAGCACCTGCTCAATGGCAGGCGCTTGTTCAAAGCTGTACGGCGACGGATCGACCGCGATAGGCAATCTGGCGACATTGATGCAAAATGAGTCCAACTTATTTCATCTACCGACCGCCAGCAGACGAAGCCTATTTTGCCTCCAGGCTTTAGCATCCGACGCATATTGTGGAACGCCGCTACAGGATCAGAAAAGAACATCGTTACGAAGCGTGAGAATATGATGTCCAAAGAATGACCCGGCAGAGACATTATGCCAGCGTCATCTTGGAGAAACGTCACATTGGACGTGTCCATCGCCCGACGTTCGGCGAGCGCGATGACGCGCGGAGCTATGTCGACTCCGATGACCTGACCGTGGGGGCCAACAACTCCGCTAACTGCATGGTCGCCTCTCCAGCCCCGCAGCCAACATCCATGACAGTTTGCCCCTCGGCAATAGGCAGCTTGGCTAAAACCACGTCGCCCAAAGGCTGCATCTGTCGATCTATCAAGTCTGCCAACTCGGCCCGTGCTCGATCGCCAACGTCGAAAGCGTTCTCTACGTTACGTTCGTCCATCTGCATTATCGTTGCGGTACGATAACCATACCAACCTTTCCCGCGAAGGAACGGCACGCGAGACGGCCTGAGCTGTTTCGTTTGCGATCAGAAAACGGGACAGACCAGCATGGGTCGCTGGCGGGATCATGCCATCTGCGTCCCACTGGCCTACCTCAGTCCGAATAGCGGCATCGGGTCCCGATCCGGCGGTGGCCGCGCACGGCGTCGACCATCGTCGACACCGCGTCGATCACGGCGTCTGGTCTGGAGGACATCATGCTATGGGTCGACCGCGGCACGACGCAATTCAGGCCATCGGCCGAGCTGGCCGCCACCTCGTCGTGCATCGTGTTCCACAGCGCCCACATCTCGCGGGCTCTGGAATGCCCTGTCGGGCTGAACGAGCGCGTCAGGACGAGGATGCGCGCCTCCGTCCGCGCACCGCGCGGCCATGACAGCGTCGCGAAGTCCAATCCTTCGGTTTCCGCCAGCTTCGCGCGCAGGTTGGAGCCGCGCTGCCACCGGCGATAGGTGTCGCTGGCGAAGGCGGGCGGCTCGAAGCCGGGCCGGTCGGCCGCCACGCATGACGTCTCCGCCTTGCTGCCCGGAAGGAGAGTGCCGTCGTTCGCCGCCCGCGCGCAGTCCCTCGCGGCCACGAGCCTTGAGGCCGTCGGGTCGGCGTCCGGCGCGATGGCCGCCATTCGTGCCGCCTGATGACCCACAGCAGGATCGACCAGCACCAGTCCGGCCACCTTCGCGGGATGCCGCTGCGCATACAGGCCGACGATCGCTCCGCCCAACGATTGTCCTACCATCACATAGGGGCCACGAAGCCGCGCCGCCGACAGAAGCGCGGCCAGATCCGCTTCGAGCGCATCGAAGGTACGCGGCGTCCTTGCCGGATCGCTGTTCGAATAGCCCGCGCGGTCATACGAACAGACGCGCGTCTGCCGGGCCATCTCGCTCTGAACCGTCGACCATCCCCAAGCGCCTCCGCCCAGCCCGATATCCAGGATCACCACCGGCGTCCCCTTGCCCTGGCAGAACAAGGTCAGCCGTCGACCATCCGGCAGGCGGACCCGCGGTGCGGCCATATACCCGCGCCACCACCCTTCGTGCGGACTCTTTGGCGGCACGCTGCTGCTGCCGGCGTGGACGACACCGGGCGTGCTGGGCACCTGCCCATGCAAGATGGTTGCCATCCAGGCCGCCGGGACCAGCAGGAGGGCCCGCGCGACCATCCCCGAACGTTTTCCCCCTGCCATGCTCCGCCCCCCGCACCGACCGTTCCGGCATCATGCGCCATCGTACGGCTGCCTCCAAGCGGAGGAGTTTGTCCATCGTTCCCGTCGGGATAGTATTTCGACAATCTCATGGCGGCTCTCACCTCCGTCACGTCGATGGAAAATATGATCCAGGTTGCGGCTAACCCTAGGCCGTGTCTGCATTTGGAGGATTTTCAATCGTCGGTAGTTCTGATTCAAGGCTGGCGAAGGAGGCAAGCCTTGAGCAGACGGACGCTGACGGACG
>NZ_LMKU01000005.1:0-1216 GCF_001421635.1 Sphingomonas sp. Leaf25
TGCTCATTACCGATGCTCCTACTCACAAGTGGGAGCCTCCAGGAAACCCGGGACGCTTCAATCCCCGCGCATGCGGGGGAGCCATCCATGCCATAGGACACTTGTGTTCAGACCATGGTCTATCCCCGCGCATGCGGGGGAGCCCCGAGATAGAAAGGCAGCTGCCCATGGATGTTGGGTCTATCCCCGCGCATGCGGGGGAGCCAACTTTTCGGCATCGTCGATCGTCGGCTGATAGGGTCTATCCCCGCGCATGCGGGGGAGCCCGTCTCGACGCCGTACCTCGTGAACAGCCGCGCGGTCTATCCCCGCGCATGCGGGGGAGCCTGCAGGCCATCAGGCAGCGCGCGCCCAAGATAGGGTCTATCCCCGCGCATGCGGGGGAGCCGGCGGCGCTCTTTCGATCTTCTCCGATCCCCGGGGTCTATCCCCGCGCATGCGGGGGAGCCGGCTACGCGGCGGCGATGGGACCGATGGCGCTGGGTCTATCCCCGCGCATGCGGGGGAGCCGGCGGCGTTCTTGAGCGGCGGTTTCGTGCTGGGGGTCTATCCCCGCGCATGCGGGGGAGCCATGCGGAAGCGCACCGGGCAAGCCGCAATCGAGGGTCTATCCCCGCGCATGCGGGGGAGCCAACGGACTCATCGTGACCGGCCGCGTCACGTCGGGTCTATCCCCGCGCATGCGGGGGAGCCAAATGTCGTGAGCGTTCACCGCTTCGAAGATCGGGTCTATCCCCGCGCATGCGGGGGAGCCGAACCCGCCATGGCGGGTGGTGATGACGTCGAGGGTCTATCCCCGCGCATGCGGGGGAGCCCATCCGCAAGACCGGCCGGTTCGAGCTGGAGGGGGTCTATCCCCGCGCATGCGGGGGAGCCGGCGCTGCTGATGCGCTGCATGTGCCGATCCGGGGTCTATCCCCGCGCATGCGGGGGAGCCGGCCGGCGGTATTCGGACGCCATGCAGAAGATGGGTCTATCCCCGCGCATGCGGGGGAGCCCTCGGCAATCATCCGGCAATGGTGAAATTCGCGGGTCTATCCCCGCGCATGCGGGGGAGCCCTGCGCACTTCCGGCGTAAGGTCGACGCGGAGGGGTCTATCCCCGCGCATGCGGGGGAGCCGCGGCAGCTTGCCGCCGTCCACGATAGGCGCTGGGTCTATCCCCGCGCATGCGGGGGAGCCTGTGCCGGAAAACGACGCCGACTATCTGGCGAAGG
>NZ_LMKU01000005.1:1236-4139 GCF_001421635.1 Sphingomonas sp. Leaf25
CCTTTCGAGGCGCTTGGGGATCGGTGGACGCTGGGTCTATCCCCGCGCATGCGGGGGAGCCGCCCATGCGTCGATCGATGTACTGGACACCCGGGGTCTATCCCCGCGCATGCGGGGGAGCCAGCCGAAGGATAGCTGATGCTCTGGCTGGCAGGGGTCTATCCCCGCGCATGCGGGGGAGCCCACACCGTCACTACGCCCCGGCAAGCCCAGCAGGGTCTATCCCCGCGCATGCGGGGGAGCCCTCTTTTTTTGTGCGTGATGGCGGTTATGTCCGGGTCTATCCCCGCGCATGCGGGGGAGCCTCGCTTGCGGCGTCCTGCCCGTGATCCTTGCTGGGTCTATCCCCGCGCATGCGGGGGAGCCGCCGTCGCCACCATGACGCCGCGCGCGGCGTCGGGTCTATCCCCGCGCATGCGGGGGAGCCCCGAGAATGGCCGCCGCCTCGAAAGGCTCGCCGGGTCTATCCCCGCGCATGCGGGGGAGCCGATTAGAGCTTGATGCAGGCGAGTATGGCGCGACAATTACGATCAGCGGAGCGCGTCAATTAGGATGAGCGCCTGCGGGCATGTGTTGGTCGGCTAATTGACGCGCGGCGTCAATTAGAAGGTGATGGATCCGCGCTGCTGGTGATGTCGGTGATGCGGGCCTGGGCGGTTTTTTGCCGGTAGCTGGCGGTGTTCATCTCGAGGATGATGGCGTGGTGGACGAGGCGGTCGATGGCCGCGACGGTCATGGCGGGGTCGGGGAAGATGTCGTCCCATGCGCCGAAGGGCTGGTTGGCGGTGATGAGGATGGAGCGGCGCTCGTAGCGGGCGCTGATCAGTTCGAAGAGGACGGAGGTTTCGGCCTGGCTTTTCCGGACGTAGGATAGGTCGTCGAGGATGAGCAGGCGGTATTTGTCGAGCTTCTCGATGGCGGCCGCCAGGCGCAGTTCCTGGCGGGCGGTCTGGAGTTGCTGGACGAGGTCGGTGGTACGGGTGAACAGGACGCGGTGTCCAGCCTCGACGAGCGCATGGCCAAGCGCTGCGCTCAGGTGCGTCTTGCCGACGCCGGGCGGGCCGAACAGGAGGATGTTGGTGCCGCTGTCGAGCCAGCTGTCGCCGGCCGCGAGCGCGTTGATACGCGCGAGGCTGACCATGGGGGTGGCGGCGAAGTCGAAGGTGTCGAGGGTCTTGCCGGCAGGAAGACGAGCGTCGGCGAGATGCCGGGCGGTGCGGCGGTTGGCGCGCTCTGCGACCTCGTGTTCGAGGAGCGTGGCGAGCGTCCGCGCGGCCGGCCACCCCTCGGTGTCGGCGGTGTCGCCGATGCTGGGCCACAGCCTGGCGACGGTGGGCAGGCGCAACTCGGTCAGGAGCAGCGGCAGGCGGGCGGTGTCGGTGGTGCGGGTCATGCCGCCATCTCCATCGCGGTCGCGCTCAGCAGCCGGTCGTAGCTGGCGGGCTTGGGTATCTCGACATGGACGGATGGCACGGTCGTACTGGCGGGCATGAAGCGGGCGCGCAGATCGGCGAGGTCGGGCAGTCCGCCGGCATCGAGGATAGCGTCGAGCGCGACGGCGAGATCGGCCTCGACGCCCTGGTCGTGGGCGAGCGCGAGCAGGCCGACCATGGTCCGTCCGGCATCGCGCGCGGACCTGACGGCGTTGAGCGCGTCCCATGCCCGCCGGTACGCCGGGCGTGGCCACAGTGCATCACGGTAGCTGAGGCCGGCGAGCGCTCCTGGTTTCGCGCGCAGCGAGCCGATGACGTGACGATAGTCGACGACGTGGGTGGTGGTGCGCCCGGCCGTCTTCGCCGGCGCGCGACCGCGCGGCAGCGTCACCACGAGCGCTGCTCCCAGGAACGCCTCGATGCGCTCGTCGTGGACGCGCAGGTGCAGGCGATGTCCGATGAGCCGTGAAGGCACGGTGTAGAAGGCGTGGCGGAACGAGAAGCCGGACGAGCTGGTGACGCGCACGCTGGCTTCGTCCCACGTTGCCGGCGATGCAGGCGGCAGCGCGCGCAGATACGCCCGCTCGATATCGATTGCGTCGGCGTGCCGCCGGTTATGGTCGGCGACGCCGCCGCTCACGAAGGTGCGATAGTCGTCGAGGGTCTCAAAGTTGGACGAGCCGCGCAGCAGCAGCGCCTGTGCGATGCGGTCCTTCAGATGGCCATGGCGGCTCTCGATGGCGCCGTTCTCGTGCGCGACGCCGCGGTTGTTGCGCGTCGGCACCATGCCGTAATGCGCCGCGAGCGCGGCGAAGCGGCGGGTGAGATCCTGCGCGTCGTCGCTGCACAGGTTGCGGAACGCGGCCGACAGGCTGTCGGAGCGGTGCTCGTGCGGCGCGCCGCCCAGGACGGCGAGTGCCTGCGACAGCCCGGTCGCCAGCGCGGTGTAGCTCTCCCCGCCCAGCACGACCTCACCGTGCTCGAACCCGGAGTAGACCAGCGCGAAATGATAGAGCCGGTGGTCGAGCGGTACCCCGGCGACGCACACGCCCAGCTTGCCCATGTCGGTGAAGTCGGAAAGTCCCATGCGGCCCGGGCCATGGGTCTGGGGAAACATGACCTCCCGGTCCGGGCCGTGCAGCGCCTTCCAGGCGCGCATGCGCCGCTCCAGGGTACGCCGGATGGCCGGGGTGACCCGGTCGGGATGACGGCGGTCCAGCTCACCCAGCACCGTCACCGGGCGCAGGCCGGGCGCTGATTTCAGCATGGGAACGACGACCTCGTCCCACAGCCCTTCCAGCGGGTCGGTGCGCGTGCGGTACCGGCGCGCCTCCTTGCGCGCCGATGGCGGTCGTGGGTCGCGCTCGATGCGACGGCCGGTCGCGACGGAGATGCCGGCCATGGCGGCAGCGGTGGTTTGCGGACGGGTCAGACGGGCATTCATGTAGAGCCTCACTTGCTGGTCGGTGA